>JAIXOU010000138.1 GCA_027486585.1 Verrucomicrobiaceae bacterium | reverse complement strand
AGTCCGGCAAGCCGCTGCGCGTCCAGGTGAAGTTCTCCCCGCCGACGGAGGCAAAGGGCGTCATGCCCGTGATGTCGTTGAAGGCGCTGGTGGCGTAGTAGATGTCGTAGCGCACGACATCTCTCACGGCGTATTGATCGTAGTTTGACCAGTTCAGCGTCACTGTGCTGCCAGTGGGGGAGGGCGTGATGGCAAAATCTTCGATCCGAGGCGGCGCTGAGGGATCGGAAATCACGAGGCTCACCTCCCGTGTCTCCACCAACTGGTAAGGCGGGTCGGGCTCCTCGCCGACGAAGACTCCCACCTCACGGGTGATGGCATCGGGGATTTCGGCCAGCAGGGACGCCGGGATGCTGGTGACACTGCCGTAGGCGTTGCTGATGGTCACGCTAAACACATCCGTGGGATTCACGGGCAGGGGCACCACCAGCACATCGGTTGCGGCGCCGGGGATCATCACGCCGTTTTTCCTCCATTCGTAGCTGATCGGCCCTGTGCCCCGGACCAGGACTGTGAACCGCACGTCATCGTCACCCACGCGCATGCTGTCCCGCAGCAGGGAGTTCACCAACACCGGAGGGGACGCGGGCGCTGCTTGCTGGGCAATGAGGTTGCCGTGGGCGTCGTGGTCGAAGCCGGTCGAGGCTTGGGCTTGGCTGCCAAGCTGCGCTAAGGTCAGGGTCAGAAGGCCGACCCAGAAGGCGATGAGCCAGGAGTGTGGGAATGAGGCGCGATTCATGGATGAAGCAAATGTGAGAATTGCCGGATGTATTCCGTGGCACTTCATTTATTTACGGTATATGGCGTATGGCTTTCCGTAGAATTTTTCAACTTCACTATCACGGACAGAATGCTTGAAAACTGGACCCGAGCCCCATTTGCTAACAACTTCGTCAGGACCCGTTATAATGCCAGAATGTGTTATTTTTCCGTTATTTATGTAAACTATTATGTCGCCTTTTTTTACGTCATTAATTGGAGTCATAGGCTGATCAAACATTAAAATGAGTTCGCTAGCATTCATCTCATTATAGGGACTGAAATCCACTGTGGGGATATCAACGGGACCTAAATCCTCGGACCAATGACTAAGAAAATCTCCTGTAGGATCTCCTTTGCAACCATACCAAGCATAGCTATGACAATTGCAATTTTCAATATTACCCAGCGCTTCTGGCTTCAAACCAAAATAATCGGTAAAAATAATTGGCGAATTCAAAACGTAAGCATAAAGATTAGTTCCGCCTGACTCTCTGATTGGATCCCTCGAAATCCACCTCCCCGTCGTGGCCGCATACGCCCTATACGGCGCTAGATGCAAGCCGGACCCCGCATGCCGGAAATGTCCGGTGAAGGCAAAGGGACTCGTGGATGCACCCGTCGCAAACGCCGGGTTGCCCCAGAAGTCATAGGAGACGCGCTGGATTAGATTCCCCGCCGTGTCCGTGGTCTCGCGGATGCTGCCGAGATGATCGGTGGTCTGGAGGTAGGTTTGGGGGGAGCCCCCAGTGAGATCGACATAACCGCCGCCGAAGTAACGCTGCTGGACGGAGCCGCCGCTGGCATCCCGCTGCTCGCGGATGGTGAGCCCATCCCAGAGGTAGCTCTGCGTGGAGACGATGCTGTCATTCTGCTTCTCCACATGACGAACACGTCGGCCAAGCCCGTCGTAGGTAAACTCCGTCCGTGCGGTGCCTTTGTTGATGGCGATCAAGCGGGCCTCCGCATCCCACTCATAGGTCTGAGCGGACAGTGTGGCAGTGGTGTGGATGAGTTCGTTCAGCGCGTTGTAGCTGCTCGTGGCCGTGGCCCCGTTCACGGTCTGGGTGAGGCGGTTGCCAGCGGGATCGTAGCTCCAGCCGTAAGACTGCACGGTGGCACCGCCCTGAGCGGCCACGGCTGAGGTGAGCTGGTCCGCCTGATCGTAGCCGAAGGCCCAAGTCCGCGCCTGGGCGGTGGCCGTTCCCTCCTGTTGCCGCCAACTCAGGATGCGGCCCACGGCATCGTAGGTGTAGTTAAACACGGAAAGGGGCGTGGTGCCGTCCGGCTTCAGGTGGCGGATGCGCTGGAGCTGAAAGTCCTGCGCGGCGGGCAGGTAGCTATATTCCGTCTTTTGGCCACCGCTGTGGGTCAGGCTCAACAACCGGGAGGTGACGCCATCGTAGCCGATGGCAAAATTGCCCAGTGGATTGCTGACGCTGGTTGGCCTTCCGGCCGCATCAAAGGCGAAGCTCTCCAGGACTCCCCCGATGCTTCGCTGGGCCATCCGGCCAAGCTCATCGTAGGTGTAGGCGATGGTGTCATTGGCCCAAGGTCCATCAACACTGGCTAGACGGCCTGCGCCGGGCATTTTGGGTGGAGGCGCGCCCAGTGAAACATCGTTGATCCGGGGCTGATCGAGGGCAGCCCACCAGAAACGGATGTCGTCGATTTGACCGTCAAAAAACGTCATGGAATCGGGGGAATTCGATCCCACCACCCACTTGCTGCCGCCTGTCCAAATCGAGCCAACATTCACCGGGACACCCTCCTGGGTACCATTCACGAACAACCGTGCCTGGCCATTTTTTTCGCTGACAATGGCCACGTGATACCACGTGCCCGCCTCCGCAGTGGTGGTGCCCGTCACCGTTTTTCCGGAGCCATCCCAGACATAATGCTCAAACTTCCCGTCTGAATTCATCCTGATCTGGTGTGAGCAGCCGGAAAAAGGGCCACTCGCACCGGATCGGAGGAGGATACTTTGAGCCCGGATCGTCTCCGGCCTTACCCAGACGCAGATGGTGTAAGACTCGGGATTGTAGGCGTCACCAATTTCCAGATACTGTGTGAGTCCATCAAAATCCAAGGAATGTCCGGTGCCAATGGCGGCAGGGACTTCGCTGCTGAAAGATGGCCCTCCGACAGCCACGACGTTTTGAGTACTCCCGCTGATGGAATCTGCCAGATTCTGATTCAATGGATAGACCGAAACGGGCGTCTGCAGATCCGGAAAGTCATGGTAGGAATAGGTGGTGGTGCCAATGCCATCCGTCATGCTGGTGAGACGGCCGTAAATGGCATCGTAGGCATACGAGACGCCGGGGGTGGTGGTCTGTGCGTTCTGGTAGCTGACGCCGGCCAAAGAGTTGTCCAAGTTATAAGCGAAGTTTTTTACCTGACCTTTGGCATCCGTTACTGAAACGAGCCGGGAATTGGAGGGATCGTAGCCATAGGTTTCTCTGGAACCATCCGGATACTGTTTGTAGCTGACCCGCCCCTGAACGTCGTGCTTCCAGAACGTGACCCGGCCCATGGCATCGATGAGGGATTTCAAATCGCCGCAGCGGCACCATTCATACTTCACCTGGCGGCCGGCCGGATCTGTGGTGGAGACCAACTGACGCAGGCTGTTGTAGAGGAAGGAACTGACTCGGCCGAGCCGGTCCTTTTGGATGGAAAGATGCAGCCGGTCGTAGGATGCCTCCTCGGTCGTTCCATCGGGGAAAATAACGCGGGTGATGCGATCAAAGACATCGTATTGGTAGCTGAGGGTGTAGCCATCCGGGGTGGTGGATTGCGAGACCCGGCCGAGGGCGTCGTAGTCAAAGGTGGCAGTATCGGCATCGCCAGTCAGAGGCCCATTGAGCACCGACAAGCGCCCTTTCCGCTGCCGCCCTGCGGCATCCGCGCCAAAGTAGTTGTAGGTGGTGGTTTCACCCTGAGGATTGGTGACGGAGGTCACCTGCCCCTGCGCGTTGTAAGTGTAGGTGGTGGTGTGTCCGGCAGCGTCGGTGGCTGTCAACGGAAGATGCTGCGCGTTGTAGGTGTAAGAGGCAAGAGTGCCGCCGTTACCCACGGAAATGGCCAACAAATCCTGGTTGTTTGCAGCATAGCGGTACTGAGTCTGACGCCCAAGCGAATCGGTGTAGGCCAATACGCGTCCCAGATCATTGTATTCATACTGCTGAAGCTGAGTGGTGCCATCAGTAAGCCGACGCCCGATTTTGGAAGGCCTTTCGGAGGCTCCAACCACTGCCGCCCACCCTTGGCCAGGGTAGTTATAACAAATGCGTGCTGAAAG
Organism: Verrucomicrobiaceae bacterium; assembly: GCA_027486585.1. Lineage (GTDB taxonomy): Bacteria > Verrucomicrobiota > Verrucomicrobiia > Verrucomicrobiales > Verrucomicrobiaceae > Prosthecobacter. Next base: position 8,043 of record JAIXOU010000138.1, on the reverse strand, counting down.
AGCAGGTTTCTCACTGCTCAAGGGAGCGGAAGCAACGGATGCATTCGCGCCATACAGCCATCTGTAAATGTGTGCTGAAGAGTAGTCGTTAGGTGACTCTGACCATGCTTTTTTAGACCAAAAGTAGGAGTTTCGGTCTCCCGGATGCGTTAGATCTAAACTCATGCGTTCAGGGAGTTTATTGACAGTGAGTTCAGAAGCCGTGGTCGAAGATTGGTTGTATTCCAATACCTCGGTTTGGTTCAGAGGGTCTGTAGCTGTAAGCCTGCGAGTGGTGCCTGCCTCGTAGGTTGTGAAGGTCGTGGTTCCGTATGGTGTTGTGAGGCTCTGGATGAAATCCGAGGTGCCTGTGTAACTAAACTGAGACTGCAAACCCAACACATCCTGAATTGAGTCCAGACGGCCCGAATCGTTATAGCTGAAAATGGCAAAACGACCGAAGGGATCGGTTACTTTGGTGATCATGAATGGATCGGATGACTCGTAACTGAAGGTGGTTACTTGTCCGATGGCATCAGTGATGGCGGTGAGACGCCGCTGCCCGTCGTAGGCAAGTGTGAGCGCATTCCCATACGGATCGAGGCGCTGAGTGAGAAAAACCTTGCGTGGTGCGACGGAACTGCCGTCCGAGGCGGCAAAACGGTCTTTTGAGCCATCGGGATACTCCAATTCGTAAACGATGGGAGACGACGTAACGCGCCTCATGACAGACTGGGACGCTGCCTGTGGGGCGAAAGACTGGGTGGTGCTGTTATAGCCACTGAAACGCTGCGTTCCGCCGCCGCCCGTAGCGAGGGATAATGAACTGGGAACGGCGGGATCATCCGTAACATAGCTTAGCCAGTTATGGGTCCATTTTTTACCCAGATTTGAGTAGGAGAAATTGGCTGGTTGCCCAGCCTCCCGCTGATTGTAGGTGGCCGTGAAGTGAACTGGAAAGCCGTATGGAGGCTGGTAACCCAAGGGAGTATCCTCGATATTGAGACTAACCACCAAGGTATTAAATCTGTAAACAGCCATGCCAGCGCTGCAGCTGGGCCCAGGTCCACCCGGCCCACCTGGTCCACCTGGTCCACCCGGTCCAGCCGGTCCAGCCGGTCCACCACCGCCACCACTCTTGTGATCGCTTGGACCAGTTCGATCTTCGTCGTTCCCACTGGTCACACCTTTTCCAAAGACCTGCGCGGCCTCGGTTTCGCCGACCGCCTCCCAGCCGCTGAGAAGAGGGCCAGCAGGTATCAAAAAGTAGCCGCTGGCCTGCTCATCCAAGCAGCGGGGTGTATGCCAGGTGTCATTTTCAAAGGTCGGGTCCTTGGTGTGGTAGCGCCCGGCCTCCGTGTCGAGAAGGGCAGCGTAATGACCAACCTTCCAATGGATGACACTCGGGAAGATGACGGATGCTCCGGGCGAACGACGTGCCACCTGATAATCCAGCCCGAGTTGCCGGGCGAGCGCCGCCAGCTGGGCAAGTGAGGTGCCTTTGATGGTAGATTCCAATTCAAGCGTCTGCGCTGCCAGCTCGGGCTTTGCCTGGCTGTTCAAAATGCTGGCTAGCGCCAGCGGCCCGCAGCGGAAGGACATCTCAGGCCGCTGCTCCATCTGTGCCAGCCCCTGCCGAGCTGCCGAGACGCGCTCCGTGGCCGCCCCCTCGAACGTGCGGTCTTTCACTTCCCCGAGGAATGCACGGATATCTTCCATTCGGCCCAGCCTAGAGAGCATCTTCACATACTCGCCACCGGCCAGATCCGCCAGGGCACGCACTTTGGGCTCGGTGTGCTCTTTGCCCATGTCCCACGCCTTTTTATACGAGTCGATGCAACGCGAAAAGTAGCCTGTGCGATATTGAAACAAGCCAAGATTCGTGGCGACGGCCACGCGCCACGGCGAATCGGGATACTCATTTAAGAAGGTCTCCAGCGCGGAAAAATCATCCGGCTCAGAGCGCGCAGCGAAGCGATTCAGGGCCTGGACCAAACGCGTGCGCTCCTCGGCATCATCCCCGGCGGACGGAACCAGTGGCTCCGGCAGGCCGCGCCATAGAAAAATCGTCTGTTCGGAGGCCGCAGCCGGGAGTTCCTGGGCGGATGCTCCAGGCATGAGAGCCAGCAGTAGCCAGCCCGCGCAAAGAGTTAGGTTTCTCATAATCAGAGAGCGATGAACGAAACGGGTCGGTCTGAGAAATACCCGGCATCACGGACGGATGATCCGCGCCTGAACGGCGGAGTGCCCGGGCAGCGCAGGAACGGTGGCCACCCAGCGGATGATCAGCGGATTCGTGCTGACCACCTGCTGCACAGTGGCATTGGCTTCATTGGCATCACGTGTGTCGCGCGTGGTTGGATTGCCGTTCGTGTCGGTCGTGTTCACGATCATGCCATTGCGCGGGGTGACGCGGACCACTACGCTGGAGGCCTGCTCCACATTCACCGTTTCCACCACCACCTGCACGGAGGGCACCAGTGGAAGAGCCACATCCGGCGTGTAGGTGCCAAACGACGCCTTGGGATCTGAAGGTGTGTTGACGGCATTGACACTCAGCACCTTCGCCTGCGGAGCGCTGGAGGGCGGCCACAGCAGAGCCGTGGCACCATCGAGCAAGTCAAGCGCCGAGGGAGAGGGTGCCACGTTGATGGTATTAGAATTCGAGACACGCTCCAGGCGGATTCGTCCTGACCCTGGCGTTGAAACTGTCTCGTTACCACCCGTGGCAGCAATGCTACCACTGCCGGACAAGGTTTCGCACACCAGCCGCACCCCGCCACCGCTGCCGGCACCATTGCTATCCCAATCACCGTTGCCTCCATTGGCATTGATCTGTCCCGAGGTGAGACTGATTTGGTTGGCACAAGCGATCAAGATGGCCCCTCCGCCTGCACCGCCAGCTCGCCCCCAGCCATAGGAGCTGCTGCCACCGCCTCCAGATCCTCCAATCAAGGGAACCAAGGAGGGATTGCCATAAGCCCTGCCAGACTGCAATGGAAGCCATCTCGTGGCATCTGTTCCAAATCCGCCAGAGCTTCCCTTATTTTGATAGCCAATTTCATAGGTGCCTACTCGTCCACCTCCTGGCCCAAAACCGGCCGCGCTGAGCACATTTCCACCCCGCCATGGGGCTCCTCCGCGGAAGCCGCCGGGGCCAGGCTCAGTCAAGCGGCCCCCCAAGGGCCTGTGGGTTGGCTCCCAAGCCCAACCATCGAGAGACGAACTCCATACATCTCGAGCGGACTCCCCACTCAAATCCACGGTCCCCGCGATGGAAACATTCCCGCTGACCAACCAGACCACCGGAGCTCGTGTGGCGTGGTTTTTGAACGTGACCTTTTTCCCCGTAGCGATGGTGATATTCGTGTATTTGAAGACCACGGCCCATTTCTCCAGGTCATAGACCCCTTTGCCGGCATTCGCGGTGTTGTCCTGATCCCAAGTGCCCGTGGCAGCCTGGGAGAGATCAATGACGGTGTCAGCGGTGATATTGAGTGCCCCATCCGTGCCATTGGCACCGGGGACAACGATGGCTGCGAAGGCCGCCCGGGCCATGAGGCAGGCGGAGAGAATGAGGAGTTTAGTAGATGGCTTCATGATAGTTATACTAAGCAACAGTAGGCCAGCATGATTTGTGAGTTTAGGGCGTGCAAGCTGAATTTTCGACACATCGCTGGTTATGCCATTTTCATGCGGGAAAGCAGGGCGGGGCTGTGGTCGGGTGGGGCAGGAGGGGCTGCCCGGACCTGCTGGGCAGGATGGCGTGCAGGGGCCACCTTTTGCCCAAGTCGTGGTGGATGCGGTGAACACCGTCGATCCGAGCACACCTGCTGCCGTGAATGTGAGCTTTGATGGTTCAAACGTGCGCTTCACTTTCGGCATCCCACGCGGCAACGATGGCAGCAACGGTGCCCCAGGTGAAGTAAGTGAGGCCATGCTGAGTAGCTCAATCAGCAATGCCATCAGCGGCACCAGCAACAACACCAACAGCGTGAGCACCCTAGACTCTGGCTTTGCCGATGCCGACATGGAGGCACTGCGCCAGAAGCTGAATGAGATGATTCTGAACGGGCGGAGGTGAGGCGCTCATCCAGTGCAACTCCGCGCCGCCACGAAACCCTAAGAATTTCTTCAAATGCGTACCGTCTATCAGCGCAAGGTGACAAAACTGCCGTCTGGTCGCGCATAAGCGGCGGCGTAGCTCCAGACGGGTAGCTTGTCGCCATCGCCGGTAACCGTGACGCGGCCCTGGGCATCGAGCAGATCCCAATGCAGCGTGCTGGCCTTGCCAAAGCCGGAACCGATGACGCTGGCGATGAGTGTCTGGCCTTTCGCATTCTGCGCCAGGACGGGATGCTTGGCTTTCTGCGGGCCGACTTTCTGAGCTGAAGCCGCAAGCTCACTCATGCTTGTCTCCTTTCTTCCGGTTCTCTTTTTTGGCCCGGATTTGAACTGTCAACTTTGAGTTGTCAGTTGCTGGTTGGTCCTGTGGGGCGGCTGCAGTCTCGGGTGCTGTGAGAGCGAGGATTTTTTTATCGAAGTCAGACAGGTAGAGGCGGTCTTGGACGATGCGGTATTTCTCGAACTCGCTTTCGGCGTGGGCTTTGGCGATCTCTGCGGTGACTTTTCCGGCATCTTGGAGAACGGCACGATCCGTGGCGGCGATAAAGCGATTCAGGCGTTCTTCCCAGTCTGCCATGGTCATGGGGATGCTGCGCTGGGCCATGTCCTCGGCGATGTCGAGGTAGGCGTTTACGAGCCGTTGCAGTTGGGCGAGTTCGGTATCAGCGAGGTAGTTCTTGGCAATGCTGACATCAAACTTCTGGATTTTCCCATGGGGGGCATCCTGCCAGTTGGTGAGGCCCATGTGGGTTTTCTCCGCGCTGGCGCGGTTGAGGATTACCTCGGCAGCGGTCTGGCCGTGGATGGCCCAGTGGAGCTTGTTCTGCACGGTGGCAAAGAAGCGCTTGGTGGCGGTGGCCGTGACATCGTAGTCGATGGCGGTGGCGTAGATATCGGTGATCTTTTGGTAGAACTTGCGCTCGCTGATGCGGATTTCGCGGATGCGCTGGAGCTGTTCCTCGAAGTATTTCTTGCCGAGGATGGTGCCGTCATTTTTGAGGCGCTCGTCATCCATCGCGAAGCCTTTGATGGTGTATTCCTTGATGATGCCAGTGGCCCATTTGCGGAACTGCACGGCGCGCTCAGAATTCACTTTGTAGCCGACGGCGATGATGGCGGAGAGGTTGTAGTGCTGGGTGTCGTAGGTTTTCCCATCGGTGGCAGTTATCCGGAATTTCCGGATAACTGAGTCTTCCTGCAATTCTTGGTCGGCGAAGATCTTTTTCAGGTGCTCGTTGATGGTGCGCACGTTTACGTCATACAGCACGCCCATCATTTTCTGGCTGAGCCAGACATCCTCATCGGCATAAACGGCCTCTACCCCGCCGTCTCCACTTGCTGCGATGAAGGTGAGGTATTCTACTGCTGAGGAGCGGATGGTAACCTCATGTTTTTTCTTTTTACTCACGCTGCCACCTCCTCGTCTTCAATTTCTGCGACGATGGCATCAATGTCCACCCGCAAACGGTTGATCTTGGCGACGTTAGTCGCCAGCTCCGCGTTGAGCTCGGCAATGTCCACGACCTCGCGGGTATCCTTGGCTTCGACATAGGTGCTGACGGAGAGGTTGTAGTCTTTTTCGGCGACGGAGGCGTGATCGGCGGAGGCGGCGAAGTTTTCGCTGATGAAGCGATAGAACAGGGTGCCGAGGACATACTGCTTGAAGTCCCAGCCATCGACCGAGCCGCGCACGTCGTTGGCGATTTGCCAGATTTGCCACTGGAGGGCGGCGCGTTGTTGGATGCTTGTCATCGTCTATTGCTTTAAAAAAGTTTCAGTTAGTGGGCAGGGAGCGGTGAACTCGGACGGAAGCATCTCACACGTTGAAACACTTCTAAGCCGCTGTCGCCATTTTTACCTTCGTGAGCCAGCTTTGCCATGAAAATGATCTTGCCAAGCTGGTGGTGTTTTTAGCAGGATTTCGGCTTGGCGGTGCCGCGATTTTCCCAACCATGAAAAACAAACGCATACACAAGCTGGCAGTCCCTGTGGGGCTGATTTGGTGGAACGAGATGAAGCGGCATCCGCTGAACCAATACGCAGGCCGCGTCATTCATCGGCTACGCACGGACCGTGGCTGGGCACTGGAGGATCTGGCAGAGGCGGCAGGCCTGTCCAAGTCCTACCTTTGCGAGCTTGAGCGCGGTCTGCATTCACCCTCACTGGAGGTGCAACTGCGGCTAGAGGCTGCCTTTGGCATGGGGCGTGGTGGCCTGCTGCGGCTGGCCGAATGTGCCCTGCGGCGGGTGGCGTGATTTGTTCGGTATAACGAACGTGCGTGGCGCGGCCATGCTGGTATTTCATGCACCCATGCCGCAATCATTGTCATACGACTCTGGGTTGGTGTGGGATAGTCTCACGCCGGGGATCGCATGGGATGGTTTCGTCACAACTCCTAAATTGAAACGACCCATGGCCTCAGATAATCGCATCTCATTGGAAATCACGGCGGCTCAGAAGACCGCCATCGTTGACGCCGTCATGGCGCTCAAAGCCGCCCTAAACGGCATCACCATCAACCTCACCAAGGAGGAGCGCCAGTCGCTGCCGAAAATCGGCGACAAGACGCTGGCCTTTGATGAGAAGTGCCAAGCCTACATGACGGCCCGCCCCGAACTGGTGCCGGGCTTCATCGACATGGCTGAACTGGCGAAGGACCGCAAAGCCATCACCGACTTGCTGCCCTGCCTGCGCGAGATCGCCCCGATCTGCGAAGGCATCGAGGACACGATCACGTTGGCCTACTCGGACATCTATGTGGCGGACCTAGCCTTTCACGCAAGCGTGAAACAGGCCGCCAAACGCGGGGTGCCCGGCACGGACACCATCTACGACGACCTGAAGATGCGCTTCCCTGGCCGCCCGAAAGCCGAACCACCCGCGCCGCTAACCCCCTAAAAAGGGCCGAAAACCTGAAAAACCATAAGATTTGAGGTTTTTCAGGGCCAAAAGCACCCCGCTGGGACTTTCTTTCTCTCAGCGGGAGAGCTTTTGAGAGGTTGCAGGGTGCGGTTGAGAGTTCTGAACTCCATGCTCTTTGGTCGAGGCCTGCAAAAGGTGCCTGCGAGCAAGAAAAAGCTACCTCCGCCCAACCCAAGGTCCCGCCAAGCCTCTAATAGGTCCCACTGAGGAAGTAACGAAGTCCTCGTCAGAGGAAAAAGGTCCCTCAGACCTCCGTGCAGTTCCCTCTGACCTCCGTGCAGCATGGTTCAACCCAGCAAGCCAAAGCCCCGAACTCCTAAAAACACCCTCCGACCGTGTAAAAGGTGCCTCTGACCAAGAACCGCGTACCCGCCACCAAGCAAGCCGAACCTCCGACCAAGCTTTTTCCACCGCTCCACCGCTATGCCCTACGACCCGTCACTACCTCTGCCGAACTCGCCGCTGGAATCCCAGGTGATCCGCGACCAGCTCCAGTCACTCTTTGTCCTCATCAATAACATCGTGACCGTCACCGCCGCGCAGGTGGACAGCACAAACACCTTACCTCAGGGCAGCCCGGCGAATGCGTCCGTGAACGTGATCGGCAACACCCTGCATTTCAGCTTCGACATCCCGCAGGGGCAGGAAGGACTCGTCGGCCCGGTCGGTCCCGCAGGCCCACCTTTTGCGCAGGCGGTGATAGATGGGGTGAACACCGTCGAGCCTAGCACACCTGCCGCTGTGAATGTGAGCTTTGATGGAACGAACGTGCGCTTCACCTTTGACATCCCACGTGGCAACGATGGCAGCCAAGGCCCGCCAGGCGGCAGCGGCAGTGACGGTGGTCAAGGTCCACAAGGCATTCAAGGCCCGCCCTTTGCCCAAGCGGTGGTGGATGGTGTGAGCACTCTGAATCCCGGCGAACCAGCGACGGTGCAGACAAACTTCGACGGCAGCAACGTGCGTTTCACCTTGGGCAGCGCGCGAGGCAGTGACGGTATGAGCGGCAGCGATGGT
>JAIXOU010000031.1 GCA_027486585.1 Verrucomicrobiaceae bacterium | reverse complement strand
CACAAGCACATTCCCGTTCAGTCCGTCGGTTGTTATGTGCCTGGCGGCAAGTTCCCGATGGTGGCTTCGGCTCACATGTCCGTGCTGACCGCGTCCGTCGCTGGCGTGCCGCGCATTGTCGCAGCGGCTCCCCCTCAAAACGGCGAACCCCACCCCGCCATTGTCGCAGCCATGCACCTGGGCGGTGCCCACGAAATCTATGTCCTCGGCGGCATGCAGGCCATCGGTGCCATGGCCTTGGGAACGGCGACGATTGCCCCGGTGGACATGATCGTGGGTCCCGGCAACGCCTTCGTGGCCGAGGCCAAACGCCAACTCTTCGGCCGCGTGGGCATCGACCTCCTCGCCGGACCAACCGAGACAATGGTGATCGCGGACGACACCGTCGATGCCGAACTTTGCGCGACGGATCTGCTCGGGCAGGCCGAACATGGTTACAACTCGCCCGCTGTCCTGCTAACAAACTCATCGCAACTCGCGCACGCGACCCTCGCTGAGATTGATCGTCTTCTCGACATCCTGCCCACGGCGGAGACCGCACGCGCCTCGTGGCGGGATTACGGCGCCGTGATCCTTTGCGACACCTATGAGGAAATGCTCACCATGGCCAACGAGATCGCCTCTGAGCACGTGCAGGTCATGACTGACCGCGATGACTGGTTCCTGGAAAACATGACGAGTTATGGAGCCTTGTTCCTGGGGCCTCGAACCCATGTAGCCAATGGCGACAAGGTCATCGGCACCAACCACACCCTGCCGACGCGAAAGGCTGGGCGTTACACCGGCGGACTCTGGGTGGGCAAGTTCCTGAAAACTCACACCTATCAAAAAGTCCTCACCGATGAAGCCGCGACCTTGATCGGCAAATACGGCTCACGGCTCTGCATGCTGGAGGGATTTGTGGGCCATGCCGAGCAATGCAACCTGCGTGTCCGTCGTTATGGTGGTGAAGACGTGGCCTATGGCACGGCCGCCGAGTGATGCCACCTGCTTCCCCCAAACTCCATCCGCCCAACTCAACCATGTCCACCGAGGTCTATTCATCCAAACCCCAAGGCAAAATCCCCAACAACCGATTTCCCCTGTTGGTGCATCGCAACGCTGTCCCCGGTGGTGGAGCCGAGGCGATGAAGGCCCGGCTTCGAGCCAACGGCTGGTCCAACAATTGGGACTACCCCGGCGTTTACGAATACGCCCACTTCCATTCCACCACCCATGAGTGCCTCGGCTGCGCCAACGGATGGATGGAGTTCAATGTTTCCGCCGGAGAGGGCGGCTGGACCCTTCTACGCATCAGCACCGGCGACGTGGTCGTCATTCCGGCTGGAGTCAGCCACGAGATGATCGCCCAGTCCGATGACATTCACATGTGCGGAGGCTACCCGAACGGACGCGATTGGGATGACATCCAAGAGGCCTTCCTCAGCGATGAGGACTACAAGCGCGCCTGCAAACGCATCATGATGCTGCCCATTCCCGACCGGGATCCAGCGACCGGCGAGCCGATGCCGGAGTGGCACGCCGCACCGTCATCGGTGGACGGCGGCTGGAATGACTGGCGCACCAGCCTCGACTCTAGGTCCGCCAAAATCGAAAACTCATGAACGAGGCACCACCAACGATCCGCCTACAACGCACCACTTGCGGGTCAGGTCCTGTCTTGCTGCTGCTCCACGGCGTGACGCGCTGCGGGATGGATTGGGAACCGCTTATCCCAAAGCTCACGGACCATTGGACTGTCATCGCGCTCGACCAACGCGGTCACGGTGGCTCGCCGCGATCAGGGAGCTACCTCGTCACCGACTACGTGTCCGATGCCCTGCGCTTTGTCCGAGATGAAACCGCAGAATCCGTCGTCCTCTTCGGGCATTCTTTGGGGGCAATGGTGGCTGCGGCGGTCGCGGCAGAGTTGCCAGATCGAGTGCGCGGCATCATTCTCGAAGACCCACCCTTTCACACCATGGGAAACCGTATCGCGGGCACCGCGTGGCAGGCACTGTTCCTCGGCATGAGAGAGGCCGCACGAAAGCGCGGAAGCATGGAAGAAGTCACTGACGCCCTCGCAGACATCCGCCTTCCAGCCAACGGCGGCGGCTTCAAACGCCTCGGCGACCTTCGCGACCGCGCGTCGCTGGCATGGAGTGCGAAATGCCTCAGCCAACTCGATCCCGAGGTGCTCACGCCCGTCATCGAAGGCCGTTGGCTCGATGGCTATGATTTCCCTGACGCGCTCTCCCGCGTGCGTTGTCCCACCTTGCTGCTCCAGGCCGATCCGTCTGCGGGTGGTGCGCTCACTGACGCCGATGCCGAGAGCCTCAAGTCCATCATTTCCACCTGCCAGCATGTTCGTTTCCGCGGCTGCGGTCACAACCTGCACCGAGATCACCCTGAGTCGGTGCTGCGAGCCTTTGCTGACTTCGCCGCCTCACTCCCTTTTTCAAACAACACACCCGCCACAGACCTCTGATGAAATTGCATTCGCTCACCGCACTCGGCCTCCTCACGGTCACCCTTTTCGCGTCCGCACCCGCGAGGCTCACCTCAGCCGACGTATCGTCCATCTTTGACCGTCAGAACATCTCCGCATTGTGGATCGCGCCTCCATGGGATGCGAAAAAGCGCGGGCCGGAAGAACGGATGCAGATGCTCAAGGAGCTTGGCTTGAGTAAGTTCGCCTACAACGGGGGCAGCGCGGTCGATGCGGAAATCGAAGCGGCGAAGAAGCACGGCATCGAGATCGCCGCATGGTGGTATCCAGCACGGGATCCAAAAATCGTCGAGTCCACCAAGCGCAACGGCATCCATCCGCAGTTCTGGGTTTGCGGATCACGAGCCATCACGGCGACGAACGATGCCGAGCGCATCGAAGCCGAGGCAGCACGCATCCGGCCCATCGCGGAGGATGCGGCGGCGCTCGGCTGCAAAGTGGGGCTCTACAATCATCGCGAGCCATGGTTTGAGGAGCAGGATCATCAAATCGCCATCATCGAGCGACTGAAGCGCGACGGCATCACGAACGTGGGCATCGTGTTCAATTTCCACCACTGGCGCGGCTCGCTGACGGAGTTCCCCGCGCTGTTCAAGCGCATCCAGCCCTATCTGATCGCGGTGAATCTCAACGGCATGAGGGCCGACACCACGCAGTATCCAGGCGTGCGCTACATCGGCTCCGATGAGTCAGAACTGGCGATGATCCGTGTCGTCGAAGCCAGCGGTTGGCGCGGTCCCATCGGCGTCATCCACGAACGCCCCACCGTGAACGCCGCGGAGGGGATCAAAGGCAACCTGCAAGGCCTCGAGTGGGTCCAAAAGGAACTGCAACAGCCCGGATCCGGCGGACCAAAGCCGCAGGAGCCCACGACTCCGAAGGCACAGACCAAGAACGCTAAGTGACACTCGGAAACTTGGCTGCGACGGGAGAAGGAAAGCCGAAACAGCAACCAGAGATGAAACACCTCTTCACCATCGCCATCGCCCTACTGCTAGCGCCGCTGGCCGCGCTACAAGCCACGCCCGCGCAGAAGCCGAACATCGTTCTCATCCTCGCCGATGACATGGGCTGGGGGGATCTGCGTTGTCATGGCAACGAAAAGCTCGACACGCCTGCGCTCGACAAGCTCCAAAGCCAAAGCGTGGAGCTGGAGCATTTTCATGTCAGCCCGGTTTGTTCGCCGACTCGCTCATCGTTGCTCACCGGTCGCCATCATTTCCGCCTCCGAGTGCTGAATACGACCTCGGGTTTGGAGACCATGCATGGTGAAGAAGTGACACTCGCAGAGGCGCTGAAACCGGCGGGTTATGTGAGCGGCTGTTTCGGCAAATGGCACAACGGCGCGAATCATCCCACCACGGCCCGCGGTCAGGGCTTTGATGAGTTTTTTGGCTTCGTGGGCGGCTTCTTCTCGAACTACTTCGATCCCGCGCTGGAGCACAATGGCGTCACGGCAGCGCGGAAGGGATTCATCACCGATGTGCTCGCGGACGCGGCGATGGCCTTCATCGAGAAAAATCGAGCGCAGCCGTTTTTTTGTTATGTGCCTTTCAATGCCTGTCACTCGCCCATGCAGGCACCGGACGGCTTGTTCGCGAAATACACCAAGCTGGGCTTCGAGGCGAAGACCTCCGCTGTTTACGCGATGATCGAGAATCTCGATGCGAACGTGGGCCGGTTGCTCGCGAAGCTCGATTCGCTCGGGCTCGCCGAAAACACCATCGTGATGTTCGCCACCGACAACGGCCCCAACACGCCGCGTTTCAATGGCGGCATGCGGGGAGGCAAGGGCAGCCTTTTTGAGGGCGGACAGCGCGTGCCCTGCTTCATCCGCTGGCCTGGAAAACTGGAGGCCGGCAAGCGTTTGTCCCAGATCGCCCAGCATGTCGATGTGCTGCCAACCCTGCTCGATCTCGTCGGTGTGCCCTTGCCTGCAACGCCACCGCTCGACGGTCGAAGCCTCGCGCCGCTGCTGAAGGGCGAGAAGGTGAAGTGGCCTGAGCGACTGCTCTTTGAGGTCACCGGTCGCGGTGGCAAGGACGGCACCCTCATCCCGAAGTATCCCGGCACCGTGCGCAGCGACACGCATCGCTGGGTGCGCGACAACAAGCAGGAGATGCTCTTCGACCTGCGAAACGATCCCGGCGAAAAAAACGACATCGCCGCACAGCAGCCGGAGATCGCCGCGAGACTTTCCAAGGCCTACGACGCCTGGTTCGCCGACGCCATCGCCTCCACGCAGGGCAAAGTGCAGCGCTTTCCCATCACCCTCGGCGAAGGAACCGAGTTGCTCGCGCCCTACGCCAGGTTAGAAAGCGGAGCTAAGTTCTTAGGGCAAGGCTGGGACAACGACTGGGCCGTGTTTCCCACCAACACTTCAACTGTCGTTTGGAACGTGGTGGTGCCCCAATCTGGAAAGTATGAAGTTACCGCCATGCACACGGCCAAAGCACAGGGTGGCAAGATTCGAGTCCGAGTGGGTGAGCATCTAGTCGAACGCAACGTCACCACGGCTTACGACCCGCCGGAGTTACCGCGTCGCGACCTGGTGAAGCGTTGGGAAGTGCCGGACAAGGAGTTCGCACCGCTGAAACTCGGCAACTTGGCCGTCCCTGCTGGAGCCCAGGTGCTCAGGGTGATGGCCGCTCCGGGCGTTGAGATTCAGTCCCTGCGCTTGAGTCGAGTGGAGAAAATAACAGCCGAACTCAAGCTGCCATCCATTTTCTCCGATCACATGGTGCTACAAAGCGCCAAGCCGGTGCCGGTTTGGGGATGGGCAGATGCGGGAGAGAAGGTCGTTGTGGAATTCGCGGGTCAAAGCAAGAGCAGCACCGCCAATTCGGATGGTAAATGGATGGTGAATCTTGATGCACTCAAAGTTAGCTCGACATCACGCGAATTGATCGTGAGATCACTGACTCGAAGCTCAAGCTTGAAGATCGCTGATGTAATCGTGGGCGAGGTCTGGGCGGGTGGCGGGCAGTCAAACATGGAGTTCGACATGAAAGCGATCACGAGCGCGACTGCCGAGATCGAAGCCTCGGCGAATCCGACGTTGCGACAGTTTCATGTGCTGAAGAATCCTTCCGCCAGGACACCCGTGGACGATGTGCAGGGCTACTGGACGGTGGCGCGACCCGGCACCACGGAGGATTTCATCGCGGCGGGCTACTACTTCGCCAAAAGCATCCAGCGTGAGCTGAAGACTCCCGTCGGCCTTATCAAGGTCTGCTGGGGTGGCTCGAAGGTGGAGCCGTGGATCAGTCCAGCCTCGCTCGCCAGCGTGCCGGAGCTGGCGTCAGGTGCCAAGAACCTGGATGCGATGAGCGAGCGCAACAAAAGTGCTTTTCGCGAGTGGTTGAAGCGGACGCAACGCGAGGATCGCGCCTCGGGCGATGCGTCGCGATTCCTCAGCGGGCCGGTTTCGACGGACGACGGCTGGGTAGCGGTGAAGGACAGCGGGCCGGTGTCCGATCCTTCGTTGCCCAAGCTCGGCGCGTTCTGGTTTCGCAAGGAGGTCTCCTTGAGCGCACGGCAGACCGGAGCGGCGCAGGTCTTGCAGTTCGGTCCCTCGGCGCAGTTTGATCAGGTGTATTGGAACGGCACGCTCATCGGCGAGCGCAGCGAGGACAACTTCACCGGCCCCATCAGCGTGCGCCATTACTTGATTCCACCCACGCTTTTGAAGGCAGGCATGAATCACCTCGCCGTGCGCCTCTTTGCTCCGGCCGAGCCGCCGGGCTTCAGTTGGTTCCCCAGCGTGGGCACCACGAAGATGCTCGGCGGCTGGATGGCAAAGGCGGAGTATGCGCTGCCGCCGCTCGATGCCGACGCGAAGAAAGCGGTCCCACCACTTACCGGTCAGCACGTCCTGCCCGGCAGGCTGTTCAACGGCATGGTGCATCCCCTCCTGCCCTATGCCATTCGCGGCGTGCTCTGGTATCAGGGCGAGTCAAACACGGGCAATGCAAGCCTTTACCGCACCTCGTTTCCGTTGCTCATCCAAGACTGGCGACAGCACTGGCAGCAGGGCGATTTCCCTTTCTACTTCTGCCAACTCGCCAACTACCGCGCAAAGACCGACCAGCCCGGCGAGAGCGTGTGGGCGGAGCTGCGTGAGGCGCAGGCAAAGACGCTCTCCGTGCCGAACACCGGCATGGCCGTGCTCATCGACACCGGCGAGTCCGAGGACATCCATCCGCAAAGCAAGCAAGTCGCCGGTGAACGCCTCGCCCAGATCGCACTCGCGAAAACCTATGGCCGCGATGTCGTGCATTCAGGTCCGGTTTACACGTCGATGAAGATCGAAGGCAGCGCTATCCGACTGAGCTTTGATCACCTCGGCGGCGGACTCGTCGCCAAGGAAATGCCCGCGACCTACGACGTGATGCGCAAGGCCAGCAAAACCGCGCCGCTGGTGCGCAACAGCCCGCACAGCCAGCTCGAAGGCTTCGCCATCTGCGGTGCCGACAAGCAATGGGTCTGGGCGGATGCGAAGATCGACGGCGACACCGTGCTCGTCTCTTCAAGCCAAGTTCCCGCGCCCATCGCCGTGCGCTATGCGTGGTCCGACAATCCGACCTGCAATCTCTACAACCAAGCCGACTTGCCTGCTGCGCCGTTCCGCACCGATGAATTTTCCGGCACCATCGAAAAGAAACCCAGCCGCTAACCGATCTCTCCTGAATCAGAACACCCGATGAAACTCGTCTCACTTTCCCTTTTGCTCATGGCCAGCCTGTGCGCCCCGCTGGCTGCCGCTGACCTCTTCGACAAACAAAACCTCGCTGCGTGGTGCATCGTGCCCTTTGACGCCGCGAAGCGCGGCCCCGAAGCCCGCGCGGAGATGGTCGCGAAGATCGGCATCAAAAAAATCGCCTACGACTGGCGGCAGGAGCATGTCGTGGAGTTCGAGCGGGAGATCCTCGCGTATCAGAAGCACGGCATCGAGATGTTCGCGTTCTGGGGCACGCATGACGAAGCCTTCCGATTGTTTGAGAAGTACAAGCTCCATCCGCAGCTCTGGGTGATGATGAAGGGTGCCGGCGACACACAAGATGCTCAGGTCAAATCCGCCGCTGAAGTTCTGCTGCCCATTTTAGCCAAAGCGAAGACCATCGGCAGCCAAGTCGGCATCTACAATCACGGCGGTTGGGGTGGCGAGCCGGAAAACATGGTCGCGGTGTGCGACTACCTGAAAAAGAACCACGCCACCGACAATATCGGCATCATTTACAACCTGCACCACGGCCACAGCCACCTTGACCGACTTCCGAAGGCTATCGAAGCGATGAAGCCACATCTCCTCTGTCTCAACCTCAACGGCAT
Organism: Verrucomicrobiaceae bacterium; assembly: GCA_027486585.1. GTDB lineage: Bacteria > Verrucomicrobiota > Verrucomicrobiia > Verrucomicrobiales > Verrucomicrobiaceae > Prosthecobacter. The sequence continues at coordinate 32,721 of JAIXOU010000031.1, read as the reverse complement.
GGACCTCGCGGGCGATACGAAGGGCCGCAAGATACTCCCGCTCGGTGTCGGCACACAGGACGTGAAGGTGCTGCGCCAGATCCGCGCCAGCGGCTACAGCGGGCCGATTGGCATTCTCAATCACACCAACGAAGACGCCGAAGGCCGCCTGCTCGACAACCTCGACGGTTTGAAGTGGCTCGTGCCGCAACTCGATGATGCAAAGCCGGGAGCGAAGCCGAAGTATCGGACGTGGAGTGAGAAGTCAGAAGTCAGAGGTCAGAAGTCAGAGGTCAGCAAAGCGGAGACAGTGGCATCCTTGAGCGAAGAGTTTGGCAAGGCGTTGAAGGGCGGCTGGGTGGTCGATGGGGATGCAGAGTATGCGAAGCTGCCGTTCACGGTGGAGTGTCGCGCGAAGCTGGATGGCAAAAAGGGCTACAACATCCTTGTCGCGTCCGAGATGAAGTCCTCGGCGACGCATTGGGAACTCTACACGCACGCGGGTCGCGGCACGCTGGCGCTTTTCATGCCCGGACGCGGCGGCGATTACGATTCGAAGGTCGATGTCTGCGATGGCAAGTGGCATGACTTGCTCGCGAGCGTCGATGAGAAGGGCGTCGTGATGTGGGTGGATGGCAAGCAGGTCGCCACCGTAGAACGGACTTTCCAGTCCGTTCCCAATCCGAATCGGACTGGAAAGTCCGATCTACGTCTCGCCTTCGGCCGACTCGTCGAGGGCGGCATCGGCTGCGATGGCATCCTCGACGATGTGCGCCTCTCACGCGGCGTCATGAAGCCGCGCAAAGGCAGCGCCCCGCGTCTGCGCATGGACAACACGCTTGGCCTCTGGGACTTCGACAACCTCAGCGATCTCCTCCCGCCACCCGCGCCGAAAGCCGCCGAGTTCACACCGGATCTGCCGCCGCTCAACAAAGCCGATAACCAGCACTGGCAGGAGTTCGTGAATCGCGAGCGCACCTTCGACTTCTACGGCAAGCAGGCGCTGCACTTCATGAAGCAGAAGCCACTCCCTGCGCTCATCCCGCCCTTCCCCGGTATGGACGGCGGCCAGCAAGGCCACTGGGGCAATCAAAACGACCAAGTGACGTGGAAGGATGGTCGCTGGGCCGCGAGTGATCTGGGCAGTGTGTTTAGTGGTGTTTTCAAAGGTGCAGGTGTGACCGTCAACAAAGGCGTGTGTGTGCGATTCGGTGACAAGTCCGCCGTCTTTGATCCCGAGCGCATGGCATGGCGTTTGGAATGGTCGGGAGGCTTCCTCAAGCTCAACGACAACCGCCACGGCTTCATGGCAGGTGCACCGATGGATGGCAAAGTTATCTCCAAAGAAGAAAAGAAGCTCACCGGCACCTACCGTGGCTTTTTCCGCCGCGACAATGAGGTCAATATTGTCACCAGCGAAACGCCACTACCTGCTCCAGGCCCTGCCCAATGGCCGCAATGGATCGAAACGAAGGGCGAGCTCGGCACTCAAGCGCCATTCGCCACGGATCGCATCACGATCCCGTTCGAGAATCCGTATGGCACGCTGTTCTTCATCACGGCGCATGATTTCTTCAGCGATGGCACCGCCGCCATTGCCACGATGACGGGCGAGGTTTGGCTGGTGAAAGGTATTGATGATAAACTGGAGAAGCTGCGCTGGAAACGCTTCGCCACCGGCCTGCATCAGCCGCTGGGTATGAAGATCGTGAAGGACAAGCTCTACGTGCTCGGTCGCGATCAGATCACCTGCTTGCATGATTTGAATGGCGATGACGAAGCGGACTTTTATGAGTGCGTGACGAATGAAATGCAGACTTCGCCGGGTGGACATGATTTCATTGTCGGGCTGGAGACGGACAATGAAGGGCGATGGTATTTCGCGTCGGGGAATCAGGGTGTTTGCCGGATTGATGTAGCACAGGCTTTCCAGCCTGTGTCAGAACCGCAGGCTAGAAAGCCTACGCTACAAATCCTCGCTACCGGCTTCCGCAATCCCAACGGCCTCGGCATCTCAGCGGATGGACGTTTCATCACCACCAGCGTCCAAGAGGGCGATTGGACGCCTGCCACCTCCATCTGCCAGATCGAACTCGATCACAATCTCGGGGCGCACTTTGGCGCGGGTGGTCCGAAGGATGGAAAACCGCCGGAACCCGTGCTGATGTATCTGCCGCGTGGTGAGGATAACTCGGCGAGCTCGCAGGTATTTATTCCAGACGCAGTCGGGACGACTGCACCACATTCCTGGGCCGCGCTTAAAGGCGAAAACAACCTCATCCATCTCTCCTCAGGTGGCGGCAGCGCTTGGCTCATGATGCGGCAGAACGTCAAAGGTCGCTGGCAGGCGGCGGCGGTCAAAATCAGCGGGAACTTTGATTCGGGACCGCAGTGTGCGCGTTTCAATCCGAACGACGGGCATCTTTATGTGAATGGCATGCAGGGCTGGGGCACCTATACGCCGAAGGACGGCTGTTTCCAACGCGTGCGCTTCACCGGCGGCGACAAACCGGTGCCGGTGGCGTTTGAGGCTCGCGACAACGGCGTGCTCCTCCGCTTCAACCAATCCGTGAAGGACGCGGATGCCGCGACGTGCTTCGCGCAGTGCTGGAACTACAAATACGGGCCGCAATACGGCTCGCCGGAGTATTCCGTGAAGTATACCGACACACCGGGGCATGACCCGCTCGAAGTCCGCAGCGTTCAGAAACTCGACGGAGGCAAGACACTCTTTCTCGAAATCCCGCAGATCGTCACCGCCAGCCAGATTCATCTCCATGTGAGCACCGGCCACGACATCTTCCTCACTGCGCACGCTTTGGCCGAACCCTTCACCGACTTTCCAAGTTACTCAAAGATCGCCAAGACCAACCACGCGGCCCAAATCGGCCTCGAAGCTCCCACACCGACCAAACCCAACCCTTGGGCCAAAGGCGAAGGTGGACGCGAACTGGTCATCGAAGCCGCTTTGGGCCTGCAATACGTGCAAAAGCAACTCAAGGCCAAAGCCGGCGAAAAACTCACCATTCGCTTCAAGAACCCCGACGTGGTGCCGCACAATTGGCTCCTCGCCAAACCTGGCTCGCTGCAACGATTGGGTGAGAAATGCAATCTCATGATCACCGATCCGCAGGGCATGCAAAAGCACTACGTCCCTGACAGCGACGACGTGATCGCCTACACCGACATGACCAATCCGAAGGCCGAATTCGTGATCCACCTAACAGCGCCGAAAGCCAAAGGCGATTACCCATATCTCTGCACTTTCCCCGGCCACTGGATGGTGATGAATGGGGTTCTCAAAGTGGAGTAGCTCCAAATTTTGATCGCTTACCAAATCGATCCATCGCAATAAAAAACGGAGCACCTTGTGAGTGCTCCGTTTGAATGAACAAGAGAAGTTAGCGCTTACTTAGCCGCCAGAGGAGCGGTAACAGCATCGGCTGCCACCTTGCTCGTCGGAACGATCTTCCAGAGGGCTCCGCGCTCGCTGGTGTATGGATCGACTGGGCCACCGTAATTCGCTGTCGCGTGGGTCATGTAGATGGTGCCATCAGGGCCAGTGCCGGAACCTGTTGGACGAAAGCCGTCGGCCATGTCCAGCATTTCCTGCATCTGCCATTTGCCACCGTCTTGCTTCATGCCCCAGACCTTGCCACTGCCCCAGTCAGCGGCGAAATAGACGCCATCCAACTCAGGATAAGCCGTGCCGCGAGAGATCCCCAGATTGATCACGCAGATACCCTGATCGACGTGGCTGTACTCGGCGATCGGTGGCACGCCGACCTTCGGGAAGCCTTCGGGATCCGTCGAGGTCTCGGTGCCGTCAGCATTCTTCTTCAAGATCATCGGGAACGGATGACTGCCACACATGAACTTCCAGCCATAGTTTTCGCCACCCTTGCTGCTGGCAGGCTGCATGTTGATCTCTTCCCAATGGTTTTGACCAATGTCAGCGATGAACATGTCGCCCGTCTTCGCATCAAAGCTGAAGGTCCATGGATTCCTGAGACCGTATGCCCAGATCTCTGGTTTAGCTTTTGGATGCACTTTCGAAAAGGCCTCTTCACTGACGCCAAAGAGCGTCATTTGCTGAAGTGGAGTGATGAAAGGATTGTCTTTAGGGATGTCGTAGGCGCGATCTCCTGAGGATTTGTTCACGTCGATCCGCAACATCTTACCGAGATAAGTGTGCAGATCCTGACCTGCATTGATCACGTCCCCTTCCCATCCGCCGTCACCGACGCCGATGTAGAGATAACCATCTGGGCCAAAGGCAATCTGACCGCCATGATGATTGCAATACGGGAAGTCGATCTGCATGATGATCTTCACGCTCTCAGGGTCCAAGCGGTCAGGATTGCTCTTCGACACCGTGTATTCCGCGATCATGGTCGCGCCATTGAACCAAAGGTCAGCGTAGGCGATGTAAACCTTGCCATTGCTCTTAAAATCAGGGTGAAAGGCCATGCTAAACATGCCTAACTCCAGGAAGGATGAGATCGTCTTATCTTTCAGATCCAGAAACGGCTTCTTCAGCTTCTTACCATCCTTGATGACTTGGATCACGCCTGGACGCTCCACCACAAACACACGACCCGTGCCATCATTAGGGGCAGCGACGCTGACAGGATCCACGAGATCATCAGCCACTTTCACGAGGCTGATCGCCACGTTACCTGGCAGTTTACCACCGGGTTGAGCAGGTTTGGTTTCAGCAGAACGTGCGCCCGTCAATAGGGCGGTGAGAGTTAGGATGGTGAGGATGGGTTTCATGAGGTTGGGTCAAAAGAGACGCACAAACGTACGCTCGATTCATCCTAACGATTTCACCACTCTGCTGACAAGCTCGAATTATTTCAAAGTCACATTACGCAAGATCCTCCATGAATGCTTCTCGGAAGCTCCATGGAGGATCGTGTGAATTGGATTCAGGCCGGATGAACTCAGTTGCCCAAATTCTTCACGCCATTGACGCGTGAGTTCACCCGCAGGCGCAGGCCATTGAGCTGGATGAAACCTGTGGCATCGTCCTGGTTGTAAGCCTTCGTCGGGTCGGCTTCCATCGTGGCGATGTGCGGGTTGTAGAGGCTGAATTGGGACTGGCGACCTGCGGCGTGGATTCCGCCCTTGTAGAGCTTCACACGCACGGTGCCGGAGACATTCTTTTGGCTTTCGGTGACCAGAGACTGAAGGAGGAGACGCTCTGGCGCATACCAGAAGCCATTGTACACCAGCTTCGCATACTCAGGAATCAGACCGTCACGCAGATGCATCACCTCACGGTCCATCGTCAGGGACTCGATCTGGCGATGAGCGAAGTGCAGGATCGCTCCGCCAGGAGTCTCATAGACACCGCGGCTCTTCATGCCGACAAAACGGTTTTCCACCATGTCCACACGACCGACACCATGCTTACCACCCAGCTTATTCAGGGTCTTCATGACCTGAAGCGGATTCATGGGTTTGCTATTCACAGCCACGCAATTGCCCTTTTCAAAGTCCAGCACCACATACTCCGCTTTATCTGGAGCATCTTCAGGGAAAACGGAAAGTGTGGTGAAATAGTCGCGATACTTCACGTCACCGGCGTTGAACCATGGGTCTTCGAGGATACCGGCCTCGTAACTGATGTGGAGAAGGTTACGATCCATCGAGAAAGGCTTCTTGGTGCTGGCATGCACGGGGATCTTCTTCTCATCGCAATAAGCGATCATTTCTGCACGGCCTGGGAATTGGGTGCGGAAGCGCTCATCACGCCATGGGGCAATGATTTCCAGGTCGGGAGCCAAAGCAGCTGTGGTGAGTTCAAAACGCACTTGGTCATTGCCTTTGCCCGTCGCACCGTGAGCGATGGCTGTCGCACCTTCCGCCTTGGCGATCTCCACCATGCGCTTGGCAATCAGAGGACGCGCGATGCTGGTGCCAAGAAAATATTGGCCCTCATAGATCGCCCCAGCCTGCATCATCGGAAAGATGAAATCTTTGGCGAACTCTTCCTGGAGATCGTCCACATAGATCTTCGAAGCACCTGTCTTTTTGGCCTTAGCGTTCAGGCCTTTCAGCTCATCGTCCTGACCGATATTGGCACAGAAGGCGATCACCTCAGCATTGTAGGTTTCTTTGATCCAGGAAAGGAGGACAGAGGTGTCAAGGCCGCCGGAATAGGCGAGGACGATTTTCTTATTCATAGGGGATTCAGTAAAGGGAGGTGCGAGAATAAACAGAAGCAGCCATTTGTCGAATAAAGAGGTACACCAGCCTCAGCTCCCGCATTTTAAGCTTTCCAAAAGAACTCACGTCGCGCTAAATTCCCACCATGTCCCAATCCACCTGGCATCTCATCAAGGCATCGACCAAAGAAGAATACGGTCCCCTTTCCCATGAAGCTCTGATCGGACTGTCTGCCGAAGCCAAAATCTCCTCCATGGACAAACTGTCCAATGACGGCCGCCAGACTTGGCGCAGAGCTCCAATGGTGCAGGAACTCAAGATGGACTGGCTCATTCAGATGCCAGATCTTTATCTCTATGGCCCCACGAACGTCTCCACCATTCAGGAGTTCCTGGCCACGGGCGATATCGATGAAAGCGTGACTCTCATCAATTGCGTGGACGGTAGCGAATCACGCCTGCGTGACCTAGCCTTCTTCAAAGTCAGCCCCCAGCAAGTCCGCAGTGTCAGCTCCACCAATAACGGCACCCAATGGCCCGACCTGAACAAAAATAGTGGCGATGTGATGCTCCAGCAGCGCGTCAAACTCCTGGAAAAACAAGTCATGGAATATCAGCGCTCTCTCGATGAGTGGCAGCGCGCCCACAGCATCCTCAAGCAGCAGTTTATCGAAGCTACTGGACGCGAGCCCCTCTAAACCGATCTACTCATGAAAGGCCTAAGCTAAAGGCAATCCCAGCAAACGACGACGGAGCATCTCCAAGGCGGCTTGGCTGCTGAGGAGCTTAAAGCGGTCTCGGGTGCCCGGGTAGTAGTAGCGTTTGACGATCGTGGCTGCGGTTTTGGAGGCTAGACTAATGAAGACCGTTCCAACCGGCTTTTCGTCTGAGCCACCCGTGGGACCAGCAACACCCGTTAAAGCTAAGGCGTGATCAGCCCCTGAAGTGGCTAGCGCGCCTTCAGCCATGGCTTTAGCGACGGGCTCACTGACGGCTCCATGTTCTGCTAAGAGTTCCGCAGAGACACCGAGATGTTTTTGCTTGGCCTCATTGGCATAGGTGACAAAGCCATGCCCAAAAACGCGCGATGATCCGCTGACGTCCGTGATACGGCTGGCCATGTAACCGCCCGTGCAGGACTCGGCAGTGGAAAGTGTCTCGCCACGCTCCAGCAGAGTCTGGACGAGCACCTCTTCGATGATCCGTCGATCCTCTGAAACAATGCAGGTGCCGAGGTGCTCGCGCACGATGGCAGCGCCGATATCGACGGGCTCAGCAGCACCAGAAAGGCGGACATCCACATCGCCATTACGGATGCAGTAGCCTAGCGTCAGGCCAGAGATGGCTTCGAGCTTCTTTTCGACTTTTTCGACGATGTCAGACTCGCCTACACCGGTGATTTTAAGATACAGCACACGACGATCTGCACCGTCTGGCAGCATGGCACGGAGACGTGGCTCCACGAGCGTTTCCATCATGGGCTTCAACTCACGCGGTGGGCCGGGAAGCAGAAAGAAATGCGTGTCCCAACCCCGGCTATGGCTTAGCTCGGCTGGGAAATAGAGCCCCGGGGCTGTGCCGAATGGATTGTCCATCACGATAGCTCCGCGTGGCACCATGGCCTGCTTGAGATTGGAAGCTGACATGCTGCGGTTCCGCTTGGCAAAAAAAGCTTCCAGGTGGGATTTGATGCCTTCGTTGAGCTCCATGGGCAGGCCCAACAGCTCGGCAATGGACTCGCGAGTGAGATCGTCGCTGGTCGGCCCGAGACCACCTGAGACAAGCACTACGTCTGAGCGTGAGGCAGCCTCAGCCATGGCCTCTTTGATGACAGCTCCGTCTGATACGACGAGGTGACGCGACACCATGAGTCCAAGAGCGGCAATCTGTTGGCCGAGCCAAGCGGCGTTGGTGTTGATGGTATCACCGAGCAGGAGTTCGTCGCCCGTATTGACTAGTTCGATTCGCATGTGGTCTATAAGTTACTTCAATTGTGCCCAGGGGCCTTGATTCAGGACAAGCTCAGGCACCAGTGTCTTCCAGCGCTCATCACCATCCAGGATCATCTTTCTTACGCTGGCACTGGAGTGAAAGAGACAGTCTTCCAATCCATCTTTGATGATGTGCACACTGCTGGTGTCCAGCAGGTAATTGAGCAGGTGCTGCTGATCCGCACTGACTCTGGCCTGAGCGGCTGTGCGGACTTTCCCAGTCATTGGATCACCTGCCGGATAAACGTAAAGTCGGACTTTGTTGCGGAACAGACGACCAAAGGCTTCCAGCAATCCGCCTTCCAAGTCCGTATACCAGCGCTCATTGAAGAGCTCTTCAAACAGTGGCAGCCCCAGGACGATGCCAACCGGCTGCTGGGTATGACGGGCCAAAAAGGCACTCAAGCGGTGAAACTCAGCATACTTGGAGATGAGCACATTTTTCCCCAGAGACTGAAGCACACTGGCACGCGCCAGGAAGTTATCATACTCGACGGAACAGTCGTCCATGCAGAGCAGGTTATGCATGGTGATCTCACAGATCTCCATGTGGCCTTCGGCCTCGACGCCAAAGTCTTCTGCAAAGGCTTTACGACCCTGATCCAGCATGTCTAAATTCAACCGCGTGATCGGATCAAAAGTACCGCGACTGAGGAACACCGACTTTTTATAAAGCACGTCTGATGCCTGGAGAATCTCGCCATCCGCGCCAAAAAGCGCCGCATCCGCCAGATCACTACGCACGAGTTCCAGGGCTACGAGGCGATCCTGAAACACGGGCGAAGAGAAGGATGGGCCGGTGAAATCGATCATGTCAATTTCCACCCGCCGGCGGGAAAGCTCATCCATGAGACTGCGCAGAAAGGTCGGCAAATTTTCGCGCAGATGAAAGGCCCCATAGATCAGATTGACGCCGAGAATACCGAGAGCTTCGGATTGCCGCTGATTCGTGACATCCAGCAGACGTACGTGCATTTGGATGTCATGAAAAGGCCCCTGCGGTTCGGTCTGGAAACGCAGCCCCATCCAGCCATGACATTCTTCCTTGGTATCGCGGAATCCACGCGCCCTGACCGTATTTGCCAGGGCAAAAAAGGTGGTGTTTTCTCCGCGCTTGGCAGCGAGGCGTTCGTTAACGATTTGATACTCGTGATCCAGCATCGCCACCATGCGCTGCCGGGAAACATAACGGGCACTTTTTCCGTAGATCTCGTCGCTGAAAGTCATGTCATACGCCGACATCGACTTCGCCACCGTGCCAGACGCACCACCAGCGCGGAAGAACCAGTTCGCGATCTCCTGCCCTGCCCCGATCTCGGCAAAGGTACCGTAAACACGATGAGCTAAATTGAGTTTTAGCGCTTTTTCGAGAGTGCCTGGGCGGTCGCTGGGTAATCCATTCATAGAGGGGTTAACTACCAAACTACGCGGGAGATCAGAATCTGGAAGTGAAGAATGCGACAGAATGAGTCCGAGACCTTTCTCATTCAGGGGTGTCGTTCGTTCCTGAAAAATCTGCATCAACATTTCATCTTTTGCATTGACGCCGCGCCTTGTGTCTGGAAACATAGCGGCCCGTCGCCCGACCAGCGTGCGGACACAGTTTTGGTGAGGTGGCTGAGTGGTCGAAAGCACATCTTTGCTAAAGATGCGTAGCCTTAACAGCTACCGAGGGTTCGAATCCCTCCCTCACCGCCACTGTTTTTGGCCGACTCAAATGGAGTCATTCTTTCAGCCAAGCTTCGTAGTCTGCATGGATCAGACATTCCTCATCCAGAGCCTCTTTCAGTGGATCGATCGCTTGACCACTGTAGCCCAAATGCAGATGCCTACGCCAGCCCTCGGCATGCTCAAAACTGCCGGAAAGCTCACCGACCCTCTTGGAGGCCTCGTCCATGCTGATAAGATAGGAATCCATTCCCTGACTGACATCCAGCCAATGCTTCTGACTGACATGGGCGGCTAGAGCAGCACGCTTTTGCTCGTGCACACTCGTCGTATTCACATAGGACCCAGCGTGGATACGCTTCCGCAAAGGATCACAAAGGCCGTGTGGCATGGCGTGATAAACCGTCACGTCATGCAGGTAAGCCTCACGCTGAGGATCACAGACAAAATTCGGGATGCAGTGCGCAAACGCGGCCGTGCAGGCTAAGCGACAAGCATTTTGATGGTCCTCCATGTAATCTGAGGGCGAATGCGTCAGCACGATGCTCGCCTTTGCTGCCCGGACCACCGAGGCGACCTGCCGCAGCAATGGCACACTGTAGATCAGCTCTAAATCGTCACAGATCGGCGGATAAAAGGTCGCGCCAAGGATCTTCGCAGCCTCTTCCGCCTCAGCTAAACGAGTCCGTGCAGTCGTGGGGCCGTCCATCTGGACAGAGCCCCCATTGCCAGAACAAAGATTCATGTAATGCACATCCCAGCCGCGTTTTTGCAGCTGCAGCAGGGTGCCAGCAGCTACGAATTCAATATCGTCAGGATGAGCAAAGAGGGCGAGAACGGAGGGCATGATGGCAAAGTACGTTCTGCATTGAAACATCCTTCAGCTTTTGAGCGCGACTATTCATACCGGCGATGATAAAACCACGCATTTATGTTGTTACGGCTACTTCCTCTTCTTCTAACGGCCTTCACTGTCGAAGCACGCGTGCCCTGGACGACCTCCAGAATTCAAGGCTCGCCCGAGCCAGCGAAACCCTTCATCGCGCAGACGATCCTGACTCAGCACAACTTCACCGAGGCCCTAGAAATCCTGGGACTAGCGGAACAAATCGTGATCATCGAAAACGCGGGAAAGATCTGGAGCCTGCCAACAGACCTGTCAGCAAGCACGAAAGATCTCGTGATCGATCTCAAAGCCAAGCACCCTCAGCTTGATCATGCCTACGGCATCGCCTTTCACCCGAAGTGGCGTGAAAACAAAGAGGTCTTCATCACCTACACCCTCGGTTCAGGGATGGATGACGGCACCAAGCTCTCACGTTTTAAACTCAGCTCCATCAGCCCACTGGTGATCGATCCCAACAGTGAAGAGAGCCTGCTCACCTGGCTCTCCGGCGGGCACAATGGCGCACACCTCCAGTTTGGACCGGATGGCATGCTCTACATTTCGACCGGTGATGCCGAGGTGCCCTCTCCACCGGATCCGCGCAATACTGGACAGGATAACAGCGACCTCCTCTGCTGCATCCTGCGCATTGATGTCGATAAGCACGAGGACGGTAAAAACTACGCCATCCCTGCTGACAATCCCTTTCTGGGTAAACCGAAGGTGTGTCCCGAGATCTGGGCCTTTGGCTTTCGCAATCCCTGGAAAATCAGCTTCGATGCTAAAGGCCGCCTCTGGTGTGGCGACGTCGGCTGGGAACTCTGGGAGATGATCCATCTCGTCGAAAAAGGCAGCAACCACGGCTGGAGCGTGACTGAGGCCACCCAGTCGGTGAAGCCTGAACAGCTCAGCCCACTGGCCCCCATCACCCCTCCCGTCATCGCCCACCCACATACCGAGGCTGCCAGCATCACAGGAGGCTACGTTTACCATGGCAAAGCTCTCCCTGAACTGGACGGAGCCTACATCTATGGCGACTACGAGACTGGCAAAATCTGGGCGCTCTGGCATGACGGCGGCAAAATCACCCGCCATGAAGAGATCGCCGATACCCCACATAAAATCGTCACGTTTGGCCAACTCGCGGATGGCGAGATTGTTTATGCACATTGGGGAAAGCCCAGCTCCCTTCACCGCCTGACGCGCAATCCAGCCATGGGGCAAACGGCCCCATTCCCACGCCAACTCAGTCAGACCGGACTCTTCAAAAACATCACCACGCAAGAACCTGCCGCAGGTGTCCATGAATTCAGTGTTGCCGAGCCCATGTGGCAGGATCGCCTCAAAGCTCGGCGCTTCATTGCCCTGCCTGGAGACACCAAGATCGAGGCCTCCATCTGGCTCAAAAAAGATGGCAGCAAAGGCGGCGAAAAAGTCCTTTGGCCAAAGGATGCGGTCTTGGTCAAAACGCTCACCACGCCAGATGCCAGCGCTCGCCTCATCGAAACCCAGATTCTGCACAACGACGGCGAGACCTGGACCGGCTACAGTTACCGCTGGAACGACGCCCAGACAGAGGCCGAACTGGTCCCAGCCAACGGCGCTGAAGCCCAAGTTCAAGTCAAGGCCGCAGATCCCATCCAGCACCGCTTTCATGCCCGTGCTGAATGCATCCGCTGCCATACACCGTGGACGGGTTTCGCCCTCGGATTCCAGCCACAGCAACTCAGCCGCATCAGGGGTCAATCAGCGCATGAAGCCGCTCTCCAGCTTGGTTTGGTCAATGAAACCTTTTTTGAAACCAGCACGGCCCGCCTCGTCTCCAGTCAGGATAGCAAGACCGACCTCGACAGTCGTGCCCGCTCCTGGCTGCACGCCAACTGCGCCCATTGCCATCGTAAAAACGGCGGTGGTTCCGTCGCGCTGAAAGTGAACATCGATCTACCACTCATCGAAACCGAGTTGCTCGGTGAAAAACCCCTGCGTGGTGACATGGGCATTTCCGAGGCACGGCTCATCGCCCCTGGCGTTCCTGCGCACAGCGCCCTACTCGCCCGCATTGGCCGAACAGGCACCGGACGCATGCCCATCATCGGATCTCAGGAAGTGGATCAACAGGCCTTTGAACTGCTCTGGAGCTGGATTGAAGACCTCGGCAAACGCCAACCAGCAGTGCCAGTCAAGCATCCCCTACCCGCAGACATCAGCTCTGCTCAGCTTACCCCAGAGGCTCCCATCGACACCGTGCCAAAAGCATTAACCCTGCTTTCTCAGCAATCCCACTTCACCCACGATCAGCAGCAGCAACTCAACCGCAGCCTCACCACCGCCGACCCAAACCTCGCGCCCTTGTTTGAGCGATTTCTCCCGCCCGAACAGCGACGCAAGACCATCGGCCTCACCCCAGACGTCCCGCAACTCCTCAGCCTCACTGGCGATGCCAAACGCGGAGCCGCCCTTTTATCACCCACGGGTCGTGCGGCTGCCTGCCAAGCCTGCCACATCGTCAACGGCACTGGCCGCGACTTTGGTCCCGACCTCTCTCAAGTCGGCGCACGATTGACGAAAGAACAGCTGCTCGAAAGCCTGCTGCATCCGTCCACAGTCATCGCCCCTGGTTACGCCGCCTACACCGCCAGTTTAAAGGATGGCAGTCAGCAAGTGGGATTCATGCTCAACCAGTCCAAACAAGAAGCCACCCTCAAGCTAGCCACCGGCCAATCCATCACTCTGCCCAGCGCAGAAACCCTCAGCCTCACCCCACTCCCCACCTCCCTCATGCCTGAAGGCCTCCTGCAATCCTTCACCGCCCAAGAAGTCGCCGATCTCTTGAGTCATCTCAAAGAATTACGGTAACCCTCCTGACAAACCAGGCGAGAACCAGTCCGGTCAAACCAAGAATCTCGTTCCACTTCGGATTTTGGCTGGCTAAATCCGTCTAGCGCGTGCGGAAGACTCAAGTCAATATCGACCGTGCCAGCGATGGCGTAGGCGACGACGAGCAGCGGGCTCATGAGGAAATCAACCTTGATGCTCTGATGCACACGAGCTTCAAAGTTACGATTCCCAGAGCCATCAAGACAATCACCACCACCTCCATCGTCTGACGAAACCTCTGCTGTGGAAAAGAAGGCCCCGAGGTCATGATTCTGAGATACTCACATCTGGGCTTTTGAACAAGCGCCTTCCTGCACCAAAACAAACAGGGCGGACCACCCGGTCCGCCCTGAAGTTTTCGAAGGATGCCAACAGCCAGAAGAACAACCCACTATTTGAAAGTTTCGGTTGGAAGCCGCGCTTCCCTCACCTACTGACAAAGTGCCACATTCTGGAAAGCCTGTGTCAGGCGTCGGTAAATGGGTTGTAAGGCGTTTGTGAGAAGTCACCAAACATCAAAAATCTCCGGCCTTCAGAGAAAGCCGGAGATTTTATGGTAACTTTGATCACAAAATCAACTCAAGCGTTCGCCCGAAGGATCTGGGCAAGCACATACGGCAGGATGCCACCGGCGCGGTAGTAGTCGATCTCGACAGGGGTGTCGATGCGGACAACCAGCGGAATGTCGAAGCTGCTGCCGTCGGCCTTGTGGACGCGGAGGGTGGCTTCGCCTTGAGGCTTGAAGTCGTTGGACAGACCAAGCAGGTCAAAAGTGGCATCACCAAGATCCTTCACTTTGTCGTAGTCAGCTTTATCCTTGAAGTTCAGAGGCAGAACGCCCATGCCAACGAGGTTGCTGCGGTGGATACGCTCAAAGGACTTGGTGACCACGGCTTTGACGCCGAGAAGTCGTGTACCTTTAGCGGCCCAGTCGCGGCTGCTGCCCATGCCGTAGTCTTCACCACCAATGATGATGCTTGGTGTGCCAGCCGCCATGTAGGCCTCAGCGGCATCGTAGATGCTTAACTCGGTGCCAGCGGGTTGCAGGAGGGTGTCGCCACCTTCTTTACCACCGAGCATGAGGTTCTTGATACGAACGTTGGCAAAGGTGCCACGCGTCATGATGCGGTCATTGCCACGACGGCTGCCGTAGCTGTTGAAATCCGACTGGGCCACACCGTTGTCACCGAGGAATCGACCTGCTGGGCTAGCCTTTTTGATGGCACCGGCTGGGCTGATGTGATCCGTCGTGACGCTGTCGCCAAAGATACCGAGCGGACGAGCACCGACGATTTCCACGATGTCGCGCGGCTCCATGCTGAAGTCCTCAAAGAAGGGCGGATGCTGGATATACGTGCTCTTTTCGTTCCAGTCATAGACCAGTCCGGTCGAACCAGGGATCTCGTTCCACTTCGGATTTTGGCTGGCAAAATCCGTGTAGAGTGCGCGGAACACGTCCGGAGACAGCGCAGCCTTAAGCGCGTCTTGGATCTCTTGCAGGCTTGGCCAGATGTCCTTCAGGAAGATGCCGCTACCAGCGACGATTTCATCTTTGCTCAGGTCAATATCGACCGTGCCAGCGATGGCGTAGGCGACGACGAGCGGCGGGCTCATGAGGAAGTTCGCCTTGATGCTCTGATGCACGCGGGCTTCAAAGTTGCGATTTCCAGAAAGCACGCTGGCGGCGACGATGTCTTCCGCCTTCACTACATCTTCAATCCCGGCATCCAACGGACCCGAGTTACCGATGCAAGTGGTGCAACCATAACCCACAGTTTGGAAACCGAGTTTATCAAGCTCGACCTGGAGATTGGTCTTGTTCAGGTAATCGGTCACGACACGGCTGCCTGGGCCAAGGCTGGTTTTCACCGCTGGCTTCACGGTCAGGCCGAGTGCATTGGCTTTCTTGGCCAACAGACCTGCAGCAAGCATGACGCTTGGATTGCTGGTGTTGGTGCAGCTCGTGATCGCAGCGATCAGAACGCTACCGTGAGTGATCACGTCTTTTTCACCGGCCTTGCTGTCCACGGTGACTTCGTAGAGCGGATAGGCAGCTTCGTGGCTACTTTCCGTCACGACACCTTCCTGCGCACCCAGGATTTTGGAGAAGGCAGAGGCATCCGAGACGCCATCGAGTGTGGATGGCACTTCGGGAGCTTCGGTGGAGCCCAGCTCAGGCGTCTTGCCGTAACCACCAGGGGTTGGCTTGGTCAAAATGTCATTCCAGCTGGTCTTCAGATCAGCCACGGTGATGCGATCCTGCGGACGCTTAGGACCAGCCACGCTTGGTTGAATGTCGCCGAGGTCCAGCGCCAGCTCACTGCTGTATTCCACCTCACCTTTTTTCGGAATGCCAAACATCCCCTGAGCTGTGTAATAGTTCTTGTAAGTGGCGCAGAGTTCCTCGCTGCGGCCTGTGCCACGCAGGTAGTTCACGCACTCTTCGTCGATCGGGAAGAAGCCCATCGTGGCACCGTATTCAGGGGCCATGTTGGCAATCGTTGCGCGATCTGGCAGCGGCAGGCTTTCAGCGCCTGGGCCGTAGAATTCGACAAATTTACCGACGACGCCGTGCTTGCGCAGCATCTGTGTGCAATGCAGCGCCAAGTCGGTGGCCGTCACGCCTTCCTTCAGCGCGCCCGTCAGATAAACACCGACGACTTCAGGAACCAAGAAGGTCACGGGTTGGCCGAGCATGCCCGCCTCAGCTTCGATCCCGCCGACTCCCCAAGCCACGACGCCGAGGCCGTTGATCATGGTTGTGTGGCTATCCGTGCCAACGAGCGTATCGGGATAAAACACACCGTCTTTTTCCAGCACGCCTTTAGCCAGGTATTCCAAGTTCACCTGATGCACGATGCCGATGCCTGGAGGCACGACTTTAAAGGTATCAAAGGCCTGTTCACCCCATTTGAGGAACTCATAACGCTCGCGGTTACGCTCAAACTCCAGCGCCAGATTTTGATTCAAAGCCGCTTGAGTGCCGGCGAAATCGACCTGCACGCTGTGATCGACCACGAGATCGACCGGCACGAGCGGCTCCACGATTTTCGGATTCTGACCGAGTTCCTTCACTTTCGAGCGCATGGCAGCCAGATCGACGAGAAGCGGCACGCCGGTGAAGTCTTGAAGCACAATACGAGCAACGGTGAACGGGATCTCGTAGTCGCCTGGGTTCTTCGCATTCCAGTTAGCCAGATTTTTGACATCTTGCTCAAAGACCTTCTTTCCAT
Organism: Verrucomicrobiaceae bacterium; assembly: GCA_027486585.1. Classification (GTDB taxonomy): domain Bacteria; phylum Verrucomicrobiota; class Verrucomicrobiia; order Verrucomicrobiales; family Verrucomicrobiaceae; genus Prosthecobacter. Next base: position 15,914 of record JAIXOU010000031.1, on the reverse strand, counting down.
CCAAATTACGCAGCAGAGACTCCAGAACGATTCGGATCGAAACCGGCAGTCGTGAGACTTTGCCGACACCGGCTTTTTCGAGTTCAGGCAGAGAGAAAAATTGGCCAGTGGATCCGTTTCCGGTGGTGAAGGTCTGAGGGGTATTCATTTTCGGTTGAGTCGAGGGAGCAGTAGGAAATAGCGAGTATAGCACTTTTGACACCAATTTTTTATGCCTTTGGCAGGGATTATTCACAAAAGGCGTCACGGGCGGCTGAGAAAGCCGGAATGTGAAGGACGTGTCCTTCGTAGCTCGAAGAGCGAAGGAGGAAGGTCAGTCGTAAGCAAACAGAGGTTCTTGGTTCGTTGTGCTTGGTTCGTTGTTTGGTCCCACCGCAGGTAGGGACGCGCTGCGCCGCGTCCGATGGTATTGGTAGGGCTGCTTGGTCCTCCAAGCGCTGCTGTCGAATTCTGTCAGTCCTCAGCAACCAGGAACCAGGAACCAAGAACAGCGAAATGACCCCGGAGCAGTTGAAGCAGGCCGCCCTGGAACTCGCCATGGCCGGACAACAGGGCCTCGAACTCAAAGACCCGACACCGAGGCACAGCTTAAAAGCCTTGCCCGGTGCCTTCAGTGGCATGAAAATCGTCAGCTACATGTATGCCGCCTTCCAGCAGTTCATGCCTAGCGCGGACGTGGGCATTGACCTGTCAAAGGAGTACGCGGCGGTGAAGGGTGGATAGCGTGTGTTGGTTGAAGTCTGCGGTGACTCATTCAGCGCCTGCAACAAAGCATCTCTCGCATCGGTTTAGAAGATGATGGCGAGTCTTTGGTTAGCCAGTTGCAGCCTGAGCCCTGTCTCCCAAGCTTACTCTTCATAGGTCATGCCAAAGACTGTGTCTGTGAGCCAGCCGCGGAAGGATTCGTTGTCTTGGAATTGCTTGAAGAGCTGAGCGTCATCTTTGAAGAGGGCGGTGATGACGCGTCCAAGCGCTTTGTCGTGTTCAATCTTGGCATTCTGCCGGTCGGAGTTCTTTTTCGCGTTCTGGTACTTCACATCAGCCGCCACCTTCTTCGGAATCTCGTCGATGATTCGCTTCTCCATGCGCTTTGCATCGGCAAACAAACCTCCATACATGTCATTGAAGGCCTTCACGATGTTGGAGAGTTTATCCATCTCAGGCTCCACTTTGAATCCACCACCCGAGGTCGGGACGGGTTCGATCTCCGCATCCTGATCGGGCAGTGCAATGGCGATCATCGCCTTCTTCTCGGCACGATAGCTATCCATGTCGATGGCTTCGAGGATTCCCTTGGCAAGGTCTTCTTCCTTTGGGGCAGGCAGCTTGCTGATCAGGAAATTCAGGAAGATCGAGAGCTTTTCCCAGTCCTTCACGCCATACGGTAGGATGGTCGCGAGGAAGTCATAGGCGCGAGTGAAGGCCTTGGCCTTGCCTTTAAAATCGACCTGCCCTTCTTCGTCGAGGTCATTGATGTAAACATCTCGGCACACGTCGAGGATTGGGTGGATTTTGTCCACAATCTTCCCGCTCAAATACAGTTCAACAAACTCATCGATCTGCTCGGGCGAATAGACTTGATACTTGTCCAGTTCGTCTTTCAGCGTGTGCAGATTGTTTGGGTCCGTCTCTTTACTGAGGATGGTGGTCCGGTAGTAGTCAGCAAACGAATCCTCAATGAGTTTCGTGTCATTCTGGAAATCGAGCACAAAGACATCGTGCTTCTTCGGGTGCGCACGGTTCAGGCGTGAAAGCGTCTGTACGGCTTTGATGCCGCTGAGCGCTTTGTCCACATACATTGTGTGCAGCAGCGGCTCGTCGTAGCCAGTTTGAAACTTGTCGGCGCAGATGAGGAACCGATACGGATCTTCTTGAATCCGGTCGGCGATCTCGCCGCTCGGGAAGCCATTGAGCTTCAATTCGCTCACCTTCTCACCTTTGTATTCAGGTTCACCAGAGAAGGCCACGATAGGCTTATACTGGCTTTTGATCTCCGTCAGGTAGGCGGTGAAGGCCACGAAGTATTCAATTGCCCTCTGGATGCTGCCGGTCACCACCATCGCCCTCGCTTGGCCGCCGATCTTATTCTGGCCGATCACCTGTTCGAGGAAGTGGTCCACCATGATCTCAGCCTTGTCGCGGATAGCCTTGCTATGGCTCTCTACATAGACGCGCAGCTTCTTGCGGGCCTTCTTCACGTCATACTCGGGATCACCCTCCACCGTCTTGGCGAGGCGGTAGTAACTCTCGACCGGGGTGTAATTCTTCAGCACGTCGAGGATGAATCCTTCTTGGATAGCTTGCTTCATCGTGTAGCCGTGGAAGGGGCGGTGCTTCACCTCGCCAGCTTCGGAATACGGCACGCCGAACATCTCCAGCGTCTTATTTTTCGGAGTAGCGGTGAAGGCAAAGTAGCTGGCATTCTTGGCGAGCTTTTTCTTTTTGATACGCTCGTCTAGGGCGTCATTGATCTCGTCCTCGCTGTCTGCCACTGCCTGACTGACAGCAGAGGAAGTCTTTCCGCTCTGGCTGGAGTGGGCCTCGTCGATGATGATGGCAAACTTCCCGCTGCGATGTTCATCCCCGATGCTGTCGAGCACATGAGGAAAGGTCTGCACCGTGGAGATGATCAGTTTCTTGCCGTCCTTGAGATACTTGGTGAGCTGCTCAGTCTTGGAGGTGCCTGCTCCTTCTTTCACCGCACCGATCACGCTTCCGACTTGGGCAAAGCCTTTGATTGTCTCGCGGATTTGTTTGTCGAGGATGCGCCGGTCGGTGATGACGATGACGGAATCAAAGACCGCCTTCCCATCTTTGGTCAGACTGATCAATTGATGTGCCAGCCATGCGATGCTGTTCGACTTCCCACTGCCCGCGCTGTGCTGAATGAGGTAACGTTTGCCTGCCCCATGCTCCATGACATCGGCTAGGATCATGCGCACCACATCGAGCTGATGATAGCGGGGGAAGATCTGCACCTGTTTCTTCTTGCCCGTCTTCGGGTGGATCTCCTTCACCACTTGCGCGTAGTTCTCCAGAATCTCCGTGAGCCGCGCTGGGGTGAGGATTTGTTTCCACAGGTAATCGGTCTTGATGCCATCGGGGTTTGGCGGATTGCCTGCACCATCGTTCCAGCCAAGATTGAAGGGAAGAAACCATGAATCCTTCGCCATTCCCTTTGTGCCTTTGAGGGCGGTACACATGGCCACCTCACTATCATCTACAGCGAAGTGAACGATGCAGCGGCCAAACTCAAACAACGTCTCACGTGGGTCGCGGTCGCGTTTGTATTGCTCGATGGCATCCTCCACCGTCTGCTTAGTGAGGCTATTCTTGAGTTCAAAGGTGATCACCGGCAGCCCGTTAATGAAGGCGCACAGATCTAACGACCGCTTATTCTCCCGACTGAAGTGCAATTGCCGCGTAATGCTGAAACGATTCTTGGCGTGGCGCTCCACTGCCTTTTTGTTCTCCGCCGACGGCTTGCCATAAAATAGGTCAAAGCTCAGAGCTCCGTACTTGATACCATTTCGCAGCACATCGATCACCCCGCGCCTTGTGATCTCTCCTTGTAGGCGGGCGAGGAACTTCTGCCGCGCCATGCCTTCTTTATCCTTATAGTTACCGATGCCCAGCTTCGTCCATTCGTCAGGCTGCGTGGCGATCAGAAAGGAAAAGAGCTGCTCCGTATCCACCGCGAACTCTCGGTCATAAGTGGCATCACTCCCTGCGATCCAGCCGTTGCCTTTATCAGAAGGCTTGGGAGATGCAGCGATGGCTGCCGTCCCTGAATTTAAGCCCTCTACCCCCGTCATGTAGCGCATGATCAGGCTTTCGAGTCCTTTTTCGGTGGTGTCCGTTTTCATGGCTTAGTTTCCTTAAATTCCAAACATCGGGCGCAGTTTGCCGCTGCCAATCAGCGGCTTAAAGACGTTATAGCTCTTCGATTCGTAGCGTACGCGTCCGGCTGGGATAGCTGGGCTGATGCGCAGGGCCTGGGCAAAGGTCAGCACCGCTGTAGGGGGCGACTTCTTGGTGAGTTTTGCCGCTTTCCACTCGGCTTCGGGGATCAGTGCCTCGGAGGCCAGTTTGTCTGCTTCTTTCTCGCACTTGTCCTTCTTACCACCTTCCGTCAGGTCATCAAAGAAGGCCTCCACTCCGTCCTTGTCTAAGTGCAGGGCCACATGGGCCAGTTCGTGAAACAGGGTGAACCAGAAGTTGTCCAGCCGATCATGCCTCAGCGTTAGGGCCACTACAGGAGATCCGTCTGGCAGTTTGAGCGCCGCTCCGTCCAAATGCGTCTTTTGTAGATGCCGCTCAAAGATGAGGTGGATACCGCTCTTGTTGAGGAACTCCTTCGCCAGCTTTGGGCCTTCGGCTAGATAGCTAAGACGGGCCAGTTCCTTGAGGAAGTCGGCATTCACCGTGCCGGGCTTGTAGGCAGGCAGTGACTCCCGTAGCGCCAGTGTCGCCACACGGATCCGCCAGGCGGTCAGTGCGTGCTCATCATGGTTGCCGCCATTGCGCACATGCTGGCGGTTCAGGGCCGGCATCAGCGCATTTGGCCCCAGCTTGCCCACAAAGGTATTCAGCAGGTCTTCGAGCTGGCTCTTCGCCTCCGCCACCGTCCCTTGGAAGTTGGAGAACCACCCACGCTTGAGCATCTCCGCCACGGGAAAGTGCTTGCCCTGCTGGAGAGCGGCGTCAGAGGGTAGTTTGCCTCCCTCCACTTGCAGCAGCACCTCGGCGGGAATGCCCAGTTTCACCAGGTTGCGCATCATCGTCAGGCTCAGTGCCCGCTTGCCTGCCAGCACTTCAGATACCTTGGACGCGCTGCCGATGTAAGGGATCAGATCCTTCGCTTTTAGGCCTGCCTGCTCCATGCGGAATTTGATCGCCTCCAGTGGGCTCGGCATGTCCATCGGGTAGTGGACCGCCTCATAGTTACCCACCAGCAGGCACAGCAGTTCCAGTTCCTCACCCGCAGCGGAGGTCGGCTCGGGGTCGCCATCCATGAGCACGTCGATCCGCGCCAGCGCGGTCTCGTAGTCAGCATCGGTTCGGATGATCTTGGGTTTCATGGTCGTGTCCTTTCTCAGATAGTCTTGGCGTCTATTTTGTCGTATTCAGCATGCGTTCCCACAAAGCGGACAAAGACCTTGCCGCAGTTGTAGGCCACCTTCACCACCAACCGGTATTTGTTCCCGCCGATGTCAAAGATCACCCGGTTGCCAGCCACCACATCGGCGCTCCCGTAGGCGGCCCTGATGTCGGCAAAGCTAGACCACTCGGCCCGGCTAACGTCTGCGAACCAGGTGTCCAGTGGTGTCTTTGCCGGAGGGTGTTTCTCCGAGAACTCGCGCAGTGGCTTGCGACTGATGATATGCATAGTTCCCTAAGGTTAGATTAAAGGCAAGTAAAACTTCCCATTTTGGGAAGTTTGACGACTCTTCATCTTTCATCCTCCGGTTCAGGTTCCTCCAGCAGCTCTTCCATCTCCTCCTCAGCGGCGGGTTCGGTGGGGGGCTCGGGCAGCTTGGCGGCGGCTTCGCGCACGTCCAACTTGCCCGTCACCAGGTCGGCGGTCAGGCGCGTCCGGTATTCCTGCATCAGGGTGATTTCTCGCTCCGTGCGGGCGATGGCGGTGGTGAGGGCGGCGGTTTCGCTTTTGATGTGATCCACGATTGACTGCTGCTCTTCGATGGAGGGCACCGGCAATCTCAGGCGACAAAAATCGGGATACATCAGCCGCCATTGGCCGGGCCTGACGCCGTAGGCCTGCTTTCGATAGTTCGCGACCATACTGGGCGAACGAAGCGCGTAGTGGAAGAAGTCCTCCACGATTGGTTTGATCTTAAACTCCAACACCATGTAGTCAGGACTCACAATCCCTTCAAGGCTGCTGACCGCGATTGAGCCCTGCCAAGCCTTCATCTTGTTCATGACCACGTCACCAGGCTTAACGAGCTGACAAAGGGCGAGGTCGCGCACATCCACATTCTTGTTCTCGCGTGAATCCTTCGGGATGACGCCATAGTCTCGGAACAGGGACAGCAGCGTCTTAGTTGGGTGTCCCATTCGTTTGACAGGCCGCAGCACTGCCCGCACCGGCATCGTCTTACAGTCTGGAGGCGAGACTTTGGAGATGGCGGTCTGGATGATGGCCTGCTTCTGCTCGTTCAGCAGCCCAATCAGCTTCCGCTTGGCGCGGATGAAGCCGTCGATCTTCCGGTTCGCGTGGTCCAGAAACCGCACGATGGCCGCTTGTTCGTCGGGCGGAGGGAGAATTGCTTCGATGCGCCCAAGGTCATCCGAATAAAGACGGAGACGGCTTTCAATGACGCCAGTAGATACGGCCTTGATGCGCCCCTTGTAGAGAGGAAGCCGGAAAAGCTGATGGAAATACCAAGGCTGTGCGCCCTTGTTTAAGCGGTAAACGCAATAGGCCGGACTGGCGATGCCATCGAACCGCGAAACACCCATGCTGCCGTTCCAAGCGAGCATGATATTGATGACGAGGTCATTCACCGACACGCGCTTGTAGCCGACCAATGAAGCGGCCCGTGTGTCTGGAGCATCCGAACCGTCAGCAGCCTTTCGCTGAGTCACACCCGTGTATTGCGACACGCGCAGCAACTGCTCCTTGCCGGTGGTCGATCTCGAATCGACTTCGCGAAGGATTAGTTTGGTGCGGCGGACATCCCAATGCGCCGGAACTCTGCCGAGCCATTCTTGCCCCGACTCCTTGTATTCCGCATACGGCTTGAGTCCCTCGATCATGCCGGGGCTCCTTTCATGGTCTGAAGAATGGTCGCAGGAGTTTTCACAGTGTTAGGAACCAGGTTTTGATTTTCTGAGCCATCAGCTGGCGGCGGTCGCGGAGGAAGTTTTCGTAGTCGGGAATCACCCCATCCAGCAAGGTTTCCGGCAAGCAGTTGGCGCGGAGGTTGGCGGCCATTTCGGCGCGGTCGGTGATGCCGCCGTATTTCTTGGCACCGCCGGCGCATTGCTGCGCCAATTCGCCGAAATAGACCTGCGGGTCCTTATCGCCGATGGCGATGTTGATCTCACTCTGGGCGATAACAAAGTTGGCAATCTGGTTGTAGCGTCCCTTGGATAGGTTGTGCTTCGTCTTCAGGTGGTTCTTGGGATAGAGATGGTGAACATCGCTGCGGTTGAGCAGCAGGTCGCGCACGGTGATATCTCGGGAGAGGAAACCTTTGTCTCCCAGACAGACTTGGGCGGCGCGATAGCAATGGAAGTAAGGGCTGCTGGCAGAGGAAGTGTCCATCTGCTGCGGCAGCAGTCCGTTCCAGAACCCCTCGCCCATCGTGGCCTCAATGACGGCGGTGGTGTGGGGGAGTAGGCCATTGGCACCGATTTGCCGAATATCCTGATCGAAAGCGGTTTCCGGATTGCCAGAATAACGTCCCGTAATAACGGACATGACATACCAACGGCGCACGAGGCGCTCGAGATCGGCAGCAGGCACTTCCTCGGCCCGTCCGCGCAGATAGACGATGTAGGCAAAGTTGACCCCGTTCTGACCACCGATAAGACTGCTGTCGATGAAACCGGCGGAGCGTAGGATCATGATAAAACGGTCGTAATGCGTCTTGTTCATGAAGTTGAGGATGCCAGTCTTCAGCCGGGCAAAGGACTCCTCGGCAATGGCAGCCTCGTATTGCTTGGTCTCGAAGTTTCTCCCAGAAAGCAAAGCGACGAGGTCCTGCAGACGTCCGCGTTTGAACTCCGAGGTGAAGGCGACCCGCAGCATGTCGGTGTAGGCGGGGTCGTAGAGGTCATCGTTGACATCCTTGAGCCAAGAGAGCTTGGGGAAGAACTCGGATTCGGCAAAGGCTTTGTCGCCGTTCTTTATCTTCGAATGAAACTCGGGGGCGATGGCCAAGTGACAGAAGTAATCGATGGCTTTGCGCAGGAGGTTGCCGCCGTAGCTTTCATTGGCAGCGATCTTTGACATGGCGAAATCCGCCTGACTGAGGGCTGTTCCAGCCGAGTTCACGCGGATGAAAATCTCGGTCACCGTTTCAATGTCTAGGTCTTCAGCAAGTTCAATGATGCCAATATGATTGTTCACAATCTTGCCGAGCTTCTGCAGCACCTTGCCAACTTGTTTGCGGTCAGCGCTCGGGTTCTTGACGATGTAATCTTCGGTCAGTTCGATCAAGTCGGCGTCTGGCGAGAACACGGAGGCCACATCAGGAAGCCAAGCAACATCCTTAGCGATGGCGGGATTGCTGACTTCAAATTTCTCCGCCAAAGGATGGAAGGCGATGCGAATGCGGACGGTTTCATAGTCCTTGGTGAGCACCTCCCGGCCCAGCAGACCCGCCATGAGAGCAGTGACGCGCTGCTGGCCATCAATGAGGATGCGCTTCCCGGCGGAAAGGGTGCCGTCCTTGAGTTTCACCGTGGGATTCCGCCAAGCGATGAGGTAGCCGACAGGAAAGCCCGCGTAGAGGGAGTCGAGAAGATTGCGCACCTTGGTAGGCTCCCAAACAAACGGGCGCTGGATCTCAGGAATGGCGATCTCGCCGGACTTTACCCAAGCCAGAAGGACATCAATGGGCTGCGGGGTGACTGAGTAGCGTTGGGTGGACATGACTAAGCGATGGCTCCTTTGGTGATTTCGTGAAGCAGGCCTTCGGTCTCCTCCTCCAAGGCGAGGATGTCTGCGCTGATCTGGGCCAGCGTGCGAAGCTGAGGCGGTTGGTAGAAGTGGCGGGTGAAGCTGACTTCGTAGCCGATCTTGGTGTCGGCCTCGACGAGCCACGCATCAGGCGTGTAGGGCAGGACTTCGCGGCGGATGAATGCCTCAATACCTCCCTCCTCAAGCAAGGGGATTTGCTCGTAGTCGCGGAGTTCGCTATCGGGTTCGTATTCGACGACGCAGGTTTTGCCATCCACCTTCGTCTCATAGAGACCGTGCAGTGGGTCGGCTTTGGCCTTGCCGGGCTTGTGGGCTTTCTTGATGACGGGCGGGGCGTCCTCGACGCGCCAACTGACGGCTGCAAGGATGGTTTTGAGGTCGGAGGCGCTGGGTTTGAGGTCTAGCTGCTTGAGTGTGGCCTCGACCTTCTCCAAGAAGACGTTGTGGTCCTCGTAAAGTCCTTCGCCGAGGGATTCACGGAGTTTCATGGCGGTGGCCAGCAGGGCGGCATCCCGCTTCCAAGTGAGTTCGCTGAGGAGCTTCTTCTTTTTGGAATCGGGGAGGGATTTCTTCGGCGCGTCCGCTTCGCTTTCTTCGTCCTCCTCGCCTTCGCTGTCAGTCTTGCCCCAGTCGTTGACGAGCTTTTCCAACGGGGTGCGGACGGAGGCGGGATCGGTGAAGAGGGCCTCGCCCAGCTCGGCATAGAGGGCGGCGCGGATGTCCTCATCGCCGCTGGCGTAGCGCAGGGGCTCGATGCGGGCGCGGGTGAGCTGGCTGTGGAGCCGGAGCGGGCGCTCGACCTTCACTTTCCAGTAACCGAAGGCGGCATTGGGGAAGATTTTCGACTGCGGCGTCTCCTCGAACTTCAGGAAGGCATCGCAGATGCGCTGGATGTCCTCGGGGGCAAGTTCGCAGTTCTTTTTGCCCATGTTCTTCCGCAGGGGGCGGAACCAGGTGGTGGCGTCGATGAGCTGGACCTTGCCCTTCCGGTGCTCGGCCTTCCGGTTCGTGAGCACCCAGACGTAGGTGGCGATGCCGGTGTTATAAAACATGTTCAGCGGCAGGGCGACGATGGCCTCCAGCCAGTCGTTTTCGATCACCCAGCGGCGGATGTTGCTCTCGCCCTGCCCGGCATCGCCAGTGAAGAGGGAGGAGCCATTGTGAATCTCCGCGATGCGGCTGCCGAGCGGCGTGTCATGCTTCATCTTGCTGAGCATGTTCGCCAGGAAGAGCATCTGCCCATCGCTACTGCGGGTGATGAGGGAGAACTCGGGATCGCCGTCATGCTCGATGACGAAGCGCGGGTCTTTGACATCCTTTTTGCCACCCTCGCCGCTCATGCGCTCCAGGTCGCTCTTCCAGCTTTTGCCGTAGGGCGGATTGGCGAGCATGAAGTCGAAGCTGCGGGAGCGGAAGGCATCGTTCGACAAAGTGGAGAAGGCCGGGCCGCCGACGATGTTGTCCGCTGCGTCGCCATCACCTTTGAGCAGGAGGTCGGCTTTGCAGATGGCGTAGGTCTCGGCATTGATCTCCTGCCCATAAAGGTGGGTGGCGACCTGCTTCCCATGCGCGGTGGCGATCTGCTGGAGCGTCTCCTCGGCGACGGTCAACATGCCGCCGGTGCCGCAGGCGCAGTCGTAGAGCAGGTAGGTGCCGGACTCGATCTTGTCCGCCACGGGAAGGAACATGAGGCTGGCCATGAGCTTCACGGCATCGCGGGGTGTCCAGTGCTGCCCGGCTTCCTCGTTGTTGTCCTCATTGAACATGCGCACGAGGTCCTCGAAGACGGTGCCCATGCTGTGATTGTCCAGCCCCGGCAGCTCGCCGACGGGATACGGGCTGAGGTTGATGTCCTTGGTGAGGAACTTCTCGATGAGCTGACCGAGGCCATCGGACTCCACCAGCTTACCGATCTGGTTCCGAAACTCGAAGTTCTTGATGATGTCCTGCACGTTCGGCGAGAAGCCGTCGAGGTAGGCGATGAAGTCGTCCTTGAGTGTCTGCTGGGTCTTGCGGGACTTCAGGTCACGCAGAAGGAAGGGCGAGGTGTTATAAAAGGCCTGACCGGAAGCTGCACGGAGGGCGTCGTCCTGATTGGTGACTTTTTCCTTGTCCAAAGCGGCCTTCATTTCCATGACGTCGTCCTTGGTCGGCTCCAGCACCGCATCGAGGCGGCGGAGGACGGTCATCGGCAGGATCACATCCCGGTATTTTCCCCGAACAAAGACATCGCGCAGGCAGTCGTCGGCGATGTTCCAGATGAAGTTGGTGATCCAGTTGAGTTGGGCTTGGTCCATTAGGAATTGGCTAAAATGCAAAAAGGCTGAAAATTAAAGACCAAGACGAAAGCGTGGAATGCTTTGCTGATCATGGGGTAATTACCATATCTAAGCGGAGAGCGCTATGGATGGCAAGGGCAGAGGTTAGGAAGGGAGGAAGGACGGAGAAATGGAGAGATGGAGGATCGAAGATGAAGTGGCTGGTTCTTCGTTCTTTCTCAATAAGGGTGATCCAGTCTCAAGAAAGGCCCAAAACCTGCTTGCATTCTCAAATCCGAGATGGGAGTGCCCAAATCCGAGCTCGGATTTGGACGTACCAAGATAGGTGTGCCCACATTCCCTGCGGTTTTGTGGACGTACCAAGATAGGTGTGCCCACGTTCCCTGCGGTTTTGTGGACGTACCGTGATGGATGTGTCCACATTCCCTGCGGTTTCGTGGACTTACCAAGATAGGTTTGCCCACATTCCCTACGGTTTTGTGGACGTACCAAGATAGGTGTGCCCACATTCCCTGCGGTTTTGTGGACGTACCGTGATGGGTGTGGCCACATTCCCTGCGGGTTTGTGGATGTACCGTGATGGGTGTGGGCACATTTCCTTCGACTCTCGTTACATCCAAATGTCAGTGTCCGCTGGTCATAGCGAGTCTCGGAGCGCATAAATGTCTGGATGGCTTTGCTTTTGGGATGCCTATTGTCGTGGCAAGGCGGGGTTCAATTGCCTGTGCGTGAGGCATTGGCTGGCTCGTGCCTCGCAGCCATGTCCGCCTCAAATTTCACCAATTTAAATAGAATAGAATGAACCCTAGACTTCAATAATGGAGTCGCAATTGAGCGATCAGGAGGCCTTGGTCTGTCATGCGATAGACCAAGCGATGCTCTGAATCAATTCTGCGTGACCAGTAACCGGCAAAGGCGTGCTTCAATGGCTCAGGCTTTCCGATTCCTTCAAAAGGGCTTCTGATGGTATCTTTTAGAAGCTCATTGATGCGCCTAACCATCTTCTTATCGGTAGCCTGCCAATAAAGGTAGTCTTCCCAGGCCTGCGAAGCGAAAACGAGGTTCATGACTCTAAGTCGATGTCTTTCTTGAGTCCACGCCCAGCTTCCAATTGCTGAATGGCATCAAGCAGTCTCTTAGCGTTCACTGGGTTCCTGCTAAGGTAAGCTGTCTCCTCAAGAGCCTCATAATCATCAAGCGACATCATGACAACAGACTGATCACGGTTCCTTGTGATGATGATAGGCGCATGATCCGCGCAGACTCTATCCATCGTGGAGGCCAAGTTTTCTCTCGCAGCGGTGTAACTAATCGCAGTCATGTTGGACATGATAATGTCCAGACTCTTTGTGTCAACCAGCGACACGACTGCCCCGATTTTCAGGGGCTGGCTGCAAGTTTGTCTAAACCTTAATCCGAGTTTCAAGTTTCGAGTTCAAAGATTAAGGGCCTAAAAGACAACCACCTGTGACCATGACATCCTTCACCTTTTCAGCGCACTGCTATTTTCTCGTAACGCCTTGATTCAGAAAACGCGAAATCTGGTAATCGAAAAATGGATTTAGGCTAAAGTGCCCATGCCTTTGCGCACTTCGTGGCAAAGTAGAATTCCATCTCATGTGCTACAGGCATTTGCTGGCTCGTCCCATACAGCGATGCACCCGTTAATGTATTCGCCTTTGTGTTTACTGTCGAAGACCTCCTATCTTAAAGTCCAATTCAGGATCATCCAGAAATGCATATTTATATCGTTTATCCAGATAGCATTCACGGAGAACATTGTGGCGTTGATCGAAATAGGCAGAGACGTCAATAATGACTTGGCATGTGTAGTCAACCACCTCAGTCATTGTGGCGAGTGTCACCTCATCTTGTGCGTTGGCTCGCCGAGTGAATAGTGAGGCTCGACATGATGCGTGGGTTCCCATATACGCATGGGTCGGAATCGGCAGTCCGGAGAATGTGATCCCACAGTTAAGATAGAACACCCACGGAGATGAAGCATCATTCCATGCGCTACCTTGAATCTGGAAGTGCTCAACGTATAGACCGCGATCTCGGCTGAAATTCTTCCTTATCTTTTTAAAGCCCAGAGCCTTCAGATGTTCCTGGTGTAATTGGCGTGCAAAAGAGTCTCCTATTGTAGGCATCTGGTAAAAACTTTCGTCAGTTGGATGAAACTTTATGGCAGCGGCCCGACTTGTGCAAGCAAGTCAGGTGCGAGCAAGGATAACAGTGACCGTTCTATGTTATCTCGTGAAACAGACATGGCCGGAGTCGCTATTTCGGGAGCCGCTTTCCAGTGATTCTTCGCGCCTTATCGAAGTCGAGAACCTCGAAGCTCAGGTAATCAGGATGGAAGTTCATCACGGCTCGTTCAGCCTTCCCGTCCTTCCTGCGGTTAAGTTCAACGGTTTTGATGTCCTTGATCGTAAATCTGGCCGTGAAGTTGGGGTGTCGGAACGTTCCGTCGGGCATGAAGACGCATTCACGGTCGGGCACACCTGCGATCACGTTGCGCCAGGACCATTTGTTTGTCAGCAGCAGGTCGCGGAAATCAGCCGTCGTGCCGATTTTCTTGGGTTCCTTGGCAGGCAGTTGAGCCAGGCTGACGAACGCGGAAGTGCAGATCAGGGCGACGATCAGGAGGTATTTCATGGGTTTGTGATTTCCAACTGACTCAAAGAGGCCTTACCAGAGCATGAACGTCGCAGGGGGGCCATCAAGAACGGTTGATTTGCCTTGGGTGCGGATGACGGCCTCGATCTGGGTGGCCCATTCACGCACGGCTTTGCGGAAGTAGCTGAAATTGGTGTAATCGTGGTAATACAGGATGATGCCAGAGCGGTTCTGCTCAGCGTCGGCAAACTCATAGAGGGTCGTTTTACTGCGCTCATCCCGCAGTCGTCCCTCGATGGCCATGTTGCCTTTGAGCTTGTGGGACATCATGGTTTCGGCTCCGGGCCACAGGAGAATGTTGATGCCCTTCCTCATGAGGCCTCCTGAAATGGGATTGGGGTTGAGTTCTACAATGGCCAATTCTAAAACGAGGCTGGTCTTGTCTGGAACCTTCACGACTTGACGCCGAGGTTCGGGGGCTTTTTCAAAGGCTTTGGCTAATTCTGACTCAAGGTAAGAGGCCAGCTTTTGCACCTTCTTTTGTCGCTCTTTTTCACTGACTTCCACCTTGGACAGGGTCCGAGTCATGGGGCGCAAATTTTGCAAGGCCACTGGGGCGATGTGAATTGTCTTCCTTTCCGCTGCCTTTGCCCAAGCCTTGGTGTCAGCATTGGTCCAGTCCAGAAGGAAGGGCGAGTCAGCAGCCTTGGTCTTTTTCAATTCTTTCCCGTGCTGCAAAAAGTCTGTCGGCTCTGCCGGGAAAGCCTTCACGAGTCGCTGAGTGCTGCGGCAGGCAACACCAGAAAAAACAAGAATGAGTAGGGCTAGACGGAGAAGCATGATGGCGAGGAAAGACTACTTAATAGAGGAGAGAAAGCGGTGAGTATTCCATGAAGTTTTCGTCATTTACCCTGACGCGCAAGTTTTGAGGCTAAAATATAATTGCCCCGAAACGCATCGCCGAGCTGTCGGGCGAGTCGAGTCTCGGCCACCTTATCCCGAGAACGAACGACGCGGCTGATCTCGCCCAAGGTGGCCTCATAGCTGACCCGGTTCAGATCGTGAAAAACCTCCGTCGCATGAGGGGTGAATCCGACCTGTTCTAGACTACCCCAGGCTTTCCGCTGTTCCTCATGCGAATCCACACAGAGCACCCGCACGAGAAACCGGATGGCACTGAAGGCTGGCCCCGTCCATTCAGGATGATAGGTAAAGGCCTGCGCTTTTTGATAAGGCATCTCAGCGCCATCGCTCATCAGAGCGGTTTTGTCAGCAGTGTAAAAATCACGCCGGACCGGCAAGCGACGCAGGGCCGTCTTTTCAGGACCTCCTTTGACACCGACCCGATAGCCCCAGAGCCCCTGCCCTTCTTCACTGAGCACATACTCCATGAAGGCGGTGGCCAATTCAGGATCCGGTGCCCCACGCAGCATGGCGATAGGATCCACACTGATGGAGGTGCCACCCACCGGCATGATGAAGCCGACCCGCGAGCTGCCATCCGCCTGCCGTAGCGATTCCTCAGTGGAGCGACCATAAAAATCAATGCACATGCCCATGGCCGCATCTCCACGCATCACATCCAGCACGATCTTGGTGGAAGTATCACTGTAGTATCGGGAATTAGCACTGATACGCTGGATGAGTTTCAGGCCTTCGATCCAGCCTTGCTCGACACCAGCGGCTTGGACTTGCTCTGGCTTTAAATGGCCAGGATTTGCCGTCAGTTGAGCGATCTTTTCCTGCATCTGCTGCTGGATGAGCATTTCAAAAGCCTTCGTGGCCGAGCTACTGCGGCCGGGATCCGCCAGAGCCACCATGCCTTGCAGCCTAGGATCAGCCAGATCCTGCCAGTGAGCGGGATCTTTCTCGATGCCTAATCGCCGCAGCACATCCCGATTGAAGACAATCCCAAAGCTGGAAAGGCAGGCCCCACACCAGCGGTCCTGCGCGTCCCGATAAGGTTCACCACTCATCTTTTCAGGAATCACAGCCTCTGAAAACCAGTCAGGGTGGCGACGTCGTATCTCCTTGAGTCCCGTGCCGACTTTGGCTTCCGCCACCAGCGTGCCCACATCGGCTTGAATCTGGAAATCAAACCCGCCACCGCCAAAAAACACATCCACCCCGATGCCAATCGGCGATCTCAAAAACGTGGCCCGAGCCTGGTCCGTGACGGCTGCTTTCGGATTCAAGCAGGACTGCGCCACCTCAGCCGTCCAGGGTCGTTTCAGAACCTGAGTCCAGTGATGCTGAAACGCGGCGATGAACTCTGACTTCAACATCATGGCGATCTCCGACGTGCCGCCAGGCACCCGCCAGTCCATAAAAACAACTTCCCCAGT
>JAIXOU010000140.1 GCA_027486585.1 Verrucomicrobiaceae bacterium | reverse complement strand
TGAGGTGGACCGCTCACGTCCGTGGTTCATGGGGTTCATTGGCGAGCGCTATGGCTGGGTGCCGGCTCCTGAACAGTTTGATCCGGCTATCGTTCAAGAACAGCCTTGGCTTGAGGAGCACCGAGGCGGCAAGAGCGTGACGGAACTGGAAATCCTTCATGGCGTGCTCAACAACCCGAAGATGGCAGGGCTCGCGTTCTTTTACTTCCGCGACTCGAAGTGGTCGAAAAAGAAGGGCGGATCTTACCTGAGCGAGGGCAGTGAGGAAAAGACTAAGCTCGAGGAACTCAAGGATCGCATTCGTCAAAGTGGTTTCCCGGTGCAGGAAAACTATCCCAGCCCCGAAGCGCTGGCGGAGCGTGTCAAAGAGGACCTGTGGAAGCTCATCGACGAGGCTTACCCCGAAAGCGAAGTGCCCGATTCGCTGACGCGAGAGCGCATGGCCCATGAAGCTTACGCCGCCACGCGCTGCCGATTGTATCTAGGCAGCGAAGCTTACTTCAAAGCTTTGGACGAGGCCATGAAGGCGAAGTCATTCCGGCCGGTTCTGATCACTGGACAATCCGGTGGAGGAAAGAGCGCGCTGCTGGCCAACTGGGTGAAACGCTGGAGCCCCAAGCATTCGAAGACCGCGGTGATCATGCACCACTTGGGCAGCGGCTCGGATGCTGCCGATCCAGTGCGGATGGCGGTTCGTCTGATGCGAGAGATAGCTAGGCTCACTGGCGATGAGTTCAAGCCGGAGAGCGATCCGGAGAAGCAGTTGGAGTTGTTGCCTCAGTGGCTGGCCCTGGCCAGTGCTTGGGCGCAGCGCAGCAAGCGCGATCTGCTCATCGTGCTCGATGGACTGGACAAGGTATCTGACCGCAAGTACCTGCGTTGGTTCCCGGCGTTCTTGCCGCCCAAGGTGAAACTGGTGGCCGCCTGCCTGCAGGGTGAGATCTTGGAAGCCGCCAAGGGGCGCTTGGACTGGAAGGAGCTGAAGATCAAACCTTTCACCAAGGTCGAGCAGAAAAGCTTTATCAGCGAATACCTTGGACGCTACCGCAAGGCACTGACGGCAAAGCAGATGAAGACGCTGCAGAGTCACGCGCTAAGTGCCAATCCACTGTTCCTGCTCACAGTGCTGGAGGAGCTGCGAGTTTTCGGCGTGCATGAGGAACTCGAGCAACGAATGCGCACGCTGCTCTCACCGTCGCTGAGCAAGGGTCAAAGCGAAGTGCCGACAGTCGATGACGTTTTTCAGCATGTGCTGGCACGCATCGAGAAAGACCTCGGCAAGAAGGCCGTGCGGCAGGCGATGGAAGCCATCTGGGCGAGCCGAGCAGGGCTTTACCAAGACGAACTGCTGGCGATTGCGAAGCTGTCACCAGCCAAGTGGGCAGCGATGCAAAACGCGTTGGATGAATCATTGTATGAGAGCAGTGGGAAGGTCAGCTTTGGTCACGACTACCTGCGCAAGGCGATTGAGGACCGCTATGGGCTGACGGGAAAAAGAAAGCTCAGGCTGCACCGCCGGCTGGCGGAGTGGTTTGCGCAGTGGCAGATAGATGTGCGCGTGGCGGCGGAGTTGCCCTGGCAGTGGCGGGAGGCCGAAGACAAAAATGAGCTGGTTAAGTGTCTGCTCACCCAAGAGGCTTTTGACCAGGGCTACAGCAAGGACGAGTATGAACTGTTGGGTTATTGGCTATGGACGGGAGCCGATATTGAAGCCGCGCACAAGCTAGCCTGGGAAACATGGCTGGAAGGATTGGATGAAGAGGACGCGGCGAAGCGCGCATCTCAACTCGGTGGATTTTTGAGTGCCGCTGGTCATTACGGCGCGTTTACGAAAGCTCTGTATCGCCAGGCGTTGGATGGCTATGAGAAAGCTCTTGGTGCGAAGCATCTTGATACGCTGGGTAGCGTCAATAATTTGGCGGTCCTGCTCAGCGACCAAGGCGACTACAAGGGCGCTGAGATGCTCTATCGCAGGGCGCTGGAGGGCAAAGAGAAAGCCCTGGGCGCGGAGCATCCTGATACGCTGATAAGCGTCAACAATCTGGGGCTACTGCTTAGCAACCAAGGCGACTACGAAAGAGCTGAGGTGCTCCATCGCCGTGCGCTGGAGGGCAAAGAGAAGGTCCTGGGCGCGGTGCATCCCGATACGCTGATGAGCGTCAACAATCTGGGGATCCTGCTCAGCTACCAAGGCGACTACAAGGACGCGGAGGTGCTCTTTCGCCGCGCGCTGGAGGGCAAAGAGAAAGCCCTGGGTGCGGAGCATCCCGATACGCTGATGAGCGTCAACAATCTGGGGCTAGTGCTCTATAACCAAGGCGACTACAAGGGCGCGGAGGTGCTCTATCGCCGTGCGCTGGAGGGCAAAGAGAAAGTCCTAGGCGCGGAGCATCCCGATACGCTGGGTAGCCTCAACAATTTGGGAATCCTACTCTGCAAGCAAGGCGACTATAAGGGCGCGGAGGTGCTCTATCGCCGGGCGCTTGAGTGCAGGGAGAAGGCGCTGGGTGCGGAGCATCCCAATACGCTCGGCAGCCTCAACAATTTGGGCAATCTGCTCAGCGACCAAGGCGACTACAAGGGCGCTGAGATGCTCTATCGCAGGGCGCTTGAGGGCAAACAGAAAGCCCTGGGTGCGGAGCATCCCGATACGCTGATGAGCGTCAACAATCTGGGGCTAGTGCTCTATAACCAAGGCGACTACGAGGGCGCGGAGGTATTCTATCGCCGTGCGCTGGAGGGCAAAGAGAAAGCCCTAGGCGCGGAGCATCCCGATACGCTGGGTAGCCTCAACAATCTGGGGGTCCTACTCCGTAAGCAAGGCGACTACAAGGGCGCTGAGGTGCTCTATCGCAGGGCGCTTGAGGGCAAAGAGAAAGCCCTGGGTGCGGAGCATCCTGATACGCTGATGAGTGTCAACAATCTGGGAAACATGCTCAGCGACAAGGGGGAATACGAGGGGGCTGAGTTGTTTTACCACCGAGCATTGGAGGGGAGGGAAAAGGCTCTCGGTGCGGAGCATCCCGATACGCTTAGAAGCGTAAGCGGCCTCGGACAGCTGCTCATGAAAAAGGGCGACTACACGGGAGCAGAATTACTTTACCGCCGTGTACTGGAGGGCACTGAGAAGGTTCTGGGCGCGGAGCATCCCAGCGTCCATGAAGTGCGCTACAACATCGCATGCCTTGAGTGCCTCTTAGGAAACACAAAGGAGGCAAAGCGGCTAATCGCTGATTTCCTGCTTTTGTATCCTGAGAAAAAAGATCAAGCTGTCGCAGATCCTGACTTGGCGGCCATCAAAGAATTCATCGCCACTCTGTAGCCACCAATTGTCCATGCATACCCAATCCCGCACCATCCGCGTCTTCCTGAGCAGCACCTTCCGCGACTTCGCCGAGGAACGTGACTTGCTCGTTCGCAAGGTCTTCCCTGAGTTGCGCCGCAAATGCCGCGAGCGGCAGGTGGAACTGGTGGACGTGGATCTGCGCTGGGGCATCACCGAAAAGGAAGCCCAGCAGGGCAAGGTGTTGCCGATTTGCCTGGCTGAGGTGGATCGCTCACGTCCATGGTTCATGGGGTTCATTGGCGAACGCTATGGATGGGTGCCGGCTCCCGAACAGTTTGATCCGGCTATCGTTCAAGAACAGCCTTGGCTTGAGGAGCACCGAGGCGGTAAGAGTGTGACCGAGTTGGAAATCCTCCACGGCGTGCTCAACAACCCGAAGATGGCAGGGCGAGCGTTCTTTTACTTTCGCGACTCCAAGTGGTCGAAGAAGAAGGGCGGAACTTACCTGAGCGAGGGCGGTGAGGAAAAAGCGAAGCTCGATGAACTCAAGGAGCGCATTCGCCAAAGCGGTTTCCCCGTGCTGGGAAACTATCCCAGCCCCGAAGCGTTGGCGGAGCGCGTCAAAGAGGATCTGTGGAAACTCATCGACGAGGCCTATCCAGAAAGTCAGGTGCCCGATGCGCTGACGCGGGAGCGAATGGTCCATGAAGCCTACGCCGCGACACGCTGCCGATTGTATCTAGGCGGTGAAGCTTACTTCAAAGCTCTGGACGAGGCCATGAAAGCGAAAGCGTTTCGACCGGTGCTCATCACCGGACAATCCGGTGGAGGCAAGAGCGCGTTGGTCGCCAACTGGGTGGCCCAATGGAGTCGCAAACACCCCAAGACCGCCGTGATCGTTCATCACTTGGGCAGTGGATCGGACGCGGCCGATCCAGTGCGAATGGCGGTGCGACTGATGCGGGAGATCTCTCGGCTCACGGGCGATGAGTTCAAACCCGAGAGCGATCCGGAGAAGCAGTTGGAGTTTTTACCGCAGTGGCTGGCCTTGGCCAGTGCTTGGGCGCAGCGCAGCAATCGGGAGCTGCTCATTGTGCTTGATGGACTGGACAAGGTATCCGACCGCAAACACCTGCGTTGGTTCCCGGGCTTTCTACCACTTAAGGTGAAATTGGTGACCTCCAGCCTGCATGGCGAAATCTTGGAGGCCGCCAAGGGTCGCTTGGCCTGGCAGGAGCTGAAGGTGAAACCCTTCACCAAAACCGAGCAAAAAAGATTTATCCGCGAATATCTCGGACGCTACCGCAAGGCACTGACGGCGAAACAGATGAAGACACTGCAAAGCCACACGCTGAGCAGCAATCCGCTCTTCCTGCTCACAGTGCTGGAGGAGCTTCGGGTATTCGGCGTGCACGAGGAACTAGAGCAGCGAATGCGCACGCTGCTGTCACTGCCGCCGAGCAAAGGTGAAGGCGAAGCACCGACAGTCGATGATGTTTTTGAGCATGTGCTGGCACGCATCGAGAAAGACCTCGGCAAGAAGGCCGTGCAGCAGGCAATGGAAGCTATCTGGGCGAGCCGAGCAGGGCTTTACCAAGACGAACTGCTGGCGATTGCGAAGCTCGCTCCAGCCAAATGGGCAGCAATGCAGAACGCGCTGGATGAATCGCTCTATGAAAGCAGCGGCAAGATTACATATGGGCACGACTACCTGCGCAAGGCGGTGGAAGATCGCTACGGGCTGACCGGCAAAAAGAAACTCAAGCTGCACAGAAGGCTGGCGGAGTGGTTTGCGGGACGGGAAGTGGATGAGCGAGTGGCCGATGAATTGCCTTGGCAGTGGCGGGAGGCCGAGGAAAAGAATGAATCGGTCAAGTGCCTGTTGAATCAGGAGGTGTTTGAGCATAGTTATGGCAAGGATGAGTATGAACTGTTGGGTTATTGGCTTTGGACGGGAGCCGATATTGAAGCCGCGCACAAGCGAGCCTGGGAGACATGGCTGGTAGGATTGGACGAAGAGGACGCGGCGAGGCGAGCATCCCAACTGGGCGGATTTTTGAGTTCCGCTGGCCATTACGGCGCGTTTACGGAAGTTTTGCACCGCCAGGCGCTGGATGGCAAAGAGAAAGCCTTAGGAGCGGTGCATTCCGACACGCTTGGCAGCGTGAACAACTTGGGGAACCTGCTGAGTGACAAAGGCGACTACGAGGGTGCCGCGGCGCTATGTCGCCGGGCGCTGGATGGTCGCGAGAAAGCCTTGGGAGCGGAGCATCGCGACACGCTGGCTAGCGTCAACAATCTTGGGTGTCTGCTAAATGACAAAGGCGACTACGAGGGTGCTGAGGCGCTCTATCGCCGGGCGCTGGAGGGCCGAGAGAAATCCTTGGGAGCGGAGCATCCCGACACGCTTATGAGCGTCAACAACTTGGGGGTACTTCTCAAGGCCAAAGGCGACTACGAGGGTGCTGAGGCACTGCATCGCCGAGCCCTGGATGGCCAACAGAAAGCCTTGGGAGCGGAGCACCCCGACACGCTGACGAGCGTGAACAACTTGGGGAACCTGCTGAGTGACAAAGGCGACTACAAGGGTGCTGAGGCGCTATATCGCCGGGCGCTGG
>JAIXOU010000143.1 GCA_027486585.1 Verrucomicrobiaceae bacterium | reverse complement strand
CACGCCAGTGTAGGCGTCTGTGGTTAATGTGTTTCTATTGAAAGGATAGGGACTCTCTTGCTGTTAAGAGCGCCATGTTTCGCTACCTGAGTCTTCTTCTCTTTTCATCTGCGCTGTCTGCCCAGAATCTAGTGCCCAAGATTGAGGTTCTTCGTCAAAAAGAACAACAGTCTGACTTCCCTTCCTTATGCGTCGATGCCAAAGGTCAGCCATGGATCGCCTATGTTCAGTGGGATGGGAAACAAGATACGCTGCAGGTGGCGCAGCAAAAAGCGGGCGCTCTTGAATCTGTGCTTACGTTGGGTCAGGCGGGGATCATCCATCAACCGGCTATCGCCTGTGATGGTGTGGGCACGCTACACGTCATCTGGTCACAGGTGAACGATCAAAATGTCATGGATCTACACGCAGGTCAGATCCGTGATGGGAAGGTGGAGATCATGAAGCTGGCCAGTTCAGTCAATGGCGGCAATGTCTTTGCCAAAGCGGCTTGCGATACTGCTGGTAAGGTGTGGGTCGTCTGGCAGGGAATGCGCGGAGCGCAAGGGGATGTCTTTTGTCGTGTTTACGACCCGGCTAAAAAGGAGTGGTCTAACGAGATTCAGGTCACTCATGATGCAGCTGGGGACTGGGAGCCTTGTGTGGCCTTTGATGCTCAGAAGGGTGCCTGGGTGCTTTATGATTCATCCCGAGGCAATGAATTTAATGTTTATGGCACACGCATTCAGGCTGATCTTAAAGTCGGCGAGACGAAGACACTGATTGCAACAGACCGCTATGAAGGCCGTGTCTCTGCTGTGGGTACGAAAGATGGCATCGGCATCTGGTTAGCCTGCGAGCGCGGCAATCAACAGTGGGGTCTGGATATGCGGGCTCATGGAGGTGCTCAGGGACTGAATGGACGAAAGGATACAGTCGTCGCCTATTGGGACTTCAAAACTGGGAAGGTCGAAGAGGTGGTTTCGCCGGATGCTTTGTTTGCCAATCTCCCTGGCCCTACACCCCTAGCAGCACCTTCCCCGCGTGGCAATAACTCCAAAGCAAAAAAGAAGGCCGCGGCGAAAGGGGAAGCCAAGAAAAAGAACAATCAGCCAAAGCCCAATGAGGTGGCTGCGGTGAACCTGCCTCATCTCATGCTGGATGCAGCAGGCAGGCCGTGGATGACGGTACGTTACTTCAAAGCCTATTGCTGGCGCATTGCCCTGATGCGCTACGATGCAGTGGCGAAGCAATGGACGAAGCCTTTTGCACTGCCAGACAGCGTTTACTCACAGGACCGTCAAACGACTCATGCCATTAGCGCAGATGGCAGTTTATGGATTGCCTGGCCGAGTGATTTACGCACCTCGAAACTGCAGCTGACCGCAGGGATTCATCTGGCTAAAGTGGCTACTGAATTGGATATTCCCTTGGCCCCGACACCTGCGGCGATGGCTCGTGAGCCCTTTGCGGCTTACATCAACGCAGTCACTCCAGAGCGTGCCCGTGAGGATCGCCACACCTGGATTCATGATGGTGTGACCTACAAGCTCTATTGGGGGGATTATCACCGCCACACCGATGTCTCAAACTGCATCACCGCCAATGACGGCTGCGTGCAGGAACAGTTCCGTTACGCCATCGACATGGGTAAGCTGGACACACTCGGCACCAGTGATCACACAGATATTGCCAAAATTTACACACCCTATGAATGGTGGCTGAATCAAAAGCTAGTGGATGTGTTTTATGCACCAGGATTCTTCACCAGCATGTATGCGTATGAACGTGAGCAGAAGTGGCCCTATGGTCACCGCAACATCGTCTTCGCGCAGCGCGGCGGCCCCATCGTTTATATCCAACGTAAAAACTATCTAGCTTCACCTTGGCAGACTTTGTTCCCTGTCAAAACTGAAGGTGAACTCGAACTGCATCCAACTGAATTATGGGATGTGCTGACTCGCTATGGAAAGCCTGTCACCGCCATATCTCACACGGGAGCCACCGGCATGGGCACCGATTGGGATCAGATCCCGCCTGTGGATCATCGTGTCGAAAATGTGATCGAGATCTATCAAGGCGCGCGTGTCAGCTATGAAGGACTCAATGCTCCGCAACCCACTGTGGGCCTGCGTGTCGGCGAGGAGTATAACCACTCCTCAACCGTCATCGGTAAGCCTGTCGTCGGCGAACCGATCCGCAGTTTCACCGAGAAAAACAACGGCGTTTACCAGCATGCGCTCGAGCTTGGCCACAAACTCGGCGTTTGGGCGAACAGTGATCACATCAGCACTCACACAAGCTATGGCGGAGTGTATGTGAAAGACTTTACCCGTGAAGGAATCATTGAAGGTCTCAATGCCCGCCGCACCATCGCAGCTACAGATAAGATTTTCGTCGAGTTCACGTGCAACGACAAACTCCTGGGAACTGAGATTGCATTGAGTGGCAAGCCAGAGTTGAAATTCAAAGTGGACGGCACCGCTGCCATCAAGCGGGTCACACTTGTGCGCAATGAAAAGAACCATCAGCAGTGGGAGCCTGGCAGTAAAACCTTTGAGCAAAGCTTTACCGATGAAGTGCCTATCGCGGGTGAAAATCGCTACTATCTGCGTGTCGAACAAGCCGATGGCAACATGGCGTGGAGTTCGCCAGTATGGGTGCAGGTGAAATAAGCGCGGCAGCGTCCTGGAGTGCGCCGACCCGCCGGCGCTTTCGTGGGCCGAATGACTGACTTCGACACCCACCACTCCGATGGCCGATCAGGGTCATACCGCTTCTCGAAGTGCGTTGATCAACCGCACCAACGGAAAGCTCCAGAGGGCTGGAGCACTCCAGAACGCTTCGCGCAGTTTGAGGGCTTTGTGACTTGCCCAGCGGGATGACTTTCGACAGACTCTAGTCATGCCCAAGACCATCGACTGGCCTCATGCACCTCCGCACCGACTCACAGAAAGAGGAACCTACTTCGTGACGGCAGCGACTTATCTTAAAGCCCATCACTTTCGCAGTCCTCAACGACTCGAAGTCCTTCAGCGCGGTCTTTTAACGGTGGCTAAAGATTACGGCTGGGACTTGGAGGCTTGGGCGATCTTCTCCAATCATTATCACTTCATCGCCAAATCTCCGAACGATCCTGCCAGCTTGCAAACGATGCTCAAAGTCTTGCATGTGAAACTCAGCGGCTGAGTGAACTGTCTCGACAAAACGCCCGGCAGAAACGTCTGGCATAATTTCCGCGAGACGCAGCTTACGCATCAGACTTCCTACTTAGCTCGCTTGAACTACACGCATGGGAACGCCGTTCATCATGGCTTGGTCGCTGTGGCAAAGGATTATCCGTGGTGCTCAGCCGCATGGTTTGAAGAAACAACGAGTGCCGCTATGGTGAAATCCATCCGCCGTTTCAAGACCGACAAGGTGAAGGTCGAAGACTGTTTTGATGTCGATCCCGACTGGTGATCCCGAAATGCGCGACTGCGTCCTGGAGTGCGCCGACCCGCCGGCGCTTTCGTGGGCCGAATGACAAAATTCAACACCCACAACTCCGAAGGCCGATCGTGGTCGTACCGCTTCTCGAAGTGCGTCAATCCACCGCTCCGGCGGAAAGCTCCAGAGGGCTGGAGCACTCCAGGACGCTTCGCGCAGTTCGGCGTCTCATCTCTGCACGGGACGGCGCTGGATCCAATAAATCAAGGCGATCAATGGCAACAATCCAAAGAGCCACCATTTGTTGAAGCCTGGTGACTTGGCAATCTTCACAGGCTCCTGAAACACGTCCTCTACCGCATAGCCAGTATCATAGAGGTAATCGGGCTCACCTTGACTAAATGGCACCTGAGTCATCAGATCCTCCTGTTCATAAGTGGCTTCAATGCTGCCTAAAGGCCCCGTTTGTTGCCAGAGATCAAAACTCAGCCACAGATCAGCGAGTACGGGTTTCACCTCATGAATAAAGGTGATGTCCACATAGCGCACTGGATAGTCCACCTCCGAGACGATGCTTGATCCATCCGTTTCAGGCCACACACATTCAAACGGCTGCGCTAGACCTAGCGCTGTCTTTTTTTCATTGATGTTAAGTTCAATGTGTTTGTTGAAATACCCATGCAAAGCCGGAGCTGCGGCATCTAACTCAGCCTTTTCGATCCGCCGATCTTGATTGGCATCCATGTTGGCAAAGCGAGTGAGTGAAAGCAGGTTGAACGTGAACCGCAGTTCCACCGTTTGTCGCGCTACTTTAACCCGCAAATAGCTGATGTCTGATGGGTGAGCCTGCGCAGAGTGGAGGCAGCCATAAATCAGCATCACTAAGGCCAACAAATTTCCAACTCGTGATTCAGATGATGCTTTGTACTCGAAGTTTAGCTTCACGTTGTCGCGGTTTCATTTTTACGCCGATTGTGGCTAACTAGGTTGTTTAGATATGATCACAGCATCACTTCCGCAAATAGATCAGCAGGCGATCATGAACCAATAAAGCTAGATCCAGCTTGCCATCCTGGTTGAGATCCATGGCGGCGTAGTCGTGCGGTTCATTTTCGAGACCGCTTTTGCCACGGAAATGGGGGTCGGTTTCGAAGATGCGGAAATACATGGCGCTGTTCCAGGTTGGCGGTGCTTTTTCACTGGCCTGGAAGATTTCGAGAACTCGGCTCTTGCTGAAATCGACCAACGCAAGATCGTCTGTCGCCAGGCCGGAGAAGGCTGCTGGAATAAGGTCGGATGGCTGGGTGTCCTTGAGCTCACTATCAAAAGAAACGACGGTTTCCAGTTTCATGGAGGAACCGGATAGAGGGGTGAGTTCAAAGCTGGTCTTGCCGATCATCAAAAGTCTATCTCCTAGCAAATGGCATTCATCTGGGGTCAATGAAGTCAAAGCGTGGGTGTGCGTCGCACGATAAACACCATCGGTGCCAGCGCTCATTTCATGGAGCTTTTGCTGACTGCTATCCGCGAGTAGGACTTGAAGTTTGCCTTCCATCTGACGCACAAAAACAGCACTGAGCTGAGCGCTAGAGTCCGGTGCATTGAACTGCTCGACGGTGACAGCTTTACCATCAGTGCCGACCTTGAAGGCGCGGGCCAATTGATCTTTAGCAATGATGATCTCAGCTTTACCATCGCCATCAAGATCAGCGCTGGTGAAGGCCACTGGACTGAGTTTATTGACGAGTGTGTCAGGCAATCCTTCGACCCGTTTGAAGGGTGCTTTGGCATCCGTTTGGCTCAGTAAAATCTGCATCGGTGCCAGTGCAGCAAAGAGCGCTAGATCTCCGCGTCCATCCTGATTGGCATCGACAATGCGCAAGGCATTGGGTTTAGCGGGAGCACTCGGTAGCTCTTGGCTGGTGGGCTTGAATTTCTTCTCGGCAGCGATCCAAGTTAGCGTCAGCAATGACACTTTGCTCTTCAACTCGGTGAGGCATAAAAGATGGGTTCCTTTGTCACCGGTGATATTTCCAGCCGTCAGTGTGAGTAGCGTGTCGGTGCTCTGATGAATGACCTCTGGGTAGGCCAAACGATCTTTCTGCCAGCGTGCGATGCCAATGGACTTTTCAGCTGGACTGAGGACGAGCAGTTCATTCTTCGAATCACCATCCACATCTGCAATGATTAGAGATTCAATCCCGCTGAGGGCAGGGAACTCGCGGCCTTCACGGAAGGAGCCGCCTTTGACCCCAGCAAAGAACCATAGACGGGCGTTTTTGGCTTCCGTTAAAACAACATCGAAAATGGCATCACCATTCAGGTCACCATAGGCGACAGCGCCACCTTTGGCATCACTGGCAGGCATGGCGTAGCGGATGCTGGAGGCGAGATCGGCATTGGGTTCTGCCTTGGCAGTGGCCAACTTGGCGACTTCGGTCATGCTTGTGGCGTTGTGAATCCAGGCCAGTCCTGTGTCTTTGCCAAGTTTAATCGGATGTACCCAGCAGCGACTTGGTGGGATTTCTAGACGCCATTCCTCACCAAACGAGCCATCTTGCTGCAAACGCACAAGGAGAGCATCTGCGTCTGGGGCTGTGTAAAAGAGATCGGGCTTCGCATCACCATTCAGATCCGCACAGCGTAGGCCACCGCAGCCAGCTTCTCCCTGCACGTAGGTTTTAGGTTCTGCCCAGCCCTCTTGGGTTTGCAGCCAGATCATGAGGCGCGTTTTAGTTAGCAGAGACAGATCGACTTTGCCGTCGCCATTCAGATCGGCTGCAATCAGGGATTCACTGTCGTCAGACGTTGAATCCAGCACGAATTCTTTCTTTTGAGTCCATTCGCCGGACTTGGTTCCTTGTGTGCGAAGGACGAGCTTTTCCTCATCACTGACATAAGCAATATCGGGGCGCTTATCGCCATTCCAATCACCAACGGTCAAAGCAAAAGCGCTGTGACTGATGACCAGCGGTTGTTTGTCAAAACGTGATACTTCTAGGATCGGATTCCAACGGTCTGTGCGTGAGCTACGCTCGGCTTCCCCAGGCCGGACGCCATCTTTGCGCTGAAGCAGAAACTCAATGCGCGCGCGATCTTGATTGATGACGACGATGTCGGCCAAGCCATCTCCATTGAAGTCTCCCGTGCGTGGACAGCTCGTGTTCCAGTCCAGCTTCACGACCTCCGGGCCGTCAAAATACAAGTTATCAGCGGCGAAAGCGCTGGCGGCGAGAACCAGGAAGGCGAGTGAGCGCATGTGGCGAAAAAATGAAGGGTTATTGAGCAGCTTCGACTGGTTTGGAAAGCATGCGGAAGAGAAGGGCGCCGGGCTTGGAATAAGTGCCGCTGACAACGGTGCCAAAGTACTTTTTGAACATCTCATCTGATGGTTGGGCCTTCGAATCAAAGAAGCTATCGGGGGCAGGTAGGCCAGCGATCTCATTCTCGACTTTAGGACCTTTACCAGGGCCTTTGCTTTTGCTGGCGACTGGCTTTTTCTTGGCCCCACCGGTTTGCTTTTGCACGGCTGTCATGGCTTCGATCATAATGTTGATTTGTTTACTGGCATCGGACACAGCCAGTCCTGAGTAGCCCTTTGGCATCATCGCAATGAGCTCTTGAGTGCGTGGCGCATCCCAGATGCTTGGCTCGCCTGCTTCTTTGAGACGTGTCAGGACTTTTTTCAGCAAGTCCTGTTTGCCGATGCTGAAGAACAAATAGTCATCGGTGAGGCAATAAGCGATCTCGGTGGACTTGGCTCCTGGTGCCTGTGCTGCGGTGGCTTTAAAGAGACTGATGTTGTTTCCCAAGAAGTCTGACTCCTCAAAGGCTCCAAAGCCTTGACCAATGAAGCGCTTGAGGCCATCCAGCGCGCCACCGAGACGCGCGCGGTCTTTGACTTTTAATCCGATGACTTGGCTCTGCGCCTCGGCTGTGCCATCGGCAATCTGGATGCTTTCATCTTCGAGGCTGCCAAACAGATCTTCTTTGATTTTAAAGCCCATCTGCTGCTCCAGCTGAGAGATTTGCATGGTAGCCATCATGGCCATAGGACCGAGCTTGGCGACCATAGCCAAAAGATGATCATAGATGGCGCTGAGGCTTTGGCGTGAGACCTGACCACTGAGGGCATCCCCAGGGATGAAAGGAGGAAGACTCACCTCTGTGCTGCTGCCTTGGAGGAAAGTCAGAATGCCTTCGATCTTTTCAGGATGTAGGATGGCCATATCCACACGGGATTGCGTTTCTGTGAGGTCGATCATGAGGCCAATGGATTGTAATTCATTAGCGCCCAGAGCAGCGATGATCATGCTTGGGTCGAAGGGCATGGCGGATTTTTTACTGCCTTGACTGCTTTTAGTGATGCCCTCTTCCATCCATTTCATGAGTGTTTCACCGTTGGTATAAAGGGTGATATCGGCATTGCCTTCACTCTGTTCAGCAAGGCGGGTGAGATGGCCAGTCACGACTTCAGAGGAATCAGCGGTGCCAGTTTTTAACGCGGAAATAAAGTGCTCAAACAGGGATTCACGGACACCCATGATCATGACGCCATCGACAAAAGCATGAGCCATTCTCCATGGGGCATCCGGGGCATCCGATTCCGCTAAAATTTGCACCGTCACGCCGGCAATCTCTTGGGTGATTTTCTTTCTGGTGCTGTCTTTCTGGATTTCGCTGTCAAAGTTATGCTGCAAGAGTTCTTCGATTTTGGCTTCTTGATCACCCACTTCAATGAGTGCTATGGCGGGTCCACCCGTATCCTTAAAATCCTCAGGAGAATCCGCTGCGATGGCGATCATGATTGAACCTTGCAAGCGCTTCAAAAAGTCGCCCATGCTTTCTCCGACATCTTCTTTGAAGCCTTTTTCAATGGGGAATTCTCCATCCTTCATGCCCGGAGCGACCCATTTTTTGAATTCAGGATCTTCCATCATCTTGGCAAATCCGCCCTTCTCCCAATCCGCCAGTAACTCGGGTGTGTCTTTGATGGAGATCACGCCAAGGGTGTTTTTGGGCAGAAGCTTGTACCATTGGTCCAGCTTATCGGCCTGTGCTGGCAGGGCAAAAGCAAGAGCGGTTAAAAAGGTGAGGGTCAGTGTTTTCATGGAAGATGACGGAAGGAAATTAGGGTTCTTTAGGCGTTTCGACTTTGGTTTCAGCGGTGGCTGGTGGCGGAAGATAGCGGAATCCCGCATTGGGATTGCGTGGGTCAAAAGCAAAGGCATCGCGGTTCTTTAGAAAAAGCTTCAAAACGTTGGCAGGGATCGAAAAACCAAGACCTTCGACGCCAATGCCCGCAGACTTCATGTTGTTCACGCCAACAACTTCACCTCGGCTGTTGAAGAGTGGTCCACCTGAGTTCCCAGGATTGATTTGTGTTGTACTTTGAATGTACCAGCGTCCGCCGCTCTCACGTGCTTTGATGCTGACAATGCCCTGTGACACTGTGCGCTCCAGACCGAGCGGGCTGCCGATGGCAAAGACGTGTTGGCCTTGAGTTAAAGCATCTGAATCCCCCATCGGAACGAAGGGCAGAGATTCTGCGGCTGGATCATCAATTTGCAGGATCGCTAAATCGAGGAAGCCGTTCATGGCGATGATTTTGACTTTCGTGAAGACTTGCTTTTCCAAGCCGCCGGGGCGCTTGCGATAGACCATGACCGTGATCTCGCGCTCACCTGCGATGACATGCTGATTGGTGATGACGTAACCCAGTTTATTGATGATAAATCCAGAACCCAGCCCAGATGCTGTTTGAATTTGCACCACGGCTTCAGCGACACGTTCAACGTTTTTTTCCACGGCCAATGGCTCACGGTTAGGCTCGATGAAATAAATGTCTTCACCGGTTGTCGCCGAAGCAACCAAGGCCTGTGCATCAGCCACCTTTTCGAGGGAGGCGATCTCTGTACGCGGCACGCTCAGGACCGTGAAACCAAGATCAATAAGCACGGCATCATCTCGCTCGCGCAAGAGTTGGCCGCGCATCTCGGTGCCATTTTTTAAGACCATACGCCGAACATCTGCCGCGTTTGCGCTAATGCCTGAAATGAGGGCAAGCAACCCAATCCATGTGCCAATTTTCATCACAAGTGTAAACGCTAGCAGACGACTCTAGCGTGACGAGGCCTTTTTTAGGCGAAGATCAAAATTTTCGTGATCCTACTTCGCTGCAAGGCGCGGAATTGCGTTCGTCACTTTTCTGAGCTCATGAGAAGTTTAGGCTAGGTATTCGCCTGCCACCTCTTCTTCATCTCCAGTATCTTCATGGATAACATCAGCGATGACACGGTTGGTGACGTCTTCGAGGTAGGTCTTTAAGACGGTACTGAGTTCCAAAAATTCTGGCCACAGGGTCTCATTCACGAAGCTACGTGGAACGCGCACCATCACCGTGTTGCGGCGTTGCCGAGAATAACGATACGGCTTTAATTCGTAGCGACGTAGCAGAGCGAGAAAGAGCTTCTTTGCCCATCCGTCCATGAGAGTGAATTTGAACTCGATAGGTTTGTCCACCTTGGCGACCTCGCCCAGCCGATTCCGAATGCGGTTCATGGCTTCGGCAGCGGCTTCTTTTTCGCCAGCGGTCGCAGCGCCAGCATAGAGGCGTTCGATCTTCCTTAGTTTCTCGAGGAGATCACTTTCTTTCATCTCACGGATTCATTTGGGGTGCGATTTTTGGGGAAACGTCTCTGCCAAAGCCAAGCGAGTGTTACCAGAGACAGGCTGCCGAACAGCGTGGGCCAGAGTAGGAAAGTCCAGTCGGCATGCATCGCAAAGACAAGCAATGGATTGCCGCCAGCAGGAGGATGCATGACTTTAAAGCCAAGCATTAGCGAGATACACAGTCCCACACTCAGCCCTTGCGCCCACCAGACGTGGCCAAATAACTTGAGGCAAATCAGCCCCAAGGAAGCGCATAAAACATGAGCAGCAACCACGTGAGACGGACGACAAAATGGCGACTCAGGAAAGCCAAATACCAGCACGGAGGAAGAACCAAGAGAGCCCATGAGAAGCGGCCAATGAGCCTTTTCTGTCGTGGCTGCTATCAGGCTGATCGCGATTGCTCCGCCGAGCCCTGCCAGCAGAGCCTGGGGCCAGTGAATGGAAAGCGGCTCTGCGGGAGGCAATGGCATAAAATGAGCCAACACCTTCCAGCGGTGAGCGCTGGAAGCAAGAAGTGGGGCTTGATCTTCATTATAATTTCCATAAAATAAACCTCATGCAGCTTATTTCTCCTCACGCAGATACTCGGATCGCTTTGCAGTGGAAATATAAGCCCAAACCACTGCTCACGCCGACGGAGGCCACCTTTCAACTGGTCTTGGAAAGTCTCTCTAATGGTCGCTGTCACATCCTCTGCAAACCGCGCCTAGCCGACTTTCTCCAGCATGTGAGTGGTGAGTTCGCTTTTCAAAAAATCAGTCAAAAGCACGTGGATTTTCTGGTCTGTCGGCCAGGTGACTGGATGCCGATGCTAGCTATCGAGCTGGATGATTACAGCCATCATCGAGCTGAGGTCAAAAAGCGGGATATGTTTGTGAATGCCGTCTTTGCCCAGGTGGGCATACCACTCATCCGTATCAATGTGAATGAGATGGCGAAACTGGAGCAGATTGTAGAAAAACTCTCTCTTGCTTGGATCACACGCTGGCATCGTCTGGAGACTGCAGAGTCAGCCGTCAAGTTATCATGACGGTTTCATCTGGAAACTTGTCACATCCTCTGCCTGATTGAAAGGGAATGACCCCATCTCCCGCCGATCCTGCCTCATTGAATGATCTGCCTGAACTGCCGCCGCAGAATCGGCGGTCGCTCTGGTTCGTGCTCGGCGTGCAGTCGCTGAATGCGTTTAACGATAATTTTGTGAAGATGCTACTGATCGCCTTTGCCGGCGCTGTGGCTCACGGAACGGATCTTGGCGATTCGATGCAGGTCTATCTCGGGGCCATCTTTTCCGTGCCTTATATTTTCTTTGCACCACTGGCCGGTTGGCTCAGTGATCATTATTCAAAGCAGCGGGTGATCGTCTGGATGCAGATCGCCCAAGTCGTGGTCTTTGCCGCATTCATTGCCGCCATCGCTCTGCATGAGGCGACCTTGACGCTCTGGTTGAGTTTATTGGCGTTTTTTCTACTGGCCACACAAGCTGCCTTTTTTAGTCCTGCAAAAATGGGCATCATCAAGGAGCTGGTCGGAGATAGGCGTCTGGGCTCAGCCAATGGGATGCTTCAGATGACCATGTTCCTGGGCATTCTCAGCGGCATGTGGGCTGGGGGCACGTGGTTCGGTATGCGCTTGGCGGACCAGCATGATCCCTGGTCTGCCGTCTGGGTGCCGATGTTGGTCGTCAGCGTTTTAGCTCTCTTGCAAATCCCCGGTGCGATGGCCGTTCAGGCCACTCCTGAGCATGCTGCGGTGAAGTTTCATCGCGGGGTATTGTTTGAGCACTTCACGCATCTGAAATTGGTCTTTGGCAATCGACCGATCAAGCTGGCTGCTTTTGGCGTCAGTTACTTTTGGTTCATGTCGAATGCGGTAGGCTCCATTCTCGTGACGCTAAGCCATGAGCGCCATGTCGGAAATCCCGCCGATGCCTCGACGGCTCTTTCAACGATGGCGGCGATGCTTGGTCTAGGAGTGATTCTAGGCAGTGCTATCGCTTCCTTAGCCTCAAGGCGGAAGATCGAACTCGGCATCGTACCCATCGCAGGTATCGGCATGGCCTTGGCCACGCTCGCTGCGGGGCTGTCTCCCCATCAGGGGCCGATGGTTTATTTGGCCATGGTCGGGATTGGATTTTCAGGAGGTGCCTTCATGACGCCGCTGTATGCGTTTGTGCAGAATCGCTGCCCGCCTGAAGAACTCGCGCGTGTGCTTTCTGCCATGAATCTCATGGACTGTATCGCATCCATTGTCGCTAACATCGCCGTGGTCAAAGTCATGCTTCTGATGAAGGTGCCGGCCACGACGCAGCTCGTTTTGCTATCACCTCTGGCCATCGTTGCGGCCATCTACATGACGCGTCTGCTCAGTCAGGATTTCCTGCGCTTCATCCTTCTGACCATCGTTCGCTCAGCTTATGATGTGAAAGCCGTGAATCTAGCGCAGGTGCCTAAAAGTGGCGGCGTGCTTCTGCTGCCAAATCACGTGAGTTACGTCGATGCGCTGCTGATAGGAGCTGCCTGTGACCGGAAGGTGCGCTTTGTCATGTGGGACGTGCTCTATAACATCAAGTGGCTCACATGGTTCCTGCGCATTGTCGGTACCGTTCCCATTTCGGCAACTCGGGCCAAAGACGCCATCCGCAGTGTCGCAGCAGCTTTGAAGGAAGGTCAAATCGTATGTCTTTTCCCTGAAGGTCAGATCACCCGTCATGGCATGTTCAATGAGCTGAGAAAAGGCTTCGAACTCATGGCAAGGCAAGGAGACGCCCAAGTGGTGCCGGTTTATCTGGAGGGCATCTATGGCTCGATCTTTTCGTTTGAAGGTGGGACGTTTTTCAAGAAATGGCCCAAGAGTCTGCGTTATCCTGTAAGCGTTCATTTTGGAGTGCCCTTAGCGGCGCGCGAAGCCACGGCCGAAGCCGTCCGTCATCAGTGGTTTGATATGACCGTTGCAGCGTTGGATTCACGGGCGCTGGGGTACTCAGCGGTTCCGAATGCCGTGCCCCAGGCCACTGCCAATGCTCTTCGACTTATGGAGATCGAGTGGGCGCGCAACGGAGATACTCTCCTCTGCCTAGCAGCTCCGGGCAGCGTCATTCATCAGACACTCACGGCTTATGCCAGAATTAAACCGGAGATCCACGTCGTAACCTCGACAGATACAGTTTCAGCCTGTGCTAAAAGCAGTGTCATCGCTATCGGCACGGTGGCTGATATGAGCAAAATTCAAAATATCCCCGATTGGTCACGTGTGGGTCGATTTGTCATGTGCTGGGATACCGTGGAGGCAACGGCAATCGATATGCCCGAAGTGTATCGGGGTCTCCTAGAAAGCGGTAGCGGAGCCCTCATTGCCGCCAGTGTCCCTGATCCGATCATGCCTGCTGGAGAAGAGGGAAATCAGGTGGGTCATCGTGCTGGTTCGCTTGGACATCTTCTGCCTGGCGCAATCGATCAAGTCACCCTTCAGGCGTTCCTCACAGCTAACTCACTTTCACTCACCGTGGATCATTTCCTGGTGCCTTCAATTCAGCCACTGACTCCAGAAACATGACCGATTGGGAACAAAACTACGTGGAAGGCCACACGCCATGGAACAAAGGCAAGGCCTCTCCTCCAATGGTGGAGTGGGTAAGCCAAAACCAGCCACAGGGTCGAGCCTTCGTGCCCGGCTGCGGGGTCGGTCATGACGTGGTCATGCTGGTCGATGCTGGCTTAGATGCGCATGGACTGGACATAGCGCCTACAGCAATCGCGATGGCTCAAGCAGCCTATCCAGATCAGGCCAATCGTTTTGTGCTTGGCGATCTCTTTGCGACACCCCTTGAGTGGCAGGGAAGTTTTGATTTCGTCTTTGAGCACACCTGCCTCTGCGCTCTCCCGCCTGAGTGGCGGACGCGTTATGAAGCTGCCGCTTATCAATTACTCAAAGTAGGCGCTCAACTTGTCGGTATTTGGTTCATCAATCCCGAAATGGACCCCGATGAAACCGGCCCGCCTTTTGGCATCTCTGTCTCTGAACTGAGCGCGCTCTTCGATGAATCACGTTGGCAAGTCATCGAAGATCGAGTGCCGGAAATCGGCTACGATGGCCGCGTCGGTCGAGAGCGACTCCGCGTGCTGCGGAAGCTATAAACGCTTCCTTCGCTTTTAGAGATATGGCTCGATCGGGAGCTTGCCGTTTGAGGCGCAAATAAACATCGTCCCAGGCTTCACGACACTTGGAGAGGTGCTGACTTTACCACCAGCAGCTTCAACAAGCATCACACCGGCAGCAATGTCCCAGAGGCTGATTTGCTCCTCCACATAAGCGTCCAAGCGCCCACAAGCAATGTAGGCCAAAGCAAGCGCTGCGCTGCCTAGCATGCGTGTCTTTCGCACATCGTAAGCGATCCGCTTGTAGCGCTCAAAGCCTGCATCCAGTGCGGATTTACTTTTTGAGAAGCCAACCGTCACTACGGCCTCGGCCATCGTTTCACGGGGACTAACTGAGATAGGTTTGCCGTTGAGCATTGGCGGTCCGCCTTGCACCACAGTCCACGTTTCATTCATCATCGGATCATGGATCACTCCAAGGATCATTTCTTTGGTGTGCCGATTCCGCGCAGCGATAGAGACACAGAAATGCGGGATGTTAAAATAGTAGTTCACCGTGCCATCAATCGGATCGACGATCCACTCAACGTCACCGTCACCCCCAAGATCGCCTTCTTCTTCACCGAGAATCGCGTGAGTCGGGTCATTTTTCAGAATGATCTCGGTGATCAGTTTCTGGCTACGCACATCCAGTTCTAATTTGATGTCATGCCGCTGCATCTCATTGACAGTGAGATCAGAGCCGAAGTTACTTTTAATAAGCAGACCCGCCTGCGTGGCGGCGTCTAGCGCGATGGGGAGGAGTGACATGAATGAGAGGATAAGAAATCGAAAAAACTCCTGACTCTTTCTAACAGTGAAAGCCTTCTGGCAAGCACTGCTTCAAATTGCCGGCAGCTTAGGTGATCGGACATTGGCCTCGCAGGCTTTCCACTTCGGTGCCTGGTTGATCCGTCAGTGCCCGCTGACCGTATTGAAGGAACCGATAGGCCACAGGTGTGATGAGGCTTACCAGGGGGATGGCAAAAATGAGTCCAACAAACAAAGCTAAGACACCTGCCAACACGATCAGCAACGATAATACACCGAGACCGAAGAGATTTAAGCGGTTATTTTGAGTCAGTTGAGCGCTGTATTTGAAGGCATCAATCACGCCTAGATTCCGATCCACGATGGCTTCCTGAAAGAATGAATACCTTAAGATGAGGATGATCCCAGGAACGATTAGTAAGAGGAGCCCGGCCATTACCATGAACCCAAATAAAAGACTGGCTAGAAACGCATTGATGAGCTTTGGCCCCTGGCTAAACAGCGTGCCAATCGTTGCTCCATCGCCTGAAGCAATGCTAAGACAGCAGCGAGCTAGCCCCAATCCAATAAACATCGAAAACAGGCTTGAGGCCACAAAGCCAGCCACACTATGCTGTGTGGTAGCTCCTGGCAGGTCCGCGCCGAAGCCACCAGGAAAAACGCCGATGGTGCTCCAACCCAGCGCTCCTTCAATGGCAGAAAGACCAAACTCAACGCCAATGACAATCACTAAATAAGTGATACCAATGCCCATCAGTGCGCCGAAGTGCCGTTTGGTCAGCGTGAATGCGCGATTCGCAATCGCCATGGCATCCAAATTCACAGAACCGGGCGCCACCTCACTAAGCGAGCCTGCAGGTGATTGAGCCAGCAAGTTGTCTGGAGCAGTGCTTGGCGCGGCATAAGGGTTAAAGCTGTCTTCAGAAGTCGCCAAGTTTGCCCCAAAGAGATCATCCATATGACTGATAAGCTTCCAATCTGGCATGCCATCCGTCCAGACCATATCCTTCTGAGCATCGAGGCCGCCTCTGTGGGCGAGGCCTTGTAAGTTAACTAGCGAAACGGGGCCCTGCCGCTCTCCATTTTTAGTATAATACCATTGTTGCATTGTGAATTGAGTCTGGGTCCAGGATGACTCCAGCGCAACTCAAACTCTTACCATGCTGACCATCATTTAAACTTCAGAACAGGAGCGAGTTGCCTCAAAAAGAATCACATTGGGGAAGCGTGAACGAATGAGGTGTTGGCGGATCGTTGCCTCAGAATGAATGACACCGGATGGAGAGCCCACCGGAGATGAGCTAATTGAGTCGACAAGTGTATATGGCAAGGATGCGCAGGCGTTACGCCCAGTGAGGCCGTGCAGGCAAAAATCGTCTGATCGACGAGCTGTGTGAAGTCTGCAGCAAGCTCACTCTGAGTGGGCATTCACTGGGTGGGTCCGACTTCACCATGGTTGATTTCCATTTTTGGGCGTGCATCGGGGATGCGCTGCTGGGGTGGTGTATTTAGCCGGTCTTCGAGATTCTTGAGTTCATCAATCACGCTCGGCGGCCGTTGTTCTTTGTCGTAGGCCCTTTTGAGGAGTTCGTAGCCTTTGACCCAGGATTCACGGTCTGAGGCCTGGGCGAATTGATAACCCGCAAAACGTGAGTAGCGGTCATTGTGACTGATGCGGAACACTTCCAAGTAACACTCGGCGGCTTTCTTTGGATCATGCACACGGCGCGCATAAATCTCTGCCAGCGAATTCCAGAGGCGCGGCTCATCTGGCAGGAAGAGTAAGCCTTCTTTTAAAATATCGATGCCGCGCTGAACATGCTCTTCGTAGAGCTTGCCGCGCAACATGGGATTGATGTCTTGATTGTAGAGATAACTTGAGGCGGCATTAAAAGCCATATGCCAAGAGGCCTCATCCCAATAATTAAAGTAGGTGGGCTGTAGGCGGGTGGTGATCTGAAAAAGGCTGTCCACCTTGGCCCAGTTGATGTTTTCCCACTCACGATAGGCTCGCAAATAAGTGATGCTAGCCACCAGGGACCTCAGTCCACCGAGCGAGGCTGCGAAGCTTGCCTGACCAAGACTTTCACGCAAACTGACCGAGATCGGCTTTGTCAGGAGCTTCGCCCCGCGCAGATGGTGAGTAGCCGCCTCTTCAATCGGGAGTTTGATAGCTCCGAGAAGTAAAAAAACGGTTAGTGCTTGGATCTGGCGTTTCATTAGAGTTCCTTTTCGACAAAGAGAAGATGGGAAACCAATAAATACCCGGTGACATACATTGCTGCGGTGCCGACCATAACGCCGGCACTGAATGCGGAAACAAGCTCGCCGTTAATGACATTATCAAGGACATCAAAAACGCCCAGATCAGGTGTAATGATGGCCAGCAACGCTGAACCGAGTTTTTTCATGATCTGATTCATGCCTTCACTGAAAAAATACTCGCGAATCAATCCCTGCCCATGTCCGATGATTGTGACTAAAAGGGAAATCACCACTGTGAAAAGAGTGCTGCTGGCAAAGCAGGAAATCATCAGTGACAAGGCAGCGATCACCGAGGCTTTCAAGAAAATCGCTAACACGCCAAGATGGATATTCCAGGTGAGCCCTTGTTTGCCAACGAATTCATTCAATTGAGCAAGAGCCTCTGGCGTGGCGACACCTTCTTGCTTTAACGCCGCGATGGACTGGGCTAAAACCAAGCTTTGGCGCAGCCAAAGGACCGCGCTGAAAGCGATGTCCATAAGAACCAGGCCGGCCCCAATAAGCAACAGGACGCCAATGAGTTTACCGAGTAAATATTCATATCGTGGCACTGGTTTTGACAAAATGGTGTAGAGCGTACGGTCCTCTAGATCACGTGGTAGAAGCAATGCTGTGGACACGATGGCAATCACCACACTGAAGATCTGCAACGCCCCGAAAGAGACGTCTTTAAGAAGCTTGAGTTGCTGCTCGGGATTCATGACAGGAAAGGCAAATCCAGCAGCAACAACGATGACACAGAAAACGACCAAAAAGGCCATGATCTTCATGCGCACAAGCTGCGTGACGGTAGCAGCTGCTAGAGTCCAGATGCGGGCTGGGGAGAAGGAGTGATATTTCATGACTTGGGCTCCTCTGTAGATTCGAGAAACAGACGCTCCAGAGTGGTGCGTGAATGGCCAGAGCGGATCCATTTTGCACCCTTACTTTCAGCAATGGCTCGGATTTCTGCCAGCAATTCGGGAGAGGCGTCGGCTAAAATCAGCTCGGTCTCATTTTCTACGGCAATGAGATCATCCAGCCTGCCTTCGCGGACCATGCGGCCATGAGCCATGATGCCGACGCGATCACAGACTTCCTGGATCTGCTCCAGCAGATGGCTCGTCACTAGCACCGTAATGCCGCTTTCTTTGAAGCCCATGATCAGATCACGGATCTTTCGAGAGCCGGCAGGGTCCACTCCAGCGGTCGGTTCATCGAGAATAATAAGACGCGGTTCGTGAAGTAAGGCCTGGGCCAGACCGAGACGTTGAAGCATGCCTTTGGAAAAGCCTCCGACACGTCGATCTGCGGCATCTTCCAAGCCCGTAAGCGCTAGCATTTCGCGTGCCTTATCTTGGAGATCACGGCCACTCATACTGCAAAGACGTCCATAAAAAAGCAGTGTCTCCAGGCCGCTAAGATGCTTGTAGAAATAAGGGTTCTCAGGCAGGAAGCCAACATCGCTGCGGCTTTCGACTTCAATGCTGGATTTACCAAAAATCGTCGTCTTACCCATGGTCGGCGACAGCAGCCCGAGGATGGCTTTCATCGTCGTGGATTTACCCGAGCCATTGGGGCCGATGAGACCATAAACCTCACCCGTCTGGACCGTCAAAGTAAGATCTCTCACCGCCACAAAGGCCTGTTTACCCAAGCCCGACTTGAATACCTTGGTCAGGTTCTCAACGGTGACAGCTGGGGGAGATGACGTAGAATCTGGCATGTGCCTATAATGAGTGAACCACGGCCTAGCTGTCAATAATTCTGGACGCCGCTTATGAAACTATCCCTTCCGAGGCCTGACTTTAATCTCCACGCGACGATTCATGCCTTGTTCTTCGACGGTGCCAGCCGTGTTCACGATAGGCTTGCTTTTTCCCATGCCCATGGCCTGAATGCGATCTGTGCCTAGGCGAAGAGAAGCTTGAAGCCAATCAACGACGGCATTGGCACGGCGAAGGCTCAGCTCTAGATTGAATTCTTCGCCCCCGAAGCTGTCCGTGTGTCCTTCGACGATGAACAGTGAATTGGGGTTCTTTTGAATCAGGAAGCCGAGCTTCATCAGGCTTAAACGAGCGCCTTCAGCCAGTTGGTCACTGCCGTATTCAAAGAGAAGATCCGTTGGCATTAAAATGGGAGCGGTACTGCCGCCCATCGTGCCGCCGCCGCCGAGCAGATCATCGAGGTTGCTGAAACCCTTAACCCTTGTGCCTGCGGCGTCGGTGCCTTGGCCCTGAGCCTTGACTTGATCCAGAAGTTTCATGTCGACACTGCCAGCATCACCAGGATCCAGGGCGCCGGCATCGATCAGCATCTGCTTTTCAGAGACTGGTTTGGATAAAACATCGCGCCTCAGTGTCGCCATTTCTTTGGCCATGTCAGGTGCAGCTAGGGCCTGGGGAGCTAGCATAGCGGCCATATCAGCCATTTTGCCACCGGGCGTTTTCCCATCGCCTGGATCGCTGGCGCGGAGGAAGTTGGTCACTTCCTTCACATTCGGCGTCATGTCGATCTCTTGATTTTCTTTGATCATCTCGGCCTTATCAAAATTGTCCAGATTGGCCTCAAAAGACTTAATATCAGGCTTCGTTCCTGGAGCGATCATCTCTGGGATCTCTTGGATGGCTTTTTGTTCCTGCAGCAGGCGAGGATCAATTTTGATCCGGTCAGGCACCTTAGTGGCCAAAACGGGTTTGGGCTTCGATCCCATAACGAGGCCGATTTTATCCATGCTCACCACGAGAAAACCGTGAAACAGGAAAGAAAGGATCAGTGCAAACATGATCCACCACTTCAGGCTCCAGTCTTCGCGAGAGCGAAAAGAGGCGCGCGGGGTGCTGCTCCAGCCAGAGGATGAGGTGACGTCTGCCATGAATCTTCGAGAACATAACACGGCTTTGCACAGTGCGACATTGCATTTTAATGGATCTATCTGGTCGGCTCATGACAGGGCAAACGCATGAAATGAATAACTGGGTATGGTAAATACTCGATGAACAAATCACTGTACAAATTACCA
Organism: Verrucomicrobiaceae bacterium; assembly: GCA_027486585.1. Classification (GTDB taxonomy): domain Bacteria; phylum Verrucomicrobiota; class Verrucomicrobiia; order Verrucomicrobiales; family Verrucomicrobiaceae; genus Prosthecobacter. The sequence continues at coordinate 45 of JAIXOU010000143.1, read as the reverse complement.
TAACCACTGATGAGGGTATGGATGGAAGCCACCCTTATCACCACT
>JAIXOU010000002.1 GCA_027486585.1 Verrucomicrobiaceae bacterium | reverse complement strand
GTGTAGCTGACCTGCGCCATGGCAGAGAACGGCAGAACAATGAGTGCCGTGAGGAGTGAGAGTTTCATGGTTGAATGGCTGTAGTGATGATTCGTGTTTGAGAAGGTTTCAGTGCTGTCTGCGCTTCTTCGAGCAGGCGGCTCATGGCATGCGAGCCGCGTTCGAGATTCGGCAACGCCAGGAGGTGATCCCGCAGCGTTCTCCATGCAGCTTGAGCATCATCAGCACGGCCTGCTTGGGCCAGAATGGAGGCCCGTTTGGCCATCCACGGTTCAGGGCGCGGTGCGCAGGCCTGCATGGCATCGATTCGCTTTAGTACATCGTCATAGCGCTGCGCGGCGAGTTCGTAATCCATCGCTTTCAGCACCAGTTGCGGAATTGGGCCTATCTTTTCGATTCCCGTGCCTAGAACGTTCAGCGCCTCCTCATTCAGTTTCTGAGCCCATAGTGCCTCCGCCGTTTCAATGACCAAATCAGGTTCCGGTAAAGCCGCTGTCTGCAAAGCTGCTCGGTAGTCTTGCAAAGCCGCCTCTGTCTCGCCGAGCTTGCTCAGTACCCGTGCCCGCTCCACCCGCGCTAGGCCTGGCTCACGATGGTTCTTAATGTAGGCGTCTAGCTCCTCGCGAGCTTGTTTCAACATGCCGCCCGCAGCCAGAGCACGCCCACGCAAATACTGCAAATCTCCGTCATCTGCACCAAGTCGATTTGCACGCTCTAGATCAGTCAAAGCCAACATCCATTCTTCATGTTCGAGTTGAATGCCCGCACGCCGAACCAACAAAGCAGGATCGTTAGGACGCAATTTCATCTCCGAATCCAACTCCTCCATCAACTCATGAAAAGTCCCATGAGCATGGAGTTCCCCGCATGTCACAAAGACGAGTCCAATCAAAAGGTGCTTAACGATAAACGGCATTTGCCATCCTTAGGCAAGGCATCCATTCAACAATGAACGATACTGTCACATGAACCTCTCAACGCTCTGGAAAGCTTATTTCATAAGCTTCCGAGAAGGTTGAAATCCCTGAGCAACTTTTTCGACACACGGCATTTGCTATGCCTATAGCAACAACATTGTCACTCGAAACAATGAACCAGGAGCACATTTAGATAGGCTAAGTTCTAAAAGCTGCTCGATGTCATTGACCTCAAAAATCATTACCCAGGTAGATCTTGATCTTTCGTCTCTGGTAGAAACGCGATGAAGATGAGCCCGAGGAGAAACATCAAACCAAGGCAGGTGATGGCAAGGCGGAGATCGAACACCGACTTCATCCAAGCCGAGAGCCAAATAAGAACCGGTGCGGCAAGAAGGCGCCCTGTATTGAAACAGAAGCCAGCACCAGTAGCGCGCAGATGAGTGGGGAAGAGAGCGGGGAAATAGATAGCGTAACCTGCATGAATGCCTTGAGCAAAAAAGCCAAAAAAGGGTAGGAGAACCAAAAGCAAGAGATAGCTCTCGAAGAAAGATGGCAGCCAGCAAATCACGGGAGTCATGATGAGAGCAGCGATGTGCATGAAGACAAAAGTCTGCTTACAACCCCACCGCGCACTCAACGGACCAAAGGCCAACATTCCCAGGCCTGCGCCTGCTGTTTGAATGAAGCCAAAGGCGATCTTGGATTTGCTTGCCCAGGCTGGATCATTCAAGCGTTTGAGGAAATCTGCCGCTAGGTCTTGCCCTGCAATCACAACACCCCAAAAAGTAGCAAGCCCCACCATTGCAAGGAGTGCCCCAAAAATCGCGCGCTTTCGCCATTGTGGGTGGCCGAGCAATTCTGAAAAGCTTCCCATGCGTTCAGGCTTGCTTTGCTTGGCGTCTTTCCAGGCTTCGGGCTCTTTGACACTTAATCGAACCCAAAGAACCAAAAGTGCAGGAAGGACGCCGACCAAATAAGCACTACGCCACGCTGTGCCGACGAAAAGCCCGACTGCCGCCGCGAGCCAGAGACCCGCGACGCTTGTGGCATGAAAGATACCTCCAGCGCGCGCTCTTGCGTTTTTTGGAAAAACTTCAGCCACAAGCGCAGCACCCACAGCCCATTCGCCACCGACTCCCATGGCCACGAGAAATCGAAGCGCTCCCACTTGCCAAATTTCTTCCGCAAATGCCGTTAGGCCCGAGAAGACGGAGTAAAACAAGATCGTCAAAGCCATCACGGGATTGCGCCCCCATTTGTCGGCCATGGAACTAAAGAGCCAACCGCCAACGGTGCCGCCAATCAAAAAAATGCCGAGGAATCGCTCTCCCCACAACTTCACCAATGGATCATCGGCTTTCACATGTAGGAGGTCAGGCAACATGTCGGCCCGCGTTAGATTGTAGATCTGCCCTTCAAACGCATCAAAGACCCAACCCAAAGAAGCAATGATAAGCACGAGCCACTGATAGCGCGTGACGCCGTGATACCAGGAAGTTGAAGACGTAGTCATCGATGTTCTGAAAATTTAAAACTTCAACATCTCGCCCACTGGCAATGATTTGCCTAGTCGAATGGACTCCTCAGCGACCAAACACAGGCCCGCAGACCATAGGCCATCGAGCCCAGTCGCGGCAGGCTTCTTACCATTGCGAACCATTTCAATGCATTGAGCGATCTCTTCACGTAGCTCGAAGACTTCACCGCTGTGCTTTTCTAATTTCACGGTTTCAAGCTTTTCGCCATCAAAGACCTTGAGGAAGTATTCAGGCTCCAGAGTACGATCCAATGCGCCACTCCAGGCGGCCCAGAGCGCGCCTTTCGTGCCACTGATCTTCACGGTTTGATGATGCTCAAAGGCAGCAAGTGTCTGAGAAACGACGGCGTAGCTGCCATTGGCGTATTTGAACATGGCACTGAAATTATCGTACAAAGTCGGGCGCTGAGAATCGCGAGAGTTGGCATAGGCATGCAACTCGACCGGATCACCGCTGCTTTCTAAATACCAGCGGGCGAGATCAAAGAAATGAATCGGCTCCTCAAGCACCCAGCTTCCCACACGATTCTGATCGTAGCGCCAACCACTGGCACCTTGTCGATACGGTTTTCGAGAAAGCTCAACGAGTACATATTGGGGATCACCGATTGTCCCAGCGTCGATGATCTCTTTGATGCGGCCCCATTGGCTGGAAAGCCGAAGCTCATGACCCACAGCTAAGTGTACTCCAAATTGCTGCGCACATGCAACGATGGCCTTACAATCCTCCAGCGTAATAGCCATCGGCTTTTCCAGTAAAACATGTTTGCCCTTTTCCATCGCAGCGAGTGCGATTTCGCGGTGCGTGTGACTCGGTGTGACGATGTCGATGATGTCAAAATCAGCCTGAGCGATCATCTCCAGGCTATCATAAAAGATCAAAGCATCAGGATAGAGCTGCTGCGCTTCTGCACGCGAAGCCTCTGAAGGTGCGCTGATAGCGACCAGCTGAGCATCTGGATTTGATTGTATGGATTGAGCGTGAAATTTGCCCCAAGCACCAAAACCGGCGAGAGCGAAGCGAACAGGTCGTATCATGAATGTTCTCCAACGAATGACCCACTAAAAATCTTCAAAGAGAAATCGACCAGATTCAGTTCTGCTTCGAAAGTTTCTAGAAACAACCCTTCAAGGTTTTGCAGCCCGAACTGGAAATTCAAACCTGACGTATTCCCTTTCTGATCACTTCGTCTCGTTGACGAAAGCACGCACTTCATCCAACACTCGGGCGCACTCGACGATGAGCGCAGGCTCGTGATCTAACTTATGGACTTGGTGGGCGAGTTCAGCAAAGTCGAGCAGTCCAGCTTTAATCAAAGCAACAAGCGTATTGATGTCTTTGAGACCACGGTCAGCCTCACGGCGACCAAAGCGACGATCAATGCGTGAGCGGGCCGTAGCGTTTACTTTAGACACTGCCATGTCCATCGGGTGCAGAGCAAAGACGTTATCAAAACCCGCCATCGGCACAAGCCGGTCACGCCAACCTTCGGGGAAAGCATTGGCAAGCCGGAGGTCGACGAAGTCGCCATAGTAGCCGTGGGTGAGGTGGTAAGCGTTATCTTCTCCAAATTCGGCTCCTAGGGCAGCACGAACATCGAAGTCATCTGGCTCGATAAAGAAGTCTGCGTCGATAGTAACAGCAGCACCGATCTCGCCAGGGTCGGCAGCTGGAAAGGAGGCAAACAGTGACGATGATCCGAACAGAATAATTCGGCGACCCTTTGCCGATGCACACACGGCAGAGACCAGATTTGTTAGTGCCTGGAGTTCCATGACAGCCGCGCAATTTCGGATTTATTCAGGATGCCCGGAAATGGTGAATACCCTTTCCACATCACCGATTCCCAGTCCTGATCTCGTAAAATGAAAAGCAGTTTCTCCATGCCTTCTCTGCTGGCTTTGGCATCCAGAATCATCCTGCGCCAGCCTTCGAGGCGCTTCACGGCGGAGTGGCCATTGCCTAGCCAGCGGGCAATGTTAGCTAACGGGATGTCAAGCAGGGTCGGATCGGCCTCGATCTTATCCGCGATCAGTCGATAACGGTCCGCCGACACCGTATCGCCGGTGCGTTCTCCGATTGAGTCAGTGCTGACCGTGCTAGTCATGATGACTGAAGTCTGCCACACAGACGCCTGGTCGCCAAGTGCAGGTTTTTAGTTGCCGCAGGAAACTCGGAAGTCGGAATTGCGATTAACTGGCCTTTATGTCCTCTCTGCAGTCGTGAGTGGGGTGACAGGATCTTTAACGCGGCGACCCTGCACTTCATTCAACCGACAGGTGGGCAAATGGGGCAGAACGTGTTTGGCGAACAGGTCACACTCATCGAGATGTGGATAGCCACTGAGGATAAAGGCGCGTATGCCCATGTCCATGTAGCGATTGAACTTGGCCAGCACTTGATCGGGATCGCCAACGATGGCGCTGGCGCAGCCACTACGTGCCAGACCGATGCCGCTCCATAGATGCGGCTCAATGTAGAGGTCTTTCGATTGAGCGCGTAGCTCGTCCTGACGCTTCACGCCTGCGCTTTGGGTATCGAGACTACGATTTTTAATCTCCTGTCCTTTCTCTGGATCGAGCTTTGAAATCAGCCGATCTGCGGCAGCACGGGCTTCCGCCTCGGTTTCGCGGACAATGACATGAACTCTGAGTCCAAAATCAATGGTGCGACCATAGTGAGCAGCTTTTGCCGACATTGTGTGGATGGTTTCAGCAATGCGATCTTCTGTTTCGGGCCACATCAGAAAAACATCACAGTGCTTGGCGCAGAGATCTTGCGCGGCTGGGGAGATACCACCAAAATACATCAAGGGACCACCGTTTTGCTGATAAGTCTTAGCGGCTTCCGTGTTAGGCAGGCTGATTTGGTAATACTTCCCTTTCCATTCATAGGGGCCGTCGGTATTCCACAGGCCTTGGAGGATTTGAATGATCTCGCTACTGCGCTCATACCTGACCTCGTTGCTTTCCTTCATGCCCGGTAGATCAGAAGAGATGATGTTGATGCACAGTCGGCCTTTGGCGATGTGATCAAGCGTGGCAATGGCGCGCGCCAGCATTGGTGGCCAGACCTCGCCCATGCGCAGAGCGACGAGTTGATTGATCTGCTTCGTCTGCGCAGCCACGGCAGAAGCAAAAGCCATCGCATCCTGTCCAGCGATCCAACCCGATGGCAGCAGGATATTTTGAAAGCCATGAATATCGGCACGGCACACAATTTCGCTGCAATGCTCGTAATTGCTGCGCAGTGAGCCATCAGGCACACCGAGGAATTCATAGTCATCCCCGCAGAGAGCGGAGAACCAAGCGACTTCAACTTGGCGCTCAGGAGTTCGGATGGCTGGAGATGTCATTGTTTTTCGAATCTTGGCCAGACATCACCCAGCAAGGCAAGTTTTGAATGCAAAATCTAAGCCACGATACCCTTCACCGGATGCCCATGCACATCGGTCAGGCGAAACTGGCGGCCCTGGTAGCGATAGGTGAGCGCCTCATGATTGATGCCACAGAGATGCATGATCGTAGCCTGCATGTCGTGGATATGAACAGGGTCCTTGGTGATGTTCCAGGCGAAGTCATCAGTCTCACCGACCACCGTCCCGGCATTCACCCCCCCACCGGCCAACCACATGCTATAAGCGCGACCAAAATGATCACGGCCATTTGGCTTTGCAGGATCACCTTGACCAAAGGGAGTGCGCCCAAATTCGCCTCCCCAGACGACGAGCGTATCATTCAACAATCCACGCTCCTTGAGATCCATGACAAGCGCTGCACTTGGGGCATCTGTGTCCTGACATTGAGCCTCCAACTGAGTGAATAGATTGTTGTGCTGATCCCAGCCAGCATGCATGCACTGCACGAAGCGAGTGCCACGCTCCAACAAACGACGAGCAATCAGGCAGTTGTTGGCAAAGGTTCCTTTGACCAAGGCATCAGGGCCATAGCGAGCGATGACATGCTTGGGCTCATCTGAGAAGTCGAGCAAATCAGGCACACTGGCCTGCATCTTGTAGGACATCTCGTATTGGGCGATCCGAGTATCGATCTCAGGATCACCGTAATCACTCAGATGCGCCTCATTCATTGCGCGGATGTCATCCAGCAGGGTGCGGCGTTGATCGCGGCTCATGCCTGGAGGATTTTGCAGATAAGGCACGGGATCGCCGACATTGCGGAAACGCACACCTTGATAGCGACTTGGCAGGAAGCCACTACCCCAGTAATAATCATAGAAAAGCTGTCCGCAGGTCTTGCCTTTATCCGACGAGGTCATAGCCACAAAAGCAGGCAACTCGCTGGAGTCGCAACCAAGGCCGTAACTCAACCATGCCCCCAGACTCGGGCGACCAGGCACCTGGGAACCTGTCATGAAAAACGTCACCCCAGGAGCGTGATTCACCGCTTCCGTCGTCATTGACCTCACCAAACAAATATCATCGGCAATGGAGCCGATGTTCGGCAACATGCTGCTGATCTCCATCCCGCTTTTGCCATACCGTTTGAAAGGCTTGATGGCTGGCGTGATCGGCCACTTGGCATAGCTGGCCGACATCGTGGAAAGTCTCGTTGCACCGCGAACGCTTGCCGGGATGTCCTGCATGGCCATCTTTTGTAGCACCGGTTTTGGATCATATAAATCGACATGGGATGGGCCGCCGCCCTGCCAGAGACAGACGACGCGCTTAGCCTTTGGCGCAAAGTGCGGCAGCCCTGGCAAGCCTGGAACACCTGCACTGGCCGACTGCTGGCCAAGCAACGATGCCAAAGCGATGCCCCCAATTCCTTGAGCGGTATTGCCAAAGAGTTGACGACGCGTCACGCGTTGTTGATTGAGGAGGAGTTCGTGGTTCATAGCAATCAAAGGTCAGGTTCTATTCGCGAGTCAGGGCTTCATCCAGATTCAGCAGCATCAGACACACAGCCGTAAAAGCCGCGTGTTCAGTCGGATTGAGTTTTCCGTTCTTCGGAGCTGAACCGATAGCCACGACTTCGGCCGCGGCCTTAGGGTCAGCTTGATAAATCGCAAGCTGCTTTTCATAAGCCTTCCGCAACAAGGCGAGGTCTCTCTCCGCAGGCAGATGTCCTAGCACACGGCGCAGTGCAAAGTTCAGCCTTGCCTCAGTGTCTTTAGCTGACTCCATGCTACGAGCTGCCAGCACTCGAGCAGCCTCCGCCCAAGTCGGATCATTCAGCGTGGTCAATGCATGAAGCGGTGTGTTGGTGATGTTTTGACGCACCTTGCAAACTTGACGGTTCGCCGCATCAAACATGTTTGCTGGCCCCACGGTGCGTCGCCAAAAGGTGTACAGACTACGACGATATAGATCCCTGCCACTGGAGGTCGGGTAAGTGAAATCACGCTCTTTAGTAATAGCCAAGGATTCCCAGATCTGATCCGGTTGATACGGATAAACCGGTGCACCACCGATCCGATCATCCAGCAAACCACTGGCGCCCAGCGCCAAATCACGCAGCAGCATGGATGGCATGCGGAAGCGTGCTCCCCGCGCCAACAGCCGATTCTCGGGATCATTCACTGCCAACTCACGACTGACCTTGCTGCTTTGACGATACGTCGCGCTAGTGACGATGAGCCGATGCAGTTGCTTCATGCTCCAGCCTTTCTCGCGAAACTCGACTGCCAGCCAATCTAACAGGGCGGCATGCACGGGTGCCTCACTTTGCACACCCAAATCTTCCACCGTCTTGACAATGCCGATGCCGAACAACGTTTGCCACATGCGATTCACCTGCACACGCGCTGTCAGTGGATGATCAGGCTGGAATAGCCATTGAGCAAAACCCAAACGATTCTGCGCGGCTCCTTTGGCTGTCGGCGGCAGAAACGCAGGTGTCGTTCCAGTCACTTTGTCCTTGGGTTTAAGATATTCGCCGCGATCTAAAATAAAAGTCTCACGCGGTTTATCATCACGCATGACCATGACTCTTGGGATACCCTCATTTTTGTAAGTCGTCAGTTCCGTCTTTAAATCCTCCACTTGTTTGGAGGGCGCATCACTCGCTGAGATCTTCGGCCACACGTCTCTTTCAAAGACAGAACGCAGACTGTTTTTCAGCTCCTTCTTTTGAACATCCGTGCGCTTATCAGCCGGGATGCGGAGCACCGTCGTGATATTTGGTTGTAAAGGACGATCTAAACGCCCAGCCCTGGTTTCAGGTGTCACGGCAGCCTCCCAGGCCGCAAAGGCCAGATCTTTTTTGATCTTCACCTGACCGTCGATTTCCACCTTTGCGCGCTTAGCCTCCAGATCAGCGATGTGACGTTTGCTCTCTTCTGTCATCATTTCCAGAAACGGCGCAGCGACTCGCTTGGCACCCCCACCACCGCCAGCACGACCATCTTCGGAGACCTGGTTAAACAGAGACATCAGGCTGTAATAGTCCCTCTGCGTCATGGGGTCATACTTGTGATCATGACACTGCGCGCAGGCCATGGTCAGGCCCAGCCATGTCGTCGCTGTCGTATCCACACGATCAAACAAGATGTTAAACCTTTGCTCTTCAGGGATAGCACCACCCTCGCCATTGAGCAGGTGATTACGATTAAAGGCCGTGGCAATGATTTGATCCTGGGTCGCATTCGGCAGGAGATCACCCGCCAGTTGCTCGATGGAAAATTGACTGTACGGCATGTCTGCATTCAATGCCTTCACCACCCAATCACGCCACACCCATTGAAAGGTATCGCCGTCTTGCTGGAAGCCGTTGCTATCCGCATAACGCGCCGCATCCAGCCAAGGCAGCGCCATGCGCTCCCCATAGTGCTCCGATTTCAGCAATCGCTCCACCAGCTTCTCATAAGCCTCTGGTGAGCCATCCGCCACAAAGGCATCCACCTCCACAGGCGTTGGTGGCAGGCCGATCAGATCGAGCGAAAGCCGACGAATCAGAGTTGCCTTATCAGCCTCGGGCGATGGCTGGAGTTTCGCCTTCTCAAGCTTGGCCAAAACAAACCGATCAATCTCGTTGCGCACCCAGCCTTGGTTCTTCACCTCAGGCAGCGGCGCTTTTACCGGTGCCGTGAAGGTCCAATGCTTCTCATACTTCGCCCCTTCAGCGATCCACTGCTTCAGCAGCGACTTTTGT
>JAIXOU010000028.1 GCA_027486585.1 Verrucomicrobiaceae bacterium | reverse complement strand
GTTGCGGCCAGAGCCGTCGTCAGTGCTCCAAACTGAGACACATCTCCTTCTCCTTCTTTTTCTCTAGAGAATGAGAGTTTGATTGCCTGCCACATGCGCTTCTGAATGAAGCCAGTGCGAAAGGTTAAAAACAAATGCGTGCCAAAAAGCAACGCGATGAGAGGCACTCCCCAAACGAATCCAGAGAGATCAGCAGCGAATTTTTCAAAGGTCATTCTTTGTCATAAAGGCAAAGACCGCGCCAAGCCAAGCAAGAAATGATTAATCCTTTCCTAAAGCATGTCGAATAATGCGCTCTAGATGTGTGATTGGCAGTGAATAATGTCCCTCTTTCTCGAGCCAATGCGTGGTCGTATGCGGCATCAATGCGGCAATCTGCTCACTGTACTTCCAGGAAATATTGCGATCCTCTTTACCATGCCAAAGGTGAATCAGCGTATCAATTCGACTGACCTCAAAGGCCCATTCCGACAAATAAATATCGGCATCAGCAATCACCATGCGCGGCCCACGACGCAGAGCCTCTACCATACCACCACGCACCACATTAAAGGTATAGGGATCGGAAAGCACTCGACGATCCTCCTCACCCAACATTTTCAGCATCCAGCGCAGCGGTAAACGATCTGGCTGACCACTGGTCATCACCTTCCCAGCTCTCAGCAGCAGACCAAGCAAAGAGGGAAACACTCGGCGTAGATGAATCATCATCCGGTAAACCCAAAACATGTGTTGATAACCCAAAAACATCAACGGCGGTGCGCCACAACAAATCGTGGCACTTAGGATACGCTCCTTCATGGCCAAAGCCGTAGCCAACACATACGGCCCGCCACCGGACCACCCCATGACATGGAACTTATCTGCGCCCACGTGACCTGCCAGTTGGCTAAGCACCTCTGGCCAGTCCGAAAGCTGGCGATTGGGCTGAAAATCCGACAGCCCAATTCCCGGTCGATCAGGAGAGATAATGCGCAGTCCATACTTCTTACCCACCGCATCCATCAGCTCACCTTGAACGCGTGCACTTGGCCAACCATGAAAATAAAACAAAGGTACGCCAGCTGGATCACCGTGCTCGACATAGCCAAGCTTGAGTCCGCTTTCGAGATGGAGAATTTGATCCTGCATTTATGATAATTACAAGCCCACGAAGTAGAGGAAGAGACAAGAAGCAACTTCCGATCCTTAAAGACTCTTTTCTCCCAATAGGGCACTGCTGCTGGGAACCACATCGCGGCGTAAATCGAATTGTTTCACCGCACGATCCTGTAGATGCTGTACCGCTTCCTCCACACTATCAGTCCAGCAAATGAGATCAATGTCCTCCGGGCTAATCGTGCTGCCTTTGACCATGTGATCAATCAGGTTGCGCAGTTCACTCCAGAACTCCGTGCCCATCACCACCACTGGGAAGTTTTTGACCTTCTTTGTCTGAATCAAAGTTAACGCCTCGAACATCTCATCCAAGGTGCCAAAGCCGCCAGGCATGATGATAAAGCCATAGCTGTATTTCGTGAGCAGCACTTTTCGGACAAAGAAATAGTCCATCGTCACCCAGCGATCTAGATACGGATTATGCTTCTGCTCAAACGGCAGTCGAATATTGCAACCGACACTGCGACCACCCACGTCTTTAGCTCCGCGATTTGCCGCCTCCATGATTCCAGGTCCACCGCCCGTCATAACAGTGAAACCCATGTTCGCAATCGCCGCGCCCATCTTCCGAGCTAGCTTGTAATACGCATGATTTTCATCGAATCGAGCCGAGCCAAACACTGTGATGCACGGCCCAACAAAGTGCAGAGCGCGGAATCCCAACAAGAACTCTCGGGCCACCCCAAAAATGAGTGACAGTTCCTTGAGCCGACGGTTCGGACCTCGTAAAAAAGTGCGATCCAAAAACTTCTTGGTGAAGGCCACGTCCTCAGAGCGCTCGACTTCTGTCGTTAGTTGAGGGATCTCGGCAGGCGTCTGGCCCGTCAGTGTTTCTTTATTCTTATCTTGGATAGGAGTGTTAGGAGCAGTCATGTCAATGATTGTATGACACTTTAGACGCCAAATATTCAAAAATGAATTTAGATTCCTTCACTTTTGTTCAGAGCCAACCCAACAGATGGACTTCGGCGTTCAGCCATTTGCGAATCTAAAAAATGGCAAGGTTGCAAAGAGAGAGCTTCTATCGTAGCTCGCTGAACGATGTTTTCTTCCTCACGTTTACCCGGCCTCTTCAGGGCAATCATGGCTACTGTTTCTCTGACGACATCCATGCACGTCTGGGCTGAAGAAGAACTTCAGTCTCTGCGCCTGCGTTGGTTGCCTGGTTACATCTACACTCAAGAAACGCTGACCGAAACGACGACGAGTCTAACAGCCATTGGTAAACCGGAGGATCAGAAAATGAAGGTCATTCAGACGACAGTGATCGACGTGGTCGGCCATGAATCCGGCGAAAAACGCGCAAAGGTCACCTTTAAATCTTTAACTGGCGAGGTAAGCCTCAAAGGCAAAAAACAATCCTTTGATTCAGCCGATCTGAGTCGGGCAGACCCGATGATCAGAGCCTCCGTGGGCCAAAGTGTCGGTAAAAGCTTTGTGCTAGCCTACGGCCCAGACGATCAGTTTATCGAGGTGCGCGATTCCACCTCCATGTCCGCTAGTCCGGACGGAATCGTGGCACTAGATCAGATCGCTGAGGCAAAACAGGTCGCGGATCTTTATCGGCGTTCATTAGAAATGGGACTGCCAAAGATGGCGGTGAAAACTGGTGACCGCTGGACCGCCCAAGAGTCAGTCGATTTCCCCAGCGCTGGCATGGTCAATGTAGAGCTGCATGCCAAAATGGATGCTGTGGTGGACTACGAAGGTCGGCGCCATGCCAAGATCACCTTTGAAGGCGAAATGAAACGCGCCGATGATTCCGTCGGCACCCGCACGGTGACGCTCGGGAATGGCTCCAAAACTTTTGGTCAGGTGCTCTTTGATTTAGAGCGATGCACCGTTTCCTTTGGAGCCTTCAGAGCAGACATCAAACTGGAGATCGGCGGTAAAGTCGTTCCGGTGCGCCAGCAGGTCACGACTCGTTTGTCTAGCCTAGTCAAAAAATAGTCTAAGTCGGCAAACACCCAAATCATCCATCGACATGATCCGCGCCTGGTTAGAGCTTGCCCGCATTTCCAACCTGCCGACCGTTTGGACCAACGTCACGGCTGGCTGGTTACTAGCAGGCGGTTCTCTACAGAACCCCATTCTAGGCTGGATGCTGGTAGCGGGCTCCCTCCTTTATTCAGGCGGCATGATTCTGAATGATGCAGCAGACGCCAAATTTGACGCTGAACACCGCAAAGAACGCCCCATTCCCAGTGGCCGCACTGCTTTGACCACAGCCTGGCTCGTCGGTTTAAGCATGCTCATCAGTGGCTGGTGCGTTGCCGTACTATTGGGCGGCGCTTGCTGGGGCATCACCTCCGCTTTGGTCGGATGCATCCTCTTCTATGACTTCTACCACAAGCCCTGGACCGGTGCCGTTTGGATCATGGGAGCCTGCCGAGTTTTGCTTTACCTCATGCCAGGAATGCCTTGCCAAACAGGTGCCTGTATTCCTTGGTGGTTACCCATCGGCCTCCCTGCCCTTGCCCTCGGAGCCTACATCGTGGGCCTGACAATGATCGCTAGGATGGAGGCCAAAGGATCACCCGTTTCCTTCTGGCGTTCAGGCTTTGCACGGCTGCTCTTATGGATGCCCGGCATCCTCGCGGCACTCATGCTCTTTGATGGACAGCGTTTGAGACCAGTCATGATTCTTGCTGATTTCGGACCGTTGCTACCACTGATCTTGATCTTTCTTTTTGCCGCAATAGTAGCCACGGCAAGCCGGATCATGAAACAAGGCGGACCTTCCATCGGTCGAGCCGTCGGCATCCTACTGGCAGGCATCCCTGTGGTAGATGCATTGGCCGTCAGCCAGATTTCCCTGCCACTAGCCCTCGGCTTTGTTATCCTAGCTCCCCTGCTCCGCCTTTGGCAGCGTTGGATTGCAGCGACTTGAATAAGACAAGCGTTAGAAATGGATATTTTGATACGTATTTATCTTTCCCTTTGAACGCTAGACGCATCAAGGGCACAGAGACACCCCCGCCCATGTTGGAGAAGAAAATCAGGCTCGAATACGCCCACCGCATCCTTTTTACCCGAGATGTCTTCGCGCCTGCGAATACGACGATCCGAGATTTACTGCTACTCGATCACCCCAATAAGGTGCCACGTGTGCTGATCTTTGCCGATGATCAGGTCATGACGGCTAATCCTGGACTGCGGGTGGAGATCCGCAACTATGCGCGTGCTCATGCTGAGGTGCTTGATTTAGCGGGTGAGGTGGTGATTCTCCCAGGCGGCGAGCCTTGTAAAAACGATTTTTCTCTCGTCCAACACTGCTGGCAGGAGATCAATGAAGCTATGCTCGACCGACACAGCTATGTTTTTGTCATTGGCGGCGGCGCGGCTCTAGATCTTGTTTGTTTTGCAGCCTCTACAGCGCATCGTGGTATCCGCCATGTGCGTTTTCCCACGACGACGCTGAGTCAGGGAGACGGCGGCGTTGGCGTCAAAAATGGCGTGAATTTCTTTGGCAAAAAGAACTGGGTTGGCAGCTTCGCCGTGCCCTTTGCAGTGGTGAATGATTTTGCCTTCCTGGAAAGCCTGCCTGAGCGGGGACGACGCAATGGCATCATTGAGGCGATCAAGGTGGCTCTGATTCGTGACAAAGCTTTCTTTGAAGAAATGGAAGACATGGCAGATGCTCTAGCGCATCTGAATCAGTCGGCGCTTCAACGCGTCGTGCAGCGTAGCGCTGAACTGCACGTCGAGCACATCGCCACAGGCGGAGATCCCTTCGAGCTGGGCAGTGCACGGCCTCTCGACTTTGGTCATTGGGCTGCTCATAAACTGGAGCAGATCACGCATTTTCAGGTCACTCATGGGGAAGCGGTCGCTATCGGCATGGCGGTGGATTTGATCTACTCAGTCAAAAAAGGCATTCTCGATGCAGCAACGGCCGAGCGAGTGCTGACGCTCATCGAACGCATTGGCTTTGACACCTATCACTCTGATCTTCTGGCTGCTGGCAAAAGTGGCGAGCCCGTTATTTTAGAAGGTCTCGAGGAATTCCGCGAACACTTGGGAGGTGAATTAACTGTGACCCTGGTACCTAAGATCGGTGAGAAACTGGAAGTCCATGAAATGGATCGCCAGCTAATCCTAGCCGCGATGGATGAACTTGCAGAGCGCCGCAATCTGATGATGGTTTAACCAATGACCCGCCAACGTTTGGCTTTGAACTCATGGCGCGGCAGACTGCCGGACTCAGCAAGCTTCACTGGAATACGCAGAGAAAAAGTGTCGCGCAGCTTGGTCTCGAGCTTTTTCACCAAACTGGATGCTGAGTGATCAGGCACCTCAATGAGAAGCTCGATCTCATGCATTGCATCGACCTGATGCTGCTGAACCAGATACTCGACGACCTCCGGAAATTGTCGGACCACAGACTCGATGGCGCTGGGATAAACATTCACACCACGAACGACGACCATGTCATCGACGCGGCCGATCACGCCGCCTTCTAAGATCAGCCTGCCTTGGACGATGCGTTTCTTCACCCAGTCTCCGGTACGATAGCGGATGAGTGGACAAGCCGTGCGCTTCAGATTCGTGAGCACTAACTCGCCTTCATGACCTTCAGCGACTTCCAGCCCAGTCTGAGGATCGATCACCTCGGAAAAATAGGCCTCTTCAATCACGATTAGATTGCCTGGCATCGCAGTGATTTCATAGCTCACTGGACCAACCTCCGTCATGCCATGATGGTCGTAAACTCGGGCATTCCAGAGTTTTTCAATGCGGGTTCTCACCTCCGGGATGCTGCCGCCAGGCTCACCTGCGACGATGATTTTTTTCACTTTTAAAGAACTGAGAGGCACTCCACTGACAGCGCCAATCATTTCGCCCAATCGTAGTGCGTAGGTAGGGGTGCAGCAAAGTGTGGTAGCCGCATAACGCGCCATCATTTCTAGCCGAGCCTGACTGGACAAACCTCCGCTAGGAATGGCAATAAAGTCGCGAGTGGCAGCCTCGTAGGCGGTCCAAAACCCCAAGAAGGGACCAAATGAAAAAGCAAAAAACAGGCGATCCTCCCCCTTCACCAGTTCAGCTCCTTCATAGACCCTACGCCAACACGAAAGCATGTCCTCCCAGCTTTCAGCCGTATCCACGTAAGCGATCGGTTGACCGCTGCTGGTGCCACTGGTCTGGCAAAAACGTGTGTAGTCGGAAAGAGACTGTGTCAGATTGGATCCAAAAGGTGGAAAGGCCAAATGATCGGCCAAAAGCTCCGCCTTCTTGGTAAAGGGCACTTTTTGAAGAAAGTCCTCCAAGCATCCGACATCGGAAGTTTTTAGACCGCTCTGACGAAGTTTCAGCCCATAAAAGCCCTGAGATGGGAGCAAGTCCGACACAAGTGAACTGAGTCTGCGCCATTGGTTAGTGCGCAGACTTTCGCGATCGATCATATGGGTCTGAGATGCCACAAAAGAGCCATGGCGAGAGAGCCTCACCGGTCAAGAATTGAACCGCTACAGATCAAGCGTAGCCTCGGCTGCCGGTGCGACGTCTGTAGAGCTTTCAACAGGTCCAAGTTCACCCATCGCAGGTGCCAAAATCTCAGCCTGCCAGGACATGAGATGCGTCAAACCTTCAGGCTCGGCGATCACCTGTTCCAGCGTGCTGCGAGAGCCAAGCAAGCTGCCTTCAATCTCTAAAGTAATCGCAATCCGATCCCGATGTCCGCAAAGGCGGTCCACCGCATCTCGCTGAGCATCCGTCATGCGACTTTTGACTTTCTTTTGTCGCTGCGGCCAGGCCGTTTGACCCTGACGAAAAACATCCGCAATGAGATCATGAAACTCCTTTTTCCAGCGCGGACGCCAGCCACCAGGAGGCTCCATCACGCCGCCAGCCTCAAAGGTTTCAGCATAGGCAACCATCTGCTTGTTCGACATGATGCGGTAGCAGGGCATATCACGCTCTTCAGCGATGCCTTCACGCCATTCCCACATGGCTTTCAAAATGGCCAAGCCTTTTGAATGAAGACGACCACTGCCCTGCACACGCCAGGGATCTTCCCGAGGAGCAAGGCTGCGCGCAGCCACATCCGTCTGCAGTTCCCGACAGCTTTCTTCAAACCAAGCGTGACGACCTTTCTCACGCAGGATAGCCACAAAATGGTCGGCGATTTTCAAAAGATAACGCACATCATCCACAGCATAGGACAACATATGATCCGGCAAAGGACGTCGGCTCCAGTCCGCCTTTTGCGAGGCTTTGGACACCGTCACATTTAAGACATTTTGCAACAATGCCGCTAGACCAAATTGACGACTTCCCGTCAAACGGGCGGCTATTTGCGTATCACGAATCAAACGAGGCTCCCAATGATAAGTGCGGCGGAGCATGGTCAGGTCATAATCAGCCCCATGAAACCAGAGCTCATAGCGATCCAATAATGCCAATAAACAGCTAACATCTGTCACAGCCAAAGGATCGACGAGCGCAAAACGTCCACCACAGGCCACTTGGAGCAAGCACAACTTTTCGTGGTAATGATGCAGGGAATCGGCCTCTGTATCAAGGCAGACTCTCGTTTCACCAATCGCCTGCAAATGCGCGTCGCTCTCAGCAACCCAGCGCTCCAGATGATCCAGAGTTGAAATGAATTCGAAATCCCGCACCGCCAAAGTTGGTGTCGGTTGAGCTGGTGGGGCCTCGCTCATTTCAGTCCCGTGAGAAGAATTTCCGCATTGTTGCTAGTGCGGTTGATGTTGCGGATGAGCAGCTCGAGAGCCTCGACAGCAGGCACCTGAGCCAACTGTTTCCGGATCACCATCACGCGTTTGTATTCATCTGGGTGGTAGAGAAGATCATCACGGCGCGTGCCCGACTTCAGAACATGCAGAGCAGGGAAGATGCGGCGTTCACTGATCTCACGATCCAGCGTCGCTTCCATATTGCCCGTGCCTTTGAATTCTTCGAAGATAAGCTCATCCATCTTGCTTTCAGTCTCCACAAGAGCTGAGGCAATGATGGTCAAACTGCCGCCTTCTTCGACATTGCGAGCTGCACCAAAGAAACGTTTTGGCTTCTCCATGGCCTTGGCATCCATACCGCCAGACATGGTGCGTCCTTTGCCACCAGAGAGTGAATTGTAACCGCGAGCAAGGCGTGTCAGAGAATCCAGGAGGATGACGACATCTTTACCAGCTTCAACCAGCCGGCAAGCACGCTCACGCACAAGCTCAGCCAGTTGGCTATGGCGTTTCGGGCTCTCATCAAAGGTGCTGGCATAGATCTCACAACCTGTGACAGACTCTTCAAAATCCGTCACCTCTTCTGGGCGCTCATCTAAAAGCAAAATGATCAGGCTGATTTCCTTGTGATTCTGCACAATGGATTTGGCGATTTCCTTGAGCAATACCGTCTTCCCAGAACGAGGTGACGCATTGATCAACCCACGCTGACCTTTACCCAGCGGTGCCACGAGATCCATGATTCGTGCTGAAAGGGAGCAGGGTTTTGCGGTTTCCAAAATGATCCGCTGATTCGGGAACATGGCCGTCAACTTATCAAAGGCCACCGGCGGCTGATAAGTGTCGATAGGGATACCATCGACCTCCAAAATGCGATCGATCGCTAGATATTTATCCCTGTCTTTCGGTGCACGGGCATAACCAGTGATACGATTACCTGGACGCAGATTGAATTTACGCACCAAAAAGAGCGGAATAAAAACATCCTCGGGCAACGGCGCAAAGCTGTATTTCGGGTAACGAATCAGGCCAAAGTTATCGCTGCCGATCTCCAGAATTCCATCCACCAAGATACGTGTGCGGTGATCAGCCATCCAGGACAGAAGGTCATATGTCAGCTGGTGCTTACTACGGCTAGCATTGATTCTATAGCCCACGGTCTCCGCCAGCTTTTGCAGCTCGGCGAGAGAGGATTCATGCAGAGAATTTAAAGAAATCTCCACAGGGAACGGCGGCTCAGCAGTGGGGGGCGAGTGCTTCTCTGGGCTAGGTGCCTCAGCTTCGGGTGTGACCGTTTCTGGAGAGGAGTCAGGTAGAACCGCCTCGGTGACAGCTTGGGTGTCAGGTTGCGATTCTTTGGAGTTCACCAGCGTTTCCGTGGTGGGTTGGATGATCGCCTCAGCGATCTCTGGATTTTCGGTTGGATTCATCGTGCCAAATCTGTCTTGTCAGCGTCAGTAACTGGGCATCCAGCGCGGCTATGTCACCATCATTCCAAATGACCACATCCGCTCTTTCAATCTTGGCTTCGATGGGCCACTGAGACCTCAACATCTGCTCGATAATCGGCATTTCGAGGTTTCGTCGTTCCATCAACCGCCTCACTTGCATCGTCTGGCTAGAAGCCACCACGATGATCAAGTCCGCTGTTACTGTGGATCCAATCTCATAGTGCAGAGGCACCTCCGCAAGGAAAAGTTCTGTTCCAGATTGCTCAACCTCGGTCCGACACTTCTCAAATTCGCTCAAAACGCGAGGGTGCAAAAGTTTTTCCAAAGACGATTTAGCCTCGGAATCTGAAAAAATACGCTCTCTCAACCAAGCGCGATCAGCCTTCATTTTACCATCCACAGAAGCGCCCAGAGCTTTGGAGCCAAACAGGCCTTGAAGTGCCTCCAAAACATCAGGTTCATCAAGCAGTCTCTGGGCCACCTCATCAGCGGAAAAAAAACGTATAAACGAAGAGACATCCCTCTCAAAAGCACGCATCACACTGCTTTTCCCACAGGCAATGCCACCGGTAATAATCCAAGATTTCATAAAACAAAAAAGGGGCAGGAGATATTAATCCCCTGCCCCTTCTAAATTCAGTTCCAATTAGTTACCAATGGAAGGCAGAAGAGGATTTGAACCATCAACACCGCCACCATCTGTCGTGGACTGAGGCGTAATACGCTGACCAGCAGGGTCGATCAAAGTGGCCGTAACAAAGATCATCAAGTTACGCTTGAAGTGATCTTCCACTTCCGTGCGGAACAGACGACCAATAAACGGAAGGTCACCCATGACAGGCAGCTTATCTTCCACGTCTTGAACGTCTTCGCGGATCAAACCACCAAGAGCCACTGTCTGGCCATCCCAGACTGTGACAGAGGTCTTCACCTTGCGAGTCGAGAAGATCGGCTGATTGATGATGTTTGGGGTCAATTCAAGCTTTTGGGACGGCGTACCAGCAGAACCAGGAACTATGGCACCAGTAAATAAATTGATGGTTTCAGCAATGACGCCAGTTGCAGGAGAAACACTGTAAATAGGGCTTCCGTAATTGATAAATCCATCAAATTCAGTCACTTCTGGAAGTAAGTTCAAATCAATAGAACCATTTTCACCAATAACAGGATCAACTTCCATCCGAACACCTACAGGCCTCATTTCAAAAGCTGTTGGCGTAGTTGGCGTCACCGGAATGGATGAAGTCGTAGTTGCACCACCAACAGCACCGCCACCACCGCCACCACCACCCACGTTGGTTGGGATCTGTGGTGGGTCAAACTCGGTTGGATAAATGAATTCACGAACAACTTCAACAGTAGCAGGTTGACCACCCTTGGTAGTAACGCTGGGTGCGCTCATCAAATCGACACCCTTGCGCTGTGAAAGGGCACGAATGACCATGCCAAATTGAGGATCTGTAAAGATACCTGCAATCGACAGAACGCCAGGAGCTACTGTATCCGTTCCAGCATCAACCGGATTGAAGAGCGAATCGATGCTATCACCACGAATAGCACGGCTACCAGAACGCAAACCGCGCGTGACTGGGGCTACAGCTCCAGTATTAGCAAGGGCAGCGAGGTTACCAGTATAGGTGGTACGGACGCCTGCATTACCATTGGTTCCACCACTAACAGTGACTGGATTACTACCGCCGCCACCACCGAGCAACCAATCAAAGCCAAGCTCGTCGGTATTTTTCTGGGTAACTTCAACAAACTTGGAGCTAACATGCACCTGCTTGGTGACGCGTCCTCTGATTGAATCAACGAAGGCCTCAGCGAGGTCAAGGTTTGGCTGTGTGTTCTTGATGATCAGTTGTGAAGTGACTTTATTGAACACCGCAGAGGCACCTTCTGGGAAGGGAATTCCTTGGGATTTAAGGATATCCAAGGCGCTTTGGCGGGCAATCAAACCAGAAGCTGCTGGAGCAGCGGCTCCACCGGCAGCAAACGGATCAGCTGCGGCTGCTGGTGCAGCTGCTGCACCACCGGCAGTTCCCATGCTTTCGAAATCAGGCGGAACTTTATAAATGCGGGTAAATTGCTCTGTCGTCGTTTCCGTAACAGGAACGATCAAAACGGCAAAAGGTTCAACCTTGAACTTCATTCCAGCAAGTTCAGTCACATAACGCAGCGCTTCAACCATCGGAACGTCCTTCAAAGATAAGCTGATGGAAGCTGCAGCTGCTGTATCGCCAGCCTTCAAGATGATATTGACACCTTTACGAGCTGGATCAGTTTCCGTCACATCGAGATCGCGGCTTTTCACACGCAAGAACTCAACTGCTTCTTCAATAGTAGCACCTGAAAACTCAACTTGAGGAAAGACGATGCCTTCCATTTTGGCGCTCAAATAACCACTTGGAGCTTTGCCACTTGGGCTAGTAGATTCGATCGAAAGGCCTTTTACTGGCGGTTTGTATTCCCAAGCTTCGTTCACCATATTCAACATGCGCGCACGTTGATGATCACGAGCTGACTCAAAGTATTCGGCACGCTTTCTTTCGGCAAGCTCCATACCACGGCGAGCTGCCGTGTTGTAGGGATCGATGCGCAGAACATCTTCATATTCCGTCAGGGCTGAATCGTATTTGCCAATTTCAACGGAACTTGCGCCAAGGAGAAGACCTTTTTGCACCTTGGCCACATTTTCAATGTGATCAGGTGTGAGAGCTGGCGGCCAGCGATCTGGATCATCGAGTTGTTGGGCAAAGAGCTTGGCACCTTTATGGCCAGGAACCGCGAGCAGGGCTTCGTCGAGCAGTTTACGGGCTGCGACATAATCTCCAATGGCAGCTTTTTCACGAGCCACTTGGGAGGCGCAGTCTGCAAACTTCAAATTAGCCAAATCACGCCAATCTTGGATGAAGGGTGCATTGGGCAGTTGGTCGAAAATTTCTTTGGCAGCGCGATATTGTGAGAGAGCACCTTCATGGTCACCCTTGGCATAAAGTTCGTCGCCCTTCTGCATGGCTTGACGGGCATCTTCGATGCGGGCCATACGGCGTGAGATTTCACGTTCAGCGATGCCTGGAACGCTACCAAAACTACCTTCTCCTGCTTGGGAGTTCACGGTAACCATTGGCGCGAAGGCCGCTACCAAGAGGGCGATTCGGTTTTTCTTCATTCGGGAGGGGTGGATCATAAAGTGGGCTAATTGAGCGAAAATTAACGATGAGTGATATTGTTTATCAGGTTATGCGCAAGTTTGGCGAGATGTTTTTTTCGTTTTTTCAGGAAATTCAACCTTTCTTGACCGTAATTGGCGGTCCAGAGGCTTTATCGCCAGACCAAGGAACAATGACAGCTTGGTTTTCCTCAATGCTGATGACTTTGAAAGTCTCACCAATGCCAGGAATTTGAAAGGTTTCACCCTCGCGGACTTTTCTAGGCTCGGAGACACCGATGCGGAATTCAAACTCAGCCTCATAATCAGCTAGATTGGTTTCAACGCCTTTAACTACAACAAACTCACGTTTGGTGGAAATATCCAAGCACTTGAGCTCAGACATGTCTTTTTCCAACCCTGTGCTTGGTTCTTTAATCAATTTTTGCTCAAAACCAAGGACCTTGAAACGAATAACACCCTTGTCGAAGCCGAACTCATCCCCTGGAGAGACAAACTTGCTAGCCTTAGGCTCTGGGAAAGTACGTTGGACCTGGTAAGGAGGTGAGGTGCTATTCAGCTTAATTTTATAGTCGTGTGTGATGCGTTGCTTGAGGAAGAGCTTCTGGACCTCAGGAGGATGAGATTTTTCATCCATTGGATTGGTCTGTGGCTTTGCCAAGAACTCTTCTTCATTGGAAAACCCGTCACTGTCAGGATCAAGAGCACCCACATTTGGAGATTCAATATTGGGCAACTTGTTCGCAATAAGAAACTCATTGGTCATGGGAGCACGCAAAACAGGCTCTGCGGCTGCCAGATCGAAAAGTTGATCACCCTTTTGTAAAAGCATGATCGACTTATTCAAGGGCACCGGCTTGCCGTTGATGCTGGGAGAAACCCAATTGACTTTCTCGGTTAACTTTTTCATCACCCCGTTAACCATTTCGGTTGGAGGCGGGTTAAGTTTATTGGGAGATGTTCCCGATAACTTATTCAGTCGCTCAGATAGTGACTGGCTGTCCCAGACAAAGTATCCGACGGCCGCAACCGCGAAGATAGCGCCTGCAATGAGGAGCCCCTTCTCATAATTGCCATTCTTGTTCTGCATGAATTTAGTTCGAAAAAATTGAGTTCAATTAACGGGTGCCAGCAGCAGGCGCAGCGGCTTTGTGATCAATGAATTTGACCAGATCAATCTCCAGATAGGCTCTAATTCCTTCTTTGCCCAAGACCACAAGGGAGTCAGGAGTGGCTGGCTGAACGCCTTTTGAAGCAGGCTTTGCTTCGTCACCTTCTGGAGCTGTCACACCACCTTCAGGCTCCAATTTAGCGGCCAATGCTACACGTGCAGGACCGACCTGGACTTCATTCTCGATCCGCAATAGGCGAACGACTGTGAAATAGGGCATTTCGGACGGGCTTGCCAGCTTACTGAGGATGGTCTGCAGGACCCCCTGGTCTAAGCGCAACATCAGGCGAACTTGACGCCTTTCTGTGATCGTTTGATCAGACACCTCAGCTGCACCACGCTGACCTTGACCATTCGGAGTAGCTTTATCATCGGCTTTCTCAGCAGGTAGATCAGAGCGTTCAATCAGATCGATTGAGCCAACACCGCTCTTCAAGATCATCGTGGTAATCTCTTCGACCGCATCCAAATAACCCGACAATTCTGTAGCCACCTGATCCGCAGTGAGTGTACCACTGGCCTTCGGAAGGTTATCGACGTATTTATCAAAGGTAAGATTAAACTCAGCTGGCAGACGCCCTGCACCGAGTTTCTTCACCTCAAGCGTTCTAGCCTTTACCTTAGCCTGGAAATCCGTATCGCTCATCGGCTTTGGATCAGGCTGAAGCTTGTAAAGCACCAGAGCCATCTTACCAGCAGAGTCGATGTATTCCTTCACCATGGCATGCTTGGCAGCCAAGTTTTCGGGTGTCGGCGCAATGTTGGCACTATTGAGGTTTGCTAGACTCGAATTGACCGAGTCAAACGTTTCCTGGGCCTCAGCGGCAGCAGACCAGGCATTAAAAAGCATGACCCCGAGTCCGAGCACGCCGGCTCCTGTGACCCCCAGAATCGCTGCGGGAACTTTGTTGTCTTGTATCCAGCTCATCAGTTTTTGAATTTCAGAGGCTGCTTAAGAGGCAGCGTAATGTTGAAAGTGTAGGCATAACGATTTTCTTCGACTCCGCTTTCTGCACTGACAAAGTCAGCGCGCTTGGATTCGAAATCAGCGATGTCAAACCATGGAGACTTAGCCAGAGCTGCTGCATAGCGATAAACAATCTGCTCACCCTCTGTGTTTTTGCGATAGAGTCCCTGAATTTTAAGACTGTAAACGGGCTCCGTTGTTGATGCCTCATCCTTCGATTCAGCAGTCGATTCACCCGCTGCCATCAGCGCAGGAGTGATGGATTTACCATCCTTCACTGGCTCAACAATGGTGAGCCAGATCAAATCATTGTCGAATTTGTTATTGAGCTCAGTGAGAAGCCTGACCCACCAAGAACGCTCTGAGACAGCTTGTTCGAACTGCTTGCTGGAGGTCATCCATTGGTTTTGTGTGGCCTCAAGGGCGCTGATTTGAGCGCTGATTGCTTTCAAGGAGTCGTTCTTTTGACTCATGACCGAAAGTTCCTCTTGAATGACACGCTCCGTATTTTGGAAATACGTTACTCCAGCATAAAGAGCACCCCAAAAACAAACGGCAGCCAACAGTAGAGCAGGCATGCGGCGGGCTGCATCACGAGCATTAGCCACCACTGTTGGAACTAGCTCAACCTCACTGGGAGTTCCGCCAGCGGTTCTCAAGGCAAGACCAACCAGCTCACCCATGAAAGGAGCATCCGCATGAGCAGCATCGGAATTCAGGCTGCGATCAATTTGAACGCCACGCAGAGGATTGAAGATCTCCACAGGAAGCTTCAGCTTCTCTTCCATAAAGGCCACCATACCGGGCAGGAAAGCACCGCCACCGGTGAGGAAAACGCGCTTGGGTGGGGACCCACCATTCTGCGTGCGATAGAAAGTAATCGTGCGCATGATCTGAGTGTGCAGATTCGTCGCCGCGTTGCGAATGACTTTGGATAGTGCCGCTATTTCAGGATCACTATGTTCCTGAACAGCCCCGCCTTGGGAAACGAAGCCGTTAGAGACCTTTTGAGCCTCGGCTTGGGAGAAATTAACACCAAACTCTTTAGCGATGGCCGTAGTGATTGAAGCACCGCCGACAAGCACATTGCGTGTGAAGAGCTTGCCTTGATCGACAAAGACCAAGTTAGTCGATCTGGCACCAAGATCAATCAGCACAGAGGTCTCTTCGACATCAGGATAACTGTAGCGGAAAGTATTGAACAGCGCCAGAGGAGCCACATCGACCCCAGAGGTCTCAACCCCTGCAGATATCACCTGTGCATTGACCTCATCAAGCGCATCAGACTTCATGGCAACGAGCACAACTTCAGTCTCGCCACCACCTTCTGAAACGATCTCGTAGTCCCAAACGACTTCGTTGATTGGGAATGGAACGTTTTGGCGGGCTTCGAACTCAACGATCTGTGCCACACGATCCGATTTAACCGGGGGCAGCTTAATGAAACGAGTGAAGACTGAATGACCAGAAACAGCGTACCATGCAGCCGATTTTTTGATTTTCAGGCGATCAGTGAGCTCTACAAGGGCCAAGCGAATTTGAGGAAGCCTTGAGACGTCAACGGAAGGATCACCAGGCATGTCCACAAAATCATACTTTTTGAGAACAAGGTCTCCCCCCGATTTGGAAAAGATAGCCCCAGAAACACGCTGGGAACCCAGGTTCAGGACTGTGATGGTTTTACTGTCTGCCATGCTTGGAAAATTAAGAATTCGTTACCCTAGTACCCAAAAGATTATCACAGATGTTATTTAGCTTTGGTAGGCAGATCGTAGTCACCCCAAAGAATGTCAAAAGGGGTCTCCTTGCGAGCGAGAATCACCGACTCATTGGCAATGAAGCTATCTGTTTTCTCCCACCACTTACCAGGAACACTGGTATCACCAGCGACCACCTGACCATCTACCACCACTTCGATAGCGTAGGCCTTCATATCAGATCCTGCTGTGAAATTATCCTTCTCAAGCACACGACGAAGTGTTGCCGGGGAAACATATGCCAATGCATGACAGCGCTCACCTGCAGGAATATCCACATAATTGAGAGAGCCTTTCAAAAGTTGGTATTTCCCATCTTTTTGAGCATTCATGGCGATGTAAAAATTAATGGTCATTGCAGGCAAGCTGCCATTGCGACCTCCGGCAGCTGGGGGCAACTTAATTGCTACTTCAAGATCGACTTCCAGCCACTCTTTCGGGCGCCAATTTCTCGCGGGTGTGTTGCCGGCTTGAAACTGCGGTGTCTGGATATTGATGATCTTCGGAGCTTTCACCTCCACTTTGACAGCGGGCGGTGTCTGAGCATGCAAAGCTGATGCAGCGAGCACGAAAAATGACAGTGCGGTGAAATGCGACTTCATAGGAGGATATAAAAAAGGGGGGAAGCTCAGGAAAAGAAAGTAACAGGGTTGGTCTGTCGATTTGTTCTTCTGAATTAATGTCTATTTATTCTTAAATTGCCCTTCGCATCAAGACTTGATTGCAAGAAAGTCACAAAAACTCGTCTTTGTTTGCAGAAATCACCCCTTCTAGAGGCATTTTAAATACCAGACGAGAAGGAACATCATGTCCAACACGCTGAGAATTGAAGCAAAAGCGACTGAACCAGCCTAGACTCTAAATCATTTCCACCATTTCGAAAACTCAGCCTACTTTTAACATGTCTCAATACATCCTCTGTTATGCAGCCTTTTTCTCGCTTTTCAACCTTTCTGTTAGGGCCGATCCAACTCCTTTAGGACAAGGGTCTTATCAATACCAAAGCCTTCCAGATTGGGGTAAAGAGGCACTATCTCAAGTTCAGGTGAAGAACGGTCATGCCGTCGCGATTGATTCGCAAAATCGCCTCTTCTTTCTGACAGACGCCCCTCAAAATAATATCCTTATTCTTGATGCGAAATCCGGCACCCTCATCCAACACTGGACTGCGAGAATGCCTGGAGCACATGGCATGAGCCTCATCAAAGAAGAGAAACAAGAGGTGCTGTATATCACTGACACTGTGCTGCATGAAGTCCGAAAACTCACACTCGATGGTAAGGAGCTGTCTCGTTTTTCTTGGCCAAAAGAGAGCGGTCTTTATTCCAAAGCAGAGGACTACCGACCATCAAAGATCCTCGTTCATCCAGATGGCCGTCTTTGGATCTTTGATGGTTATGGTAAAGACTACATTCATGCTTATGCAGCCAATGGCAGGTGGCTAAAATCATGGGGAGGCAACCTTGGCATTGGCGAAAATCAACTTCGCCATTGGGGGCCCCACGGCGGCGGGCTGGATCTCCGAGATGCGGCTCAATCCCGCATAGTCATTGCCATGAGCGACCAACAGGAGATTAAAATCTTCACCCTTGATGGCCACTTCACCACAAAAGTGCCGTTCCCTGGCGGCAATCCTCGGGATTTCATACCCATCGGTAATCACGGCCTGATTCCGCACCTTGGTGATAGCTGGCCTCAGGATAAGAATGCGGCAGGTTTTATCTCAATTGTGGATCAAGACTTTAAAGTCTTATCCAATATCGGGGCGCCTGCTGCCATCTATAAAGACGGCATCCTACAACCCATGCAGAGCGATGGTAAAACCTTCATTCATCCTCATGGAGTGTGCACTGATTCTGAGGGCAATCTGTTTGTGGCTCAATTTGCCTCACCTTCAGCACCATTGCTGAAGCTGGAACGCGTCAAATAACTTCATTTGTTAGTCCACCAGATTTGCGGAGAGCGCTTGCCAGGGCGCGCTTCACCGCCAGGGATCACGATGTTTCCCTGCCATTGCACGCATGGTGTGGTTACGAGAGAAAAAGGCAGTGTGCCATGCACGCTCCATGAGTCGCTTTTCCAATCGTAGGCCAAGACATCACGAGGGAAACCCGGGTGCTTATGTTTGGGCTCAAAATCAACCAAAGCACCATCATCTCCGCCAAGCACAAGAAACTGTCCTTCACGAAATGGGGCTGGTGACGGTGCCGCCACAGACACTCGGGGAAGATCAGCCAGCTGCCGCCAACCCTCAGCTATCGTGAACTTCCAGGCGTCCTTCAGCCAATCTCTCGTAGGCTTACCATCAGGGCCAGGACTCAACGCCGCTCCGCTGAAAACGAAGACCGCATCGCTCACCGTGCCCATCGCGGCAAGGATGCGAGGCTTCCCTGGACACGGTGGCAACGCTTGCCAACCCTGATCCAAGCGATCCAAGTCTAACATCCAAAAATCAGCCATTGCCAAGGTATCTGTCGGCTTTTCAACACCGCCTAGAATATAAATCTTACGCCCAGAAATAACGCCTGACATCAGAGCCGAGGTCTTCGGCAAAGAAGGCAAAAGCTTCACCTCCAATTGCCCATTGATCCATTCAAGTCGCATTGCGTCCTTGAAATTCTCAGAAGAATCGCCTCCACCGAGGCAGATCAGACCACGGTCATCAGTCAGGCTGACACCATAACCGTTTGGTTTTGGCAGCTTACCTACCCTTTCCCAATTCCCCTTCGGATCGCGCAGTGCAAAGACGGCGTCATACCAGACTTTGGTTCCGCCTTCCCAAGGCATTTTATCCGGAAAATTCGCTCCACCAGCCACCAGCAACACGTTCTGTGAAACACCAGCAAAAGCCCCAGCAAAGCCCTCCTTATCTGGCAATGCAGTCAGGGTTTGCCAACTGCTGTCATCTGCACGCAGCGTGCGAAAAAAAAGACAAAAAGCCATCCACCATCGTGTCATAGACTGACAAGCTATCCCGTCAGGGGCAGAAAGGGAACTCAATTTTATCAACGCAGCTACCATAAAGGAAACCATGACTCACAGTGTCAGTGGTAGTCACGAAGTTTAGCGTCAAACTAGGGCGTGTTTACAAACGCAGAACAATCGTTCTTCGACGGAGAGTGACGAGCCTCATCATCCTGAGTATTTAAACACACCCTCATTCCATTGCTGCCTGCATGAGTTTTTCTTGAGTGACTTCACCACGATCAAAGCTGCCCCCGATCCGGCCTTCACGTAACATGAGGATGCGGTCGCTCATGCCAATGAGCTCTGGCAGCTCACTAGAGACGAGGAGCACGGCCTTCCCTTCCGAGGTAAGCTGATTGATCATCTCATAAATCTCGATCTTGGCACCGACATCAATGCCACGCGTCGGCTCATCAAGCATCACAACCTGAGGGCCTGTCAGAAGCGCCTTTCCAATCACAACCTTCTGCTGATTACCGCCCGACAATCGTCCGACGATGGCCTGAAGCCCAGGGGCCCTCACCCCCAAGTGATCAAAAATCTGACGGTTACGCGTGGCTTCTGCGTGATGATTGATGAGCCCCTGCGGGGCGACCTCAGGCAAACTGGATAAGCTGAGATTAAAGCCAATCTCTTCCTCTAAGATCAAACCATAACGACGGCGATCTTCGCTAACTAGCGCTAGGCCAGCGCGCAGCGCCTTTGCAGGGCTACAGCTTGGCAACTCAGCACCTTTAAGACGAATCGAGCCCGATTGCCGATCTCCCCAGGCACCATAGAGGTGCATGAGCAATTCGGTCCTACCTGCACCCATGAGTCCTCCGATGCCCAGAACCTCTCCCGCCCGCAGACTCAGAGAAACGTCATGCAAACGCCGACGCCCCCTGTCATCGGCGACAGAGAGAGACTCCACCTCAAGTAAGACATCACCGAGCGTGCTAACACGCCGAGGAAAGAGATCACCAAGCTCACGCCCAACCATCTTTGCAATCACCTCATCCTTGGTTGTTGCTTTCGTCGTCAAAGTGGTGATCGATTCCCCATCTCTCAAAACAGTGATGCGATCCGCGATGGCAAAGACTTCCTCCAGCTTATGAGAAATGTAAATGCAGGCGATGCCGCGACTGCGTAAATCTCGAAGGATGTCTAAAAGAATCTGGACCTCATGCTCTGAAAGAGCAGCCGTTGGTTCATCAAGAATGAGAACTTTGGAGTTCTTACCCAGTGCTTTGACGATTTCGACAAGCTGCTTTTGTCCGACGCCTAAATCTCGCACTGGCGTTTCTGGATCGAGAGCAACCTGAAAGCGATCCAGCAAGGCTTGGGTATCCTGAAGCATTTTGCCCCAATCAATTAGTCCTCCCCAACGGCGAGGTTCACAGCCGAGATAGATATTTTCCGCCACGGACATTTCATCCACGAGTGACAGCTCCTGATAGATGACCGAAATCCCGACTTGTGCGGCATCGGCGATGCCATTTAATCTGGCTTCTACACCAGCTACTTCAAAATGACCTTCATAACTCCCGTGAGGATGTATGCCTGAGAGTAACTTGATAAGCGTGCTCTTCCCTGCCCCATTCTCACCACAGAGTGCGTGGATCTCACCGTGAACCAGATCAAAAGATACATCACTCAGTGCGGTGACACCGGGAAACTTTTTGGTCAGATTCTGTGCACGAAGGATCATTGGATTTTATGTTTACCCTGCCAAAAAACAAAAGAGATGCCAAGCCTCAATAAGCCAAAACATCTCTTCTAAGGTTATCTATCAATGATTAAGCTCTTGAAACTGCGTCACCAAAACAGATGCCAATACTGCGGCCTGCACGGACGATCTCACTATTTGGCTGTACAACACGGAGTTGATTGACCGCTTCTTCAATGCTGACGTCTCCGACCTGGTATTGCTGATAGGAGACCATGCGTCCAAATTTACCCTGCTCAATCAAGTTCACGGCCATGGCACCAAAACGAACGCCGAGGATGCGATCCAGTGCGGTAGGGGCTCCGCCACGTTGAAGATGGCCAAGGGTGCAGGAGCGGGTTTCCTTGCCAGTCATGGCCTCGATTTTCTTGGCCACATGCTCACCGATGCCGCCAAGGCGGTCCTCGCCAGTGCCACCAACGTTTTCTTTCTTCAGCAGTTCACCCGTTTCCATACGAGCACCTTCAGCGACTACGACAAGGGTGCTGTGCATGCCACGCGCATCACGAAGACGGATCGAATCGGCCACATGCTGCATGTTAAAAGGAATCTCAGGGAGCAAAATCACATCGGCTCCACCTGCCATACCACCATAAAGGGCAATCCAGCCTGCGTGACGTCCCATGACCTCAAGCACGATGACGCGCTTATGACTTTCAGCCGTCGTATGCAGGCGATCCAGAGCGTCCACTACAGTGGCGACGGCAGAATCAAAGCCGAAAGTCATGGCTGTAGCCTGAATGTCATTGTCGATGGTCTTGGGCACGCCAATGACGGGGACTCCCATCTTATAAAGTTGCAGACCAGTCGTCAAAGAGCCATCACCGCCAACAACAATGAGCGCACCAATCTCCAGATGCTTCAGGGTTGTCTTGGCTTTTTCGACGATCTCTTTGGGCACTTCGGAGACATTGCCTTCACCGACTTTGGCCACGAAATGGCCTTTGTTAGTGGTGCCTAGAATGGTTCCACCCAACTTCGTGATTCCAACGGTGCGTGAGGGATCAAGAAGCATGTAGTCTCCGGGTGGCAGCAAGCCTTCAAAACCATCTCTGAACCCGATGACTTCCCAACCAAGAGTATGGGCAGCGCCGACTGCGCCATGAATCACTGCATTAAGTCCAGGACAATCGCCGCCGCTGTTTAAGATACCGATGCGCATGTTTTTGTAGATGTTGGTTCATTGAATGGTCTCGATCAAAGATCAGCTCAAAAGCCAATCAATAGTGATTGAGCAACTGCTTCTTGTCCGTAATGGGTCGGCCCGCCGCAACCCATCGGTCATAAGCGTTCCAGCCCTGAGCAATGAGCGCCTGGGCTTCACCGAAGGGATTCGATGAACCGATGACAACGACAACCAGACGATGACGATAAACGAGACTGCTACCATCGGCCTGCTGAAGCACAGAAGATGGCCTTTCTGCGGAAAGTGCCACGCAACCACCAGAGCGCGGCGTGCTGGCAGTTTTGACTCCATCGATATTGGAGACACCGAGCAGCAGATTGGTATTGGTCACAGGAACTGAAACCTGTCCCCCAGAACGATAAATGGTTATGTTGCGTGACCGCTGATTTGTATAAAACCTCATCGCGGGCCTCGATACGGCATAAAGGGTCAATCGCGCAATGTCAGCGGCGGTAGAATAGGCCATGGAACGCGTATTTTCATACCCATGTGGATTGACAAAACGAGTAGATGTCGTGCCTTCGCGCAATGCCAACTGGTTCATCTGGCGAACAAATTCTACCTGTGGGTCACCTTGACGTCCCAACCGATACAAATGGTCACGTCCGACAAAATCAGCCAGGGTGATCGCTGCAATATCGTCGCTCCCCATCATGGTGGCGTAAATCAGATCGCGAAGGGTGAGTTTATCCCCTGCTTGCAGACCGAGCGTGTTGGCACCTGCCATAGAGGCAGCATAGGCAGGAACTGGGGCTAAAATATTGACACCAAGCTTAGATGCCTGCGACCAGTCCAAGGCGACCATTCCAGCGGCAATTTTTGCCAAGCCGCCCACGGCAGATCGGGAGTTGGCATTGCCTGCCACATGGACTTTGCGGTTAAAACTGTCCACCACAATGACTGAGGATTGAGCAAAGACCGAACTGGTCGAGGCGAGGAGGAAGACTGCGCTGAGATATTTTAAAAGCATTCGAAGAACCATTTCACGGTGCATGACAATGCCTTCAATTAGCATTGCTTTCAGCATGGGCAACCCTGGATTCCATCAGCGACGTAAGACAAACCACGAACCGATGAAATTTCCGAGATGAAACATCGCCTATAGAAATAAACAAAGGCAGGATGAATGCATCCTGCCTTTTTACTGAAACTTGAACTTCCGAGGACTATTTCTTCTCTTCGGTCGCTGCTTTGACATCCAGAGGTGTGATGATCGGGCGATCTTTCATTTCTGGCCAGATCAGCCACTTGTCGCCTTCTTTGACGAAGGAGATGAGGAAAAGCTCCTCGATCCGATCCGTCAGCGTCTCCTGGGAAGTGCGAACGGTGGCATGAACATAACCTTTGTCCTTTTCCTCAACTAGACCCAGGACATCAATCTTTAGAGTCTCCTGCTTACGCTTGGTTACATCAGGAGCAGCGTTGATGCGCTTGTGCCATGCATCACGGTCCAGCATGTAAAACTCCTGCGGAGTAAGCTTTTCCAAGTCCCTAATTTCTTTGACTCCAAAACGCTCCAGCATCTGAGCTTCTTCGGTCATGGTGGGTGCTGTTTTGATGACCGAAACCGTCTCCTTCTGCTTGCGATCCAGTGAAGATGGCAGCAACAAAACAGCCGCAGTCTTCCAATCCTGCTGAACTACGCTGGTAAGATATTTCTTCACCAACGCCGAGCATGGATGGTCGGCAGGAAGCGGAGCTGCGAAGACTGGCTGAGTGATGGAAACAAGGCTGAGCGCCAGGGTGAAAAACAAGGGACGGGAGATTTGCATAAGGACTGCTTAGACCGAAGAAGTGTAAAAGTGTTCGGCTAAGTTTCTAGCCCTCGCGTATGGCTGCGTCAAATGAAGAAAGGAATCATCGAACAGGCAGTTTCCCAAGACTGGCCTCGGGCACTTCCAGCACTTTTTGCCGACTAGCCTCACCTCTGAGTAAAACCACTTGGTTTTTGGCACAATTCAGCTCCCCTGCGATGAACTTTATCAGCTCCAGGTTTGCCTTCCCATCCACAGGAGCCGCCGCCAGCTTGACCATGAGAACGGAGCGGCCTTTTTCATCCATCCCCCAACCGAGGATTTCAGAGCGCCTAGCATTCGGCGTTACGCGCACCACCAGTTGAGCCCATACTTCCATCACGATTTTGCGGCCAAAATGCCTGCTGCTATGGATTCTGCCAGTTCCTGACGGTGCGCAGAAGAGGCACAACGGCGCGCTTCCGTAAGATTGCTCAAGTAAGCACACTCGATCAAAACCGCTGGCATCAATGTATCCGTGAGCACCTTAAAATTATTGTGTGAAACACCCCGATTCACGCCCTTCAGATTATTGTCCATCTTTCTCAAAATGCTGGCGGCAAGCACCTTTCCTTTCGCACTCCGATAAAAAACCTCCATACCACTGCGAGATCTAATTTTAGAGGCATTAAAGTGAATGCTCACAAAGACCGCCTTCGAATAGCGATTCGCAAGACGAGCACGACCTTCAAGGCCTATGAAGATATCGCTGCGTCGAGTCATAATGACTCTCAGTCCTTTGGCCTTTAGCATGCGCTCTAGCCGCAGGGCTGTATCCAAACAGAGTTTCTTCTCGACCAATCCATTCCAGGCACAGCCGCCATCTTTACCGCCGTGCCCAGGGTCAATCACGACGGTATTAAAGCTCAATGCCCGCGCTGTTTGAATCAGGCTGACCCAAAGGAAAATCAAAATGAAAAAACGGCCAATCATGGATTCCATCACTTGGGGATTTTAAGGGCCTTACCTGCACGAATATTATCCGATGTCAGCCCATTGGCCGCCTTTAACTTTGCCACCGTGGTGCCGTTCCGAATGGCAATGGCACCCAGCGTGTCCCCGCTTTTGATGGTGTACGCGCCAGAAGAGCCTTTGCCAGACGATTTGGATTTGCTCGCGACATTCTTTTTCTTTGAACTTGATACCTTGCGGACTGGAGAAGGGTTGCGCTTTGAAACCGCACCATCATGGGAAGACTGCCAAGAGTCATAATCTGATTGAGGCTTTGAACTGGCTCCATCATTGACCCAAGTCGTCATGTAATCCCCATTGGAATCAAAGGGGTAATCTTTTTTTTCCATAGCGTGACTCGGAGTCGCGGCACTTCCATGCAGATTGATCACTGGAAGATTCTTGGGCACACCTCTAATTTTTGGCGAAGAACCGCAAGAAGCCAAGATGGCGGGCAAAACGATTAGACAAGCGATGGCGCGAAAATTCAAGAATGACATGCTCCCCATTCTGTGCGCAACCAGCCGCGCTGCAAACCGATAGTACAGAAGATCATTGTTTCAATGCTGCGAGCCAGCACTTGAGACCATATGTGGGTAATCCAATAATTGCTTCAACTGAATGCCATAACGTGCTGCAATGAGGTCAGCTTCAGATTCCGGGTAATCATCGCGATAATAAACTTCTTTTACCCCATAGGCGCAGAGCATCTGCATGCAGCTTGTACAGGGCTTTGTGGTGCAGGCAACAAGGCGAACATTTCCACGCGTGAAAAGGCTGCAAAGATTCACCTCTGCATGCAGCATGTACTTGCGCCGGTCATCGCGATCATTCCAAAAATCGGCATTGGCATTGTAGCCAGGAGCTAGGCCATTGTAAGCCGTTCCAATAACGCGATTATCAAAGTCAATCGCCACGGCACCCACCTTTCGAAAAGGATCTTCGGAGCGTAGGCTGGCGACATGGGCTAAAGCCATGGCATATTCTGGCATGCTAAGTCTGGCAGTTGGAGCAGAAGAATTCATGAAAAATCAATCCTCCTCATCTTCCGCGCCCTTACCACCAGCAATAATGCCACGCTTTGCGGTAGCCACGAAATCAGTAAAATGAGCAGCTTCCGTTGAGAGCACATTTTGACGAAGCTCCGAAACTGCCTGGGCATTGTTAAGACCGCTTCGATAGACTTTGCGGAAAGCCTCTCTGAGTGCGCGCACTTGATCACGCGAGAAGCCGGCACGCTTGAGGCCAACGACATTGAGCCCACGCGCACGAGCCGGGTTCCCGTCTGCCGTACTGTAGGGCGGCACATCTTGGACGATTTTAGAACAGCCACCAATAATGCTGCGTGTGCCCAATCGGCAAAACTGATGTACTGCGCTAAGACCGCCCAGAATCACATAGTCCTCAACAATCACGTGGCCAGCCAGGGTGCCATTGTTAGAAAAGATCACATGGTTCCCGACCACGCAATCATGAGCAATATGTACATAGGCCAGGAAACTGTTGTTGCTGCCAATCACCGTTTTATCGCCAGGAGAAGTCGCACGGTGAACGGAACAAAATTCACGAAACGTGTTATTGTCACCGATCTCCAGAGCCGTCGGCTCGCCGTGATACTTTAAATCTTGCGTTTGCTGGCCAATGGAGCCGTAAGCATAGAAACGATTGTTTTCCCCCATCTTCGTCGGCCCCATGATGGTGACATGATGCTGTAGCCAACATCCACGTCCCAATTCCACATCAGCACCAATGATGCAATAGGGCCCGATAGTAACGTCTTCACCAATGCGGGCGGAGGGATCAATGATGGCTGTAGGATGGATGGGCATGAATAACAAAAGAGAGAAGAAACTGACGAAAACATGAGCCTTTAGCTTGTTGCTAAAATCCCAGACTAAATTGTTTAACGATCAACAACACTGAACATCAGATCTGCTTCGGATACGACCTGTCCATTGACGACACAGCGGGCAACAGCGGTAGCGATGCTGCGTTTGACCTTTAGCATTTCAGTCTCAATGACCAAAGTATCTCCCGGCATCACAGGCTTCCGCCACTTCACATTGTTGGCGCTCATGAAGTAGCCGATTTTCCCTTGGTTCGCTGGCAGCTTCATAATCACGATGCTGGCTACCTGAGCCATGGCCTCAAGCTGTAGCACGCCTGGCATGACAGGATGCCCTGGGAAGTGTCCCTGGAAATACGGCTCATTAATGGAGACATTTTTGACCCCGGTACACTTATTCTCACCCTCAAAACCAATGATGCGATCCACCATGAGGAATGGATAACGATGCGGTAGGATACGCATCACCGCATTGACGTCCAAGACCACCTCACCGTTCGGAATATTGAGGGCTGGCGGCATCATCGCATGCATGGCCTTGTATTGACCATCAATCGCACGTGCCATCTCCGTATTCGGTCCGTGGCCTGGGCGCACGGCGATCACATGGCCAGTGATGCGGCGGCCTGAAAGCATGAGATCACCGATGATGTCGAGAATCTTATGACGTACAAACTCGTTATCAAAACGCAATGGCTGCTTTGAAAGCAATGTCTCTCCGCGCACCACCACCGCAGCTTCCAGAGTGCCACCTTTGATGAGTCCCTTCTCCATCAAGTGAGCGATGTCCTCGTAATAAACAAAGGTTCGTGCAGCAGCGATTTCCTTCTCATAGGTCTCTGGATTGATTTCCAAGGAGAAGTATTGGGTGAAGCGCCCCTCAGGACCAACGTTCGTACAGCTGATACGGAATTTCTTATCAGGAACGATGGTCAAAATGGTCCCATCTCTTGTCTCCTGATAGATTGGCTCACGGATCTCAAAGACTTTCCGAGCAGCCTGCTGCTCTTGCAGACCTGCTTTCTTGATCAACTCCACAAAGGGCATCGAACTACCATCGACAATGGGTGGCTCATTGGCATCCATCTCAATGATGGCGTTATCCACGCCCATGCCAGCCAAAGCACTGATCACATGCTCGACGGTATGAACATTGACACCGCCCTCTGCAATGGTCGTTGCACGTTCCACCTTTTGAACTTTTTCGACAAGAGCGGAAATGAAGGGCTTATCCTCCAAATCCATACGCCGGAACTTAAAGCCAAAGTTTTCAGGAGCAGGCTGTAACGTTAGCGTGACCTGTTCACCCGTGTGAAGAGAGGTTCCCGTAATGGAGGCAGATTTGGCGAGGGTATGTTGGCGGTCGGAAGCAGACATGATAAAAATGGCAGAATACGTTCTAACCGCTTGCTCTAGCTGGGTCAAAGAGAAACCAGACCAAGGTTAAAAAGTAAAAAGCAGCAGATGATAAGTCTGCTGCTTTCAAAAATGATGGTTACGAAGTTTTACTTCTTACCTTTGGATTTAGCTTTTCCGGAGGCAGCACCCACGCCCACGCCTTGACCGCTAGGAGCACCTGAGAATGGAGACACGTTGCCGCTCGGTGATTGTGAGTTACTTCCCTTGCCATCACCTTTGCTATTTCCAAGGCCGTTAGCACCAGCTCCAGCTCCAGCACCAGCACCTTTACCAGAACCGCTTCTTCCCTTGCCACCTAGCTTTGAAGCAAAAACTTTGAAAGCAGGAGGATTGAAGTCAGGCTCCCAGCGAAGGGCAATGTAACGTGCTTTAACAGCCTCTTCCGGTGTCATATTCACGACGCCACTGCCCTGAGGATCTTCACCGCTGGCAACCGGTTGTGTTGTATCAAAAATAGTCGGATCAAAGGTCAAGCGTCCGCGCCAGTCTTCCTTTTCAGGCAAAACATCAAAGGCAAAAACAGTCATGCGAACAGGGCGTGCTGAGTGAACCGATCCAAATTCAGTCATGGTACGGACTTGGCCCAAGTCATAAACAGCCGTGCGATACTTCTCATTAGACTCAGGAAAGTCAACGATACCCGAGGCTGCTTCGTTTCTGCTACCATAAGATTCTGGACTCATGTAGATCAGGCGACCTCCACCAAAACCTGAGGTATAATTGACCGGAGAATCTTCACCCACTTCGATTTCGTCAGTCTGCTCATTGGTCAAAGAACCAAAGACGGAGAAACCACGAATGCTGCCACCATGGATCAATTCAAATTGGAGACGCAGATAACGACCCTGAGCCGCTCCAGCGTTTAACTTTACTTGTTGATCAGCAGGAGAGAAAACCGAGGTAGCAACTTGGCTCCAAGATTTACCATCAGCGCTAACAGAGGCGTCTACTTTGCCTTCAAGCCCACTGCTCACAAAAGAAGCTGACTTCACCATGGATTGCTTAGCAAATTTGATCACGGCTTCGCTCTTGCCTGCGGCGACATTGATAGGCTTGGTTATATCCCCAGTAATAAGGCCACTGGATGGGCTAAGACCTGACGAGCTGTCCACTGTAGTGCCGACATATCCAAGATTCAGTTCAACAGAAGTCGTTTCAGCGCTTGGGATGCGACTCCACTTCGCTAAAGTGACAGAAATCAAGCAGGCTGAAACCAGCAATGCGTAGATGGGGGCTTTTTTCATGATGATAGTGCGGAAGGAATGAAGAAGAACAGATCCAATAAAGACGTGAATATTGACCAAGTAAACCATTTCAATCACAATGGCGAGTGAATGTAAAACCTTTTTCTTGAGCAATCTGCGATATTTCCGCCTTTCTAAAAGTGACCAAAAATTCACCCAACATGACTTTTTGACAGCATCGAACCTAAAGCCGTACAAAAAACCGCCGCTGGGATGATTCCAGCGGCGGTTGATTTAAGGATCAATTGGCTCTGAGATCGAGTCAATTGGAATGATTATTTTCCAGGAACACCAAAGACCTGAACTTCACAATAGTGATTCAGTTCGTTTGAGGTGTTGCCATTGCTGGTCAGGCGGACGTATTGCCCCTTGGTCTTTTTGCCATCAACGACACGACCATGATTGGTTTCAATGTAGGCTGGGTCTGCGCCAGCGCCCATTTTAAGAGTGTCGTCGTGGTCGGAGTTCCAGACGGTGGTGACACCTGTCTTGAACTCTTTGTCGTCAGAGATCTGAACGACGACGTCCACATAAGCCTGTGCCTGCTTGTGATAGTGCCACATGGCAATTTTATCAATGGTGGTCGATGCGCCCAGATCAATCTGGACCCACTGTGGGCCTGGAGCGAGCTCCACAAAGCAACCGTCAGAACCGTCGGCGTCACCATCAGTTACGAGTGGTAGGTCACCGATGATTGGGGCTGGATCACTGGAGGTCACTTCTTTGTCTTTGGCAAGATTCACAGTGCCTTTGGCGGCAGTGAAGGACTTGATGATTTTGCTTGGATCAGGGGTCTCCAGATTTGGAAGCTTGGCAGGAACCGGAGTGCCAATGAACATTGGCTTCGGAAACTCGATTTTGATTTCTTCTGTCTCCTGGGCAGAGAGGCTAGTACTGATGACCGCAAGGGCGGCGATGGCTAGTGTAGTGTGTTTCATGTGGGGGAATGATGTTTGGGACCGCGACTGTTTGCGGACTGAACTGTCTGACGGCTTAGACGGTAAAGTCTTCAGGGGTAAAGGTGTATTTTTGACCAGTCTTCAAGCATTCGTAGGCTTTCAGGACGGTAACGCAGGATTTGAAGGCATCCATGACATTGCAGGTGAGATGCTCTGGCTTCTTCATCTGCACAGACTCAATGAAATTCGCCACGTGCGGAGTGTGCGGATACACGCTCAGGGTGACTGGAATTTCCCAAGGATCGAGGGCTTTTGACTCGCGGGCATCTGCCACGGCCTTGGCCACGCCACTGACGGCATAGGACTTCGGCGCTGGCTTGGCCCAATTGCGTGAGTGTTCCCAGAATTTGTTTTTGATGTTGTCAGGTGCTTTAACAAGCACAGGATTATCACCCGTCGTCCATTTACTCCAGTCTTGTCCTGGCTCGGCATAGACTTGATTGGAGGTCGGACTTTCAGAGATGAGCGCAGAGCCATTCACACCCATGTGCTTTTCATAGTAGCCCTGGCTACCAGTCGTCGTCAGCACCTGATAGTAGGCACGCATGACTCCGGTCGGGAGCTTGTACTCATAAAGGCACATGACGTTATCAGGCAGTTCAAACTTGGCTTTCGGCTGCCCGTCTTCTCCTGGCGTGCCATCGTAGTAATCAACACCGCCTGCGGCGTAAACGGAGGTCGGTGTGGTGCCATACATCCAGTTGAACATGTCGATTTGATGAGCGCCCAAATCAGAGATTGGACCGCCACCGTATTTAGCAAACCAGCGCCAGTTCAGGAATTCTTCCATGCTACCGTAGCCGTAACGGGCCAGTAGTTCTGGTGAGACTGGATTCTTCTTCGGTGCACCGAGTGGTGTGCTGGCGGATACACCGCGATTCCATTGACCATAGCAGTGGGTGACACGGCCAAGAAGATTGTTTTTGATCACCTTTTCACGCAGATGAATGTAGCGTGGATTGGAGTGGCGTTGATGGCCGATCTGGAAGATGCCGTTAAATTCACGACCAGCTTTGACCATGTCACGAGCACCGTCGATGGTATTAGACATCATCTTCTCACAATAAACCGATTTACCTTTGGAAAGGCAAAGGCGGGAGAATGGAGCGTGCAGGAAGTCTGGAGTAGCAATGAAAACCGCCTCAATTTCGGGCTGCTTTTCGAGCATCTCTTCGATGGTCTCATAAAGATTCACTTTGCCAGTAACTTGGTGCTTATTTTGAAGCTCCATGTAACGGCCCATGACGCGGCGTTTGTCCTCACGGATGTCAGAAACAGCCACCCATTGGATGCCTTCGGGGATTTGGGAGGCTGCTGCGCGGAGGCGGTCGCCTTGGGCTCCGCAACCGACGAGGGCACATTTAACAGTGCGTCCGGCCTTTTCGCCTTGAGCGATGGCGCTCTTGCTGGTGGCTAAATAAATGCCAGCTCCTGAAACTGCACTGGTGCGCAGGAAAGAACGGCGGTCCATGAACTTGGAAAGCCCGGTTGGCTGTGGGGTAGTGATCTCGGTGCTCATAAGGTGGGTGCGAGGGTTACGTCCTGTCTAAGATCAGGCGTCTGCACTTTTCTTTTTGCGGCTCAAAATTCCGTCGATGGAGAGGAAGCCGTGCTTGGCCGTGGTGAGGGCAAGGTAAGTGATGACGATACCGATACCGATATTCACACCAAGTTCGGTGTCATCGGGAAGCGCAGCCAAACCAAAGCCAAGTGACAAAAAGGTCATGCCGGCAGCCAGGAGTGAAATTTCACTAAAGATGCCAAGAGCCACCCAGATGCCGACGAAAAGCAGAGCGTATCCGATTCCGTGCGCATAAGCATCAATGGCCGCTGGTGGCAGGAAAGCAGGCAGAAAGCTGTTATCGGTCATCAACTTAGCGATGACACCTGTCTTCGTATCGTAGTTGCCAGCATTGAAGGTAGCAGCGGCACCATCACCCGAACGGAATTTATCCACACCTGCCATGAAAAGGCGCATTCCGACCCAGAGACGGGTGATCAGATTGGCAAAGGCGAGATCAAGGCGAGGGCAGCAGGAGGTGGTGGAGCAGGTCTTATCTGACATGGATTTATTGGGTTGGTCGGTGA
This sequence comes from Verrucomicrobiaceae bacterium, assembly GCA_027486585.1. GTDB lineage: Bacteria > Verrucomicrobiota > Verrucomicrobiia > Verrucomicrobiales > Verrucomicrobiaceae > Prosthecobacter. Next base: position 11,325 of record JAIXOU010000028.1, on the reverse strand, counting down.
ATGAGAGGCGTGAGTTTGAACGAAGCAGTTAGGAAATCCAGCGAAATCTAGAGACCTAAATGAGCACTAGAGTATCACTCAGTGAGTTTTCAATACGCATTTACCTTCAAAAATATTTCTGACTTTTTAAAATGGCCATCAAATGCTAGAAGCGCACATGCGTTTCATCTGCGGTTCAATCTTGGCCTTATGCTTTCTGTTTTCAGCTCAGGCTGAGACAGCAGACTGGTTTGCCATCCATGTGATCGATGAAACCAACGAACGAGGAGTGCCGCTCGTTTCCTTAACAACAGTCAATCACATCACCCACACGACTGATAGTGCGGGCTGGATTGCGTTTCATGAACCGGGGTTGATGGGCAAAGAAGTGTTTTTTCACGTCAGCTCGCCTGGCTACACCGTGGCCAAGGATGGTTTTGGGTTCAGTGGAGTTCGATTGACGCCAACGCTGGGTCAGACCCATGAAATCCGTGTCATGCGGCTGAACATCGCCGAGCGTCTGCCTCGCATCACAGGTCAGGGGATCTACCGTGACTCCGAACTGCTGGGAAAGGAAAGCCCCCTGCCACGTGCCAATTTTAACCTGACCTTGGGGCAAGACAGTGTACAGGCACTGCCATGGCAAGGACGGCTTTTCTGGCTTTGGGGTGACACGAATGTAGCCCATTATCCGCTGGGAAACTTCCACACGACCTGTGCTTGGTCGGATCTGCCGCACAAAGGTGGCCTGAATCCAGCCGAGGGTGTGCATTTGGAATATCTAACCACCGAAAAGGGAAAAATCCGCCCCATGCTGCCGATGGAGGCTCCTGGGCCCGTCTGGATCTTTGGTCTTTTAACCGTGGAAGACAGCGCAGGGAAAGAACATCTCCTGGGCCATTACGGGCGCTTCAAAGACCTGAGCAAAAGATTAGAGCATGGCGTCGCCGAATACGTGGAAAGCCTGGGGCGCTTCACGCCGATGACGACGCTCGGAGACGAATTTGACTGGCAGCACCCCGAAGGCAATGCTGTGCGAGTCAAAAATGATGAGGGCGATTTTTTTTACTTCTCTGACAGCTTTGCAATGACCCGCGTCCCTGCCAAATACGATGACATCCTCAATCCTGGTGCCTATGAGGCCTTGGCATGGTCGAAAGCTGAGCAGGATTACCTTTGGCAAAAGGTCGAACCACCCGTGACTCAGGCCACTGAGGCCAAGGCGATCTCAGAAAAACGTCTGCCTCCCAACAAGGCGCTACTTCAGTTGAAAGAGGCCCTCACCGGCAAGCCGGTCACCATTCATCGCTCCAGCGTGAACTGGAATGCCTATCGCAAATCCTGGATCATGATCGGCAATCAAAACAAAGGAGACGTCTCCGAACTTGGCGAAGTTTGGTTCGCTGAGGCCCCAACGCCCAGTGGCCCCTGGACCAAGGCCGTCAAAATCGCCACACACCCGCAATACACATTTTATAATCCGCGCCAGCACGCTTTTTTTGATGAGGATGGCGGCCAGGTGGTCTACTTCGAAGGCACTTACGCCAACACCTTTTCCGGCAATCCAGTGCCGACACCCAGGTATGATTACAATCAGATCATGTATCGCCTAGACCTCCGTGATCCACGGCTGAATGTGGTGAAAAAATCCACAAAATGAGCTTTTGGAATCGTGACCATTGGCTGGGCCTGCGCCAAAGCCACCTGACCCGTGTAGCCAGGGCCGCTGAGGCCTTTGTGCAGCGACGGAGCCGTGAAGAAAAGCATCCCGTTCATGATTTTCTTTTCACCTACTACAACTTTTCTCCTGCTAAATTAAAACAGTGGCTACCACCCCAAGGCGTCACTCTAGAAATCGCCGCGCCTGATTTGATCGAGATGCCTTGGCTACTGAAAGTGCCCGCCATTCATACGGGCGACCAGTTCCAGCTCGATGTCAAAGCCATCAAGCCTCATGTCAAAGATCTGGCACGCTGGATCACCACGCTGTGCGATAACATCCAAACCCGCGCTCCCCGCTTCCGCTGCTATGGCCTGCATGAATGGGCCATGGTTTACCAGCAATCACGTGAGGAAATCCGCCACCAGGGTTATGAACTACGTCTTTCCCCAGAGGTGCTAGCCAGCTTCGTCGATTCACAAAGCATCTGCTGCTCTCACTACGACGCCTTTCGTTTTTTCACCCCAGCGGCCAAGCCCATGAATGTACTTCAGCCGATCCTGGAGACTCGCTTAGAGATGGAGCAAGCCGCCTGTCTGCATGCCAATATGGACCTCTACAAATGGGCTAGCAAACTTTGGCCATGGGTGGGATTAGATCTCATCGGCGAATGCTTCCAACTCGCCAATGAAGGCCGTGATCTCGACATGCGCGCCAGTCCCTATGATCTAGCTCACCTCGGCTATCAGCCTGTGCTCATCGAGACCGCCGCAGGCCGCAGCCAGTACGAACAAGAACAACGTGCCCTAGCCGCCAAAGCCGAACCTGTGCGACAACGCCTGCGCCAGGCAGCCAAAGCTATCGCCGAGAGCTGATTTACTGCACGATACTCGTCACCTCACCGCGCTGAAGTTTCGTCACCAGCTTATCGCCTTTTTTGATCTCTTTGGCATCACGCAGCCGCTTGCCATCGGTCGTCATCGTGTAGGAAAAGCCGCGTGAAAGAATGGAGTCAGGCCCCAGATTTCTCAGTAGATCTGCCCTCGCCCGCAAACGATCCTCCAGCCGCACGAGCCGATGCTCCATGAGCTGGCGCAGACGATCTGCATTGGATTGCACACGGTGTCCGGCTTCAGCGATCATCACTCTTGGGTGATATTGTTGAAGCACCTGCTGCTTGTCCGAAAGCTGATCTGATAGAGACCGCACCTGCTCACGAATAGCACTGCTTAATCGCGCTTCAGCGTCATCCACCGACTGCTCAGCCTGCTGAATTTGCCGCACAGGCTCATGCATCAGAGGCCCCTTAGCCGTGAGGTCTAGCACCTGTTCGTGATGATCTAAAATCGACTGCACCCGCGTGGATAGACTGCGCTCCGTCGATTCAAAGAAACGCTTCAACTCACTGACATCAGGCGCTAAAAGCTCAGCCGCCGCGCTCGGTGTTGGTGCGCGCAGATCTGCCACAAAATCAGCAATCGTGAAGTCGATCTCATGCCCGACCGCTGAGATGATCGGAATGCGAGAAATAAAGATCGCCCGTGCCAGCGACTCTTCGTTGTAAGCCCATAAATCTTCAATGCTGCCACCGCCGCGACCGATCACGATCGTCTCAGGTCGGGGCAGGCCAAACTGTTCCGCCGCATTCAGCATCTCGATGGCGCGGATCGTCTCCCGTTCCACGCCCTGACCCTGCACCCGAACCGGAAAAATCATCACCCGCACCCAGGGCGCACGACGGGTCAAAATGTTCAGCATATCCTGAATCGCCGCTCCGGTGGGCGAGGTCACCAGAGCCACGGTTCGCGGAAATTTAGGAATCGCCTGTTTATACTCCTGATCAAAAAGCCCCTCATCAAAGAGCTTCTTCTTCAGCGCCTCAAACCGCGCCTGTAAACCACCCTGCCCCTTCATTTGCACCTGCTTCACGACCAGTTGATACTGGCCACGTGGTTCATAGACGGAAATTTCACCCTGCACCTGCACCTGCACTCCATCCGTCAATCTGGCAGCACTGCGACTAGCCGATCCGCGGAACATCACGCAGGAAATTTGTGATCCCCCATCCTTCAGGGTAAAATACTGGTGACCACTCGTTTGCAGGCGGTGATTGCTAATCTCTCCCTCAACCCAAACCGTACCGATACGGCCCTCCAGCACCTCGCGAATCTCGCGCGTGAGTTGAGTGACGGTGAGTACGCTATCGGGTGCTTCCATGAATCCCAGATGGTGGCGGCTCCTTAACCACCTGCCAACAAGAACTCACCAAAACCTACCAAGCACCAAATCCCACAGCCAACCCGCCATCCCCATCCAGCAGCGGCCCACCTCTAAAAAACCAAGCCCTGGCGAAGGTGACGCTGCTAAAAACAAGCCCACGATCAGCGCCACATTGATCAGGAAAATCAGCAGCATGGAAAAAAACTCCCCATTCCTCTCCAGATCACTCTGCCGCGCGATCACGGTCTTCAGCGTGTAAGTGATGTGAAACCACCAGCTCAGTCCCAATAACGCATAAAAAATCCACACCGGCCGCATGTGCACCACATGTCCAGCCAGAGAGATGGCCCGCATCTCCTGCAAATGGGAAAACATGCCCACCAGACCAAAGATCAGCATCACAATCACGGAGTAAAACGGAATCAAATAGGGGGCCAACGTGATCCAGGTATTCGACTTATTCGTCTCCACATACCCGCCCTGCGCCGTTACACTCCAGCTGATGATTTTACCCCCAAAAGCGCGTGCCACGATCAGGTGACTCAGCTCGTGCCCCAGGACATACATTCTGACCGGCTGAAAACCCGCCATCCAGACCGCCGCCCAGGCAACACCTCCTAAAGTAAAAAAAGTGAACTGTTCCGACCTCCAAAACTCCATCCGAGTCATCGCCCGCCAGAGCAATTCACCCAGCGTCATCGCCGTGATCAGACCCAGCGGCAGCAGCAGCAGCACCGCCAGCCATCCCTTGTAAAGCTTGATCCGACTCTGCTTCTGCACCACCGGATGCCGCCGTACATTCGCAGGCTTCGACCTCTCTAATTGCTGGGAGGCTCGTTCTCGACTGTTGAGGCGATAAGTGTTAGCAGACATGAATTTTGCCAAGTTATTTAGCAGGTCTTAACATTTTAACAATCTAAGATGTTCATATGTTCAAAACCCCACCAATAACTTTCCCTCAATTCCCCCTCGCAGACCGTGTTTAAAAAACCATTTGCACACTCCGCATGTTCGAGCGAACAGAGTTCATATGTTTGGAACACCCATCAAACTCACTGAACGTCAGCAAGAACTGCTGGACTACCTGCGTGCCCATCAAAAATCAGAAGGCGTCATGCCCAGCACGCGCGACATCCAAAAGCATTTTGGATTCTCCAGTCAAACCGCCGCCATGAGCCACCTGCGGGCACTCGAGAAAAAAGGCGTCATTCAGCGCCATCATCACAAAGCACGCGCCGTCGTCTTTCCTGAAGATCTTGAGCGTGGTGAGATCATCGACATTCCTCTCTACGGCAGCATCGCCGCAGGTTACGCTGAAATGCAGCATCAACAGGCAGACGGCAGCATCTCTGTAGATACCGCCACTCTTGGCCTAGGCCGCAATGCCAAAGCTTTTGCGCTGAAAGTACGCGGTGAATCCATGATCGGTGCCAATATCTGCCACGGCGATGTCGTCATTCTTGAGATCAAAGAACCACGCCCTCGGGACATCGTCGCTGCTCTGATTGACGGTGAAACCACGCTTAAGCGCTACGTCGTCGAAAATGGCCGCCCGTTTCTGCACGCAGAGAACCCCAGTTTCCCTGATTTGATCCCAGCTCAGGAGCTTGTGATCCAGGGCGTCATGCAGACCCTCATCCGCCGGGTTTAAGGTCCCAAACTTGCGGTCCTTGAAACCGCCTCACTCGCCAGTTGCTTATTCGCCCCAGCGCGCCTTCTTGCGCGCCCCTTTATGAGCGAGCAGCAGCGCAAAGCATTTCCTTTTTCTGAGTTTGAACCCAAGTGGCAGGACGAGTGGGAGGCCAAAAAAGCCTTCCACACGCCGAACCCGGGTGAAGCAGACTTTGATGCCACAAAGCCGAAGTACTTCGTCCTGGACATGTTCCCCTACCCCAGCGGCGCAGGTCTGCACGTCGGCCATCCTGAGGGTTACACGGCCACAGACATCATTGGTCGTTTCAAAAAGATGTCCGGCTTCAATGTCCTGCATCCCATGGGTTGGGACGCCTTTGGCCTACCAGCAGAGCAATACGCCATCAAAACCGGTCAGCATCCTCGCATCACAACGGAACAAAACATCGAAGGCTTTCGCGGTCAGTTGAAGCGCCTTGGCTTTGCCTATGACTGGGATCGTGAGGTGAACACCACCGATCCAGGCTACTTCAAATGGACGCAGTGGATCTTCCTGAAACTCTACAACGCCTATGTGAACGAGGAGGGCAAAGCCCGCCCCATCTCAGAACTCGAAGCGCAGGGCCTCAGCCGTGCGGAGATCGACTCCCGCCGCCTCGCCTACATCAGTGAGGCCCCCGTCAACTGGTGCCCAGAGCTCGGCACCGTTTTGGCCAATGAAGAAGTTGTGGATGGCAAAAGTGAAGTCGGCGGATTCGCTGTCGAGCGCCGCCCCATGCGCCAGTGGATGCTGCGCATCACCGCCTTTGCTCAACGCTTGATCGACGAACTCGACGGCCTGGATTGGCCTGAGAGCATCCGCCTACTGCAGCGCAACTGGATCGGACGCTCCGAAGGCGCCCATGTGACCTTCCAAGTCGCCCATGCCGACGCCGAAATCACCGTCTTCACCACCCGCCCCGACACCTTATTCGGAGCCACCTACATGGTCATCGCTCCCGAGCATTCGCTCGTGGATCAAATCGCCGCGCCAGAGCAGGCCGCTGCCATTGCCGCCTATCGCCGAGTCGTCGGTTCCAAGTCAGACCTGGAGCGCACCGAACTGGCCAAAGAAAAAACCGGCGTCTTCACCGGCGCTTACGCCATCAATCCGGTCAATAACGAGCAGATCCCCATCTGGATCGCCGACTACGTCATGATGGGTTACGGCACCGGAGCCATCATGGCCGTGCCTGCGCATGACACCCGTGACTTCGAGTTTGCCACCAAGTTTGACCTGCCCGTGAAACAGGTCGTCCAGCCACCTGCTGGCAAAGAATGGCAGGGCTACACCGATGACGGTATCGCCATCAACTCCGGCTTCCTCGACGGCCTGCCCACCGCGGAAGCCAAGAAAAAAATAGCCGCCTGGCTCGAGGAAAAAGGCCTCGGCAAAGGCACCACCAACTTCAAGCTGCGTGACTGGCTCTTCAGCCGTCAACGCTACTGGGGCGAGCCCTTCCCCATCGTCTGGGAGGATGGCCATCATCACGGCATTCCTGAGAGCGAGCTGCCCCTGCTGCCACCAACCCTCGAAGACTTCCGTCCTACCGGCACCCCCGAGCCACCGCTTTCCAAAGCCACCGACTGGGTGTGCTACTCAGACAGCGCCACGCGCGAGCTGAACACCATGCCGCAATGGGCCGGCTCCTGCTGGTATTACCTGCGCTATTGCGATGCGCAAAACAGCGACCGCTTTGTCGGAATCGAAGCCGAGCGGTATTGGATGACAGGATCGCTTGGAGACAATCAGACAATCGGACAATCAGACAATCAGACAATCGGACAGGGTGACAATCAGACAGTCTCATTGTCTCCCCATCTCCCTGTCTCATTGTCTTCTCCCCCAAAACCCGGCGGCGTGGACCTCTACGTCGGCGGCACCGAGCACGCCGTGCTGCACCTTCTTTACGCCCGCTTCTGGCATAAAGTCCTCTTTGATCTCGGCTACGTCAGCACGCCAGAGCCCTTCCAGCGTCTGGTGAATCAAGGCCTCATCATGGGTGAGGACGGCCAAAAAATGTCCAAATCACGCGGCAATGTCGTCAATCCCGACGATGTCGTGAAGGAGTATGGCGCCGATGCCCTGCGCCTCTATGAAATGTTCATGGGCCCCCTGGAACAGGTGAAACCCTGGAGCATGAAAGGCGTCGAAGGCGTCTATCGCTTCCTGGCCCGCGTCTGGCGTCTGGTCATGGTGCAGCATGAGGAAAACGGCGTCTGGAGCCTGTCCCCTGCCCTGCAAGACGTGCCAGCGAACAAACAGCTCACCAAGGCCCTGCACGAGACCATCAAGAAGTGTGGCGAAGACATCGAGAAGCTCAGCTTTAACACCGCCATCTCTCAAATGATGGTCTGCACGAATGCCTTCACAGGCGCTGAGATCAAGCCAGCTTCCGCCATCGTCACCTTCCTGAAAGTGCTCAGTCCCTTCGCCCCGCATCTGGCCGAGGAGTTGAACACACGCATCGCCAGCCAGTTCCCTGACTTAGCTGTGAAAGGCTTCCTCAGTGACAGCATCTGGCCCACCTATGATCCCGCCGCACTCATTGAGGACGAGGTCGAAGTCGTCTTCCAGGTCAACGGCAAGCTCCGCGACAAAGTCCGCGTCCCCATCGCCGCCAGCAAAGAAGAGATCGAAGCCCTCGCCCTCGCCAGCACCCGCGTTCAAGAATTCATGGAGGGAAAACCCGCCAAGAAAGTCATCGTCGTGCCCGGCAAGCTGGTGAACATCGTCGTGTGATCGGCTTTGGCCCAGAGTGATGCGGGCTTTCTAGCCTGCATTATTTGAAAGCACCCACAAGAGCCAGTCACCTTTCGGGAACCGTTTACGATAGCTGAAGGGCGCCGCGCGCCGTTGACGGTTGTTGACAGTTGTTTATCAGAATCCCAAGCCGGCCACGCCCTTGCAGGCGCAGCTACCCAGAGTGTTGCGGTCGTTCCTGCCTGCATTCTCTGAACTCATTCACAGGATTTTCAGACCTGTGAATCCTGCCGCATGGCTTGCTTCTATTTGTTGATGCCTAAGCCCTGTCTTTTGATGGGCCTGAGTTCCTTCTTGCCAAAACCTTCGTTCCCGTGACATATCGGGTCAACCCTCTGCATGAGTGTGCAGAATAAGAAACTGTTAGACTGACAACAGCCTCTCTAGCGAAGAAGTGACCACACTATGAAGTCCCATGTTTCATTCATCTGCGCCATACTCGGGATTGGCTTTGCATTCACCAGCGGTTTGGCGGGCATACGAACCATTTTGGCGGGTTTGTCTGCCGCCCAGCAGCTCATGATGTTGCCCAGCAGCGAGCCCGCTGAACTTACCGCTATCATCGGAGAGACCATCATCGCTTTAACTTCCAGAGGGTTTATTGCGATCATCCCCGCCTTGCTGATCTATTTGGCGCTTGCTCCGTTTCGTCAGCGTGAGCAGTGGTTCTACTCATGCTCACGACTAGCCAGCTATTGTTTGCTGATTCTGTTCCCATTTGGAACCATCTGCGGAATCATTCTGCTGGTGATGTTGCGCCGCCGCCGAGCTGAGTTTGTGCGAGATGAAGAGATCTCTGCTGAACCATCTGCCTGACACTCAAAATAGCCCCTGCAAATAGTCGTTCGTTGATCTCGCCTCACATGTGAAATGAATCCATGAATCGGGTTCGTGGCCGTTTCTCATAGGATGAACAGTATTTTCAGACCTGTGAATCCTGCCAATCTTGTGAATCCTGTAGCAATGGGTCATTGGCCCGAAACCCTTTCCCTCCTTGACCCAGAGCCGTCCCCCCGCCTCAATGGCATCCTTCATCGCAAACTCTCATCCTTTGAAATGAAGCCCCATTTCTTAAACTCAGCCCAGTTGATCCACAATTTGGTGTGTCTAAACAACGTTCGGCCAACTAGCAAAGTGCCATTCATTCTATGCTCGCCCATGTCAGCCCATTCGTGATTTTCGGCTTCTGGGGTCTGTATCTTACAGCATTTGTATTCGCGGGCGTTTCGATGGCGACCTATGTGCGACGGACTTTTCTCAGCACTATCATGGCGTTTCTAGCCGTCGTCTCAGGACTGATCATAGCATGGCTAGGTGTAGAGGACGGCGCACTCCGACAGCACAACTGGTTCAGTGTAGTGACTTTTTTACCTGCCGCCTTTGCCGTGTTCGTGGCCGTGTTGCGCCCACATTCGCCAGTTGCGTCGGAGCCTTCGCCGCCACCACCACCAGACACTACGAGCGATGTTTGTGTATCAGGGCAGACAGTTATCGAAGTAAGCTATGACGAGTCACAGTTTCATAGGGCGATCATCACCCGAGACACTGCTGGCATTTATAGAGTTCGCACAGAAGTCTGGGATACGACTTATTGGGACGAGTTGCAGACTGCATTCTGGTGCCAGAGGCACCTTGGGACGTTCACGGACACTCTAGATTCAGCTCGGCTGCTGGCCAGCGAGCACCTATCCATTGCATGATGTTGAGCAGCCACCATTCACGAACAAGGCCGAACAAGACGCTCCATCCCAAAGGCTGGCAACGCTCCAATTTGAATTCGGGCTTCCATCCCCGCCGTGGATGAGATAAACGCTGATATGAACAACTACTAGCGCCATGCGAATCACTTCAATCTCACTGCTTCTTTTCGTAGCCTGCAGTCACGTCTTTGCTGGCGAGGGTTGGGATAGATTGCAGAAGGCGAAAGATGCCTTCAGTGAGTCACAGAAGAAGCAGGAGGCTACTTTCAGATCGGATGTGGCGGCAGCTCTGTTACATGCTACCCACTGTGAGGTCTATCTCCTCGATTTCGAAATGAGTGATGTCATTGAGGACAGCCCATTCAAAGACTACCCCTCGGATGCATCCTATTTCCCTATTCGGCCTTATCGCCGGGAGTCGAAGATTCTCAAGCGCACCGAAGTGAAGGGTGTCGAGCTACAGAATCTACTTCCGACGCTTGCTGCGGTTATCGGCGTGACTCAGAACACCTACGGTGCATTTTGCCACAATCCGATTCACGGAATCCGAGTTTATGAGGGGACGCTACTACTGCTGGAGACTTCATTTTGCTATAGTTGCTCGAACTTCTACATGACGTACCCATACTCTGGATCGCACTGGGTTGGAATGCGCAATGCAGACTTTGAGAAGGCGCTTAGTGCTATCATGCCGATCCCAGAGCCCAAGAACACCAAGGTCAAGAAGCCCTGATTAACCAAGAAAAAGTGAGTCACACTGCGCCATACCCTGGGCAGCCTGATACTGATCCGCCTCGATGGCTCAAAGTCGGAGCCATTCGACTTAACTTTGCAAAAAAGTCGTGACAGAATCGCCAAATTTCGGTAAAAAGCTCAGAAATCTGCCCATTTAACCCTGGGCATTGGGATTGCAGATGATTCTTTTGCCTTTCTTTTCCCTGCGGGCAGGCGGATGCGCCACCCGCTCGGAGATCCTATCTCTGCTGTCAGCGTCTCGAAATCCTCTAGACCTATGTCGGCCTCAGACGCGCCTAGCCGTAGGTTGGGAATGGTTGGCGGAGTGGTCGTGTTCGCGCACTCAAGACACCACGCCAAGCTTCCCGACTTTCTTCGAAGCTGCGGACCTCACCTGGCCTTCGACCATCCCAATCCAGTCGGGAAGATCGGCGGCGGCATCGGGGGCATTTCCGGTCTCTTTTTCCGCCGACCATTTCCGACCTACGCCAAGACCTGCGATGCAGCGTGCAGAGATGGGCCGGACCACGTCTGCCTATGCAAACAGCCTTTATTTGCAGACCTTCCGATGCGGAAGCTATGCTCGCGACCGTTAT
>JAIXOU010000123.1 GCA_027486585.1 Verrucomicrobiaceae bacterium | reverse complement strand
CGAGTGGAGCCGGTGAGGATCTCTGGGCCGACATTGGGCGTGATCATGACGTCTGGCCGCCATGAGACATCGGTCAGGCGCTTGGCGGCTAGCTTCATGGCGGGATTAAAACAGAGTAGCACCGTGAAAGCACGGCGCTTCTTCGCCTCGCGGATGGCGCCCCAGACAAAGGGTGTGCGACCGCTGGCGGCAATGCCGATGACGACATCCTTCGGGCCGACGGCACGATTTTTCATGGCAAGGGCACCGCCCAGAACGTCATCTTCGGCACCTTCCACCGCACTCCAGATGGCCTGCCGACCACCAGCAATGATGCCCTGAACTTGCTCACGCGGTGCTCGGAAGGTGGGTGGGATCTCGCTGGCATCCAAGACGCCGAGGCGGCCACTGGTGCCTGCGCCGGCATAAAAAAGTCGGCCACCACTTTCAAAAGCCTGCACCACCTTTGCGATGACTTGTTGGATGCTTTTCCGCTCAACACGGATGGCTTGGCTCAAAGTAGCATCCTCGGAGAGCATGAGGTCGATCCCCTGCCCTAGCGGCATGGTGTCGAGCTTCCGTGATCGCGGATTCCTCAGCTCGGTCGGTGATGCAGCGAGCACGGCCATGTCTGCGATGGCGGCTGGTAGTGCCCATTCAGCAGCGATCTCATGTGGCACAGAAACAGCGGCCCCGCTGCCAGCGGCTGCCTGGTGCGCCAAGGCGACCGCACCGACAACCGAGGACTCCACCACTGGCGTGACCTTGGCGCTGGGCCAGGCTTTTTTGAGTTGGCGGCTGACTTCCCGTTGAAAGCTCGGGTTCTTTAAAATGACGCCGCCGTTGAGCACAAACTCGACCGGATCACGGCCATTGGGGATGAGCTGAGCCGCACAAGCACAGGCGTCCTCAGCCAGCATGGTTGCGGCTTCAGCTAACAAACGTTTGGAAAGCGCATCGCCCTTGGCGGCTGTGGCAAAGACGGTCACGGCAAGACTGGCGATCTCTGTTTTCGGCGCATGAACGGACCAGGAGATGAGCTGCTCTGGCTCGGTGAATAGCAGGGCATTTAAAATGGCGGCACCGAGTGGCCCGAGCTTTCCATGATGATCCAGATCTGCCATCACGGCGCGCAGAGCACGCAAACCGATGTCACAGGCGCTGGCACGATCTCCGATCACATGACCACGTCCGCCAACCTTCGCCGTGCGGCCATCTGGGGCACGGCCAAAGCAGCAGGAGCCCGTGCCACTCAATACCAGCACACGCACGCTTGGCTTTTTGCCCTGCGGTGCGGCAGCGAGCGCGGTTTCGAGGTCATTGGTGGCAATACACGGCACAGCAGGCCAGATGCGTGAGGCAACGCGATGCAGGCGATCTTTATCCGACTCACTGCGCGCCCCTGCCATGCCAATACCAATGGCTGACGGTGTCTGTGGCAGTCGATCTGCGATATCTCTCAGATGCCACTGAAGCTCACGATCGGACATGAGGGACAGCACCGCTGGACCGGTCTGAAAAGAAGACAAAGTGTCTCCGCCTTCTCCGACAAGTAGCACGGAAGTGCGGGTGCCGCCGGCTTCGATTCCGAGATAGGCTGGCGTAGCTGTTTTCAGCGATTTCTTTTTCATGCAGCCGAGCCTAGACAAGGCTGCATGAACTAGCAATCAGGATGCGGAGCGTTTTAAGCAAAGAGCTTGGTCACCGGCTTGGCCTTCACCAGCTCACGCGGTTGGTTGAGATGATTGTGAACAATCGTCTCTGGGTCGATGCCGACCGCATGGTAAATCGTGGCCAGTAGCTCGGTCGGATGCACGGGGTCTTCCGCTGGGGACGAGCCTGTTTTGTCGGACTTGCCATGGATGTAGCCACGCTTGATGCCCGCACCACCAATGACGGCTGTGTAGCAATAAGGCCAATGGTCGCGACCATCGGCACTGTTCCCGTTCCCGGAAGTAGAGACGCCTTTTTCTGGACTGCGACCAAATTCACCGAGAGCGACGACGAGTGTCTCATCGAGCAATCCACTGGAATCCAGATCTTCGAAGAGAGCACTCAGTCCTTGATCCAGCATGGGGCCGCTTTGGTCCTTCATGCGCTTGGTCAGGCCGACGTGATGGTCCCAAGAGTGATTGTCTGAATTAGCCACTTTGGGCCAGATCAACTCGACCACACGCGTGCCGGCTTCGATCAAACGACGGGCCAACATGCAGCTCTGACCAAAGGTATTGCGACCGTAGCGATCACGCAGTTTTGGCGACTCCCGATCCAAGGCAAAGGCATCACGTGCACGACCACTCGCGATGAGGTTCAAAGCTTGGTCATAGTAGCTATCGAGACTCATGTCTTTCACCGCAGCTTCAATCGTGGGCATTTGATCATTCAGAGCGTCACGAAGTTTCGCTCGGCGCTGAAGGCGGACGCTGAAGAGATCCGGGCGCAGCTGGAGATCTTCGATTTTAATGCGGTCCATCTTGCCCATGTCGAGGTCGTCGCCATCGGGATAGAGCGTGTAGGGATCGTAGGCTTTGCCGAGGAAACCAGCGGTACCGCCTTTGCCGACGACATTGGATTCCTGTAACGGACGCGGCAGCATGACAAAAGGTAACATCGGCTCATCCATGGGCTTCAAGCGGATGATGTTGCTGCCAAAGTTCGGGTAGTCTTTACCATTCGGTGGTTCAAGCTGGCCGGAAGGGCTGACTTTATCCGTGGTGTAACCCGTCATGATCTGATAGATGGCCGCCGTGTGATTGAATAAACCATTGGGCGTGTAGCTCATGGAATTGATCATGGTGAATTTGTCATTCACCTTGGCCAACTGGGGCAGGATTTCCGTGAAATGATGCCCAGGCACCTTGGTCGGGATCGTCTTGAAAGCCGAGCGCACTTTGTCTGGCACATTCTCCTTCGGATCCCAGAGATCCAGATGGCTCGGGCCGCCCTGAAGGTAAATCATCAGAACATGCTTAGCCTTTCCCCAGCCAGCGCGACCTGCGGCCGCAGAATTAACCGAGGCAGCCTGGGCACGGAACATGCCATTAAGCGTCAGCCCCATCATGGAGGCACCGCCCACACGCAGGATGTCTCGACGGGTCATGCCGAGGTCTTTGTCACACAGATCTTTGCCGAGAGCGCCAGGGATACGGAACATATGATTTTAAGTTAGACGTTGAGTTTAAAGGCCCCAGTAGGATGAAGTCCAGCCAGTTGTTTACTCTGCCCAATACGATGCCTGACTGTTGTTCTTGCGGATTGTATCTCATCAGCCGGAAAATCCATCCCAAGACGCGGAAGCACCATCATTTGAAGTCAATGACGACGATGGCACAGGTCTGGCTACTAATGCGGGGTCCAACCTCATGCCCAGCCTTTCCAGCCGACCCAAGGCCAATTTACTCTATGCCGCCACTTTTGTGGGTGGAGTGATGGCTGTGTTTACGGTTGGTTATCGCGCCGCAGGATGGTCCTGGAGTGACTCATTTTACATGGTGATCATCACCGCCTTTAGCGTGGGCTTTGGTGAGGTGCAGCCAGTAACAGATCCCTGGTTGCGGGCCTGGACCATGGCGCTCATTGTCCTTGGCTGCACAGGCATCATCTTCATCACAGGTACGCTGGTTCAGTGGCTGACGGAATCCCAAATTCAACGCGCGCTAGGAAGCAAACGCATGGAAAACGAAATCGAAAAACTCAAGAATCACGCCATTATCTGTGGTTTTGGCCGCATTGGCCGCATGATCGCCACGCAACTCGAGGAGGGCGGCATCCCTTTCGTCATTCTGGATCAAGCGGCAGACCGCGTGGCTGAGGCTCGCGAATGCGGATGGCTGACCATGCAGGGCGAGGCCACCGACGAGGTGGTCCTGCGCTCAGTAGGCATCAATCGTGCCCGAGTGCTGGCCACGGTGCTGCCCAATGACGCGGCGAATGTTTTTATCACGCTCAGTGCACGGAATATGAATCCGCAGATCCAGATCATTGCCCGGGGTGAGGTGCCCTCTACGGAGCGGAAACTCTTGCAAGCCGGGGCCAATCGGGTCGTCTTACCAGCACACATCGGTGCGGACCGGATTGCCCATCTGATCCTGCACCCAAATGCACGAGAACTTCTGGGAGGTAAGACGAAGTCGAGCGTGGAATTTGAACATCATTTGACTGAGCTAGGCTTGGACATGGAAGAGATTGAAATCGGCCCCAATTCCCCCTGGCTACACCGTCGAGTCAGCGAAGTGGAGGCTGAAACCGCTGGTCGCATGCTGGCTGTAGCGATCCTACGGAAAGAGGGTGGCACCGATCTGAATCCCAGTCCCACCGCCATGCTGATGCCGGGAGATGCCATGGTGGTCATGAAGCGGTGCAGTCGAGCTTGAAATCGTTTAACCGGACCTGGAACTGATCTATGGGCCTTTCGACTTCATCAGTCAAAATGACTGTCGTAAAAAGCATCCCTATTAGGTGAAATTGAGTCCTGAAAAGGTGCTGGCAGCTCGTCAATAAGCTAACTTCCGCAATAGAGATGTTCATTCTGAGCATTTGACAGCATAGCGGATAGTTCTATAGAGTGGGTTACCCCAAGCTGACCGGAACCAACTGGTTTGCAACAGGCCACCAAACCATCAATACACCATGATCAAAAAGACACTCGCTCTCCTGGCCCTGGCTGTCGTCACCACGACCGCTCAGGCTGGCACTTCCGCTCCTGCCCCTTCCGGCAAAGGCGTTATCGCTCCAACCATCGAGCCTGACTCGATTTCCTACAGCAACGTCTCCCTTTCCTGGCTTCGCCAGTGGGGTCAAGTTGGCCCTGTAAACTTTGATAGCAACGGCATTGCTCTTGCCCTTGAGTATTCCCCAGTCAATAACGTTTACGTTGCTGGTGGTGCTTCTTGGTCCGACGGTGAGTTTTCTCTTGGCGGCCAAAGCGTTAACGGAGATCTATGGAATGCCAATCTTGGTCTTGGTGGTTACCTTCCATTGACCAGCAATATTCACTTCGTAACTGAGCTCGGCGCAAACTATGCCGACGCAAGCTTCGGCAATCCAGTTAACATCAGTGGCAACGAATGGGGTTTTTATGTAACTCCACACATTCGCGCCAAGTTCGGCAAATTTGAAACACATCTTGGTGCTACCTACAACACCAATGACTTGGCACTCGACGAATGGACCGGTTTCCTCCGTCTCCTCTATGAAGTGGCTCCAAATGTGGATCTCTTCGTCACTGGCACAATTGGCCTCTCCGACAACAATGGCATCGACGACCTCTACGGTCTGAATGTCGGCGCTCGTTACAAATTCTAATTCATTGCTTCCGGTTCACGGAGGCAACTCAATCTAGGTTTAAACACGCACAGTCTTCTGGACTGTGCGTGTTTTTATTTATGTCGACTGGCTGAATGATTCCTGCTCTCTGAAAACACTATTTCCTGCAACAGCCCCTAAATCCAGCAGGTCTCTACTTGGTAAAGGTCACTGAATAAGCAGATTTAAGGTTAACCCAATAAACCTCTCATAGTAACACATAATATTGTATAGAGCGTTTGACAACGCCTACCAATTCTCATACCAGCGCGGCGTCTGATTAGGTCCACATTAGTAGATCTATCAGCACAAAAAATAACCAAAATACAACCATGATCAAAAAGACATTCGCCCTCCTGGCTCTGGCTGTCGTCACCACGACTGCACAAGCTGGCACTTCAGCTCCTTCCGGCAAAGGCGTTATCGCCCCAACCATCGAGCCAGAATCCTCTATCTCCTACTCGAACATTTCGCTCTCCAAGCAATACGCTTCGGGTAACCTCGGCGCTGGATCACTCGCCGGGCCTAGCGGTCAGCAGATTGATCTAGATCTCGACGGAGTTGCTCTGGCTCTGGAATATTCTCCCGTCAATAATCTCTACGTCGCTCTTGGCGGTTCATACAATGAAATTGAAGCCTCAGCAAACATTGGTCCTTTTAGCCAAAGCATCAACCTTGGTGACTACTGGACAGCCAATGCTGGCATTGGTGGTTACATCCCACTGACAGGCAACATCCATTTCGTCACCGAACTGGGTGCTAACTATGCTGATTTCCTGAACCTGGACAATGCTTGGGGTATCTATGTGACTCCACACATCCGTGCTAGCTTCGGTAAATTCGAAACACACCTTGGCGCTACCTACAACTCCAATGATTTTGCTACCAATGAATGGAATGCTTTCCTTCGCTTGATCTATGCAGCAACTCCAGAACTAGACCTCTTCGTAACGGGTTCACTTGGCCTTTCGAGCGCCAATGCTGCTAAGAACGTCGATGGCGTGAGCGCTGGCATCCGCTACAACTTCTAATTCATTGCTTCCGGTTCACGGAGGCAACTCAATCTAGGTTTAAACACGCACAGTCTCCCGGACTGTGCGTGTTTTTTATGCCCCAGAATCAAGAATGTTGATAAAGAGAAGCCAGGTCAACCTCCGCCAACTCAATCAGGTAACTGGCGAACTTTTGCGTCAGGCGTTGGAAATACAGGACGCCTTTTTCAGCGGTGGAATGCTGGGGATCGCCAGAGCCGGTGTCGTTCGTCGCTTGCGTCCATGGACGCTGGGCCCAGGCCCATTTTTCTCTGAGCGCGGTCAGCTTGGGGAGATTGTCGGTGCCGTCACCCCAATCCCTTTTCGGTAAAACGAGCTCAGGATGCAGATGCAGGATCAGACTGGTCTCCCGCTCATCGGCATGATCACCCACGATGGTAAAAAGATCTTTCCCAGCATCCATCCCAAACCAATTCACCACACTGAGATGAATCCTCGGATGCTTGGCTTGAAGCTCACGCAGCATCTGGCGAAAATCATTGCCGCCATGACCATTAAACAACACGAATTTAGGCACACCGACGCCTTCGAGTGAGCGGATGATGTCTTCTAACACAGCGAGCTGGGTGCTAGGATTCATGTTGATGCAAAAAGGGATGTCGAGCTGACCCGTCTGCACCCCAAAGGGAATATTGGGAAGAATAGCCACCTTGACCCCCGCCTCCCAAGCGATGCGCCCCGATTCCGCCACCATAGCTTCATTTTGAAGGCTATCCGTTGCATAAGGCAAATGCCAGTTATGGGCCTCTGTGGCACCCCAGGGTAAGACAGCTACTTCATAGCGCGTGGCCTTCACTTGCTTCCAATTCGTTTCTGCAATCAACCAAGGACGGGGTGAATTCATAGAAAGAGAATACAGCATCAAGTATCGGAATTTTCCATTCAAGTCTGCGTTAATAGGGTTGAGGTAACCAGCACTTCCTGTCCTTTCGACTGTTGAAGAGCGCCTAATTGCTTGATTTCCCTCTGCTTTCCCCGATTGTCCGCGCCCCCTGAATCATATAAACTGAATTTAGCCTGATGAAATTTGCCATCTTTGGAGACATCCACGCCAATCTTGAGGCGCTCCAAACCGTGCTTTGGGATGCCCAGGAACAGGGATGCTCCAATTTTGTCTGCTTGGGTGACATCGTCGGTTATGCAGCTAACCCATCGGAGTGCTTGGAGATCGTCCGCGAGCTCGGCTGCCCTGTTGTGCGGGGCAATCATGATGAGGGAGCAGCTAGTCTCAGCAATCTTGAGGAACTCAATCCTCTGGCCCAAGCGGCCCTACTCTGGACCCGTGCCCAACTCAGTGAGGAACAACGTGATTGGCTGCGTGAACTAAAACTCGTCCGTCAGGTTCGTGACTTTACGGTGGTGCATTCCACACTCGATTCACCCGGTGCCTGGGGTTATGTGACGAACCGCTTTGATGCAATGGCCAGCTTTAGCTACCAGTTCACCCAAGTCTGCTTTTACGGTCACACCCATGTGCCACGTATTTTTGAAAAAGATGATTCCGTGCGCGCTGCCCGTGGCAATGATGTGCAGATCCAGCGTGGAGTGAAGTATTTTGTCAATGTCGGCAGTGTCGGTCAGCCACGTGACGGTGACTGGCGTGCCTCCTATGCCATCTATGATGTTACGGCGCAGACCATCTCCATCCGCCGGGTGGAGTATGATATCCAGACGACACAGGATAAAATCCGTGCTGCTGGATTGCCGACCTTACTGGCAGATCGCCTCTCTTTGGGCAAGTGACCCATGAGTGCAGCCGCGTTGCCATCCCTCGCGGAGTTCCGATCAGCCTTGATCGTGAAACCCAGCTCACTGGGAGACATCGTACACACATTGCCGGCTGTCCATGCGATCAGGCAGGCTTATCCAGAGCTGAAATTACGCTGGTTAGCCAATACGGAATGGTGCCCGCTGATTCAGGGCACGCCATGGCTCGATGAAGTCATCCCATTCCCACGCAAAACCTTCCGTGGTGCTACAGGAATTTTTCGAGCTCGGCGCTGGGCGCAGGAAAATCTGCCACTCAGGGATCCATCCGAGATCGTCCTCGATTTTCAGGGCCTCTTCCGCAGCGCCCTGCTGGCCCGTGCTAGCGGCTCCCGGCCGATCATCGGGCTATCGGACTCACGCGAAGGAGCCCGATTCCTGCATGATCACATCATCACCGTCGATCCCGCTGCCCATGCCGTGGATCGTTATCTCAGGATTCCCGAGGCACTGGGCATCCCGGTGATAGCCGACAAGCTAAGTTTTCCTCTAGCCGAAGGTAGCGCGCCCCTAGGCTGGCCAAAGCGAGATGACCTCATCGTCGTCCATCCTTGGTCCCGTGGCGCTGGGAAATCACTTTCTGACGAGACGCTACAAGCTCTCTGCAATCATCTCGCACCGCATCCGGTCGTCCTCGTGGGCATGAGCGAGACAAAAACCCGCCCCATGGGCGATCACATCACCGATTTCAGCCACCGAACTAGCTTGCCAGAACTCATCTGGGTATTACGCCAGGCACGCTGGGTCATTAGCGTGGACAGCGGGCCCATGCACATCGCCGCTGGGGTAAACGACCGCACACTGGGCATCCACACCTGGAGTGATCCCCGAAAAGTCGGGCCCTACAACCCCCACGCCTGGGCCTGGAAAGCAGAGCGAATCGCCCATCGCACCGACTTTACGCCCCACGAATCTACCCAAGACCTGCCAGTGACACCCGAGGCAGCACATCAAATAGCCGCTTTTGTAATCCAACAGAACGGCTAATGTGCCCCCCTCCGCATGTCCTAGCTTGTCAGACCTGCTCAGGGATCGTTTAATAGCCAAGTTATCTCCTCAACCTATCAGCGCCTCATGAATGTCACCGAACTCCTAGCCCGTGCCCGCTCTGCCTCCGGTCACAAGACCGAATACAAACTCGGCAAAGGTGGCATGAAACCGAATAACCTGCGTCCAGACTCCAGCGGTCTATGTGACTGCAGCGGTTACGTCGCCTGGTGTCTCGGCATCAGCCGCCAGACGGACAATCCCTTTTATCTCAATCAGAATGGTGGCTGGATCGAAACCACTGCCGTGCATAAAGACATCCGCAGCAAAGTCGGCTTTTTCAGCGAGTGCGAGGCCCAACCGGGCTGCATCGTCGTTTATGGAGACTCTGCTGCTGGCCAGGGGCACATCGCCATCGTTATCTCCGTGACCATCAGCGGTGGCAAAAAGATCGCCTCCCGCATCATTCACTGCTCTTCTGGCAACTGGAAGAAAAACGGAGACGCCATCATCGAGACCGTCGCCACCGTTTTCACCAGCAACCCAAACAGCGTCTATGGCTGGTATGAAGGCCTGAGCAAAACCACCCTGGATGACATCCAGACGCTGGAAATCGGCCGTGCTATTCCCGTCATCGAACCTGTCGATGGCAAATGGCCGACTCCCACGATCGTCCATCAATTTGGGGCCCGAGCAGGCTTCGTGAACCTCTGGGGCTGCACAGGTGAAAATGCCCGCCTTTGCCAAACCGGCATGATGATCAATGCCGATGGCGCACCCAATGCCTACCATCCAAAAGACATCGGGATCGATCACCTCCGTAATGCAGGCGCACCGCCCAAGGACAACGACCACGCCCCACACAGCGACTGGGAGTGGTGGGGCATCGTCACCAAAAACGGCAAACCTGTCGTGCAAGCTGCTGGCCCCTGGGCAGGCTACTACATCTCTACGACTGCCCTGATCAATCCTGGTCAGGCTGAGGACAATCCATCCCGCTACATCGACAGCAACAAGATCCCTTTCATCGTCGTCCCCAACATCGACAAAGGACGCGCCATGATTGGCGACATGGCCTGGGTCATCAACCGTGCTACGGGCCAGGAAAGCCCCGCTATCATCGCCGATCTCGGCCCCAAGGATAAGATTGGTGAAGGCAGCATCGAGCTCGCCCGCCGACTCGGCATCAATCCTGATCCTAAAACGGGGGGCACTACTGAAGACGACATCCTTTACATCGCCTTTCCCGGTAGCGGAAACAAGAAAGGCCAGTCCCTACCCAGAATCGAAACCTTGGCCAAAAGCCACTTTGATGCCTGGGGCGGTATGGATCGTGTCAAATCGCTGCCAAAGCTCGCTTGAGTTGCTTTTGAAAAGCCAAAGACAGACTTCCGCAGATTGGATTCCTCAGTTGAACAATCTACCTGCCTGCGCTTCCCTCTGACCTCAATTTCCCCCTAAAATACACATGAACTACGACCTCATCGTCATCGGCGGCGGGCCTGCGGGCTACGTCGGAGCTATCCGCGGAGCCCAATTGGGCAAAAAAGTTGCCGTTGTCGAAAACGACCGCGCTGGTGGCACCTGCCTGAACTGGGGCTGTATCCCCACCAAAGCCTTGCTGAAAAACGCTGAGCTTTACCATACCCTCACCCACCGCGCTGAGGAGTTCGGTTTGAAAATCGGCAGCATCGAGTACGACTGGTCCAAAGTCATTGGACGTAGCCGTGGCGTCTCCGACAAGCTGAATAAAGGCATCGAGTTCCTCCTCAAAAAGAACAAGGTCGATTACATCAAAGGCACCGCCAGCATCCCTGCCGCAGGCAAGGTCGAAGTGACAGCCGCCGATGGCAGCAAAGCCACGCATGATGCTGCCAACATCCTCATCGCCACGGGTGCCAAAACACGTGACATGCCCGGCTTCCCCTTCAATGGCAAGACCGTCATCGGCAGCAAAGAAGCCATGACCTTGGAGAAACAACCCAAGAGCATCATCGTCATCGGCGCAGGCGCCATCGGCATCGAGTTTGCTTATTTCTTCAATGCCTATGGCACGAAGGTCACCGTCGTGGAAATGCTTCCAGACGTGCTTCCTGTCGAAGACACCGAGGTCAGCAAAACTCTGGAAAAAAGCCTGACCAAGTCCGGTATCCGCATTCTTACCAGCACCAAAGTCACCGGCACCTCCGAAGACGGCAAAGGTGTCAAAATCACCGTCGAAGGAGCCGCCAATGAAACCCTAGAGGCCGACATCTGCCTCGTCGCCATCGGCGTGAAACCCGTTCTGCCAGGCGGCATCGAGCTGAAACTGAGTGACCGCGGCTGGCTGAATACCGACGACCGCTACCAGACCAATGTCAAAGGCATCTACGGTGCGGGCGACATCATCGGACCCCCATGGCTGGCCCACGTCGCTAGCTACGAGGCCGTTCAGTGTGTCGAAGGCATGTTCACCAAGCACAAGCCCAAGAAAGTTGGCGTCTTCCCAGGCTGTACCTACTGTCATCCGCAGGTCGCCAGCATTGGTCTGACCGAGCGCGCTGCTAAAGAAAAAGGCCTCAAATACAAGATCGGCAAGTTCCCTTACCAAGCCAGTGGTAAAGCGCTCGCTGCCGGAGAGTCGGAAGGCTTTGTCAAAATCATCTACGGTGAACCGCACGGCGAGATCATCGGTGCTCACATCATTGGCAGCGAAAGCACCGAGATGATCGCCGAGATCGGCCTCGCTATGAACCTCGAAGCCACCTGGGACGAGGTCGAAGCCACCATCCACGCGCATCCAACCCTGAGCGAGATGATCAAAGAAGCGACCGAAGTCGCCAAGGGTCATCCGATTCACGTCTAATCGGAGCCTTCGTAACCCCTCAAATCGGAAAAAACCGGACAGGCAATTTAAATCCGTTACTAGAAGGGCAGGAGAGTGAATGCTCTCCTGCCCTTTTTTAAAACCGAAGTCACGGAACCAAGAAGAAGCCACGGAAGGGGCTGAGTAGCTTCTCGTTGGTCAGGTTCTCTCCGCTGGCATCCTCTTGACGCTGCCATTGGGTCGGGCTCAGGAAGAGGCTGTCATAACCGGTCTGGGTGGCATCACTGTCTGCCTTCCAGAGGCGCAGGCGGGTCGCGCTCGTCGCACGTGTGCTGGCTCG
>JAIXOU010000042.1 GCA_027486585.1 Verrucomicrobiaceae bacterium | reverse complement strand
CAAGAGCAGCCCGGTCAAAGGCTCCATCCGCAGCAAGCGCAAGCGCTGCTGCCTCGACCCCGCCTTCAGGACCGAAGCCACCCAACACATTTTCCATGGTTTTGGTGCGTAAGCCCTGTTCTAAAACCGCACTTTGGAATATTAACATAGTATTTCAAAAAACCAAAATTTGATCCAATGAAAGCCAATCTATCATTCGCAATAAAGTTGCCACCTCGTTTTTGTAGCTCGGCGATTGGTAATGCAGTTTGTATTCTCATGGCCATCGGAGCATTCGCGTCTCCAGCATTCGGAGCCAACGTCGCATATGTCTCTCTTCCCACTGCCGCCAATGGGAGCTCATCGATACTGACAAGCACAGCTTACACATCGAACCTCGGCTACGCATTCAAGACCGGCCCGTCTGGGACTTACGATATCGACTGGGTCAATCTGGAGTTAACGAGCGGTCTAGCGTCGGGATCAGGCACATTCAAGATTGCGATTCATGGAACCGACAACGAAACGGCCTATTCGGCTATCCCCAGCAGCACCGCTCATGCGACAGACACCGTCAGTTTCACGACACCGGGAACTGCCAACACGCCCTTTGTCTTGGAGTTGACCTCTGCCAATATCCCGAACATCAGCGGCTATTCACTTCTGGCTAACACCGCTTATTCCCTCTTTGTCTACAACAGCAGCAGCTCAATCGCCCTGCGGCGGGTACAAGGTTTGGCCAACGGAACCACCAACGATGAATATGATGTCACTAACGGTTTCACGGTGCTCGACACCTTCAGGAACAACACACCCAATTACTCTAACATTGCAGGCTCCCATCCCGCCTTCGCGATCTCGTTTGGCAATACGGTTGCGATCCCCGAGCCGTCCATTCTGGCTTTGTTTTCCATGGGCATCGGGGGCTGTCTTCTCCGTCGCCATCGCAGAAGTTTCTTTTGATAAGACAGGATTCTTTGTGATCTGTTCTGGCGTAGCTTGCACGTTACGACTGAGTGGAAACACTATCGTCCCACGGGGCGTAGCGTCCGAGGAAAACAAAAGTTCTTATCACTGGACTGCAACTGGCTCATCATCACCAAGATCTGGTGATCAAACGAGAATTTCGGTTGGACTTTGATGGTACTCACGATCACGGCGAACCGGTGCGTGAATACTGCCCCAGCCGGCATATCAGCGCCTATGCGGCCACCCAGCCGATGGAAGACTTTGCGGAGAATTTCATGCACTTTGTGAAACACCGGGGCGTTCTTCCGGCCAAGTGGCAAACCCGGCACATCGAGAAACGCTGGGGATTCATCCGAAATTTATCAACGCGCCTAAATTAAAAACGCTCAATAAGATCAATCCTTGGAATGGAGTGACCCAATGCGTGCGGCTGGCAGAGAACTCCCGGCAACTCAGGCCCTTCCCTTTCAAGGGGTCGCCCTTGCCTCGACGATCATTCCTTCGTGAGGGGGCAAGCCCTGATAGCTAAAAGAATCCCGCGCCAGCGATGAACTGGCGGGGATGATTGGATGGGCCTAGGCGGACAACCCGACGTAAATGTCCATCAAGCCGTGCAGGGCCGGAGTGCGTTTGGGCAGTCCAGTCAAGTTGCCTTCCTAGAGGGGTCACGGTCGATTCCTTCCACCGAATCCACCTCCTCATCTCCGATCATGACACTATCAATGTCATCTTCACAACCATGAGGCTCGAGACCGAGGCAGCGCCCCAGTTCATGAATGGCAAATGGGAGCAATCGCTTCTTGAGCTTTGCCGGGGATGGTTCATCCCAGGTCAGAGGTTCGATGCCCACGACAGCCGATGGAAGTCCTAAGTATGCCATGGGGCTTACCAGCGCTTTTTCCGAAATGACACTTGCATCATTCTTTGCAACGTTGCAACATTTATTCATTGCAACCTTGCATCCATGACGATTCAAATACCACCCTCTGCCCTCAAGGAGCTTCAGCAGCTCGAAAACGAAGATTGGTCCGTGTCCGCCCAAGAACTGGTGGATTGGGTGAACCACATCGCCGGGAGATTCCTGCCTGCCAACACGCCGGACAAAAGCGGGCGTGTCAGTGAGAATCTGAGTCTGAGGACCATGCGCTACTACCAAACGCTTGGCTACATTGATGCTCCCGTCCGCGAAGGACGGGAAGCACATTACGGATTTCGCCACTACCTGCAGGCACTGCTCGTCAGGAAGATGCTCTGGCAACGCGTCCCGACGTCCACCATGGCCGAACTACTGCCAGGAAGGACAACGGGCGAGTATAAAAACCTGCTGCTGGAAGATATCCAACTGACCGCGAAACCAGACTCCAGCCAAACACAAACGTCATCCGCCGAGGAGTCTGAGACATGGCGACGCCTTCTCGTCTGCGAGGGGGTCGAACTTCATCTGCGTGAGCAGATCGCCCGCATCGATGGGAAGTCGATTCCCGCGCTTCTAAAAAAATTGGAAACGACTCTACGCCGCCAAGTGGCTGCCAAAAGACAACCCGAGACATCCGTTTAAAATCATGAAAAACCTTTCCAAACTCCTACGCACTGAAACGGAGGCCATTTGTTATCCCGATGGCCGCATGGTGGGCACGGATGGCCATGAACGCGCGAAAGTGCACCTCAAGCGCAGACTCAAAGAAATGGGCTGCAAGCCTTATATCGGGCGCTCACTGGAACTAAACTACCCATTCAAGGGAAAGTCTTTTTGCAACCTGGTGGGCCGCATTCCAGGAACGAATCCCAAACTGCCACCGGTTCTGATTGGGGCCCACTACGACAGCGTCATTCCATTTCCCTGCGCGGATGACAACGCAGCCGCTGTGGCCATTGCACTTCAAGCCGGTGCCATGATTGCCGAGAAAGGTGGGTTCGAACGTGATGTCGTGATAGCCTTATTTGACGCCGAGGAACCCCCTTACTTTTTGGGAGAAGGCATGGGCAGCCACCGCTTTTATGAAGACCATGTTCAGGGAAAGCGGGAGATTCACGCGGCCATCATCATGGACTTGGTCGGACATGACATTTCGGTTCCCGGAAGCATGCTGTCGGATGTGCCTTTGATTGGAAAAGTCGCTGCCCTAGTGTCCGGCTTAGCCAAGATGGACTTGAGCATTCCAACCCTGAGTTCGCTGTTGTTCGTCACCGGCAGCGAAAGTCATGAGGAAATGGCCGTCGCCCTTGATTCCGTTGGCCATCCTGAGGGATTGAAAATTGTACCGACACTGAACCGCTACATTGGGGACATGAGTGATCACGGCATATTCCGCCGAAACGGTGTTCCTTATTTTTTCCTGTCCTGCGGAAGATGGGCTCATTACCACACCCCAACCGATACCCCTGACAGGCTAAACTACAGCAAAATGAGCCACATCACTCATTACGTGGTCAAGTTGGCCACAGAGGTCGATTTGGTTGAAATGGCTGACCGAAAGAGGGTCGAGAGGATCCACGACACCCTTGAGTTGGAAACGTCTTACTTGAGGCAGTCACTTGGCATCCTTTATAACCCCATCATGAGACAACTCGGGGTCAAAGGTATCCGAAACAGGAAGGAAATGAACAGCTTCGTCAACAAACTGCTTTCACTAGGTCTCTGCTGAAACATCCGCACCAATATGAACCTAACATGCAATCTTCATGATTTTCCTCCATGCTACGGGGGCTTCTGGGACATAACGACGACGATCATTCATTCTCTAAGGCACAATCCTGACAGCTAAAAAAATCCCGCGCCAGTGATGAACTGACGGGGGATTATTTGATGATGCGCTATGCGGCCAGTCCCACGTAAGTGTCCATCAAGCCGTGCAGGGCCTGAGTGCGTTTGGGCAGTTCCGCCAGATTGCCTTCCTTGAGGGACTCCGTGAACGCGTTGAACAGGCTCCAGACACTTCGACCATCAAAGGCCGAATGCCGGGGTTCACGCCATTCATGGAGGATGGAAGGAATGAGACGATTGCTGCACACGCCTACATCCGTGGCACGGATGATAAGATCGTGGGCGTTGGTGTCCGTAATCTCACTATCCTTGTAAGCAGCGATGCGTTTGTCCTGATGATGCCATTTGGCCAGCAGCAGTCCGATGGAACGGCTGACAAGCTGAGGCAAATCACGCAGGATGTAGCGGGTGTGTTTCCGGGCGAACTGAATCTCGCCGGAGAACGACAGGTTGTCGCACACGAAGACTTGAGCGCCGGCAACAATGCCAGCAGGAAAGGTCTTATCGTGCGAGTTCCGAATGCCAAGAACCCAAGCGTAGTCAGTGCTTGCCCGAGTGGCATGAACCTCCATCAACCCAAAGTAGCGCTGGCCCTCATGCGACAAGGAATGGGACTGAGTGCCAATGCGCAGGCTGGTGGTTTGAAGTGCCTGTTGAACGGTGTGGATGAGCTGATGATGGGGAATCGGGCACCAAGTATCAGTCGGTGCAGGCGTGGGAATGCGCCGCACTTCGGGCAACTCAACCTGAGACGCTCCGCAATGGAGCACCAAGTTGGGTTTCAGTCGTGGGCTGGTGGCAGGAGCGAGTTGGTCTAAGTCTACGATCATAAGGAATAAGAATTTGAAGATGGAGAGTGGGTTAAACAAGGCGGGCCCGGGCATCGTGAGGATGCGCCAGGCCCGGGCCTTGTTAGAGGTGTTGATGTTAAGGGTCGTTAGATGCGCACGCCTTGCAGCGAGCGCAGGGTCTGACGGACACCGTGGATTTCTTTTTCATTGGCCTTTTGCTCGCGCATGGCTGCGCGGATGGAGTCACCGATTTTCGAGAGTTGCTGAAGCGTCTCGCGGAGACCCGTCTTGATGCCTTCGATCTGCACGAGGGTGGCTTCGAGCGTGGATTTGGTTTCGCTCTTGTCGATGGAGGGGGGGTGGATTTGCATGGATGTTGTTATGGGGGGTGGTGTTGGGGTGGTTGGTTCAGCCTCGTTCAGTGATTGAGGTGTGGAGACGGCCGTCGTGACAGAACGAGATGGGGTGGGTTTGGCTGGCTGGGATGTGGGTTCCGTGGCGTGAGCACGCACCGGCATGATGATGAGCTGCTTTCCGCCGTTGTGCAGACGGAGGGGAGCCACTGCGCTCGTGAGGCTGAGGGTGTTCAAACCGTAGGACAAACCTTTGATGAGGTAGCTACGGTCAAGAAAGACCGTGACATCAGGGCCACATCCTTGGATGTCAGGCAAGGGCACACGCAGCCAGTCTTCGTCTGGAGGGTTCTTGCCCATGAGCATGAACTGCCCGCCTTTCCATTCTAGGCCGATGGGATGACAACGATCATCATAACAGGGCATTCGCTGGATGAGCTTGATGAGCGTTTCCAGTTTAGCGGGGTCGAGTTGAATCATCGTTTTTAAATCGACTTGTTGGGGGATGGGTGCACGCCAATCAGGGTAGTTGCCATCAAGGATCTTCGTGATGTAACACCAACGGCGGGAACTAAGCTGAAGGTGTTGCTCACCGAGGCGCATTTGCCATTCGCCATCCGTGCCGAATTCCTTCCACTCCAAGAACTTGTGCGTCGGGATGATGACGGATTTCTGGAGCGGCAGGGTGAAGGAGTTGGCGGAATACAGATGCTTGCCGTCGGTGGCGACGATGTAGTTGGCCTGGCTGTCCGTGGCATCGATGAAGGTGCCGTTAAGGACGTGGCGCGTGCTGTCCTCACTCGCACACGCCATGGCCTCCAGGAGGGATTCCCGCAGGCAGGATGGCAGTGGAATGGCTTCACCAGCGATGCTGGGAGGCACTGGAAATTCATCGGGGGAGATGAATGGCACCTTGGATTCACCGAGAGTATCACCCAATGGGAAGCGGATCAGATGGTGATCGCCATGGGACAACACCTCAAGACTCTCGCCCTTGCCGCAGCTTTTCACAAGTTGTGAGAGCTGGTCGAAAGGCAGGAGTAGTTTGGTAGGAGGACCTTCGGCAGGATGTTCCAGCCGGACGGTGGCCCAGCGATCAAGATCAGTGCTACTGAGCGCGATCCAGCCGTCGTGAGTGCGTTCGACTTGGATGTGGTTAAGAATCGCGAGGCTCGAGCGTCCGGGGAGGACTTTGCTCAAGCCGGTAAGAGCGGGTTTGAGTTCTGCGACGGGAAGTAGGATGGGTTTCATGAGGTTGTTTTTTCTAGAGGTTGTTTGAAGAAGCGCCATTGCGTGAGACGCCGTCACTTCGTGGTTGGGTGGAGACTCAGATCAGGCGGCGAGCTTCATGGACTCAGCCTTGTATTTGAGCTGTGCGGTGGTGCACTCTTCGTGGACGATGTCGTCACGCTTGCCGAGAAAAACCGGCTGGTAGATCAAGCCAGATTCCTTGAAAGCATAAAGATACCGGCATTCCACGATCTCGCCGGGTTTGGGGATTTCGTGGTTAGGCGGAATGGTGACATTGCCCGAAGGCCGCACCTTGCCGTTCTGCCACAGCATGAGGGACACGCTGCGTTGGCCGTTGGGTTTGGTGACGATGAATGAGGCCGTTTCGTGGAACTTGGGCTTGAGCTGTGTTCCTCCGCGTTGCGGACGATGGCCGCTGGCTTTGGATTGAATGCTGATGGAGTCCATGGGGAGGTTGAATGGGGAGATGCAAAAAGCCGGACCATCCTCAGATGATCCGGCTTCTAGCGGGTTTATGGGGATGAGTTGACTTATTTCATCAGGCATTGAGCAATGCGTGCGAGGGCCGCGCACAGGACCCAGATAGTAGTGCCGATGATGTCAAAGAGTGTGGTGAGGATGGATTGGAACATGGTGATAATGATGATTGAAGGGTTGAGGTGATTAGTGCCAGTGACGGCACTCCTCGAAGAACTCACAGCTCGCGCAGTGCATCCCGGGTGAGGGGACAAACTGACCGTGTTGAAGTCCATTGAGGTAGGATTCCATTTGCCGATACAGGCGAGATTCCTGTGGCTGGCTCATGGGAGGCATGGCGGTGATGACGACCTTGGGGTTCTTGAGCTTGACCAGGTGGTGAAGCTGGAGGCCGGTTTCCTGCTGCCCGGTGTTGTGCCGGTAGAGGATGGCATAAGCACTGGTCTGGATTTCCGTGGCGTGAACGACTTTCTCCGCGTTGGGAGTCGTGGCGCTCGTCTTGTAATCAATGATTTGGTTCTGCTGAACTAGGTCGAGCACGCCAATGAGTTTGGGCAGGCCGCGCTGGTGCAAATCGGCTTCGACAGGCACCTCG
Source organism: Verrucomicrobiaceae bacterium (assembly GCA_027486585.1). Classification (GTDB taxonomy): domain Bacteria; phylum Verrucomicrobiota; class Verrucomicrobiia; order Verrucomicrobiales; family Verrucomicrobiaceae; genus Prosthecobacter. Next base: position 29,708 of record JAIXOU010000042.1, on the reverse strand, counting down.
ACGGCATCGGGTTTCAACTCAGCGGGAACGTGGGATTCTCGGAGGTAAGTATCAACCAGACGCCAACCGGTGGTGATTTCGTTAGTCTCCTCGCCGGGCTCCCATGTGACGGAGCCTTCGGAGGTGTCCGCCCATGCGTCAGAGAAGACGTCATGCGCCTGCTTGAGCGTGAGCGGTTGTTGCAACCAGCGTGCCTTGTTCCAGGACTTGAGCACGGCATGAACCGAGCTGCCGACATGGAGCGAGGGCGTTTTGGGTTTCTTGAGTCGGAGCACATAGCGGAAGTAGAATTTCAGACGACACTGCAAAAACAGCCCCAGCCGTGAGGCCGAGACTGTTTGTTGCAGGTCGTTTAGAAGGTCCTTTTCACACCGCTCCTTGGGGATGGAGCAGGTTTCTGGGTTCATGCGGCTTCGGCGTTTGGACGTTGCTGCCAGCGGGACTGGCGTGAACCAGATTGACCAGCCTTCAAGAGGAGTTCCTCGATCAGTTGGCTGGCCTGCATTTTGTTCAGTTCCTTAACACCGGCACCAAAGAGCTGCTGCGACAGGTCTTCGGCCTCCTGTTTGGAGAGCTGGTTTTCATGGACGATACGCAGGATGAATCCGCGCTGACCATCCGTGCAGTTCCAGCGATCACCAACAGGTTTGAGCGGAGCACGGTGAGCGTTGCCGTTCACTGGGAAGGTGTGTCCGTTCGGCACAACCTGAAGGCCATGACTGCTGTGGCTGCCATTGGATCCAGCACTTTCCGGCACGAAACCGGGGTGCTGAATTTCCTGGTCAACCGACTGCTGAAGCAGACCGTAGAGTCGGGCGATTTCAGCCTCTACTTGGGTGATATCGGTGAGTTCCGTCTCGATGGAGGCGGAAAAACTGTGGCTACTGTAGTGAGGTAGGCCGAGCTTCTTTGCATAATTGGCGCTGAGTTTGATTGCCATGATGAGGGTGTCTGGGTGTTATGTTTTGGTTGGGTCTGTGAACACGAAAAACCCATGCACCCGTGAAGGCGCATGGGTTTTCGGTGAAAGGGTCAAGTGCTCCTAGGCCGCTGGCGCGATTCTAGGAGCTAGAGTGTTAGCGATAGCTTGATCTGAAATCCGCAGGCTAGTGGCTGTATGCCATCCCGGTGTGGCACGAAGCGCCTTTAGCAGCAGATCATCCGTGAGTTTGGTCATCGGAATCCTGCGGTGCTTGGCTTCGTGGTAGAGGATGGAAACAACAAACCTAGAGATCATGGGTGAGTAATGTTTGGGTCGTGACATGGAGTGAGGTTGAGGGAGTTCACCCAACAAATCGGCCCGGCCTGAATAAGTCAGACCGGGCCGGATGGTTGGGTGGTTAGAAGGGAGCTGGGTTGAAGATTCAGACGTTTGGTTGGAACAGCGAATCTTCAGTCAGCAATGTTAAATAACACAATTTAGGCTGCTATTGCGTGATGATCTGCATTGGGGGCAAAGGACGTGCGAAATTTGGGTCCATCGGGATAGCATTGCTTCAGATGATCTGCCCTAGACGCTACAATCCCACCAACCGCTGTCAGTAGACTCATTGATTTCCAATGAATTTTTAACGCAAGATAAATAGATCTAAATAATAAAGTATTTTATTATATTAAGATTTTTTCTTTATTATTTTATACAGGCCGATGCTGTTTATCAATTAAATGCTTAACCCAAAAAAGAGGCGCGCATTCATATCAATGAAATGCGTCATATTCCTGGCTTATCGAACAATACATTGAATCCACAGTGAACGAGACTTGCCTGTTTCTCGGTTCTACGCGTGTTTTTCATATCTTCTATTTCAACCAAACTCATTCGAAGACAATACTTTATAGAGCTTCTGTCAGATTCAAGGCAAGTTGAGTCACCAAAGGCGACAAGCTCTCCCCAAAGAGCCTTCTCCCCTTCCCTTCATGAATATAAATTTTGAAGATAGATTTGCATTTCAAACAATCAGCCCCGTTTGATTAAGTTGAACAAACGCTGAAATGGTCCTAGGAAATCATCATAGTTGAACAAATTCACAACCTTCAGTTCCGCCATGAAGCCAATACCCAAAATCATTTTTGTCCTTTTGTGTCTTGGAACCTCATTAGCGTCAGACGCACCCACCGAGATTGGTCTAATGGATGGCTCAAAAATTAAGGGACGTGTTGTGTCCACAACAGCTTCAGAGGCAACAGTCATGAGTGATTTGGGTGTGTTTCGCATCCCCCTCGAAAAGTTGACGCTTGAGTCGAGGCAAGCCATTACATCCGGTTCAAAGCCAGATGTTGATGCTCTGCTCAAACGAATTGCTGAACTTGAAGGCAAGGTTTCTCAGTTACAGCAAGAAAACGAAACCCTGCGGCGTCAAGCCGTGGCCACTCCAACCCAAGCCTATCGGCCCTCCGATGGTTCGTCATTAACTCCCTCTAACAGTTCAAGTAAGGCGACCGCAGGCGGCAGCTACTCCCTCAGCTCTACTGGGAAACGTCACAATTCAAGCTGTCGCTATTTTGGCAGCGGCAGATCGTGTGGCGCAACAGATGGAATTCCTTGTAAAATATGCGGTGGTTAATTTTCACCGCCTTACTCCTCAGTCATGCAAGTGCAGCTGAAGTCGTTCGCCTGGTAACTTGGAATCTTGAGTGGTTTCCCGGCAAAAAGCCTGTTGCATCACAAGAAGAACGAGACAAGCACTTCATGGAAGTAGCTGCCATTCTTCCACAAATTCGTGCTGATATCATTGTATTGCAGGAAGTTAGGAATGACGATGCCGCTCAACGATTGGCCAGAGTCCTTCCAGGATTCAAGGTGCACGTTACCAGTCAATTCAAGGATACCTTTACCCGAACCATTGGTGAACAACAGGTAACCATTCTTTCCCGATATATGGCCGATGGAGCTTGGGCTGAGTCTTGGACGAAGGGCTGGGCGAATGCTCCTCGCGGCTATGCTTATGCGAAGCTTTTAATCTCAGGAAAACCACTTCATGTGTATGGGCTGCATCTGAAGAGCAATCTTGGTGACCCATTGAAGAATACCTCGAAACGTGAAGACGCCATTGAACAGCTTATTGAACACGTTCAAAGTCAGGCCAAGCCAAAAGATGGATTCGTTGTAGTGGGCGATTTCAATACCTCCAAGGACCAGATTAATCTGGCTGGGGATACAACCCTAAAAAAGATTGAAGATGCTGGGTTTTTCTGGAGCTTCGAAGGGATTCCGCTGGAACATCGAATCACCATTCCAGGTAAAGGCAGATACCCAGATGCCTGTTTCGATCACATCTACACACGTGACCTCGGACGCCCTGCTGCTCAAGTCCTCAAAAATACGCCGGGTAGTGATCACTTACCCGTTATCGTGGATCTCGTCATTGAAACCAAATGACAATAAAAATGATCATCTCTGGTGGAGAGACTGGTGCGGATAGAGCCAGACTTGATGTTGGTATTGGGTATAATTTCTCTCCCTGTCTTTTGACTAGCTAAGATTGATCCTCTTATCAGCTGTCCAATCGAAGAGGGGGACGAAGCAGGCTACTAAAATACCCAACGCCTCCACTTCTCCCTCGACTACCGAACCCCCAATCGCTACGAGGCCGATCTCGCCCTCGTGAACTAAATCATTTTGAGTCCAATCATCAGTGGTATCAAATTAACTGTGATGCTCAGGAGGAGAATGAATAGGAATTTAGATCTTTTGGCATTGCATCTAAAGCGAAAATTGACCCGCCTGAACGTCGCGACTATTCGGACTATTCAGAAAGGTGATTCATTTCATTTATGATATGCAAAAATCCAGCACTGCTCGTCAATAGGGCGTAAGTATCAAGATTGGAATGAGATAAAGAAACTAACCCCAAGCGCCGACGCAACGAATTCATTTGCGCCATAAGTATTGAGTTATTGATGTTAGAAAATGGCATCCAGTTGATCGCAGTATGATAGTAACTTGAAATTAATGCAGCGACACTATCCGTTTTTTCCGAATACCAGATTTGTCTGATCAAGGAAATCCGAGCCTCGCAAAGGGCTTTCATCTTTTCGTAAACATGCCCAGAAGGGTTATGGCGCTCAAGGTGTCCGGTTTCAGTTACGATAACCTCAAGTTTCTCCTTCGTTCCTTCAAAACCGATCCGATAGCAGCCAGATGAACTTGTCCGCCGACTTGCCTTGCTGGTTGCGTAACACCATTTTAACTCTGCACCGAATGATTGTTCACCCAAGGCAGCCAACACATCAAATTCTTCTCTTGTTAGTTCAAAGATATCCACTGTTGGATGCTGGATTCCGCGATCCACCAGTTCAGAGCGAAAGACTCCGGGATGAGTTTCCCTGAATGCGCCACTATCTGAAGTTTTGAATTGGATTGTTCCTTCTATTGATAGGAAAGGGATAAGGGTAGTGTTGGTCCAATTGATTGTGTACACACAAGATTTTGACCGTCCATAAGAGGCGTGTTCATGACACTTGCTTAACATTTCGACGAACGATCCCTGACAAGTCCCATCAAACCAATCAAGAAAGTGATTGGCGGAATCACGTTGGTTCCGAAGGTAGTTAAAATCGACACGATCCGGAAAATCATCCGGGTCCCGCAAAAAATCACGGACATATTCACGGTCGAGCAGTTCGTGATCTATTTCTGGATAGCGAAATGATGTCATTGATCTGTTAATGAGAATTTCGCTGCAATAGTTTCAAAGCCAACGGACGGCAATCCATCTCTTCCATTTGAAGTCCTGGCGAAGGATTAACCTCCAATAGATGCCAAGCCCCCTTTTTATCCTCGATCCAATCTACCCCTAGAATGGACATGCCGAGCAGCGCGGCAGCCTTGCGAGTCATGTGAGCCAACTCGGGCAATAGTTCCACCCTCTTAATTTCAGATGGACAAACATTTGCTTTCCATTGATGGCTCGCTGGAAATCGCTCGACTGCAATTAGATCTTCTCCGACTAGTAGAACTCGGAGATCGCGACGATAGTCGATAAATGGCTCAACCGAGACAATCTCATCAGCAATTGCGGCCATGTCGACTGCATCATTCCAGGCTTCGAGATTACTGACCTTGCATTTTCCGTAGCCCATATGCCAGTCACCAACTTTTAAGACAGAGGGAAACTCTGCTTTATAAAAATAAGAAAGGCCGTTGGACCCCAAAATTGGACATGACGTAATCACTGGCAAACCGCCCTTTCTTAAAGCTCCATGGTTAAGAATGCGTGTGCCATATTGCAGGAGAGAAGACGCTGAGTTTACGCATTCTGCTGAAGAAGCGGCGACGAGAGATAACGCTGAGTGTTGAAGCTTTGCATCACGAGGACCTTGAGCGCGCCACAGAACATGATCCACTTCATGCCATTCGCCGCTCGCATCATGAAATTTCAACTTCCCATCTCGACATAGCATCAAACCACGACGATTCAAATCTGCAAGACTCAGGCAGCAAAGACCTTTTTCAGTAGGCCAATCGGTTTCGCCAATTACGAGAGTGCTCATTTTAAGAACCGCAATGACATGAATTGCACTTGCTCTCCGATTTATCCGGAATTAAACCCTCAGCCGCAGCAATAGCATAGGATGTGACTTTTTTTCGCACGGATTCGTAAGTGGCTTCACAGAAATTCACGTGCGGTGTGCCTTTCGCGTTAAGGGCGCGAATCGAGCATCCGGAACCACATTGGGGCAGGTATCGGCAGGAGGCGCAGGACTCAAAATCGGTCGGTTTTCTCGAGACCGCCTTTTCATATTCGATCTCGTTCATGATGGGAATGCCATTTTCATCGATCCAACCCACGCGATATTCGGGACGATCAATAAGCTCATCGCATTTGAAGAGATCAAGGGCAGGAGAAACGGCGAAACCTCGCTTCCAGTGGTAGAGGCACGTATCACGTGATTCTAGATTTGAGGGGGCGTCGGCATAACCCAACGGGGCAAGGATTCGAAAGATCTCGAGGTCAAAAGTCTCATCGAAAGCTGCGCTGGAGACTGTATTCTTCTCATAGTCTGTCTGTTTTTCCCGGAAATGGATTCGCCCGCAAGTAAAGGAACCGATACCAAGATCACGGGCCCTCCGAGCGAGATCTCCTATTTCGGAAATGTTTTCCTGATCGACATTTATGCGGAGATTGACGAGATGAGAACCGCCCAATTTCGCAATCAACTCCAAATTCGCAAAAATCTCGTCGAACGATCCCTTTCCTGTTCCTTTCCAGGCGCGCCTCTTGTCATGGGTTTCGCCTGAGCCATCAAGCGTGATTTGCATTTGAATTGAGTTTTCGATGAAAAGTGTTATTAACGGCTCATCGAAAAGGGTTGCATTCGTGACGATGTCGTAAACAACAGGAATGCCTCCCTCAGCGCAAACTCGATTGATTGTGGCAATGAATCCAGGCATCAGCAATCGTGCGAGGAGTGGCTCCCCTCCATAAAACTTCAATTCTAGTGCGGTGATCGCGTTATTCTCGATCTCCCATTTTACCCATGAGACGAAACGATCTAGGGATTCCTTCCTGATGACATTCCCAGGCTTTGTCGGCGCTGATTGGTAGCAGTATGGGCAGCCTAAATTGCAGGAAGTTGCCATGAACAGCATAACGGAGAGCTTTCCTCCTCGTTCTTTCGATTGTTCATATCGTGACAAATAGTCAGCTGTTTCATTGAAATCGTCATCAACTAACATTCCTAATCCAGAAAGCGATGCTATAGTTTCTTTGTCTAAATTGTGCACATAACTATCATTCAGACAATCCTCCAAATCATCAGATATGTCACACAATGTACCACGAAGACTGTTAAATAAACGATAGCCGTCATTAGTTTGAAATTTGATGTTATAAAAAGAAAGCTTCATTGGACGGCAGATTGAGGATCGAACTTAAATAGGTGGTCTAAATTGCAATCCATTTTAGAAAATTGCCGCGCAGAACAGATGATCTGCGCGGCGATAAAGCATCAGTGCTTTTATTGGTTGCAATAGGTTGTGGTGCGAGAACCTTGAGTTGAAGAGTTACTGGATTTATTGGATTTGATGATTTTAATCATTGGTTTGGTTTTTATGTTTGCTTTTGAAATCCCAAAATTTATTAAAAATTAAGGGGAAATTTTACAATTAATGTCCTGCAGCAGCAGTGGAATAAAATTGGAAATCAAGGAAGACTAAAGCCCAAGTGAAGGTGGGACTTGCAATAAATGTGAATAGCAGCTGCAACGAATGCCGGTGCATGAAATGGTTGGGGGCAGTCAATCCAATTCTGGTCATAAATGGTTGATCCTGGTTTTGTGTAGGAACTGGACATACGGTGGCCAATACGAGAGGGTAACTGAATGCCGTTGGTGTTTTGAAGACGCATAGCTGCCTGTCTTAGACCGTGATATCGGTGCCACGTCGCTTCTGCCAAATGTTTGCTAAATGGTATCTGACTGCCTTTTGTAGTTGTGATGATACCAGAAAAAGAGTCTTTTCCTGGACTTATCCTACAGCAGTGAGGGGGAGGAACATTGGTTGCAGGCTCAAGTTCTGTGCTTGGTTCGATTTCCACCTCAAGATCCTCCGCCCAAGCATCCACTCCGTCTATTTTCAACTGTTCTCCCAGCCGAACAAAGTCACGGGAATCTTGCATTAACCAAGACCAAAAAGAATCGAAATATGACAAGTCGGAACTATGTGCTTGCATTTGAAGGTAAGATTGCGCTGAAAACTATAATGGCTTAAGATGACTTTAATGAAGCTAGGTTAGACGATCGAGGTTGACAACCAAATGCTAAATCAAAAACAACATAGTCTTGTTCATTGAGTCAATTGGATTTTAGGTTTACTTATTGGTTTCCAATTTTTCATGGCCTCAAAAAGCGCATCTCCAATTGGTCGCATTTTCAGATCAAGCTTATCAAGTTTTGTGGTGTCGAGCAAACAGTTGGATCGCGGCGTTCGTGCTGCATGCCGGTAAAAGTCTTGATCTGATTCCCAAAATTGAAACTGTCTGGTTAAATTCAAAACGTCAGTAAGCATTACAGAAATTTGTCGAGTAGATAAGAAACCAGAATTTACGATATTGTAGACTCCGTAGGGTGCTTGCTTTATAGCAAGCTGGAGACAGGTTCGGACTGACTCTCCGCGATGGCTTAGAGAATTGATATTGTCGTATAGCTTAGGGTAGGTTTGTAGTTTCGTGAGATAGTTGCGGGAATGGTCAATATTATCAAATGGCATGCGTAACCTCCAAATATAACCTCCGCCAATATTCTGCAGATTTTGTTCAGCAAGAGCCTTCACGCCGCTGTAGAAACTACTCTTCTCATCATCGAAGGTGAAATTTGGCGTGTCTTCCTCATTGAAACCGTGAAAATGCGATGGATTCAAAGTCCAGAGTTTTTTAATTTTCTTCTCAAGGAGGTCAGTAATTATTTCGTTTGTCGTTCCCACGCGCAGCTTAGCTCCGTTGAAAATACAGCCTGAAGATACGTGTCCCCAAGGAATACCTGTTTCTGCACAGGCACTGGCAACGACGACAGGCAAGAGCAGGTTCCCTTCGATGGTCTCATTTTTTTTTGTTTCACACTCATCAACATTCGGCCTACCCGTGAAACCAGCTGCGTTAATCACTAAGGACGGTTTATCTCGCCGAAGAGTTTTGAGAACTGCGTTTAATGAGTCTGCGCTGATCCTTTTTACCGGAAAGGGTCTCCAAGGAATGAATTCATCCTCGAGCGCATTTACAAAAGCGTTCCCAATGTATCCATTATGTCCAAGAAGAAAAATCATACTGAGTTTTTAACATGTTTGGAATCAAAACGTATTTTTTAGCGGCTTATTAAAGATTTTGTATATTTCTGGTTGATGCTTTTCCAATTCCTCAAACAACATGCGGGCACGTGGAGCATGCTTCTTGATGACATTCCAGGTAAACCATTGAGCTGAGGCCTCATCTTGCGCTGGCGTTGTTGGGAATGCAGTATTGTTTCTAACCGCCTTTGCGTGGTCAATCGCATGACCCATTTCATGAACGAACACCATCACCGCTAGAGTCATCACACAAGGATCTGCACGCGCAGGAAGGCGTTCATCTAGGAAACGAGAACAATGCAAGAGCGTTGGGAAATACAATTCGATGAGCTTGGTTTCAGGCGTGTAGGATCCAAGGTGATCCAGTAGATTTTTTACTTTTTCATGCCGAATTTCTTCAGGGTTTTTCAAGATCGCATCAAACTCCCATTCCTTGATATGGCGATTTGGTCGAAGGCACCATTTCACTTCAAAATTATCAAGTTCGCTTGTCAGTAATTCCATCTTAGTGCCGAAATCACCAAGAAATGAAAATTGATAGCCCGCCCAACAACGATTGAACAGCTCGGTTAAAGAATCATCAGGTATCGCGGGGAAGAGTTTCCATGGCAGTGGAGTTTGATCCCATTGCGAATCTTGTGGCCAAGGCTCAGGTGGTTGGATTTTCCCCAAACAGTGAATCGCCGGCCCATCCTCCCGATGACGCTTCTGATTAACGAGCCACTCCTGAGTGACGCACTGATGCGAGTCGCCGTCTTTCTTGATGATCTCAAAAGCTGGCCCATCTAGACGGTGCATCTCTCCCTGCTGCCAATACTCGTGGCGATACAGACCATCGAAACTGGACTCGACGGCAGGTCCGTCAATCCGGTGTAATTTGCCTTCATGCCAGTGTTCTCTGTGGCTCACAGTAAACTTGGTTAAAAAGCTACTAAGCCATGCGGGAATCAAAACATGATTGTCTGCTATTTCTGGACTTTCTGTCCTTGGATTGTCATTTATTTTTTTTGGGTCTGAGATATTCATAACTTTTTTCAGAGATTTGTTTTATTGAGCTGAAGTGGTCTGTTATTTTTTAAACAGGTGCCAACGCGCCAAAGTTGGCCGGCCTCAAAATTCAGTGCAATTGTGCTTGATGCTAGTGTTCTTCGTAGCTCAACATTGAATCGCTAATAAATCGTCGAATATCAAAATTCTTCACCAATGTCAGCAAGGTCTGGGCGGTCTTTTCTTAACTCATCTCTTATGATGCGGTGAGCTAATATATCATTAAAGGCATTTTCAGAAAGTTCCTTGTCCTCCACGAACCAAGCTTGCGCTGGGCTTATCATTTTGACGCTGACTTGTCGAGCGAGGATTGGATGGTTGATTGTTGTCATCGATGTCTAAATGTTAGGGTTAAACTTTGTTATCGGTCGTGATTTCATTCTTCGGTTGTTTTCAGAGGCAACTTCAACACAAACGCTGGCATGAGGACAAATGGAGCCGCGTGTCTTGACTTGGTTGGATTGCTGGTCACGCTCCATTGAGTTCCTTGATTTGTGACCCCGGTCGCTTCGAGAACGCAGGGTAATTCTAGTGTCGAAAAGTAGTTCTCGGATATCGGCGTTTTCTGTATTTCTCCCGACTCTTCTTCCTCCAACCCTTTGATAAAGATATTACGCCAATCCTCTTCTACCCCAAAATGGCTAGGCCGGAATTCCAGCTTTACTTCCATGCCTTTTGTATCCCGGCGCTGCTCGCATGACACAGCGATGAGTCGTTTTCCTTTCAGGTTTTTGACGACTGGATTAAAGCTAGTGGGCCGATTTGATTCCAATCGAAAGTAAAGGCGCAGGCTTCTCCCTTTGACTTCAATCCAACTTGTCACAATTGGCGTCTCGACAGCAGCGGCTATCTTTGTCGGCATGAGTTCGAGTTTTCTGGCGTTTTTGCCTTCTTCTTCACAAACGACTGGCACCTGAGGGTAGCGGCATGTCACGGCTTCTTTTTTTGCCCAAGGGCACCAAGTGGGCGGCCTTTTTTCGTCTTCTGATGGCGGGTCGTATTCATGAACGGCTTGGCCTACATCCAAATTTACTTCATAGACATCAAACCAGTCTGATACTCGGCTGTGATCGAGTTCCAAAAAGTTGTTCAAAACGAAGCTATTGTTCTCCAGTTTGTAACCTAGTTTTTTGGTGATGCCGTCATGTACCCAGAGTCTATTTTCTTCGATAGTCACTCCGGGTGGGAAAAGCTCTTCTGCCAACACATATTCCGCGGGATAGGCAGGAGTCAGATTCTGGGTTTCGAGAATCTTTTTCCAGCCACTGGGCTGGCCTAGTTCGACAATCAAGGTTCTCTCGACATCATCATCTTCCTTTTCATGTTTCTGAATGATGCTGGCGCGATCTGGCCTGCCATCGCCATTGAGGTCTCCGACAGCCTGGTCCAAAAGAGGAAGTATTTTGGAGGCCGGAGCTTCATCTACGTCTTCTTCTTTTTCATCTTCTGCTCTGCATGCAACCAATGACGAAAAGATCGCGATTGTAAGAAGCACTCTAAGTACATTGATCCATCGAGACTTGGCCATTTCGAATTGTCCTAAATGGATCTTTCCAATGCCCAGCTTTGATAGAATTATGATTGTTGAGATCATGATCAAAATTCCTCTTTAGCCCAATTGGCGCACCAGCACCCTCGGAATCGCCTTCTCAGCTTCTTCGTCCCTCCTAAGCACTTGCTGAGCATGTGGCCCTAAAGGTATTCCGTGATCGTTTAGAGTCCTGACGCTGTTGGCGAGCATCGAATAATCAAGCCCCTCATGATGCGTCGCTCCCGTGATTTGAGTGTCTACATGATGCATCGCTTCCTCGAGCTTTTCTGACACCGGGCCGGGTCCGAGTCGCTGAACCTCAGAACTCAAAAACTGGTCATAGTCTTTGAGCGAATTCGCATTACAGAAGCCTTCCTCACGCATTAATTCGCTTTGACGAAAGGCGGCGGTAATCAAAAGGTGGCGCATGGCTTCCCTAGGTTCTGGATTGCGTGGATCACCTTGTATGAACAGCAAGCCAAAGGTGCTCAAATCAAAGCGACTTTTTTTCAAACTTTCGTCATGACGAAACTGATACTCCACAACATCTAGCGTGGTATTGAAAGAGTCGAAGCGCTGCTGAAGGCTGCCTTCCGTCGTCATAGGATAAACACAATGAGCGATTAACCAATCCAATGCGGTTCTTGGTTGGGAAGGGACCACGGGGGGACTGACTGCTGCCACCTCTTGGCTGAGGTCAAGCGCAAAGCAGCTGCTCGCGTTTGCAGTCGCTTTGATGAAATCTCTGCGGTTCAATTGATTGGGCATGGCTTTCAGGAAAGATGTGGCTGGGATAGAGACAAATGGAATTCGCAGGCAATTTTGGAGCAGACGCGTGCTAATCCACGACCTAATTTTTAATTCAAAAAAGAATTTGTCAAATTGGATTTACAGTAACACTGTCAATTCATTCGGACATGAATCTTTCCATTGAAGAACTTGCTAACAAAGTGACCGCCTGGTGCGACCAGCACGGGGTGCTACCTGCCAATGGCCAGGTCGCCACGGCCCCCCAGCCTCAGCCCCTACGCTACTACCGCGCCCTGCGACCGATGGCCCCGCCGACGTCAGGTGGTGGATTCTCCCAAAGGCATGATTTAGATGCCAGCCTCGCCCTATTTCACTCTTACTTCTGAAGACCATGCTTGCGATCAAACTTCACAAAAAGCCCGTCCCGTTTCTTGGCGCGGGCAGCCACCTGGTTCCGATCATGTCCTGGCTAACCGGTGAGCGATTCGTTCGCAACTGGGTGCCGATGCTCAATCGTCAAAATCGGCATCGTCCCAACAATCAAATTCATTATATCACGCTCGTGCGCCTTCCGGATTCCACGCGATTGAAGCTAAATACCGACTGGTGCAGCTTTAACGACGACTACCAATCTTTTGCCAGTCTCCAGCAAGAAGACCACCACGAGATCACTGAGACAAAAATTTTGAAGAAGGATGAACATGGCGCAACGGTCGGCGTTCAGTGGGTCAATGATCCGTGGTTCATTGCAGGCAAGGAATGGTATGCCCAGTGGTTTGACCCTGATCTGGAGAATTACCGGGATACGAAAGAACCCATCGGTATGAGGGGATGCCTGCCGGAGATCATTTTAGGTGAAAAGCTTCCGAATCGCTGTGTCCTTTGGACCAAGGATTTCCGCCTGCTTTGCCACGGCAACAAAAAGTCGCGCGAAATCGGCCGCAAGGCGAAGCATCGCAAGGGTTGGCAGGAGAATCAGAATTAATGATTTAAACACTGTCTTATAAATCCTTCCCTTGAAAGAAGAAGCATTCAAAGTCCTCGCGCACAATCAGATTGCCACTGTCAATGCATTCAACCATGAATCTTTCCATTGAAAAACTTGCTATCAAAGTGACCGCGTGGTGCGACAAGCACGGCGTGGTTCCTGCCAATGGCCAGGTCGCCACCGACACCCAGCCTCGGACCTTGCGCTACTACCGCACCTTGGGATTGATGGACGCGCCGGAGGCTGGCGGTGGCTTTTCCGAACGCCACTACCTTCAAGCCTGCGCCGTGCGCGTTATGCAGGCAGAAGGCATGCCACTAACCCGAATTCATTCGCTGCTCTTTAGCCGCACCAATGAGGAGCTGCTAGGCATCCTACAAGCCACTGAATCCAAGCGAGCACACGAATTGTCCGCCAGTCCGGAGAGTGCTGTCACTGTCCCCATGCAGACGGTGCCTCTAGGGCCAGATTTTCTTTTGGTCAGCAGACGGCCGCACCTGCGCCTCACGGAATCACAAATTCGCAACATCCTCCACATCCTCAACACGCCCTAATTTCTCTACCCATGAACTCATTTGGACTCATCGCCCAACTCACCTCAACCCGCATCTCGCTTCCCCTGGAGCATGTCGAAGCCCGTTTCCGCGTCACTGGCGACCTGGCCAGTGTCGAAATGGAGCAGATCTTTCAACAAACGGCGCGTAAGTCGCTCGATGTCACCTACACCTTCCCGCTGCCGGGCGAAGCCTCCGTGTATCGCTGTGAAATGCACGTCAATGACCGTATCGTTCGAGCCATTGTGATGGAGGAAAAAGAAGCTCGCCGCGTCGCTGCCGAGAAGAAGGCACAAGGCCATCGCACAGCCCTAGTCGAGTCGGTTCGCGACAATCTCTTCACTCTCCAACTCGGCAATGTAGCCCCCGGGGATCGTATTAAGGTTTGCTTCGCTTATCTGCAGCCTCTGGAGCGCCTGGGGGATCAACTGAGTCTGCGTGTGCCCTTCACCCCAGGTGTCCGTTACATGCCGGGTAAGCCGCTTCTGCGCTCCAACCGCGGATCGGGAGTTAGCGATGATACTGACGAAGTCCCGGATGCATCACGTCTCAGTCCGCCGCGCATTAGCCGCGACCACCCCGATTCGGCAACGATTTATGTTCGAGGCACTTTGGACGCGGATGAACTGAAGGCCAATAGCCTTAACAGCCCCACGCATTCGGTGCAGGTGGATGCGCAAGGCACATATCTTGAGGTGGAGTTGGCTGGAGAACAGCATGTGCCGGATCGCGATTTGGTGCTGCGTTGGCAGGAATCCAGCCCTACCGAAGCGAAACCAAAGGCTTGGGGATATCTCCATGAGGAATGGCGCTATGGTCTGCTTCAGTTGCGTGCTCCGCTTCAGACGGATGCCGTGCAGCAATTTCAGCAGGACGTGTATTTCCTCCTCGATCGCTCTGGCAGCATGGAAGGCGTGAATTGGGAGCAATCTGCCAAAGCCTTGAAGGCCTTTGTCCAAGAGCTCAGCCCCATGGACCGCGTTTGGATCACCTGTTTTGAAAGCAGTTTCCAGGACTTTTCGGATTCCCCAATGCTGCGCGACGAAATGCTCGCCGACCCTGCCTTTCAAAACTTTGACCAGATTGATACCCAGGGCGGTACCGCATTGCTGCCGGCCCTCGAGCATGTGCTGGCAGTTCGTGCCAAACATAGTCGAGGAGTGCCTTCGAGGCTCATTGTCATCACCGATGGCCAAGTCGGAAACGAGACCTCGATCCTGGAATTGATGCGCAGCGCCAAGGCCGCTAAACTGCCCGTGCACACCTTTGGCATCGACAGCGCGGTCAATGACGCGTTTTTGCAACAGTTGGCTGCTGAAACTGGCGGGCGCTGCACGCTGATGACGCCGCAGGATGACATTCCCGAAGCCGTGCGCAAGTTGGCTTGCACGCTACGCCGCCCAGTGCTGACCAACCTGAAACTTCCAAAGGGCGTGGAAGTTCCCTCGCCCGAGCGCGGATTGATGGATCTGCATGCGGGCGAAGTGCTGCTAATTCCGCTGCGGGTGCAGGGTTTAAGTCTGGTCAAATTGACCGCTTCCCTGCCGGACGGTCGCTCATGGTCCATGAAATGGGATCTCGACCAGGCAGAGGAAAGCGAAACAGCCCGCCTTACGTGGGCCAAACGACGGATCAGCAACTTGCAAAAACAGGGCGAGCAAACTGCGGCCGTTGAGCTGGCGGTCCAGCACAACCTGATCTGCAAGGGAGCCGCCTTTGTGGCCTGGGATGAAGCGGCAAAAACCACCATCGCTGAACAAGCTGTGGTGCAGCCCTCACTGGCAAGTCCCTTTGCTGCCTCAGTCGTGTCCAATAAGAGATTTGCACCTTCCCCAACGCCAATGAGCAGGCCCCCTGCCCTACCGCCATCACGTCCAGCCCCGCAGGATCGGTTGATGGAGTTCGTGCCTTTCATGCAATACTTCGTTCCACAGACTTCAAGTCAGTGCGTGCTAGGCTCCCGAAAGAATTCTGCCCATGACCCAGCCCCCGCTATGGCTGACTCCTGGGTGAAATCGCTCCGGCAGACAATGGAGAAAAAATTCCACCTGCCGCATGCCATCAACCTGCAGATTTACCTTGCCCTACTGCACTGGGCCGGACAGATCCTCGGCGCGCAAAGGCACAAGCTACTGGAAACCCAGGCCAAACAACTCGCTCAGCCAGACAGCACCCTGGATCAGCTTGAATCGCTATTACAACCCATCAACGATGAAGGGGTTCAGGTCATGCTAGAACATCTACGTGAATGGCGAGCTGAGCAAGACGCCTGAAATCGGCAACGCCCCCCTGTATCAATCGGCGAAATCGCGCCTGCTTTGAGGCGCGGTATCCATTCATCTCTCCAACCCAGATCGGGTTCAGTCGGATTGTGTAGCTCCCTCGGAGCTTTCCAAAGAGCTCAGCGGCGGGGACGGAGAGTAGGTGTGAGGGGGGCTGGTTGAAACAATTCGTCGTGAATCAAAGTGAGCTTGAGCCGATATACGAACCGTTTTTGGCATTGTAGCGATTCAGACTGCGTTCGGTCGTTACTGCGATAACCCCACCGCTCACTTGAACGGTGGAGGGTTTACCACTGACCGAGATGGAACCCTGGTAAGATCCAGTCTGGGCATTGTAACGGTTTACAGTCCCGCTTGCCAAAAGCACTGCGATTGTTTCGCCATCGCAGCCCACCGAAATGGCATTATTTACTGAAATCGAACCTTTGTAGGAACCGCTCTGGGCATCGCGGCGCTCTACCGACGAAGGAGATTTGAGGACGGCGATTATTCCCCCGGCGTGGGCCGATGCAACAAAGAGGAAGAGAGCGAGACTGGCGAATATTTTCATGCAATTAGGTGACCACTGCTTAGGATACCAAACGGACTATCGCGGCAGCGGCGGAGGTTCTGCTGTTAGGTGGCATGAGGTTGTCAGAGTGGGACACGCCACATTGACGGCCTATGAATGCATGAATCCATTCCCATTCGACTCAAATTTGTCAATCGATCAAACTGGTCATCGACGCCTCCATGCGCTGGGAACTGTTCGCCCTTCATCTCCCCAATCCTGATCGGGTTCAGGCTGATGATGCAGTTCTATCGGAGCTATCCAAGGGCCTTAGCGGCGGGGACATTCTCAACATTTGTGTGAATGCGATTCATGCAGGAAGCACGGACCCGAATCCGGAGCGGTGGATGGGGACGCAGAGGATTTTGGAGCGCGAGATTGCCAAGGCGAAGAAGGCGAACCTGCGTCCGGAGTCAAAATTTAGAGGTTTGCTTGTGTCTTCTTTGCAAAATTACTTTCATATTATGAGAGCTCAATCCATATAATAAGTAGCCGTCGATACCTCTACCAACCAAGAGCTTGACTTTATTTAGAAAGAATGGTTCTTAAGGATGTATGATCAAGATTTCCCGTATGCGAACACTATTTCTCCTCTTTCTCGCAATCAACCTGCACTTCGCAGAGGCTCAGGAAAAAGTCGTTCTCGAAGAGCCCAAGCAGACTGACTTGGCCGCGGAATTGGCCGCACAACCTGATGGTGTACTTGGTGTGAAGGTCAACGAGGACGGCAGCTTCAAATCCCTCACCGTGAAAGCCAGCGTTGTGATTGAGGATGTGCTGGGTGCGGCCAAGGGCAAACAACTCGCTCGCAAAGAGGCCGAAACCAAATGCAAGCAAGCCTTGGCGAAGTTTCTCTCTGAAGAATGTGTTTTCCTGGAGGCTGCAAATAATACCACGATGATTGCCACTAAAGGCGAAAGCTCCAAGGACGCGGCGGGGAACACTGTGAAAATGCGATCCCAGCAGGGCTCTGAGATCAAGGCCACATCTGAGATTTCAGCCAGCAAGGCGCAGGCGTTGCTTCGCGGCCTCATCGTGTTGCATTCGGAGGTGACGTCAGCGGCGGAACCCGAGTACCTGCTTATCATGGGCATGAACGAAAAAACTATCGCTCAAGCAAGTGCGATGGCGCAAGTTATGACAGGCCCAGGTTTTGGAGGTGCCAGTGGCGGCAACGCTCCGAGAAGTAGCCCGGAAGAGAAACCCGCTGCGGAAAAGAAGACAAATCCGGCGATCAAGGACTTCTAAACGAACACACCATGCGTTCATTCCGCTTCATGGCTCGCGTCTCTCTGGCGCTTGCTGTTTCGGGAGCGATCGCTTCTGATTTAGATACCAAAATTCTCACCAAGAATACTTATTGTTGTGCCGGAGTGCCTTCAGCTGCTTGGGAAGGGCCGGGTGCTTGGACCGTGAAGGATTACCGCATTGCTACCGGCCATAGCACTGCGGTGGATGCGCTAGGCACCGCCAAAGGCCGCGCAATAGAGGAGAAAGCCGCAATAGACGATGCCCGGCGGAGGCTTCTGACATCTGTTTTGCCAGAGCAAGACCGGGAACTTTTTGATGTGAAGGGCGAAGTGAAATCGGCGCAAACGGCGGCCATTTATCGCCTGGCGGGTCGACAGGGTCTTTTTGCCGTGCTTGTCGCACGGGAGTCCGATTTACAAGTTGAAACAAAACTCAACTCAGACCGTGGCCGCAACCAAGCGAAGGCGCTGATGGCAATAGGAGACTTTTCCGCCGCCGCAAGGCTGCTGGGTCGCCTCACTGAATTGGGAGTACAGGACGCAGAGACACTTGATCACGCACATGCTGCCAGCGCCGAGGTCAACTTGCGCCTGGGCGTGAAGAACGATGCGGCGAAGTCCGCATTGGTTTTCCTCGGCGAATATCACGAACGCCATGGTGATCTCGAAGCAAGCTTGAAAGCCCACCACCAGCTTTATGTGCTGACGAGGGAGCCAGATAGAAACCTATTAGAGAAACTTGTGGATCTGGCCGTTCTAACCCATCGCCCAAATAGCGCCGCCGACTTCCGTAAAGAAATCCTCCAAAAATGGCCTCCTCCCGTCTCCAAACCTTGATCTTGGCCGCCACGCTCGTGTGTGGCACATTTCCCACCTTGGCTCAACAGTCAGGGCCTTTTGCTAATGGCACCTTTTTGCCTGGCTACCAGGAAATCATCTGCTTGAACCCCGTATTGGCTCAGGATGGCGGTGCTGCGGTCGTCGAAAAGAATGGAAGGCGCTTTTTCATTGCCGTGGGAGTGACTGCGGTGAAGGGAAACGAACCTGCTGAGCGTGTGCGTCAGCTCCGGGTGGCTAAAATCAACGCCTTGCGTGCCGTGGCCGAGTACATTGAACCGACCAAAGTGCAGACGGAGACAAAGCTTACGGAGAAGACCACAGTGGAAACGACCGAGAAAAGCAAGAAAGGTAAGTCTTTGAAAGAACTCGATGAAACCACCCGCACCTCCGTGCAGGCGACATTGCAGGCCCCAGAGCAGATAGGAACATGGAAAAGTGCGGATGGCAGCCTGTTCTTCCTCGCGGTTGGACGTGCATTACAGTGAGCTGTGGCGTCATTCCTGCGGCCAGCTTAGTTCCAAGCGCTGGAAGCCACGGATTTCTTCCAATGGCACCTCCAACACGAAATCGAAAGCTACGCCTGCAGTGGCGAGGCCGGCGCTGTCCCAGATCTTCCTGTAGTAGGTTTGGAATATTTCCTCATCCAAGACAAAAGCGGGTTGGATGAGAATTGAGCGTTCATCTTCGTAAGGTGGACGACTTGCAATTTTTTGTTTTTCATCACCATCACCGTACAAAGCGCCGTATGGAGCCAGCCATTCACCGTTCCGCTGAATCTCACGACTGCCCAAATCGAGCACTCCTGTTCGCACGTTTTCTCCCGCAGCATTCAGGAATGCCACATTGATCTTGTCGAGCCTCCTCCATGCGTCTTCTCCTGATTTGCGTGCGCTCTTCAGCACGCTAAGCACAGCGGAGGCCTCGTCCACGCCGAGATCGTAAGCGTCCCCGTTGAAACCGGTCATCGTCCTACTCACGCAAATCTTAATCCCAACGCGAGGAGGTTCCAAGCCAAGATCGTTCCAAAGAAGGACGGGGACCAAGCCATCAAGCCGAGGGTTGAATCGGGCAATCTCGGGATCGTCGTTCGCTGTAGCTGGCGTCTCATCGTAAAGTTTGCCGTTGAATGCCTCTCTGAATCGCGATGGATCTTCCAGCTCCACCCTAGGAATAAAAAACGGCTTTTTTCGCTGACAGACTTGACCCAGTATGGTCACTGCCTGCTGATACCACGTTGCGTAGGCTTGGGCATCCACTCCGACACGCACACGCAGCCGCATCGTGGCGCTTGTCTCCGTCTGGCCAGTGATGGCAGGTTTTCCGATGAGTTGCGGACGGCAGAAAGCGTGTGGGAAGCCGGTGAAGAGCTTGGTTAGCAGTTCTTTCGCGGAATTGGCCTTGTCCAACTTCGTAAGCGCTTCGGCGAACATGTTTTCCCCCTGCAATTCCGTTTTGCCGATGAGACCATTAGCGGCAAGCCTCTCTGCTAATTTGGACCGCACGACGCGTGCGCTGATGCTGACTTGAAACAGCTCAGCGTCGTGTTTTTCGGAAATCTTGTCATACCCCTGCACAAAGGCATCGGAATGCGCAACGACTTGATCGCGAATGATTTCGTCGTTTTTTACGACCTGCTCGGTCGAGATAAAAGTGCCGACGGCTCGTCGCACCGCATCGCGTAGGGCATCCCGCAGAGCCTCATCGCCACTTGTTCCCGAGCCTTGGGCATTGATCTGGAGCACCGCAGGCTTCGCTAAAACGAGCGTCGGCGATGTTGACGGAGTGATGGTTGTTGGCGTTGGCGAGGATGGGATTGATGGCGAGGATACGGCAGCAGTTCCAACCTTCGTTAGGTCGAGTTGAAAGGCGGCAGCCAGTCTTGACCGTGCCGCATCGCTCAGAGCCGACAACGTCACCCGTGCGATGCCACCATCATGTGCCAGCGTCACCACCCCTTCTTTTGCAGACATTAGTCGAGCACCGCGGTACTCACGACCCTCAACATTGATGGAACTGGCCTTTGTAGACTGAACCACCTTCATGGCGCTTCTCTCGATCCATCGCCCGCCGATGCGTACCATTCCGGTCTTGTATTCGGTTATCTGTTGGTCCAATGCATCGCATGTAGCATTCACCGTTGCTGTCAGTTTTGGGGAACGTTTTGAAGCAGCTATTAATGTGCCCTTCAGCTCAGTGATGGAGCGAATATCTTGGTCTGAGGTAATATCCATGCGGAAAACCGGGACGGCGTTGCCGTACTGATTCAGAACATTAAAATCGATTATTTTTACGACGAGACCACTCTCAACATGCAATGGCTGCTTTTGACCTACATCGAAATCCAGCCAGGCAGCAACAACGCGGTATCCACTATATAATGCGGCTTTGTGGTACTCAGGACCTTCCGTCAAAGTGGAACTATAAACCACCATACCGCGTGCAAAATCTTCCTGTGCAACGCAGTGGTATGATGGCGTTAATCCCAACATAATGCCGCATAGGAACAAGGATGCGCTAATCTTTGATAAGTTCATAAAATGAGAAAGCAGTGATGCTGAATTCTCTGGCCATGCTGTCAAGGTATGATTCCAGAGCATCAGGAATCGTTCTTCGAGGTGAGAGGGAGACTTGGGAGCACAATATCTAAGGCGGGTCATAGCCTGCGAGGGAGTCAACTGGTCAAAGTTCCGTTTGCTCCGCAACATCTTCAACCTGAGCCAATTCGGGCATGTGTTGACTCAAGTCGATGATCTGAACTGATTCTGCGTGTTCATGATAGTAATCTCGAACCAAACTAAAACTTTCCCCGTGTTTCGCCAGGAACCTTGTGCGCGTTGCCTCATCTTTTTCTAGGACGCTTCGCAGAGATCGCTTACCGTTAAAAAACTTGAGTGCATGTTCGACTCCCAAAAGGTACAAGCACTTTTTCTTTTCCGTCTTGAACGATTCCAGATTGAAGAAATCCTTGAAGATTCCATTCTGGCGAATGGCCTCTGCCCCGCCCCGCCAGTTGATAAACTTAAATTCGGCGATTCGGTTAGTTGTGGTGAGGTCAAACGCATGGCCTGTGTTACCAGCGCCAAGCGATACATCTTCGACCTTTTCATCAACCTGTAGAATGTATGGGAGCGCTCTGAGGATACCCAGCGCGTGAATTGTTACATTGATCTGGCTTGCCGCTCTTTTGATGTCTGCGGCAGCCCGTAGGAGATCAGAATTGATGTCACGCGAGGAAATAAACTCCTGAATACCGCCCCCCTCAACGCCGATCACTGACCTTTCAATGCTTGAAATCGCCGTCCGTTGATTGCCTTTGAAAAAGACATCGATCAACTCCACTGCGTTCTGTAGCGAACTCGTCTTGATTTCGTGGCTCATTATGTGCTGGCTTGTGGATGATTTTGTGTCGGTAGTTGTCATGGTATCTTTGTTTTCCTCGTTGGCTTTTCGCAACGTTTTTTTTGAGTTTGCTTGGCGGCCCCTAGTTTTCGCCTGGATTCGTTTTTTTGTTATGAGGTCAAGGCCCTGCATCACAACAGCTTCATCTGCTCCGGGTCATCGACTTGGCTCTCGATTTGCCTGAGCTTCGCCTCGCACTGCGGGCAGCATATGCCGGCTATCTCCGCTTCGCTCCGGTTCGTCGGTGATCGTTTTACTGATGCTGCACTTCAATTTGAGTTTGCGCAGGCCGGCTCCGAAGCTGGAGGCAATCGATTGCCATTCCTCAAAGCTAAGTTCGTCGGAGATTTGCAGGCCAGTGCGGGTGAGGGTGATTTTTGAGTTCGACAGCTTGGTTGGTTTGCGTGGATCAGGATGAACCGTAAGCACCGAAGACTGAGAACTCAAACGGGCGCTGGTGCAAGCAGGTTGAAACTCGCCTACGAGCGCTACCTTGATTGGATCCGTCCCCTGATCGGTATCGAGATGGCGCATGAACATCTGGGTATAGACCACGGCCTTTTTCCCTTGGCCATCCCAGACGGCGAAATAAAGAGTAACGAGTGGATTGAAGTTCCAGTCCAGCAGCAAGACACCTCAGAATTGCAGCGCGCGTTCATAAAAGTTAGCAAGCGGCATGATGTGGTCGTTCTGAAACTTTTCGGCTAGGCGGTTGTTCTCGAGTTTGGCCTGCTCGATGCTGTTCTCAATGACCAGCCACACCCATCTGAGCTCTGGGTGCTGCTGCCCAGGTCTTGCGAGCCTGCCTCTCATCTGTGGAACAAGATCTGGCGACACCGGGCGCGTCATAAGGATGTTGAAGCTTGTCAATGTGTTGACACCTCTGGCTGCTTTTGCCGTGGTTGTTACCAGATGCTTCTTCTGGGTATCTGGGAACAGGCTGATTTCATCCGGTTTAACACTTGCGATCCTTCGCGCCTCCTCCTCGCTTCTAGCGAAAATCAAGGCACGTGCATCTCCATTCATTTCATTCACAAGAGCATGCACGTGACGGCTGAAATCAAAGCGCTGAACGAGCAATGAATCCAGCCTCCCATAGATTGTCTTAGCCGTACCGTTTGAATGTTTAATCCGCTCGTATTCCTGTCGTGTTGCATCCTCAAGTTGAAGCAGACGCGTCTCCTCAACCCACTTCCATGGAGTGGCTTGAGGAAGATGGCAGATAATGCTTTCCGACAGGATGGCATCGAGATACTCCCTGCATTCCGGCAGACCTGTGCGCAACATTCGCAGCAGGTAAAAGAGCTCGTTGAAACGGGTCCGGAAAAAGGTGGCACTCAGCAGCAAGACTCCGCGCTGGGAACATGCGACTTGTTTCCAAGCCTCCTGAGTCCATAGCGCATTAGCATTTTGAACAGAAAGGCATTCATCGATCACCACGAGGTGCCAGCGGCGCGTGACCGGCGTGTCTCTCATGCGGCCCAATGTCGTGACGAGGATCGAATTTGGCCCAATAGGAGCTGAGAGTCGGCCGGACTTGTCTTGGGTCACCCAATGAAATCCTTCGGAATGTTTTTGGATTTCTGATCTCCAGGTATCGACCAAGCTTTCATTGTAAACGAGAACTAAAAACGCCTCGGCACTGTTGTCATTGGCATCACGGTTATGAGCAGCGATCTTGCACATGATGGCAAGACTGGTAAGCGTTTTTCCAGAGCCCACGTCTGAAGCATCTCCAAAGCCCTTTCGACCCTTTTTCAGCAACTCCTCGCAGATCCGCTCCACCGAGGATGCCTGGTGATGCCAGAGCGTCGAAGTAATTCTTGGCTCAACCGCTTCGATTACTGGATGCGAATCTACCCTCGGAGAGGCAAGTGCCCCAATGTCTTGCAGCAATTGGGTATAGGAGGAGCTTTCCTTGTTAATCTTAAAATCAAGATCCCCACATGGCTGCACACATTCGGGAAAGACAAAGGCAAGCAGGTTGAAGACTCGCCATAAGGTTCCCTCATGGTGATAATCCACCGCGCTGTAGAGGGCATTGCCTCGGCGGTCCACAGGTCCGATCGTCACACGACCCAGAAAAGTTCCCAGAAGCTTAGTGGCGATACGCTGCCAGACGACCGCCGGCAATGGCGACTGCAAGGCTAATTCATGCCAGAGCAGATCAGGTTCACCTCGGTCCTGGCGATGGCGCGCCAGCACTCGAAGCGTTTGATTGATACGCCATTGGCTTCCCTGCCCTGCATCCTCTAAATAGAGAGCACTTTTGATCAGACTTTCATCAGCATTGGACGGAATAACAGGGATGGCTTCTTCCCTTTTTTCCAGCAAACAGCGAGCGTCGAACGCGGGGACCAAAGTTTGATCAACTTGAAAAATCAAGGGTATGCAGGATTCATCCGGTTGATCGATTTCTGTTGGGCTAGCCTCAATGCGGATTCGGACGGTCTTGGTGCCCTCCTTGAAAATCCATCTGTAGCCCGTTGGTGGCGGCGGCAGATCGACTTCCAATCCGTCAGAGGCTTTCAAGTGAGCTACCAGGTCCAGCGTTCCGCTCGCTCTGTCTACACCGTCAAAGTAGACAGATTTTCCGCTGCTGTGTTTCTTGATTTTGCATGGTTGAAGCGGAGTGCCAGCCACGATGCCAACAAAAGCGTGCTTCAATTTTCTTTGCTGGCCGGATGACGCCGCCGACAGCTCCACAGCTTGGCCAAAAAGTGAAATAAATGCGGTGCGACTTACAGCAGGTGTGATCGGCTCGTCGTTTTTTCTGGTGAGACGACTGCCAGCATAGGACTCACGAGATGCCACCTCTGTTCCGCCACCAGAAAGCCATTGCTGAATTGCTTGGATCTCACAAATCACGGCCTGCGAAAACGCATCATTGGCTGGTACATGCTGAGGATTACGGCTGTTCATCCTGGAGACGTTCTCCCAGATAAACCGTTTCAGACTTTGCGTCGTGCGCCATTCCAGCCTTGCTGGGGCAAGACTAGAAGATGGGAGCGATGCTTGAAGAAAAAGGAGGAGTGAAGGACAACAATGAAAATCAAAGGCGGTAAGCTTGGTTTGCTGCTCCAGATCGGGATCAGCCGCGCTTAGCAGTTCCTCGTTGGTCAGGCTTGAGTCGAGTTGCTCGAATTGTAGCTTTTTGATGCGCAGATGATCGCATCCCTGCCGAAGCATTTCGGCGTCTCTCTTCATCATCGGCATGAACTCAAGTGCCGCCGCGCAGGTTTTTTCAAAGGCCGAGTTTTCATGAATCTCGGCACGTTTACCTCCAGCACGCCAGTCCCAATTTTGTCCAGCTAGATCGTTATGCTGAACCAACAACGCCGTCCGAATGATCTTGTCCGTAATGAATTGGTTGAACTGAATTTCAGGCTCCGCGTGAGCCAGAATACTCAGCGCCACCAAGTCCTCCATGCTCAGATAATCTCCTTCGGGAGATGGAGCATAAGGGCTAGCATCCTCAAAGATGGAAATAAACAGTCGCCAAGCCATCTGCCGCGACCCGCTGCTACGTTTGAATTGATTGTCTGGCAGGTTGTAGGTTGGACACCGTCTTAGCCTCTCTAGACAAGACTTGAGCATCGCGACGGTGCCGCGCCCACGGCGGATGCACTTCTGCATCAGAGAGGATAGAGTGCCTACAGTGCCATTTTTCTCATAGGACGGCATGTCCTCGCAAACGCCTTTCTGGTCGCAGGCGATCATGATGACCCTGCCGAGGCCAGCATCCTCATTTCCGGGCGGTGCGAACTCATGGCGCAAAAAACGCGCCCTGCCGGCAAGAGAATCCATCCATCTCTGTATCGAGTCACTGCTAAGCCTCTGAATGGATGTTTTAAGCCTGTTGTTTTCTACAATGACCGACACCCCATAGGCCGGCACCGTTGAAACGCATACCTCGGCATTTTCCAGCCATCGGGGCTCGGGAAACAATTTCAAACCATAATGGCAGCAATATCTGGCATCCGGCAGACTCTCGCGGTGTGGCTGCGTGTCGATGGCCCGGCAGAGGGCCTCCCCGGAGTCGAAGCTTTTACCCAGCCATTCCTCAGGAACCACACTGGTTTCACCACCGTCCACACATCCGATCCCCGCGATCGAAAGCCGATAGGGCATCACATCCCCCCTGGTGAGCAGCAGGCGGCTTTGCAGAGCTTTGTCCAGGACACCAGCCTTGCTGCGATACTCGCGCGGCACTTCAATCTTTGTCTTGTCGAGCCATAGGCACAAAGCGGCGTAAACCACCCCGGCACCACTGGCTGCGTATTCATACTCAAGTGTCAGCCTGCGCGCGGCCTCCGCTTCATCATTCGCCTCCAATGCGCGCACCGCTTCGGCCACACGCAGGTTGGTGAGCAACGGCGGAATATCCACTTCGGCTCGAACCGCGAACTGGTGATAACTGCCAGCCTTGTGTCTGAAAGCACGTTGGCCCGCCTTGAGTCCAAAATTTTGAACATTGGGAAAAAGCTGCCCAACATCACTGGTTTGTGCTTGGTATTTACCGCTTACCGTGGTGATTTCGTCTACTAATCCCATGAAATAAATCTTTCCAATATTTGTTAAACCAATCACGCCACCAGCCTACCGGCTCCAAAGATTTTTGAGGCTCATGAGCATGTCATCAAGCAGATCTTGGGCCTGCCCCTGATCAACGAGACCAGGCTTGCTCAGATGAGCGAAAAAGGGACCCATGCAGGCTTCCGTTTGTTGATCCTTGCGCTTGGCACCCGCTCCTCTCAAAACATTAGCGGAGAGGTCCTTGATCATGGTCTTGAGCCGCCGGAGGGCTGTTAATTTCTTTAGATCGCGTTTGGTGAAGTCAGACGGGGTCTCAATGATTTCTTTGTGATAAGGCTCGAGCGAGTCTGTATCGATCATGACCACCTCAAGACCGTCAGCTCTTGGCCTCACACAGTAGTTGTCGCCACGAACGTCCCACCACATCACGCCACGGCTCCAAAGTGGAATGATGATTCCGCCAAAAAGGCTGTTTACCAGCATTTCCGCATCCTTGACGCTGACCGATTGTCCTCGCACAAGGTCATTCCAAGTCACCCCATCGATCCAATCCTGAACCAGAAAGTAGCGCTCCTGGTTTTCGTCCGGCAGCTTGAACCCAAGACGACCTCCTCCGATGACCTCCTGGACTTGAGCGTTGGGAAGACCTGGGTAGTGACTTCTGAGGTTGAGATGAAACTCAACAAGATCCTTGGCTTTGCGTCCGCCGAACCCTTCCAGATGAAAAATCTTCAGACCCGTAGCACGCCCACCTTCCAAGTTCCATTTATGTCTCACTTCTGAGCCAATACGAATGACAGTAACTCCGTAGCATCCAGGCTCCGAACAGGCACCCCATGTGGTCTCCTGCCAATGCGGATCCAATTCTAGGAGCTCAGCCGTTCCTGATTCCAACATTCGCTTTTTGATTTCATTTATCGGTTTTTGCGACCTGGTTTTGTCACCACAAAAGTAATCATCATAGTTTCCCCAATTCAAAGGCATGGCTTGGATCATAGAGTCAGTTATTTCCTAAATCCTTCCGGAAATTCATCCCAACTTCGTCCATCCAGTTGGCGATTCGAATTTTTGTGGCTTGTGCCTACTTGTTTCAGAAAAAACGGCACCTGATTTGCAATGGAAATGTCCCGCACTGCCCTCAGCCAGTCGAGATCAAGCTCGCGAGCATCAGCTCCCGTCTCCGAACCTGCCACCACCCAATCCACCTGATCAATCCACGGAGCCAGGTTCACAGGCCCCAGCATCGGCTCGATCATCACAAACTTCCATCCCTTGATGCTCGTCAAATGCGGCAGCCGCTCGTGCGCTAATTTCTGGTTCTCGATGGAAACACCGCAGGCGATCGCTCGGGGCACACCATCAGGATAGCGTTCATTCATGATGCGCGCCATGCGTTCTGCACGCTTACTCCACAACACGTATTTGGTTCCGTCTTTCATCCGAGCCTGGATTTGCGAGGCCTGATCCACGATGTCCAGCACGCGATGAATCACCTCATCGGTAACTTTGTCCCAAAACAAATCTCCGTGCTGTACCACGCCGACGATACCGCTTTTACCCTTCAGGCTTTCCAATGTAAGCCTGTTCACTATTTGAGGACCACCTTTCCTTTTTGGCCCATCTGGCTTTACCACGGTGACATTCTCCATCGTCAGGGACTCATTTTCCCGAAGGCTTGCCGGCAGGTTTCCCAACCGCTGCTGCCATGGCATGATGCCGTCGATCCACCAACAACTGCGGCAGCCAGCGCTGTAACGCTGGCAGCCGACCACAGGATTCCAATCTCCCGTTAAAATATCAGAGGGATTATTTTTAGCCACAAACGCTTGAGAAGTTAATAATATGATGAGTCAAAAGAGCACCATCAGAACTCATTATTGGCTGGTGGCAGATCACCGTTCTCTGCCAGATATGCCTGGAGCAGCACCGCCTCCAGCAAGGCTGGAGACAGATTTTGCTCCCATCCGGCTAAGCAAAAACACTCAACCTCGATTTCCTCTGCCGGCACGTGATTCAGGTAACGTTCGTTGTGTGGCATTTGGCGTAATTGGTTGACCCCAAAGTTGGGCCCATACTCAAAGTGCCCTGCATAAGGCCCCTCTCGCTGAAAGCAGTAGGGCGTCCAACGGACCAGGCGTGCCGCCAAACTTCCTCCGTTCATTACCACCTGCTCTTGCTCAAACCGGAAATATTTGCCAGCCTTGCCGATGTATAGGAGTTGGCGCTCAGCTGCTACAGGCACACGCCAAATCAGATAAACTCCGCTCCCCTCCGGCCATTGATTCCTGTTCCAAGCTTGTTTTCCCGACAAGATTACCAAGCGACCATTTTGTTGGAACCGTAGTTTTTCTTCTTCATATTTCATCATAGCCAAATCAGTGTTGAAGTTGCGGATCTTTGTATTCTTCTATTGTTTCCTAGTTCTGCATTCATGGTTCACGATTACGAAGCTCATCAATCAAATGACCGTGAAACAAATGCCCTGGTTCTTCCAACTGCCAAAATTTCCATCCATTTTGAGCACAACCCTTTACCAACACAGAGCAGGCTGAGACACTTCCTGACCATGGTTGTGTCAATATAAGAGTGCCGTTCGGCCCCTCAACCACAGTTCCATGCTCTAACAATTTTCTGGCCATTTTAAAATTACTCTGTGGATGAGTATGATGATCATTAATGTCGATACGAAGAATGGATCCCGCTGGAAGTGTCATTTTTTGGCGACAAGACGCTAGAGGATGAAATTCAGCGTATTGAATCGTAACGAAGTTTGAATGTGTTCGAAGAAGCATAAGATGAAATGGTTGAGCTATTACAGTTAACCTCAGCAAGATTACCTGATTTTTCACATTTAATCCGCTAATAGTAAATTGCAATTTAATTTTGAAAATTACAGGCCTTCAATTTTAAAAAAAATAAAAAATACCAGTTAAATTTGTTCGCTATAATAACGAAATAGCAATTAACTATTGTTTCCCGTAAAGCCTTGTGCTTTATGAGTGCTTTTCTTTTTTTCATCGGTTATCGCGTTAAAGAACCACCAACTGCACTCCATGCCCGACGACATCAAATGGCCTCAGAAAGTCACGCGCTACCGCATCCAGTGCCCCTTCCAGCGCCTGCTCATCGCGAAGCATGAGAAACAGATCGACTGGAGTGGTCATCGTATTGAAAACGGCGAGGCACTCGACCGCTACTT
>JAIXOU010000141.1 GCA_027486585.1 Verrucomicrobiaceae bacterium | reverse complement strand
GGTGTGCAACAGATCGTCCATGGCGGCCTGAACGCGCGTCTTCAGGATGAACTGCTGAGGCGACACTCGATAAGTGGCGATGAACATTTCATGCAGCCGGCGCGGCTGAATGCCAGCGTCTTTTGCAAGTTCGGAGACACGCAAGGGTTGGGCGTGAGCCTCACGAATACGATCGACGATTTGTCGCAAGGCAGGCGGGATGGTTTCCAGACTGGGCTCGGGCTCAGCGCAGGGGTGAGTCAGGCCCATGACGCCGATGACTTCATCGTTCACATCCATGAGGGGTAACTTATAGGTGCGATACCATTCAAGCTTTTCAGCCTGAATGAATAGCGCCTCGACATGATTCAACAGGGGCTGACGCGTGGACATGATCCGCCAGTCGTCTTGGCGTACTGTTTTGGCGATCTCAGGCGGGTGCAGGTCAAAGTCCGTGAGTCCTATCAATTCTTCTTCCCGCGCAAATCCAGACCGCCGGAGAAAAGCCCTATTGGCAGCCATGAAAGCGCCGGACGCATCCTTGACGAAAAACTCAATGTGCTCGATTTCGTCCAGCAGAAGCCGGATCTGTGAGCCATGCCCCATGTTTTCCAAGATGCTGAACTGCAGTGCTTGGATCTCAGTAAGAATGAGGCCTGACGAAGTGGCTGGCATGGAGGCAAGGATGATCTTGGTTTCTATGCCACGGCTTGAGTAGCTTTGAGAAATTTCGGTTGGTTCATATTTCAGTTTTCTTGGACGAAATCGGCGGTTCCTCGTTGAGCATGATTTCGTTCCATGCGGAACTGGCTTGGAGTTTGTCCCATCGCTTTACGAAAGTGGCGCGTGAAGGCGCTCTGATCAGAAAAGCCGTGGTCCAGGGCAATGTTACCAACAGTTAACGTGGTAGTGATTAAGCGGGTGGCGGCAGCCTCAATGCGGCAGTGAATGATGAAAGCAGGCACGTCCAGGCCATAGGTAGAGGTGAACATATCGTTGAGTCGCTTGCTGGTGACGCCCGCTTCTCTGGCTAGTTCAGGCAGGCGCAGTGGTTGAGCATGTCGTTGGCGAATCAAATCGGCCATCTTCCTCAGCAATTCGGTGTCTTCATCCATCAATTCAGGTGCGTCGCAGGGATAACTGATGCCGAGGATGCCGATAGCTTGTCCCTGAGAATTAAACAGTGGCAACTTTGTCGTGCAGCCCCAATCAAGCTGACCGTCAGCTTTGTTAAAAAGCATCTCCACATGTCTGATCAACGGCTGACCCGTGAGCATGATACGCTGATCATCTGCACGCATCGTTTGGGCCAGTGTGACAGGATGCACATCTGCGTCTGCTAGGCCTACAACCTCACTGTCCTGAGTGAAGCCGCGCCGTCTCAAAAACTCTGAGTTGACCATGATGAACTGACCTGCGGCATTCTTCACAAAGAAGCGGTGCCGAGGCAGAAATTCGAACAACTGCCGAAGCGGCTCGGTGCTTCCAGTACGAGCAAAGAAAGCCGACTGCCTCTGGCGGGCGGCTTCAATTTGACCCTGAGTAAGAGGTGGGCGTTTCACAAAAACCGGGGGGAAGTTTTTTGTAAGCTAGTTTCCCCTTGTCAGTGATCAAAATGAATTCTATGCAACCGTTGCATGACCAGCAAATCACGCCCCACTCTGCGCGCTATTGCAGATCATCTAGGCATTCACTCTGCCACGGTCTCACGGGCGCTGCGTGGCGATACCCGCATCACGAAAGCCGTGCGCCAGAGTGTCACGAAAGCGAGCCGAAACGCTAGGCTACACACTGAAGGCGACCTTTAATGTGAAACCGAACGATGCTCCAAAACTCGCCAGCATCTTCTGGGAGGTGGACTATGATGACTGGAAGTGGGATTGGAAAAAGTTTGCCTTCATCCATCATGGAGCTGAACCCAAGCGCCGCATCGTTGACGTAAAGTTTGAGCGTGGTCAGCTAGGGTCCCATGACAAGACGCTTTAGGATGCGGTCAATACAATTGGGCGCGGAAGAACTTTCGAGTCTGCTCCACCGGGATAGTCCATGGGCTTGATGCACCCATGATCTTGGTCCAAGGGCCGGCTGGAGAGTCCGCTTGTTCAAGGAACTTACCGGTAAAGGTAATGCCCACTTTGGAGTGGAACAACAAGGGGGTAGCAGCCTGCATGATCACAGGACTTCTACCACTTCCAGGGATGCCTAAAGGAAGTTGCCTGTAGGCCTGCACACCGCCCTCACCATCACTGGCAACCACAAGCGTGCCATTCTCCGTCAAGAGAGGACCTCCGATACCGATGTTGGCGATCTGAAGCTGCCATCTCAGAGTCAGATCTGCGTTCAAGGAATACAGTGTGCCTCCTCCATCGCTAAGAAAGACGGCGCCACTGGCATCGACCACTATGCGTGAGAGCAGATTCATGTTTGGAAAAACAGCTGAAGAGTGGGTGATCTGCCCATCTCGCGAGCGAAGGCGAATGATGCGTTTATCCCGTGAGAAGCTGTAGATGGAGTCGTCAGGCCCTGCACCGAAGTTGGTTAGAAACACATACGGAAGAGGCGATTGCCATTTGAAGCGAAAGCCCGTCCCGGTGTCCTCAAAAGCATAGAGGTAGTCTAACTTGGGGTTATTGACGGAAACGGGAAGGCAAATCGTCCCTTCAGGTGAAATGAAAATCCGCGGATTGCCGGAGGCCACACCAAAACCTGCTGGGAAATAGTCTCCTTGATAGAGGAAAGCTCCCGTATCGATATCAAAGGCAGCCAAAACGGCTCGATTTTTTTTGTTATACCTCCCGTAGAGACGATTGCCATAAATGGCTTCACATGAATAGGACTCGTTGAAGTTTTGTGACTTCCACACGGTTCTGCCATCAAGGTGATTGATGCGGTAGGATTTGAGTTGAAAAGAGAAAATCAAATCGCCTTCAGAGGTATAGACTGGGCTTTGATCATAGAACCCTTCTGCGATGCAGGCTTCTTCTGAGCGCCAGAGGATGTTCCCGGTGGCCAAATCCAAGGCGTAAAGATAAGAGATACTACTGCCATCCGCTCCTCGCGTTGCATACACCCTGCCTTTGTTGACTCCGACCGCATACGAGGTGTCATCTGTGGCAGGGAGGTCAATAGGCAGCTGCTTCTGCCAGAGTAACGCACCTGTTTCCAGAGACAATGCCTGAATCCAGCCACCATTCTGCCGAGAAGTTCGATTGTTGGGATCAGAGGGATTGAACCTTGTGGTGATGACGATGCCTTCTTCGGCAAAAGTACTGCTGCCAAAATTGGCAAAGCTGCCACCACTCCACAGTTGAGTCGGAACTGCAGTAGGCCCGACCTGGTTGCTCAGGCTGTTTCTGAGTGAGTTGCCGCCGCTGGCACCCCAATTGGCGTTCGGGGTGAAGGCTGGCCTGATCAGCTCGATGCTGATTTTCATGGGACCGGACGCTGCGTTCTTCGGATCAGCTCCTCCCAGATACTCCTGGAGATTGGTGAGTCCATCACTGTCAGGGTCTTCATGGGCATCATTCACCCCCAGGCGGAGACTCGAGGCCGTCTCCCAGGCATCGGGAAGTCCATCGTTATCAGCGTCAGCCGTCGCAGCCACGTTGATGGTGACGAGAGCAGGCAGGCTGTTTTCAACTCCATCCGTGGCGATGACTTGGAAGCTATCTTGTCCTCGGAAACCTGGTTCTGAGGTGTAGGTAAACGCACCATCAATGCCATTGGGAGTTCCGACACGTCCATGGAGTGGAGCTTGAGTGATGACAAAACGCAATTCCTGCCCGTCGGGATCATTTGCCGAAAGTGCCAAGCTAGTGGGAACTGCCTCTTGAGCAGAAAAGACGGAGGCGACCACGGTTGGTGGCCTGTTTTGCTGCAATCTTAGGCGCACGATGCCACTTGTGGTTAGATTATCGAGAGGATAAAAAAAGCCATCGACTGCGATGGAATAAGTGGTGCCTGCGGTGGCGTTGAAGTTTAGGCGGCTCTTCCATTTGAACGCGGCGTGCTCGGTGTCATCGTTTGACGCGACTTCAACCAGCGTGCTTAGAGTGTTGCCTTGATAAACGGCGAGCACTGTGTCGAAATTGCTATCCTGCGTGTCCACTTGCACCCAGCCAGAACGTGCCGCAGTCCACCGCCACCAGACGGATTTGGCACCTCCACTTACCGCATGTGCGGGCTCCGCCATCTCCCGTGTCGCGGCCACATTACCGGTCGCTGCGGAAACGTAGGCCTCCCCAGTGATGATCGTGGCACTGGCAAAAGCATCATTCTGCGCAGGCTCCAGATACGTAAAGGTCTTGGTTTCGAGATAGCTAGTCTTACCGGGCTTCACAACGGCAAATTGCAGCGGGAGTGTGCTCGTGCCCCCGTTGCCACCGAGCTGTGCCGCAGTCGGCAGAGAGATCGCTGCTGTGTAGATGCCATCCTCCGCCACGCGGTCCACGTCCCCACCTTGATCCGAGAATAGGGTCTGAATGCCCAAAACCGTATTGGAGGCACGCACGTCCGCGCCAATGACCCGATCCACGTCCGACACAATGACCTCAAACCGCATCGTCGTTCCACCCACCAGCGGAAGGGACTCGGGGATCACCTCTACCTCCAGCGCCCCGTCAGGCACGATCGTTAGCGCATGGTAGGCATTGACTCGCCCCCCCGTCACTACTTTGCCTGCCAGCGCAGGGATGGGCACAGCACTAAGCAGGATACGGTTTCTAAGGCTACGCATCGCTAGGCCAGGAAAACGAGCCGCGACCAGCGCCGCCACGCCTGAGACATGCGGCGTCGCCATGCTCGTGCCATTGAAGCTAGCGTAGGACGTATCTGTGCTGGCCGTGCAGGAGTAAATTCCCACCCCTGGTGCGCCTAAATGCACCGTTGTCGCGCCAAAATTGGAGAAGCTCGCCAAAGCATCCGAACGATTGATCGCGGCGACAGACAAGATGTTGTCCACCTTGTAGGAGGCTGGGTAGTTGCCGGATTTATCATTGTCGGAGCGGCTGTTACCTGCCGCAGCGACAAAGAGAATTTCAGCTTGCGCTGCTTTACGTATGACGCTGACTAGAGACTCACTGTAGCCGGTGCCCCCCCAACTGTTCGACAAAATTCGAGCTCCTTGATCGATGCCATACTCCACGCACTCGAACGCATCGGAGTTGTAGCCGGAGCCACTGGCGTCCAGGAATTTCAGGCCCATCAGCCGCACCTGCCACGCCACACCCACGTGAGATCCACCCCCGTTGGCCTGCGCACCGATCGTTCCTGAGCAGTGGGTGCCGTGGTTGTTGTCATCCTGCGGATCACCCGAGCCAGTGATGGCATTGATGCCGAAGACGTCGTCCACATAGCCGTTGCCATCGTCATCATCACCATTGGTTGCACGATCACGGCCCTGCGCATCGACTCCGGTTTCGCCAGGATTACGCCACATGTTGGCAGTGAGGTCCTGATGGGTGTAGCGGATTCCAGTGTCCAAGACCCCGACGATGACTTGAGTCGAGCCAGTGGTGATATCCCAAGCACGCACCGCATCCACATCTGCCCCAGATACGCCACCATTTTGCCCCTCATTTCTCAGCCCCCAAAGAGTTTGGTTGGTAAAGGCATCGTCACTCGGCAGGGAGTCCTTGGAGACGACATAGTCGGGCTCCACATACTCAAACTGACCAGAGCTGCGCAGCACCGCCATCTGCTTTTGCAGGGCCTGACCTCTGGCCATCGCCTCATCCCGCCCAACAGCAGGCATGGAATCCACGTGGCCAGCCGCCTCGAGAACCAAAACACCAGCCTTGTTCAAAGGAGTGCGAAAGGGTTCATAACGTGTTGTTGTCAAAACCCGTTCCACGGCAGCGAGCTGGGCTGAGCGTGAGAACTTGGCCAACAAGCGTGATGGGTGCGCTTTTATGTCGCCAATGAGAACATAGTCACGCTTGGAATCCACCTTCTTGCGTGGGCGCACACGCGTCGCTTGCAAACCCTTCGGTGTGGAGGCTAGACCAAAAATCGAAGCCGCAGCGGGCAAGGCACTTTTCGCTGGCCCTTCTTTTTGATTAACATTCCGCGCGCGAGACTTGGTTTCTACCTCTTGGGCAGATGCCAAAACGCCATCCGATAGCGTGCGGCCTGGCGCAGCCGTCTCTCTCCGATGAGTTGCCGCGCCCAGCGCTGAATCAGAATTCTGCGGCCACAGTAGCCAGCTTAAAATCAGCAATCCGACAGCGCAAATGAGCAAGAAAAAAACTCGAAGGGACATACAACAGCAGGCGGGTCAAATAAGAGGTGGGCGTTTCACAAAAAACGCGGTGAAGTTTTTTCTATGTTAGTTTCCCTCTTGTGCGTGATCAAAATGAATCCTATGCAACCGTTGCATGGCTAGCAAATCACGTCCCACCCTCCGCACTATCGCAGACCACCTAGGCATTCATTGCGCCACGGTCTCACGGGCCCTGCGTGGAGATACCCGAATCACGGATGCCGTGCGCCAGCAGGTCAACAAAGCCGCCGAAAAACTAGGCTATAAGCGCGACTCGAAGCTCTCCGAATTGATGAAGCATCTGCGCTCCTCAAAGCAGCGATCCTTCCAAGGCACGCTCGCCTGGATCACCAACCTCGATCCGGCAGATGCGGACATGAAGGCGATGATCGATCAGTTTTTGCCTCCGGCTCAAAAGCGAGCCGAAAAGCTAGGCTACACACTGGAGGCGACCTTTAACGTGAAACCGAACGATGCTCCAAAACTCGCCCGCATCTTCCGCGCACGCGGCATCCATGGGGTCTGGGCCAGCATCTTTTGGGAGGTGGACTATGATGAGTGGAAGTGGGATTGGAAAAAGTTTGCCTTCATCCATCATGGAGCCGAACCCAAGCGCCGCATCGTTGACGTCGTCGATGCCGATGATCGTCAAAACATCCAGCACCTTTACCAGAGCCTCGCCGCGCGCGGCTACCAGCGCATCGGAGTGGCCACCACAGATCATTTGGAGCGCGAGGCCCTTTTTGAACTCACCGCAGGACGCACTCGCTTCGCTATGCAGAACCCAGCGCATCCTGCCTTTGAACCTTGTTTGATCAAGGCGCTCAATGCCGCAGGCGCCGCAAAGATCGCCAAATGGATCAAGAAACATAAGGTGGACTGCATCGTCTCCCGCTGGCGCGGCATGACCGATCTTCTGAAAAGCATCGGTTACAAAGTCCCAACGGACATCGGCCTCGCCTATGTCACGGTCCGCCCGGACGGCGGCACACAGCACCATGCAAGCGGCATCGACGTGAATGCGGCAATGATTGCCTCGACAGCCATCGACACGCTGATATCCGCCGTGGAGCATCGGCGTTTCGGTTTACCAGCATTGCCGAGACAAACGCTGGTTCCCGGCAGGTGGCATCAAGGTGACACGACGCGGTAGGAACGCGGATGCGGCTTCACTTGAATTTGTGTGACTCGGCCAAATCCGGCGCTTACTTCTGTTCCAACTTCACGTTGTCGATGAAATAAGCGGTCTTCTTGTCGGCAAGAGAGCTGAAGAGCAGGTAGCTGGCGGCATTCCAGGTGGGTTTGCAGGGGATGTCTTTGAACTCCTTCTTTGAGCCATCTTCGCGGGTGAGAGTGATGTCATACTTGCCTGCACCGGTGGTGGCGGTGATGGCAATACGGCACCATTCGCCGGGCTTGATGTCGGCCAAGGAAACACTGTTGCTGTTGTTGGCGATGAGCTTGCCCTTTTGATAGCGAAGATACGGACCAGCGGCGAACTCGCCGCCTTTGACACGCATCTCGAAGAACCACGCGGCGTCTGGTTGCGCCATGATGTCAAAGCTGACGTCAAAGGTGCCGGACTCCCACCTTGGGTAGATGTCGAGCACAGGGTCGTAGCTATGAACGAGACCGGGCATGTCCTGGGCTTTCAAACTACGTTTTGAAACGCCACCGATGGGCGACGCGGCTTCTTCGCTGACGCCAAAGCCTTCGCCCACGTCTTTTTGTTCACGAGGACGATCACACTTGGCGTTGCGGATGCCGATGACGCCGAGTGGTGCGGTTTCAAAGCTCTGATCGACCTTGTAAGGCGGTGAAGGCCAAGGACGCGCGTCAGCGTCCCAGTTCGGATACGCGCTGCCTTTCGCAGCGAGGGCCACCCAAGCGGCATCGGCTTTGCGCACGCCAGCGAGAGTTAGATCCCATGGCTTGAAGCCAATCTTCTCGGCAGGTGATCCGGCTTTCAGACGGAAGTCGCGTTTGGCGATGTTTTCGAACATGGGATCGGCAAAGATCGTGCCCGAGTCGCGGCCGAGCTTGCGCCATTCATCCCAGGTGTAGTGCGCCTTGGTGAGCAGCGCGGGCTTCTTGCCGTCGGTGGGCCAGTAGAGGTTATTGCGGAAGATGGCGGTATCTTTGGGCTCGCCGCGTCCGGGAGGATCGTTGAGCTTCCAGTTCCAGTCGCCGCCATCGAGCAGCGGCACGTCTGGTTCCCATACAACGATGTTGCGCTCGTATTTGAAGCGCAGACGCGGCTCGTTGCGCGAGGCCTGAACCTGCGCGGTGTGACCGAACGCGAAGATGTTGTTCCGCACGGTATTGAAGTAACCATAGTGCTGATGGAAACCGGCGTTCCAGGTGTCGTGCACGAGGTTGTTTTCCATCAGCGTGTCAGCACTGCCTTCGTCATTGTAGAGGCCCCAGCCGCCGTAGCGATGGCTGACGATGTGATGCACATGATTGCCACGCAGGACGGTGCCGGGCGAGGTGCCGAGGCCATAGTAGCCGCCCATATCGCTGAGATAACCCCAGCCGAGATGGTGGATGTGATTGTTCTCCAGCAAGGTCTCGCGAGACGAGGTATCGCCATAGCCCCAGTTCCATCCCGCACTGACGCCGGTGTAGTAGAAGTCACCGATGTCGCAATGAATGACCGAGCAGTAACGCGTGTGCGTCATGACCACGCCGCAAGCGCTCGGATGCAAACGCCCACCGTGCTGCATGATGCAGTCATCGACCACGATGTGATGGTTCACGCGTTCATCGGCTGGGCGATTGGTCTCGCCGATGCGCACACCGCCGCCTCCGAGGTCATGCAGGTGGCAATGTACGACCTGCGAGTCCGAGCATCCGTTTTTGAAATAGATCCCGTGCCGTCCGACATGAGCAACCTCGCAGTTCTCAAAGCGAATGCCGCTGCTGTCTTCGATCTCGATGGCTCCATCGGTCTTCGTTGCGGCCTGACCGTCATGCAAACCATCCGCTGGATACAGGTAGTGCCCATATTGAAACGAGATGCCTTTAAAGTGGATCTCCTTCGCGCCTTTGATCACGAGAAACTTGTCGGCCACGGGTGCGATGACTTCTGCTTTCGTCATGTCCTCGCCATCCAGCGGCTGATAAAGTAACTCACCTTTGGCGGCATCGAGAAACCACTCGCCTGGAGCATCCAGCGCTGCGCGGAAGTTCTCCATCCAGTAACGCTGATCGGGCTCAAACTCGACGAAGGGATAGGCTGCACGTCCTTGGATCTGTACCGCCTGTGTCGCGTCATTGAGCGCCTTGATGCGGCACTGGCCCACGGCCCAGGCATGCGTCACCGTGATCAGCGCATCCTGTCGTTGTTCAGTCGGGATAGCTTTGAAGATCTCATACTGCTCTGGAGCAACGGAGAAAGCGTGGAAGTTCATGTCCTTGGTCAAATCCGGGAACACTCCGGCACCAACAGCATCGGTGATATGAAAGTAACCTTTGTTTGGCGAACGAGCACGTGTCGCGAGGTGCCCGTTGATCCACAACTGCTCAAACTTCCAGGCCTTGTCCGGCAGCGCAGCTTTGCACACACCACCCTCTGCTTTCGTCCATCCCGTGATCGCTTTGCCGCCGGAAAAGACCGGCTTCGCATCGGCAGCCGCTTCCCACGTGACCCCCGAATCCTCAGCGCCAAAGGACAAAGCTTCCGTGATGGGATAGACGCCATCATTCACAAGAATGCGGACCGGCTTCTGAGCAGCTCGCGCCGCCGCATGAGCAGCCTGCGGGCTTGAAACGGGTCCAGAAGGTGACAGCACAATGTCCGCCGCAGACGAGCAGGTCACGAAGACAAAAAGGAAGAAAGGAACAAGTTTGGGCATCATGAACAAAGATTAAGAGGGCGATAAATTGGACAAAAAAGTTGGTTCAGCTTGGTTCGATTCCGTAAATCATTGCGGCTAAAGCCGCAGCCACTTTTTTCAGGCTAATCCCGCGCGAGTTCCCTTTTCCCAGGCAAGCCCCCAGTCTTTCATCGCTTTAACAATCGGCAGCAGAGCGTGGCCTTTCTCGGTGAGTTGATAAGCGAGATGCTTGCTACCTTCGGCAGCGCAGACTTGGGTGACGACTTGATGTTCGAGCAGGCGCTTCAAGCGCTCGGTAAGAATATTGGTAGGTATGCCTTCGGGTGAAGTGAGGAAGTCCTTGAAGCGACTTCTCCCCAAAATGAGATCGCGGATAACGAGGAGCGTCCAGCGATCACCGAAGATATCGAGAGCACAGGAAACCGGGCAGGGCGACCGACGCGTGGAAGGCTTGGCTGTTTTGGGGGCGGACTTTGGCATGAAGTAAATTGCCGAATTATTTACTTGCAATCAACAAGTAAATCACTTGCATTGTGCAAGTATGAATCCACTCCCGAAACTCGCAGCTCCAGGTGCCGGCCTACCCAAGATCGAACGCTTTTTTGCCAATCTGATGATTCATTGGAAGGCTAAGCGTACGAGCCGTGAGGCTGCAGCAGCCACTTTCGCCACTGAGCGTGATGCCATTCTTGGCTTGCTGCAAAGCACACCAACGAAACAACTGCTGACACCTGTTTTGATCAAGCGTCTGCCCGGTCTGGAAGATAGCAGTCGCTATTGGTCGTTGCTCATGACCGCAGATCATCTGCGCATTGTGAATGATCAACTTGCAGGTGTGATCGCCAGCCTGTGTGCTGGCAAAATTCCTCCGGGAGCTGCGAGCACTGCTGCCGTGAAACCCAGCGAGCAAGTCGATGCTACGACCATTACCGATTTTGAGGCAAGCTGTGCTGAATTCGAAAAGACAGTGGCTGCCCAGAGTGATCTCAAAACCACGCTGACCTTCCCGCACCCATGGTTCGGTCAGATGGATGCCGCAGCTTGGCACTTCATGACCGGCTTTCACATGCAACTGCACCGGAAGCAGATGGAACTCGTTCTTGCGGGGCTTTCCAAAACTTCTATCAGACCATGAAGAAAGCCCTGTGGTTCATTAGCATCATCATTCTCATGGGCCTGTTCACATTGATTAGCGGATGCAGTTACACGGCACCTTTTCGCCGAGTGGAGTCGGTATCTCCAGATGCCACGGTGATCGTGACTCTCAGCGCCGTCGAGCATCAGAAGGGGCAGCGGAAGCCCTTTTTTGTCGATACCAAACGTGTCTTGGCTGATCTGCCGAATCAAGCAGGTCTTGTCGGTTACTCGTTCCGTTTTCAACTCATCGGAAATAAGGCATGGACCATGACGGCCTGGAAAGACGAGGCGTCTAGGGATCATTTCAGCAAATCTCCCATCCATCTGGCTGCGGTGCGTAACAGTCGTAACACAGCGCAAAACATGCGTTTCATCACAGTGACCTTGCCTGCGAGTTCACTGCCAATGAGCTGGGATGAGGCTATCCGCCTGCTCGAAACAGCACCGGCTTATGAATGAGAAAGGCACACAGCTCGCCTGGCAGACCTTTTGGTTGGCAGCAGCTACCATTTTCATGGTCTCGCTGGATGCGACGGTCGTCGTGGCAGCCTTTCCAGCGCTGAAAGCGCAGTTTGCTAATTCCTCCGTGGCAGTGCTTTCGTGGACGCTCAATGGCTACACCATCGTCTATGCTGCGTTGCTCGTGCCTGCGGGTAAACTGGTAGATCGATTGGGCCACCGTCGATGTTTTCTCATGGCGATCGCAGGTTTCACTTTGGCATCAGCGGCCTGTGCCTTTGCCACAAGTCCGGCGATGCTCATCGGCTCACGCGTGGTGCAAGCTGTGGCTGCGGCCTTAGTTTCACCGGCATCACTCGCACTCATTCTCTCCGCCTTTGCCGATGAACATCGCTCGCGATCAGCAGGGCTTTGGAGTGCAGTTGGCGCACTGGCCGCTGCGCTGGGGCCATTGATTGGGTCTCTACTCATTGAGTGGTTTTCATGGCGCATGATCTTCCTCGTCAATGTGCCGATTGGCCTGGCCGTACTTTGGTTTGGCCGCCCCCGGTTGGCCGAAAGTAGGGGCAGCGACAACAATCAAAGTGTAGATGTCATTGGTACACTGCTGCTGATCGTCGGTGTAGGCAGTATGGCTCACGGGTTGGCAGAAGCAGGTCAGCGAGCATGGCCCTCTTTCACCATCGTCATCCCAATGATGCTAGGCATCATCTGCCTCATTGGATTTCTGATTCATGCCCGTGGACGGACCGATGCTGCACTGGATCTTCGGCTGTTTGCTGACACCCATTATCGCTGGGCTAGCCTTGCCACGCTCGTTCTAGGCATGGCCTTTGGCATGATGTTTCTGGCCTTCTATCTTTTCTTCACTGGCGTCTGGCACTATGCACAATCCATGGCGGGAATAGCGGCGACCCCCGGCCCTCTGCTTGCGACAGTCTTCGCCGTCATCGTCAGCCAACAACAAGCGCATTGGGGAGCGCGCATATTGCTTACCATCGGCGGTGTCTTGTTTGCATTCAGCAATCTTTGGCTTGTCTGGCGCATCGCGGCTGAACCTGACTACTTTGGCACTTGGTTACCGGGACAAATCATCGGAGGCATCGCCATTGGTCTCATGCTGCCCACTCTCGCTGGTGCCGCTGTTAAAGGCCTACAGGCAAATAGCCTCGGCGTTGGCAGTGCGGTCAACAACGCCATCCGCCAGCTTGGCAGTTCCCTCGGAGTCGCTCTAGCCATCGCACTATCTGGCAATGCCGCGAGTGATGTTGAACCATTTAAACAGGTGTATCTCTGTCTTGCGGGCTGCGGTTTGGTGATCGCTGTGCTGGCTAGGTTTTTGCGGTCATGATGCTTGGCGACTGAGACCACCAAGGAGACATCAAGGGAAGAAACTGAGTGGACCGAGATTGATCCCCCATTAAGCC
Organism: Verrucomicrobiaceae bacterium; assembly: GCA_027486585.1. Classification (GTDB taxonomy): domain Bacteria; phylum Verrucomicrobiota; class Verrucomicrobiia; order Verrucomicrobiales; family Verrucomicrobiaceae; genus Prosthecobacter. The sequence continues at coordinate 154,450 of JAIXOU010000141.1, read as the reverse complement.
TTAAAAACGTATGGCTGCCCGGCGATTCTTTGGCCGTAAAAGATAAAAAGCGGCCCCTCACGAGGCCGCTTTAAATGAATTAAATTAAAGCTGGGTAATTAGACCTTCCACTCGCCGCGGTAGTCGCGGGTGAGCCATTTGTCGTCGCCGCCGCTGATGAATTTGTGCTCGGTCGGGTTCCATTTGATGTTAGCCCCGTGCCAGTAGCCGAAGTTCATGAGGTGACAGGAGATGGCGCTGCTGGCACCAACGCCAGCGTGGCAAATAGGCTGCTGGCGGCTTTTCATGCAGGCAATGAAGTCGGCAATCTGATCCTTGCTGACATAGAGCTTGGTTTTGGCATCCTTCAAAAACTCACGCTCGGCCAGGGCGACTTCACGATCGACGGAGGTGCCTTTGCTTTCATCTTTGCCGCGGAAAGCGAATTTATCCTTACCGCCCATGGTGAGGGCAAACTTCCCACGACCGACGTTCACTTCACCTTCGGTACCATGGAAAGTACAACCCATGCTGCCTTCAGCGTGAGTGAGCACGGTGCCATTGGCATAGACGAGCTGTCCACCGCGCTTGGCGGTTTCATGATTGGCAGGTGCGCGGACTTCGACAGGGCCATTTTCGTCCATCCCGAGACCCCATTGAGCGATGTCGATGTGATGGGCTCCCCAGTCCGTCACCATGCCACCACCGTACTCACGGGTCTTACGCCAGTTCGGGAAGGTTTTGCTTTCGCCAACAGGGCAGAGCTCGTGATTGAAGGGAGCCAACGGTGCTGGGCCACACCAGAGATTCCAGTCGAGACCTTCAGGCGTTGGCTCTTCAGGGTATTTGTTTGGCCAGGCAGGATCACCAAAGGTAACCGTGACCGTTTTGATGTCGCCAATGACGCCATTGCGGACGAGTTCACAGGCGATGCGGAATTCTTTGCTGGAGCGCTGCATCGAACCCGTCTGGAGCACGCGATTGTGTTTCTTCATGGTTTCCACCACTGACACGGCCTCATGGATGTTGTGCGTGAGTGGCTTCTCGCAATACACGTCTTTGCCGTGGCTAAGAGCTGAATTGGTGATGATGGCATGCCAATGATCCGGTGTGGCGATGCAAACAGCGTCGATGTCTTCACGTTCCGTGATCTTGCGGAAGTCGTTCACGGCGTCGCAAGGCTTACCGGTGCCGCCATTCTTGGCGTAATGTTCGTTTACCTTGGTCTGATACATCTCGCGGCGGAAGGCATACACGTCACAAACAGCCACAACTTCGATCTCAGGATACTGGAGGAATTTATTGATCAATCCACCCATCTGCTTGCCCATTCCAATGAAGCCCATGCGAATGCGGCTGTTAGGAGCGGCATCGGCTGACCAAATACGGCCAGGAAGGATGAATGGGGCCGCAGCTGCGCCAGCAGCGGTGGTGAGGAAGGAACGACGGGACGAGTTGGTTTGGCTCATAGAGATGGACGTGAATTTAACAGGATGATTCAAACGCCGCCAAGCCTCTTTTTATGCAGCCTTTTAGCATTACTCCAAGATAGCTCGGAACCGACGCAACTCGGCAGCTGCGGCTTCCTGTGGCTGGATCGATTTCAGGTACGCTTTTAAAGGCTCATCCTCAGTCGGTGCCAGCGGTCGGGTTTCGGCATCTTCAAGCAGCCACTTGGTCCAGCGCATGGCTGTTTCCTCGTTTGGAGAAATTTGTCTCGGCACGGCGGCGATAGCGCGCTGGACATCTTCAAAGCTGAGCGAGATGTATTTACCCTCTGGGGAAAGCCGCCTGCGAGCCAAGGCCTCAGCGAGGTCGAGAAACCAGGTCGGAAGAGCAGCGGCCTCGGGCGGCATCGGCATGGAGAACCAACCCTGCTTTTTCAGCCGGAACTGAATCAAGCGAGCATCGTCTGAGACTCGCAGCGCCTCAATCCCAGGTTCTAAATAAATGGCGGGAGTGTGACAATACCCCTGTGCTGTATCCCAGACACGCAGCTCACCCTGATCCGTCACTGTAACCAGGAATTGACCGTCTGGACTCAGCGCCAGCTCACTGACAAAGTTGCCAGGGCGAATCACAATGCCTTTGCTCTTGCCAGTGATTCCATCCCAGAATCGGACTTCCTGATCGCGCCCAGAGGTGATCGCGAGGTGCCCGTCTGCCGACAGAGCGACCGCCCCGATTGCCGGAGGATGCTGGAACTCGACGCCACGCTCCTTTCCTGTGCTGGCATCGCGCACCATCACTCGACCTTCAGGATCTGCTGTAGCGACTAGGGATCGCCCTGGATTCCAGCCCAGAGTGGCCGCTTTTTGGAAAACTTCGAGTGCATCCGCGGCTAGCGCTGGCGGAGCAAAATCAGGATGATCTGCTGCTGCCAAAAAACGCCTCGTGCTCATGCGCTGATAAATGCTCCAAACCTGCACATAAGGTTCGTACCGTGGTGCCATGGCTAGCATCGATTCATCATCTGTTAAGCTCACTTCAGCGACGCTGTGCTGCAGCCGATGTTGCACATGTTGATTGGTCAGGGTGTTCCAAATTTGTAGCTCGCCATGACGTGAGACACTGGTGATCAGACCCGAAGTCGGAGCCTGATGAGTGAGCAGGATCTCCCCGTCATGAGCCTGTGCTGGAAAGCGTGGTCTGCCATTGTTAAGATTCCAAGCATGCAGATAACCACTGCCGTCTCCGACAGTCAGCATCGTGCCATCAGGGTTCAGGGTGAGGCTGGTAATCGTGGAAGGATGATTGAGATCCGGTATGATCTCTTCCAAAGCACGATAATTCAGCACATGCACCACGCCACTGTGCAGACCGATGAGGACCATCTCTCGCGAACGGTTGACGGCGATGGCACCGATCCCCTCATCGACTTGGATGGCCTCACCTAGCGGTTGCTTTTTGGCTACATCCCAAACTTTTACAATACCGCGCTGCCGCCCCTGGATCACCGTCAAAGGATTGCCAGCGGTTGCTAGCACACCGCCTGCGGTATCCATGGATAAAGCCGTTATTGGGCCACTTTCGGAGGTGCTTTCCGGGGTCGTTAGAATCACGCCGGCAGCCCATGGCTGACGGCGATCCCAGATGATCACAGTGCCATTTTCACCACCAGCGGCGAGAGTTTGACCATCTGCAGAAAGCGTCATGCACAAAGCTGACTGATGCTTTTTGCCCAGAACAGGCGGCATGATCGGTGATAGTGGAACAGCAGTCTGCTCTCGGAGAGACCAAAGCACAACTTGGCCATCATCCTGAGCTAAGTAACATTGCAAACCGTCCTGAGTCATTTGCAAAGCTGTTGTCACCACGCCTAGAGGGAGCAGATGGTCACGCCGCGCTTGCGTCTTGATATTCCAAAGACTCAGCACCTCTTGACGTTGACTACCAACGGTGGGCTTTGGACTGGAAACGGCGACGACACAGTCTTCCTGCCGGCTCACCGCGATCAACCTGGCCTCGACCGTGCCTGCGGGTAGAGGCAGCGCTGGTGTCAAAGGATGCAGCAGATGTTTGTGCTCCAGAAGCGTTAGTAAATTCGTGGCTGCAAGGCGATTTCCAGCATCAGTGCGTAGCGCGCGGCAGAGCCAAGCCACGGCTTCCGTGTAGTCGGTGCGCTGCGCCAGCATATGCGCCATTTGTTCATCGGATCGTGAGAACTCTTTCCTCAAATTTTCCCGCCCTAGATCGGCTTCGGCGCGATTCCGCTCAGCGATAAAATAAAGGGCCGTGCTGGTGATTCCTCCCGCTAAAACAGCGAAGGCCACCGCAAGGCTAGCCGCCACACCCACGCGATGCCGCCGTACAAACTTGCCGATCAAATAGCGACGGCTCGGGGGCGTCGCCAGCACAGGCTGATCGTGTAAATAGCGGCGAAGATCATCGGCCAATTCATCGGCACTGCGGTAGCGGCGCGCGGGGTCTTTTTCCAAAGCTTTCAGGATGATCCAGTCGAGGTCCCCTTTCAGCGAAGGCTCACGTGACGACGGACGCGGTGGGTCCAGCTCTACCTGATCACGCAGAATTTGATGCATGGGCTTCTGCGCCAGATCCATGGCATTGATCAGCGGCTTCCCCGTCAGCAACTCCATGAGGATGCTGCCGAGAGCATACACATCTGAGCGTGTATCCACATGCGAGCTACCATGTTGGATCTGCTCAGGACTGATGAATCCGGGCGTGCCGACCAGCTGATCCATGCCTGTCATCAGCGTTTGACTCAGATCTTTCTGCTCCAGGACTTTCGCGATGCCGAAGTCGATCACTTTTGGCACCGGCGACTCACCATCCTCCATGATCATCACGTTAGATGGCTTCAGATCCCGGTGAATGATCCCCTTCTGATGCGCGTGATTCACGGCCTGACAGACAGGGATAAAAAGCTCGATCCGCTGCTGGATGCTCAGTTGCCTATTCTTCGCGTAAACCGTGATGGAGCGCCCACGCACCAGTTCCATGACAAAATACGGCAGCCCGCGCTCTGTCTCACCCCCATCGAGCACACGGGAGATATTCGGATGTTCCATCAGCGCCAGCGATTGCCGTTCCGTATCAAATCGGGCGATGACCTGCTGCGTGTCCATCCCCGCTTTCAGAATCTTTACTGCCACGAAACGATGGATCGGCTGCGTCTGCTCCGCCTTGTAAACCAACCCAAAGCCACCTTCCCCCAGCTTTTCCAGCAGATGGAATTTGCCATTGATCCAGCCATCATTGTCCTTCAGCGGATCTTTTGAGCGTCCTGCAACAGCGGCGGCTATTGGCCCAGAACTAGGCTTTGCAGACGAATCCCCGTTCATGTCCGGCCGGGCATAAAACGTCGTGGGAGCATTGGAGAAATCGTCAGACACAGAATGAATACAAGCTTTCAAGCACGAACCCCGCCGTAAAGCAATCATCTTGATGTTCATGACGCTTCTCACTTGAACGCAGGCTAGCCTTCCGCCATGACTGGGGCCTATGCGTATTCTTTCCGGTCTCCAACCCAGTGGGCGTCTCCACATCGGCAATTACTTCGGCATGATGGAAGCTGCTTTGAAGCTCCAGCATGAAGGTGATGCCTATTATTTCATCGCCGATTACCACTCCCTCACCTCCATCCACGATGGCAAACTGCTGCGGGATCATGTGCGTAATCTCGCCATCGACTTCCTGGCCTGCGGGCTAGATCCCACGAAGTGCGTTTTTTTTCGTCAAAGTGACGTGCCCGAGCATACTGAACTCTCCTGGATCCTCAGCACCGTCACGCCCATGGGCCTGCTAGAGCGCTGCCACAGCTACAAAGACAAAGTCGCCAATGGCATCAGCGCCTCCCACGGCCTTTTTGCTTACCCCGTGCTCATGGCAGCGGACATCCTCATTTATGACAGCGATGTCGTGCCTGTTGGCCGAGATCAAAAGCAACATGTCGAAGTCACCCGTGACATCGCCATCAAGATGAATGAAGCCTTTGGAGAAGGTCTCTTCAAACTGCCCAATCCCCGCATCCGTGACGAGACCGCCGTGGTCCCGGGCCTAGATGGCCAAAAGATGAGCAAGAGCTACGACAACACCATCCAGCTCTTTGAAGAACCTGCTGCCTTGAAAAAGAAAATCATGGGGATCAAGACCGACTCCACCCCTGTGGAGGCCCCAAAATCGACCGAAGACAGCAGCATCCTAGCCCTCTACAAGCTTGTCGCCTCAGCTGCCGATTACGACACCATGATCGCCGACTTCCAGCGCGGCGGCATTGGCTATGGCGACTTCAAAAAGCGCCTCTTGGTCGCTGTCACCGAGCACTTTGCCCCCTTCCGCGAACGCCGCGCAGAGATCGTCGCCGACCCGAAGTATGTGGATCGCGTCCTCGCAGAAGGCGCTGAAAAAGCCCGCACCGTGGCTCGGAAGACGCTCAACCGCGTCCGTGACGCCGTCGGCCTCGGCGGTTAAGCCGTGGGAATCGACGCAAACTTTGGCCTCTGGCCTGCGTACAAACTTCCCCCCTATGAATCTATCTCGTCGCAAATTCCTCCGTGGCAGCGGAGTCGCCCTTGGCCTGCCTTGGCTAGAGTCCGTGTGTTCATTCGGAGCCGAGTCCCTGAAGAGCAACGTGGCCCCGCGCCGTCTAGCGGTCTGTTTCACGGGCAATGGCGTGAATCCTCACCATTGGGGTGCCACCACAGGTGCCAGTGGCATGGAGTTCATGAAGTCGCTGTCTCCGCTTGAGCCCCTCAAAAAACACATCAGCGTTTTTAAAGGACTCTGGAATCCCACCACCGTCGAAGGCGAAGGCGGGCATTATCCAAAAATGAATGTCCTCTGCGGACTCAAGGTGAAAAAAACCACCACTGACGTGGAAGTGGGGACCACCATGGATCAGCTCATCGCCGCCCAGACAGGAAAACTCACCCCGATCCCGAGCATCGTGCTAGGCACCGAGCGGCCCAGCTACAGCACTGACTCCGGCTTCACCAGCATCTACTCCGCCTACATCTCATGGAGCACACCCACCACCCCTGCTCCGAAGGAAATATTTCCCCAGCAGGCCTTCGACCAACTCTTTGACGACGGTAGCCGCCGGAAGCGCGACAAAAGCATCCTCGATCTCGTCTTAGAAGACGCCAACGGCCTGAAGCCAAAACTCAGTCAGCGCGATAAGCAGAAACTCGACGAATACCTCACCTCCGTCCGCGAGATCGAACAGCGTGTCGAATTGGCCGAAAAAATCAGCCAGGTCGAAACCAACGGTTCTGGCTGGCAGCCTAGCGTCAAGGCCCCCACGATACCACGCCCAGCGGCCGGCATCCCGACCAGCGCTGAAGATCACCTCCGGCTGATGTTTGATATCATGGTCCTGGCCTTCCAAATGGACCGCACTCGTGTGGCCACGTTCATGATGAACAACGACCTCTCCAACATGCGCTTTCCAAGCCTTGATGGCATCAGCGGCGGCATTCATGAATTATCTCATCATGCCAATGATGAGCACCGCCTGAGCATGTATCAGCGTGTCAATGAGCACCAAGTGAAACTCTGGGGAGAGGCCCTGGCTAAAATGCAGGCCACCAATGAAGGCGAGCGTACTCTGCTGGAAAACAGCATGATCATGCTTACCAGCAGCCTCTTTGACGGTAACGCACACGATTCTCGGCAGCTTCCCGTCGTTCTCGCCGGTGGTGGTGGCGGCAGCATCCAGGGCGGTCGCCTTCACGACCTCAGCGCTGACCCAAACCGCAAGCTTTGCCGCCTCCACATCGCCCTCATGGACCGCATGGGCCTACGCACCACCCATTTTGGTGATGCCGAGAATGCGTTAGCTATTTAAAAAAGGCAGGTCGGCCAAGTTAATGGGCCTTTTGAAAGCTTGCATGAGACGAGACGACTCTCTAAAGACGTATTTCTCATGAGCACCTCACGCCGCGCCTTCCTCTCTAGTTTAACCGTTTCCGCTGCCACCTGTGCCTTTGCACGCGACTGGTCTGGAATGAGCCCTGAGCGTTATCCAGATCCAGACATCATTTCTCTTGAGCCAGCCTTTGACAAACTCGTCCAGGGCAATTCACCGATCCGCCGCCTTCACACCGGCATGCTTTGGGCCGAAGGTCCTGCCTGGAATGGTTCTGGCAATTACCTTGTCTGGAGTGATATCCCAAACAATGCGCAAATGCGCTACCTTCCCGAAGATGGTCATATCTCAACACTGAGAAACAATGCCAACAACAGCAATGGCAACACCTTTGACTTTCAAGGCAGGCAAATCTCTTGCGAACACGCGACACGCAAAGTCGTCCGCTATGAGTTGGATGGCAAAATCACCGTTTTAGCCGCTGACTTTCATGGCAAGCCATTCAATGCCCCCAATGATGCCGTGGTACATCCTGATGGCGGCATTTGGTTCACCGACCCCGGTTATGGTAGCATGATGGATTATGAGGGAAACAAAGGTGAGCTACATCACAAGGAAGCCGTTTACCGAATTGATCCAAATGGCAAGATCGAAAAGGTCACGGATGAGCTGACGAAACCAAACGGCCTGTGTTTCAGCCCCGACTACAAGAAGCCTTATGTCGTGGATACTGGGGAGCCAAAAAACATCCTGAGCTATGATGTGATCGACTCTGTGAAACTGGGCAAAGGCAAAACGTTCGCCGTCAACAAGGGCGCTCTATCAGACACCAAGGGTAAGGGCGGCTCAGATGGCGTGCGCTGTGATGTGAATGGCAACGTTTGGGCCAGCGCCGGTTGGGTAGGCGATGGCTTTGATGGCGTGCATGTCTTCAGCCCCGAAGGACAGCGCATTGGCCTGATCAAACTTCCTGAGACAGCCAGTAATCTGTGCTTTGGTGGACCCAAAAGAAATCGTCTTTTCATCACTGCCAGTCAGAGTCTCTTTTCGGTTTATGTGAATACACGAGGAGCCCATTTCTGCTGATAAATAAGCTGAACATCCAATCCAGCTAGAATGGAGAGACCGTTGACACTCAAAGTCGGCAACGTTCCTCATGAACGCATTCTGCTCGACCATTGGCCATTTCCTACTTATCTGTCAGCCGCTATGCCAACCCCCATCCGTGACATCTATCTCGGCACCGACTCTGGAGCCACCACTTCTAAAACTGGAGGCGTCTTTGCATCCGGTGAGCCTGTTTCTCGTCAACTGCGACAAAGCTCCACCAATTCACAAAACGGCACCGCAGCCGTCGTGGCGGGCTGGGTCGAAGGCGCTGAAGGTTTTCTCAAGGACAATGGCCTCACTTGGGATCGAGTCGCCGCGGCCGGCCTTGCCCTCCCTGGACCTTACCAGAGTTATGGCGTTCTGGATAAATCCTCCAATTTGCCTGACAGCTTCACAGGTTGGAATTTCCACGCTGATTACTCGGCCGCTATCGCCAAGGCCGCAGGCCGTTCCATTCCTCTTTTTGCAGGCAATGATGGCGACTTTGGTGGCGTCGGTGAGGCTGCCCGTGTTCGTGGCGAGTCCAAAGCCAGCGTGCTTCTTTTAGCTCCGGGATCTGGCCTGGGCGCTGCCTATGTAGATGCCAACGGCCTGCCTCTTTCCGGTGATCACCTAGCAGGCATGGAAGGTGGGCACATGCCTATCCCGCGCCATCTTCTCGGCCACGGTCTAGATCAAGTTCCAGCTTTCCGTTGTGGCTGCGGACGCGACTGGGGCTGCATTGAGGCCTATTCCACCATCTCTGGCCTGCCGCAATTCCTCGAATTCTTCCTGCCCAAGTATCCAGATCATCCATTGGCCATCAGCACCGAGACGCCAAAAAACAAAGGCCTCTCTCTACGTGGCCTTGCCCAAAAGGGCGATGCTTTAGCCCTTCAGATCTTTGATATCCAGGCCCGCGCCCTTGGACTTCATGTGGCTAATTTGTCCATGGCCCTCGACCCAGGCATCGTGGTCATCGGCGGTGGTCTCATGGACCCTGACAGCACGACTCCCGAATTCCGCGATCGTTATCTCGGCGGCATCCGCGAGGCAGCGCTGCCTTACTTATTCCCCAAACAACGTGCCGAGCTACAGCTCGTCCCCGCGACGCTAGGTGAACTGTCCCAAGCCATCGGAGCCGCTCTTGTGGCACTCTATTCTCCGAAGGATTGAACCTAGCTCACGATGAGCTCTCTCTTCAATAAAAACCCCAGTCCACATCGCTGTGGGCTGGGGTTGAATGAGAAGCCAAAGCTGGCCTCAGAACTTAGATGATCTCAACACCTGGTTTCCCAGGAATAGCGATCGGGTAGCCACCATCGGCGTCTGGCTTGACCGGTGGTTCGGTCTCAGCAGTGACGATAGCAGGCATGTGCTGAACTTTGGAGTTCAGCGCCTGATCCCAGGTGAGTTCTTTGCCAGAATAGGTAGCCATGCGGCCCATGACAGAGGTCATGGTGGACTCGGCGCCATAGTAGGCATTGTTCAGCGGGGTGTTGTTGCGAATCGCGGCCTGGAGGGTGTCGTGCTCGATCTGGTATGGATCAGGATCACTGCCACGACGGGCTTTTTTGCCTTTGGCTTCGCCTTCTGCGGCCACGGCGGGTTCACCCGCTGGACGATACTTCCAAATGGTGTTGCCTTTGTGATCGACCGCGTAACAAGCACCACTGTTGATGAGGTAGATTTTGCCTTTGGTGCCAGTGAATTCTTCACGCACGGCATTGTAAACGCCGGACTGATGACGGCACTGGCTGTTCACGCGGACGCCGTTGGCGTAGGTGTACTCGACGTAGTGATGGTCATAAAGCTGGCCGGTCTTTTTCTCGGTGCGCTGCATACGACCGCCCATGCCTTGGGCACTGATCGGGTGACCACCGATGAACCAGTTGGCGACGTCGATGTTGTGAATGTGCTGCTCGTTGATATGGTCACCGCAGAGCCAGGTGAAGTAGTACCAGTTGTTGATCTGATACATCAGCTCTGATTGACCTGGCTGACGGTCGCGGAACCAGATGCCGCCGCCATTCCAATAGACTTGACCCGAAACGATGTCGCCAATGATGCCGTTTTCTTTGACCTGCTTCAGGGCTTCAATGTAGCAGTTCTGGTAGCGGCGCTGAAGGCCAACAACGACTTTCAGGTTCTTTTCGTCAGCGACTTTCGCCATCTCCTGCACCTTGCGGACGCCGGGGCTATCCACAGCGACGGGTTTTTCCATGAAGATGTTTTTGCCAGCATTCACAGCGGCTTCAAAGTGATACGGGCGGAAGCCGGGAGGTGTGGTCAGAATGACGAGGTCACAGGAATCAATGACCTGCTTGTAGCCGTCCAATCCACTGAAAATGCGGGAGTCATCGACCTGCACTTTTTCAGCATGTTTGGTGCGGAGATTGGAGAGCGCGCCATCGGCTTTTTCTTTGAAAGCGTCTGCCACGGCATGAAGGACGACACCTTCCTGCTTGGTGCTCAGAGCTTGATTGGCCGCGCCTGATCCGCGACCGCCGCAGCCGATGAGGCCGACTTTGATTTTGTCACTGCCAGCAGCCCAAGCAGACTGGGCGACGGTGAGTGCGCCTGCGGTAGCGGCGGTTTTGCCGATGAAATCACGGCGTGTAGTTGGGGTAGTTTCGGTTGTCATGAGATATTCGAGGACTTTTAAAACGAAGGCTTGGGCCTAGCTGTTCCAAGATTTTTTGATCAGATCGATACCTTCGAGGTAAACTTGCTCAGTCGTGGGGAAGAAATCACGCCAGACGCGGGTAGCAGCAGCAAGATCAGGCAGTGAGCCGCCAAAGGCCTCGATGGTCATCCAGCCATCATAACCAATCTTTTTCAGATGCTGAATCTGCTCAGTGATGTTGATATGGCCGCGCCCTGGTGTGCCGCGATCATTTTCAGAGATGTGGACGTGATTAAGTTTGCCTGAAGCAAAGACGGTGTCGATGGCAGCAAAGGGGCACTTTTCCTCAATGTTCGCATGGAAGGTGTCATACATCGTGCCGAAGTTCGGGTGATTGACACGCTTCACGTAGCTGGCGGCCTGCTCCATGGTGTTGAGCAGATGGGACTCAAAGCGGTTCAGCGCCTCAATACCGCACTTCATGCCAGCAGCTTCCGCCACAGGCGCGATGGCACGATGCACGGCAGCCGCGTTGTCGAGCTCTGTTTCGCTGGGATACTTGCCAGTGAAGTTGCCGAGGACTTGATAATACGGACCGACCAAGGTCTGCACGCTGGCTTGATGAGCGCAATCAATGACACGCTTGAGATGGTCGATAGCGCCTTGGCGATTCGCGGCCACTGGGCTGATGGCGTTGTGCTCTTCATCGGGCAAAACGGTCACGGCGGTAGCTTCCAGGCCATTGTCTTTGAGCACTCGGCCGATCTTAGCGAAGTGAGATGGATCGCTCACGTCAAAGATAGGGATCTCGACGCCGTCATAGCCAGCGGCTTTGAGTTTTTCGATGACAGGGAAGTTTTCATCGGTCACGTGACCGGTCCAGAGGAGTAAGTTAAAGCCAATTTTCATGTAGAGGGCCGACAGATTACGAAGGTCTGATGAAAACCGCAAGAATTGCCTGCAACGATTTAACCTCCCGAGAGTGTTGTGGGTTTGCCAGCCCACTTTTTGCTCTCAAATAAACCACACTGTTGCTGCGAGAGATTGGAACGGGGAAAGAATGGTTTTTCAAATTCCAAGCAGCCCCAAACCAAGAACCAAGAACTGAGTATCTTCGCTGATCAGACGCATCGATAACGAAGAAGAGGCGGATCAAATGAAGCCACTCAAGGCCTACTTGCCGACGGACCGTGCCGTGATGACGCTTTTCACCAGACGCAGCATGTCCGCGGGTTCATAGGGCTTTGGAAGCACGGCCGCAAAACCATACGAGGCTGGCTTGGCCATGACCGGATCGTCTGAATAGCCGCTGGAGACGATGGCGGTGACCTCGGGGTCGATCTGACGCAGACGCTCCATGGTGCGGACGCCGCCCATGCCATTGGGGATGGAGAGGTCCAGGATGACCAGATCAAAGCGGCGGCCTGCGTTCAGTGACTCTTGATAAACACGCACGGTCTCGCTGCCTTCAGCCGTCTCGGTGATTTCGTAGCCTTGGCTGCTGAGGTTTCTGACAATCAGATTTCTGACCAACGGATCGTCTTCTAAAACGAGAATTCGTGTGACGGCCGTTTGCGGTGCCGTTTCAAAGGCGCGACTGAGTCCCAGGGCATCAACTTCCTCACCATCGGCATCGACCGGAAGATAAAAGCGTACGCTGGTGCCTTTGCCTGACTCACTGCGGACGGAAAGAGAACCACCATGGGCTTTAGCGATGGATTCACAGACGGTCAGTCCGAGTCCGGTGGCGTTTTCGGCTTTTCTTGTGCTGAAATACGGCTCGAAAATGTGCGGTAGATTGTCGGGTAGGATGCCTTCTCCACGATCATGCACCTCGATGACGATGCCTAGAGGTGGATCGGCTGGATCACTGGTGGCATCGTGCGGGAACATTTCTCCGGCGTCAGGTGCATAACAGCGCACAGTGATCACGCCGCCTTCAGGCTGAGCTTGTTCAGCATTACGGACCAGATTGGCCAGCAAACGACGAATCTGCGCGGGATCGACCGCGACGGTGGGTAAGTGAGGCGAGACTTCCAGCCGATACTCGATTCGTGTGGCGCGAGTGTGATGCTGGAAGAATTGTTCCACCATTTCACCAAAATTCGTTGGCCGTTTAATCGGTGCGCCGCCGCGTGCAAAGGTGAGCAGTTGCTGCACAAGTCCCTGGGCCTGAAGGGTGGCTTGCTTAGCTGCATGAAGCTCAGGCAACTGAATGGCGGAACGCAGGCGCATTTCTGCCAATGAAAGATTGCCCAGCAGAACGGTCAGTAAGTTATTGAACTCATGCGCAAAGCCACGAGCCAATAGGCCGAGTGATTCCAGGCGATCTAAGCGGTGCTTACGCTCCGCCTCCTCACGCTTGGAGGTGATGTCCTGCCACAAAATCAAGAGACCTTCTGCGAAAGGATAACCGCGCAGTTCGAGCCAGACGTGCTTTTCTTCAAAGAACAACTCGCGGCTGACCGGCTCACGATGCAGCATAGCATGAGCAAAGGCTTCGTAGTGAGTTTCTTTGGTCGCCGCAGGCAGGAGATCCCAAAGATTGGCCCCCAGGAGTTTCTCAGGCCCACGCTCAAAGAGATGCTGGGCACTGGCATTGGCATAAATCAGACGCCAGCGACCATCCAATGCAACGAGTGGATCAGAAATGCTCTCGACGACATCGACCAACGGTGCTTGCGCGGTGGCATCAGCGGGACTGGTCAGGGTGTCCGACAGAGCTAAGGCTTCAGGGGATTGTGCCCGGAAGAGAATGACGACGCCCGTGAGCTGCCCACTTTGATCGCGAAGCGGGGTGCTGCGATCCTGAATTGGCAAACGTGCACCATGACGCGTTGTGAGCCAGACCGTGCGTTCTTGCGCAGGCTGACTTGGCGTAGCGAGCTCGACATTAGCGGGCTCTCCACTGGCCGCATAGATGCGGAAAACTTCGTGCAGCGTACGGTTGACCACGTCTTTCTGCTCCCAGCCTGTGATGCGGGCCGCAGCAGGATTCATGAAAATGATGACACCGGCCAAGTCAGCGGCGATGACACCATCGGCTAAGCTTTCAAAAGTCTCAAAATAGCTCTGCTCTCGGCGGCGGCGGCTCTGCTCTTCCTGGATGCGATTGGCAGCGATCTCGACCGTGAGACGCAGCTCGTCATGACTGAATGGCTTCAGCAAGTAACCTTGAGGACGAGTTTCTCTGGCGCGATTCACCGTCTCCAGATCGGCGCAGGCGGTGACATAGACAATGGCGACAGGGCCACGCAGCTGCAACTGCCGTGCTGTTTCAATCCCATCAATGCTGCCGTCCACATGCACGTCCATGAGGACGAGGTCGGGGCGGAATTCATCATAACTCTTTAACGCCTCCTCACCGCTGGCACAGGTGCCAACGATACAGTAGCCGAGATCGTTCAAGCAGGAGGCCATATCACAGCCTACCAGCCCTTCGTTCTCGACGATTAGGATGCGGAGTCGATCAAAACCTGTCATTTGGAGTTAGCAAAACCAAGCTAGCTCTAAATATCAGCATATGCTATAGGAAATCGCAAACTTATTTCGGTCCCGCCCGAATCACTCCGACCCAGAATGAGCTGCCCACGCATCTGTTCGGCAAAAACTGTGAGTATTTTTAAGCCCAACCCAGAGCCGCTGCCTGGGCGCAGATCATCAGGGATGCCGACGCCATTGTCGGTAACAACTAATTCTCCCTGCTGGTCTTTGAAGGTTAGAGAAGCTCTGACCAATCCCTGACGTCCGTCTGGGAAAGCATGTTCAAAGCAGTTGGATAGGGTTTCATTCAGTGTGAGCGCCAAAGGCATCAGCCACTCCTGCTGGATTTCCCCTGCTTGGAGATCAAACTGAACGTCCACTTGATCGAGCGTTAGTTGGTAGCAATCGCGGAGATGACCCAGCAGGCCTTCGGCAAACTCATTGAATCCTTCTGAGGTGCCGACGGCGATCTCATAGAGATGCTGATGGAGATCGGCAATCGACCGCACTCGATTCTGACTCGAGCGCAGAGCATTGCGCGCGGAGACGTCGCTAGTGGAGTTTGACTCCAGATTCAGCAGGCTGGAGATGATCTGGAGATGATTTTTAATGCGATGATGCGTTTCCGAAAGCAGCAGCTTTTCACGCGGTAGATTGATCATGGCCCAGGGCACCACGCCCAGCAGCGGCGAGGATGGCTGGAGCTCTGTGATTTTGATAGAGGCTGCCTCAGTCTCTTCCTGCGGAGCGGTTTTTTCCGCGCTTGGTTGAGAGACTGGCACTTCGCTCTGCACTTCAGCCCACTCGGTCACTTCGAAATCAAAGCCGCCATTACCGCGTGGACTGACTTTATACTGACAGGACTGGCGCGCCCCCGATTGATGATAGCAGATCGTTTCGACAACTTGGTCCGGGGTCTCTGCCAATTCAGTCATTTCAGCGTAAAAACCGCTGGCATCTGAAGGGCGGAAGTGCTGATGCAGAGGCCGACCTTCGGCTTCTTCCGCCGTCAGCCCCAGCAGCTCCAATCCACGCTCAGTGCACTCTTTAATGCGTCCATTGACATTGGTTTTAAAGAGGAGCGTTTCTGTGACTGTCGTCACAGGCATCATGGTGGCTGCTTCTTCTTGAATCGGTTCTTCTGCGACGATGTCATTCTCGACCCTCTGGATGGGCTGGGCGACGGCACTCTGCTCAAAGAAATGAATCGTGCAGTGAGGCTCACCCTCTGAATCCGTGACCTGAGCTAGGTGCAAGTGAGCGCTGACAGGAGCGCCGTCCGTCTGCTTCACGTTCACTTCTAATTCAGCCGTGCGCTGGCCTTCGTCCTGCATTTGACGCACGAGATCCCGTCGGCTCTGGCCGCTTTCGGGTTCTAGCCAGGCATCTAATGGGTAGCGGCGCAGTTCGTTTTTCGGATGTCCCAGCAAGATCTCTGCGCGATGATTAACTTCAAAGACAGCTCCGGTCTTATCCATCAGCACGACTGGCATCGGCGCTTCCTGGAGTAAGGTGCGAAACTTAGCCTCGGTGGCGCGCAACTGTTCTTCATGGCGGCATTTTTCTGTGGAATCCAGAATGCTAATCAGCAGACCACCCCCAGGCAGGCTCATGGGCTGAAACTCAAGCTCCTTCAGCAGGCCATCTGCTGTAGCTAGAGAGAAGGTACGGGTCAATTGACGCCGCCACACATCTTCACGCCAGAGAGAAGCGACATTTTCGCGATGCTGATCACTCGGGCAGGCGGCAGCTAACCATTGTTCCACCGTTTCATCTCCGCGTAATGGGCGGCCTAGTAGTTTGGCCAAGGGCTCATTTTGATAAACCGGTGTGCCGAGTTCGTCTAAAACCAAAACACCGCAGGGCAGCACCTCTAAATACTGCTTTGCCCGAGCTTCACGTTGGGAAAAAGTGCGCTCAGCCTCATGCAGCGTTCGCAGTTCCTGTTTAGCGCGGGAAAGATCGTCTTGCAGACGACGCAGCTCTAAACTGTTAGTCAGACCTTCCGGAGAGGGCGGCTGCGCAATCGTAGCGACGGCACTGGCGATAGCCGGCAAATTCACCGGGGCCAACGCCACTCGTGGTGCGGCCTCTGCCGGTAAGGCCACAGCTGTAAAGCGTGGCGATTCTTCATGTGATTTAACTTTGGCGATCAACCAACGACTAGGACGGGACACGCCAGCCCCATTGGCGGCGGCCCAGATCGAGGGCAAAGCTGTTTCACGTAGGGTTAAAACACATGATTCTGTGCTTTCGCCCAGATTTTCAAAAAATTCCAGAAGTTGCACTTTCAGCGTCTGCGATTCGTTGCCTTCGCCAAAAACATCCCAAAAAACTGATTCGCCTTCCTGTAGGCCTTTGGCCAAACAGAGCCGTGAGGCTGCGCTGTTCGCTGCGTGTACCACGCCGTGAGCATCGATCATCACCATGGGCAGGGAGCAATCGGCCATCTGGCTACTCGCGGTTGCCTGTGTTTCAGAGTTTCCATCTGCAAGATCGGAACGGCCTTCTTTGCTTTGGCCAAATCGTTCACAAGTGACCATTAGCCCACCCACAGAAGCATCCGCTTCCCTGCGCCATGGGCGTACTTCCCAGCGGTAAATGATGCGCACACCATCAGGCCCTGAGAGAGCATCATGTTCACTGCGGATCACGTGTCCCTGAAGCGCTCGCTCATAGACCTGCCTCCACCCGGGGTGCAGTCCAGGAAAGACCTCATACTGACTGCGCCCAATGAGTGGCTGAATACCTGCGAGTCCAAATTCATCCGTCCAAGCGCGATTCGCTAATATATAGCGCATGTGTTTATCAAACATCGCCATCGAGACTGGCGCATTCTCGACGAGCACGCCCAGGATCAGTTCCATGTCATGAGAAGGCTCATGGGGATTGCCCATATTATCCGCACCCGATCTAGGGATGGAAGGTGGCGTGTTGCGTGGATGGATCACGTTTTTTAGGACAGACGAAGACATGAGAGACCGAGTGGGCCAAAAGTAGATTTTTTTTAAATATAAAGCAACCTTAACCTCTCAACAAGGAGAAAGCCCACAGATTTGAGTCTCATTTTATGAAAAATCGAATCTGCTGATTTTACCTTCATTCTCGATGATAAGGCTCCTTTCTCATGATCGTGTAAGCGCGGTAAATTTGCTCCGTCAGCACGACCAGAGCAATCTCATGCTGAAGGGTATAGCTAGATAAGGTCCAACATTCATCGGCCTGTTCACGAAACTTTGCCGAATGACCATCTGCTCCGCCAATGATGAGACTGGCACGCTTGGTTCCACGCAAATCGTGTTGCTCGATCCATTGCGCTAATTCCAAACTTCGACGAGCCTTTCCGCGTTCATCCAGAATGATTCGCAGACTTCCTTCACTCGCATTCAACAGCTGAGCTTCCACCTGATCTCGGACTCCTTCTCGAATCACAACATGCTCAATGCGAGTGACTCGTTTCAGACGGTATAAATAATCTTCCAGAGCCGCTTTGGCCCAAGGAAGTGCAGGCTTGCCGACAGTGATGACTTTCCATTGCATGCCTCTTTCATGGACTAAAAAATCAGAATCGCCAAGCTATGATAAATCTAATTAAAGTGAATAATAAAGCAGTTATTCTAGATCCTGAACTCATTGTTGTTGCAAAAACAAAAAAGTTCACTAAAATGGGAATGCGAATATTAAAAAAAACCTCGCTCAAGTCATGACACCCTCACCAACGACCCTCCGTTTGTCACTCATCGGCCTCACCGCCTTCGTTGCTGTTTCATGCCAGGCACCCCCACGGGAAGCTTGGAATGAAATCCGCTCACGTGGCTTGATCACTTATTACATGAATAACAGCGGCGCGCCGCTGACACGCTCGTCCTCCAATCAAATGGTGACAGGTCGTCGTAGCAGCACTCCTGTTCAAGCCGTCACTGCGCAGCGCCGTCTCGATACGCCACCACCTTCACAGCTTGGGAATGATCTACCCATTGCCAAAGCTGTATCTGATCTTCCAGGTTATGTCCGCAGCCCTTACACCACTCCAGGACGCCTAGTCGATGTCCGTGGCATGAGCAGCGGCTCACGCGTTGTTTGCCCGTACACACAGAAGCCCTTCATTGTTCCTGGTGGAGCTGCCAGATCTGCTACTAGCGTCGCCAGCACACCTAAACCACAGGTAAATAGCACGCCACGTGTGACTCCGAGGACTCCTGAACCGCAATCACGCCCAGAACCACGTTCGACTCCAGCCCCTGAAGTCAATAGCAACGTCGCAGCCATGACCAAGCCAACGCCTGAGCCTAAACTCGAGCCAACGCCTGCGCCAACGCCACCACCGGCATCAACTCCAGCTGCAGATCTCCCGTATGGTTCTTCCATTCCCGGTCGTGCTGGTTTTGTGAATAGTCCCTTTGCTGCTAAGCATCAATTGGTCGATGTCACGGGCCTGCCAACAGGCATGGAAGTGAAATGCCCCTATACTGGCAAGCTCTTCCGCGTTCCGCCACAGTAGTCCCTGACTTTATTTTTTACAAACCCTGCCTGATCTGATCACGGCAGGGTTTTTTATGTCTGCGAATCTGTCGAGGGCCGATTCAGCTTAAAATATGTCTGTTAGTTAAATCACCAAACACTGTACTATCTGGACACAAATGACACACCGAATCGTTTTCAGCCTGCTAATCACAGTAGCTTTTTCATCCTCTCTCCATTCCGCAGGAAAAGAGATCGAAGGCGAGCGGGCGCCAGCCTCTTCGATCTGCCCCACGCCGGAAGAAGCCCGCGCAAAAATGAGTGTGCCGGAGGGCTACGAGGTCCGCTGCTTTGCGCATGAGCCCATGGTGCAGAATCCCGTCGCCATGACTTGGGATCATCGTGGGCGCTTGTGGGTCGTAGAGGCTTATGAATACCCCGAAGGTTCTGAATTGCCTGCGCCTTTTGGCGGTGAAGCCAAGGATGATCAATACCATCCGCTGCCCAAAAACGGCGACAAGATCCCTCGCGACCGCGTCATCATTCTCGAAGACACCGATAACAACGGCGAAGCTGACAAGCGCACCGTTTTCGTCGAAGGTCTCAATCTCGCCTCCGCCATTCTTTGCGGAGACAACGGCATCTACATCGGACAGCAGCCGCACCTGCTCCACTTCCGCGATGACAATGGCGACGACAAACCGGATGCCTGGCGAGTCTGTTTGACCGGATTCGGCCGCGAAGACACCCACGAACTCGTGAACAGCTTCACTTGGGGCCCTGATGGCTGGCTTTATATGACCCACGGCGTCTTCACCAACAGCAAAGTCCGCCGCCCCGGTCAGCCCGAGAGCGAGGGATTCAAATTTGATGCCGGCATTGGCCGCGCAAGGCCGATGAGCCGTGACAAAGAAGCCAAGTGGGAGTTCGAAGTCTTCGCCGACGGCACCAGCAATCCCTGGGGCTGCGACTACGACGCTGCGGGCAACTTCTTCGTGAGCGCCTGCGTGATCGACCACTTCTTCCACATGGCCCCCGGCGGCATCTACGTGCGCCAAGGTGGTGCACCTGAAAATCCGTATTCGTATGAGCTGCTGCCCAGCATCGTCAAACATAAGCACTTCCGCGCTGCTTATG
The DNA here is from genome assembly GCA_027486585.1 of Verrucomicrobiaceae bacterium. GTDB lineage: Bacteria > Verrucomicrobiota > Verrucomicrobiia > Verrucomicrobiales > Verrucomicrobiaceae > Prosthecobacter. The sequence goes on along the minus strand of JAIXOU010000141.1, from coordinate 134,345 downwards.
CTGGCATTCAAATTTACCAAGGAGGTCGTTATCCCGCTGACACGCATGGTCACGCCTTCATCGGAAACATCCACGACAACTCCATCCACGAAGAAGTGCTCACGCCCGTTGGTGCCACCTTCAAATGCGAGCCACGACGCGACTTCCTGCGCGCCAATGACGGCTGGTTCCGCCCCGTCAGCACCCAGACCGGTCCCGACGGCTTCCTCTGGGTCATGGACTGGTGCGACAAGTATCCCTGCTACCAAAACGCTAAAGCCAACCCCGAAGGTGTGGATCGCGAACGCGGGCGCATCTGGCGCGTCGTCGTCCAAGACGACCAATCCAAACCCACCCGCAGTCAAACCGACCTCGACCTCAAAAAACTCGCCACCGCCGACCTCGTGAAGACCCTGGAACATCCCAACAACTGGATGCGCCGCATGGCGAGAAGGATGCTGGTGGAGAAGAGTGCTCACGCGCCCGTTCTTCCGTTAATCAAAAAGGATCATGCATCAGAGCACATGACCGCAGCACGTCGCGAAGCCATGTGGACTCTCGTCAGCTTGGGACAAATTTCTACCATAGATGAATTGATAGCGGTTAATGAGAGTGATTACGTTATGAGAGCATGGCTAGCGAACGCTATAGGTCTGCATTTCTCAGCATTTCAGCCAATCAAACGCATAGATGACTTTCAGTATCCACTCGAGAGACTGGGAGAACATCTGGCACTCAGATTGGAAGCGTTAGCAAAGGATCCCGAGCCGACTGTCAGGTTTGCGGTAGCGAATGCGCTCATTATTGCCGATTCTGGCCAATTAACGGTTTCCCAACATTCTGAGGGTCCCAGCCTATTCCTTTCTGGACAGCTCACTCTTGCAGATCTTACCCGGAAAACAGCATCTGAACCTGATCCATTATTAAGTTTTGCCATTTGGAGGTCATTAGAGCCCCACCTCATACGCAGAGAGACCAATCTGAAATTTTACCGTCATAGCTCAGACTGGGTCGATTGGCTTGCTGATCTTGCCCCAACCACCCAACCCCTCTCCCGTGTCCTCTCCCACAAAGCCATGCGCCGTTTGTGCGATACGCGCGAAGCCGAGAACCTCGATCTCGCGGTCGAGTTCTGCGACAAGATCGCGGCACATGAGATCCTCCTGGCCCATGCACTCGACGGCCTCGTCAAAGGCCAGGAAAGCGGCGTGATCAAGCCGGTGAAGGATGTTTCGGCTAGTCTGACGAAATGGCGTTCATCGGCAAATGCGGACGTGCGTAAGCACGCCCAAACGCTCGCGGTGCTTTGGGGAGATGAAGCAGCCGTGAAAGAGATGATCAGTGCATTGAACGATGCGTCGAAACCGGAGAAGGATCGCATCGCTGTGCTGCAATCTTTGCGCAAGGTGAAGACGGACGCGGTGCAGGAAGGTCTGAAGCCATTGCTGGCTCCGAGCACGTCCACCACGCTCGGCGTAGCGGCGATTCGTGCGGCGGCAGATCTCGGAGGCGATGATTTCATTGTGCCCCTGATCAAACAGGCAGCTTCAAAGGATGCCAACATTCGCGTCGCTGCTCTTGAAGCACTTTCCAGTCGCACGACTTGGACAAAGGCAATGCTGGAGGCGATTGCCGAAGGTCAAGTCGGTGCCAGCGGCTTCCCTGCTCCGGTGCGGCGTGCTTTGGCGACGAGTAAGGACAAAGCGCTACGCGACCTTGCCTTCAAGGTTCTCGGTGCATGGCAGGATTCATCCGAGGATGTGAAATCGCTCATCGCAGCAAAGAAGCAGGCTTGTTTGACAGGCGAGCCAGATCTGGCCAACGGCAAGCTTATCTTCACAGGAACCTGCATGGTTTGTCATGAATTTCATGGCGGCGGACAGAAGGTAGGACCTGATCTCATCGGCAGCGGACGCAGCAACCTTGATGCAATCCTAGCCAACGTGATCGATCCCAACCAAATCATCGGCAACGGCTATGAAAACTTCACGGTCAGCACCAAGGATGGCCGCACACTGGCCGGACGCGTCGTTGAAGACACGCCGAGTCACGTGAAGCTGCTCGGCGCTGGTGGAGCTTCACAGATCGTTCCCCGCGACCAGATCGCGACACTGACAAACACGAAACAAAGCCTCATGCCGATGGGTTTCGGAGCTTTGCCAGATGCCATGTTCCGCGATTTGATCTGGTACATCTTAGCGCCGCCTGAAGAGGGCCCACTGACAAAGGCTAAAAAGGATCTGCTTATCAAAGGCGTGGAAACTGGCGAGCCAGCCAAACCCAAAGGCACCAATTGGCGTGCCATCGACTGGGAAAGCGTCAGCCTGTGGAATCCCGACTGGAAAGTCAGTGCCCCGGACTTCGAACGGACCCCTGTCAAATTTGCCGAGTATCATGGCAAAACCAATGTGCTCATGATGCATCCTTTCCCAGATAAAAAGACGCCGGCAAGCTTGGAGCGGAAAGTGAAAATTCAAGCTGGAAAAACCAAGCTCAAATTCAACGTAGCGGCCGATGATCGTGGCGACTGGAAACTCAAAGTCATGGCCAATGGCCAAGAGATCAAGACCTTGATCGTGGATCATGAAAAACCACGCTGGAAGAGTGTGGAAATAGATTTAGCCAAGTTTGAAGGCCAAGAAATCACGCTGAACCTTGAAGCCCACGCCAACGGTTGGAACATGGAGTTTGCCTACTGGCAGGGCATCACACTAGAGTGAGATTCAGCTCATTGAATCAACGACTTTCCGTCGCCTTTTCATCATACACGCGCCTGCGATCAAAAGCATGACAGCACTTCCGGGTTCTGGCACAGGTGCCAGCGAAGTATTGAAATCAAAGTCATCAAAGAAGTTTTTGAACCCATCCACGTCAGTCGCAGAGAACTCGATGTCTGTGACATTTTCTGTATCAAAGCCAAGAGATTGATTCGTGACGACATTGACCGATGATTGAAGCATCGCCGTCGTATCGCTGAAAGCTCGAGCGGCTAAGCTAATGTCGTTGGCTCCTGTATTAATGGATACGGAGATTTCAGACCATCCTAGGGTGCCGAGGCTGATGGCCGTTGTTTGCCAGACGAGGGAGCCTCCGATGCGGTATTGGAGAAGATTGTCACCCGTATAGCCCACATCAACTAGCACCTGGCCAATCGAGTCACGGAAGCTCATCGCGACTGTATTCATGCCTGTCACCAAATCATCTGCATCTGTCGGGCAGGTCCAAAAGGTCAAATCGATCCGCATATCACTCGTCGCAATCGGATTCGTACCTTTGAAATCTCGGGAATCCAATTTGTAGGAGTACCGCAGGTCACGATCATAGGCCAAAAGATTCAGCACTTGAGTCCCAGTGCGTGCGCCAGTGTAGTCGTAGGCAGCAATGTAGTTCCGCTGAAACTGTCCTCCTGTATAAAAAGGCGCATTGCGATCTTCGTAGAGTCGGCCACCTGCAATGGCGCGCCATTGACCTGAGTTATCCGCAATATCCATGGCCGTGCCACCCACGCCCGTCCCATACATGCCAGCATTGTAACGGGACACATCCGGCCCGTGACGTGCATCGCCTAAAGTATTTGGATAAGTGCCTGGAGCGACGATGCCTGTGAACCCATTGGCGGAAAGATTGTTCAGATAAAACTGGGCATCTCCAACGATCGATGGATCACTTGGGATATTGTTGATCTGTCCTACCCCTGGCACACGGTAGCCGTCGCTTTCTTCAAAACTACCCAAATAAGCCTGCGAAGCCAGTGGCCAAAGCAAGCCTACCGTCATCAATAGAGACGACTTTTTTGTGATGGATTGAATATGAAACATATGGTTATAGTTTAATTAACCATAATAAACTTAATTTGTAAACTCATATTATAATTTCAATAAAATTGATCCATCTAGTTACCCACCACTGCCTTCATGGAAACAGCCCCGATATTTCTCATTGTCTGTCTTGAGCCCGTGTGATGATCTCCAGACGCCTATGAGTGAACCCAACGAACCGACTGCGGCCTATATCCCACCACCACCCAGCCTACCTGCGGTTCAATCAACGCCTTCAGCTCCGCCTGAAAGAACCATCGAAGCGCCCGCCAAGGTTGAAGAACCCAAAGAGGAAACTGAACCTGAGATCGAGGTCAACCCTGAAGCGGCTTTCACCGAGTGGACCATCTCCATCCTGAAAGACGCGCTAAGCTATCCCACTCGGAAACATGGCTGGTCTATTTTGATTCCAGGCGCATTGCTGACCATTGCTCTTTCCTTCGTCGTAATTGTACCGATTCTAGGCCTCATCGCCTTCTTTTGTATCTTCGGTTTTTTAGCGGCCTACTACCTCGACATCATCGGAACCAGCACGAATGGTGACAAATCGCTGCCCGATTGGCCCGTGATTACCAACGTTGCCGAAGATGCTCTTTGGCCGGCTATGAAGATAATCGGTGTCACGATCGTCTCATTCTCACCCACCCTTTTGTATGCACTATCTCAGGGCAAAAGTGGTGCCGATGGCGTCATCGGCAGCCTTCTCTACTTTCTTTCTGCAGCGTATTTTCCCATGGCTTGTATCGCCCTCGTCATGACAGATTCGCTAACCAGCGCACTGCCCCATCGGGTCCTGCCTGCTATCAAACGCTGTCTTCCTGAATACTGGGTTCCTGTCGTCGTCCTGATTCTCCTCAAAGTAATCACCGTGTTTATCGAAGGAATTTCCCTCTTTATCTTGCCGGCCTTTTTCTCCGCCGCTCTCATCGCCTTAATGACCTTTTACGGTCTCATCATCCAAGCTCGTATCACAGGCCTCACTTGTCAGCGCTTTCGTGAGCGGATCCAATGGGGTTGATTTTAAGCCAACCAAATCCCAGTGACCTCCTGAACAAAACTCGTCCAAAGCCGTCGGCAGACTCATGGGCTGTAGGCCCATTCGGGGGCATTCAGCATGGCCCAGAGGACGTCTTCAAGGCGCTGACGCCAGTCGGCGTTGAGGCGGTCGGTGGGTGTGTCACCAGCGCGAGCGGCGGATTCTTGGGCCATGCGCACGGTGGTAGCTTCGGAGTCAAGGTGGTTGGACCAACTCACATAGGGAACACGCGAGCGCGTTGATTTATGCTCTATGATTCGTGATTGATGATTTAGGCGGGTGTCATAGCCTTCGGAGAGGTGCTTGATGTAGAGATCGCGCTCTTCGGTGCTGGGATGACGGGTGAGGAGTTTGAGGAAGAGTTGGTCGATGAACTGATCAACGGATTGTTTTTTCAAAGCAAGCTGCGTGACGCCGTGGTCGTCGCTGAGACGCGTGAGCCAGATGCCGACAGTGCCATTACTGAGGATAGCGGGCTGGAGGACGTTGGGATCGGCATCTCGTTTACTTGTGGGATCTTGCCGGGAGCCGCGCCAACCAAAGGCGGCCAGCACGTCAGTGACGGCCTGAATGCGTGGCAGATTGAGGCTGGGGCGGTCGCGCTCGTTGCTGGTGCTGGTGAGCATCCAGCTGCGGTGCGGTTTGCCGAGATGGATGGCGTTTTTGAGGTCGCGAGTGTTGTCAATGTCGAGGCAGACTTCTTCGGTGCGGAAAGGTTTGCCAGTGGCAGCAAAGAGACTGTCCACGATCTGCTCAGCGTAGAGTCGGCGGGGCGCGGGACTGGTATAGAGAGGGCTGGTTTCTTTCAGGGTGGAATCCGTGGCGCGCTGATAAGCAGCTGAGTTCAGGATGATGCGGGCAAGTTTTTTCACATCGTAACCACCACGCACGAATTCGCGTCCGAGCCATCTGAGTAGTTCGGGATGGGTGGCCTTCCCCTTCTCCCAGTCATCGACAGGATCGACAATGCCACGGCCCATGAAACGTGACCAAATGCGATTGGCCATGACCTGAGCAAAGCGCTCGTTCTGCGGTGCGGTGATCATGGTAGCGAGCTGGTCACGCGTGTCCTTGGGATCGACAGCGAGAGCTGCCGCGCTTTCATCACAGAACTCTGCGAAGGGCCATTTCGGCTGCACCTTGGTGCCTGGCTTCAGCGTGACTTGGATGAGCGGCTTGCGGCCTGCGGCGACGATCTTGTCTGTCGAAACAGTGCTGGTGATTGGCAGCTCGATCTCCTTAGCCCCGAGCATGGCGGCTAGGTTAAACAAATCTTCCTGCATGGACTTGTTTGTCGGTGAGTCATGGCAGCGGGCGCACTTCATTTCCACACCCAGAAATGCAGCACTGACGATCGTGCCTTTCGCAGCCATGGGCACATCATTTTGTGAGGCAGTGCCAAAGCCAGCCGGGCCGCCAAGTCGCTCGCTACCCTTTTGCCTCAGCAATTCAGTGACAAAAAGATCCATGGGTTTGTTATCCTGAAGCGATTCATAGAGCCACCAACGGAAGGGACCTGTGTTGTTGAGTGTCGGATTGAGGATGTTTGGATTTTCGGCCAGCACATCCTGCCAATAGCCCATCCAATGGTCGGCCCAGCGTGGGTCGGCAAGCAGGTTGTCGATCACCACTTTGCGATCGTGATTTTTCTGGAACGTTCCAATCTCCTCCAAAGTCGGAGGCACACCGACCGTGTCGAGATAGACTCGGCGCAGGAAGGTGAGGTCGTCCGCTGGCTGATTGAGTGTCAGGTGATCGGCTTTGATTTCAGGCCAGTTAGCACCTTCTTCGATCCATTTCGTCAATGTGGCGATCTGATCTTTCGTGAGGCGTTCGCCCTTGGGGGGCATTCTGTCGTCTTCATCTTCAGAGTGAATGCGAGCGAGGATGGCACTTTCATTTGGCTTGCCAGGTGTGATGCCGGCACCGTCGCTTTTGCCACCTTTGAGGGCATCTGTCAGGGCATCAAGTTTTAGTCCACCTTTGGCCTTGGCTCCGCGATGGCATTCGATGCATTTGGCCTCAAAAAGTGGCTGCACGTCTTTGAAAAAATCGATGCTGCCTTGATGCGAGGCCTGATTCGAAACGGTGGCAATCCGTGCAGCGATGAAACGATCGATCTCGTTGCCTTCTGGGAAGCCTTGAAGCAGTTCGGGCACCTGGCTTTCTTTAGATTTGGCCAGCCACTGCTGAGCGGCATCGCGTCGCTTTGACCAGTAACCCTCATACTTAGCCCGCATCTCGGCGCGGGCTTTAGCATTGAAGGTTTCATAATGCGTGCGGCGCTCTGTTTCATAGGCAGCCCAGCCTGCATCGTTGTAGGGCACCTCGCGCTGGTTAGGCGACAGAAGCTTCCATGAATCCGTACCTTGAGGCGACCAAGCGACGACTGTTTCACCAAGTTCAGGTCGGCGCACACTTTTTCCTGCGAAACTGCCGACCAACGTTTCCAGCACGATGAATTGCGGTTTGCCTGTGCCAGTGATCTCGCACCAGGACTCGCGATTTCCCGGTGGGACAAAGCGGAAGTCGGAGCCGAGATCGAGATACGTGTTTTGATCATCCACAAGATGGTGACCGTCGCTATCATTGGGGGGAAAAGGCGTGTTCAAAACACTTTTACCATCGATATAAAGATTGGTGGCCCCGCGAGCACGTAACAGCAGGCGATGCTTGCCTTTAGGAAATGTCACGCTAGCGGCAGCGCGCAGCAAAAAGGGGATATGTCGGTCGCCACGCACGCCCGTATCGACATACTTCTGCGGCACCTCTAAAAAGCCAAAGACGTCTTCCGTGTAGGTCTCGCCGGCTTTAGGTGGCTCGCTGGGCCAGGCATTGGACTCAGGCATACCGTCCTCAGCGATTTGGACGAGCACGCGACCAACAGGCACATCCTTTTTGGCGATGGGTGGTGGTGGTGAAACAAACTGATAACGTGATTTCAGCACCTCAGCGGGGACCGGACCGCGATAGATCGCCACATCATCCAACCAACCCTTGAGCGCATGAGAAGACGCAAGTGTGGATCCGTTACCGATCATGAGAGAGTCACCATCTGTTACAGGTGCACGATCCGTAGCTCCACCCATGTCCCAAGTGCCTGCGGTTTCACGACCATCGATGTAACCTTTGATGCTCTTCGCTTGGCCAAAGGTGTAGGTCACCGCGACATGATGCCAACCGCCGCCGATGATCCGATCCTTTGACCACCAGCGATGCCAGTCGCCTTTTTTGTCGGGCACGCTGACACTGTGAAAAAGGAAACCAATCTGACCATCCTGGAGGCGTAGCGCATAGTTCTGATTGTTTGCTCCGAACTCCTTCGTGCCCAGCCGCCCTTTACCGATGATGTAGGGGGCGCCGGAGAAATCCTCCACCTTCACCCATGCCTCGATAGTAATCGTCTCGTTCAGCCCAAAGCGCAGCTCCTGGCTGTCAGCGATCTTGAGTGGCGTCTTCTGATCAAAACGGCGGGCGGTATTCGTCTGCAGAAAGCCTGGGTAAGTCGGCGCCCGCGGCCCAGCTTCTTTGGCATCCTCAAAGTGCCACTGGATTATGGGCACTAGCTTGGCCTTAACAGAGACGTCATTGCCGCCCGAATCATTTTGGGCATAGGCAACGGCTGGCAAAAGCAAAGAAGTGAGCAGAACAGAGCGTGTCATCTCACTATTAACGTCGGTTTGCCGCATCTTTCAGCACTGAGCTCACCCCACTTTCGTGAGGGGGAAAATGTGCCAGATAATCAGAAAACGGCAGATTCTAATCACCTGGCCTCCGGATCAATCCACGCTTCTAACTTCTCAGTTATGGCGCATTCAGCCTGAATCGACTACGCAAGATCGATAACGCCGTTAAGTCTCCTGCAAAGAAACGCGTGACTACCCGAACGAATCAATTGTCGAATGATCGTGCAGGGCCATTGCCTTTATGACAGGTTGATGTCATGATAGGCACTCATGAACTTTCCTTTTGGAATTTTGGCTATCTCTGGACGCTGGTTTCTCGATTTCCTTGCTTATCTCGGGGAACTTGGTGCGCTCAGTGGTCAGCTGGTTGAGTCGATCAAGCTAGGGGCCATCCGTGGGCGACTGATGCTGCAACAGATTGTCACCATCGGCTATGGTTCACAGGCCGTCGTCATCGTGACGGGGGCTTTTACAGGAGCCGTTTTCACCGCGCAGTCTTACTTTAAATTTAAGGACTTCGGCATCGAGTCCTCGGTCGGGGGGATCGTCAGTGTCTCGCTTTGCCGCGAATTAGGACCTGTACTGGCTGGATTAATGGTGACCGGTCGTGTCGGTGCCTCCATGGCGGCTGAGATCGGCACGATGAAAGTCAGTGAGCAAATTGATGCCCTGCGTGTGATGGGAGCCCACCCAGTGGACTATCTGGTGCTGCCGCGTTTTTTAGCCATGGTCATTTCCATGCCGCTCCTGATTTCGGAGTGCATCGCTTTTGGACTTGGCGCTTCCTTCCTTGTCGGCACGGGCATTTTTAACATTCCCTACGCTTGGTATTGGAAGCATGTGGTGGATCACACAGGTTTAGAGGATGTCGGCTTTGGCATGATCAAAGGCTTTGTGTTTGGCATCCTCATCGTTCTCATTTCCTGCCATCAGGGGCTCATTGCCAACAATGGCGCTGTCGGTGTGGGACTAGGGACGACTCGTGCGGTGGTCTATTCTTCTTTGTCTCTCCTCGTCTGTAACTTTTTCCTGACTTTCTTCCTCAACTACTTTTTTCCACTCGGCAGCGCGATGTGATCTGAGACCATGGCCGCCATCTCCTACGACAAACCTTTTATCCGCATCACGGGACTCAAAAAGAGTTTTGGTGAGCAAAAGACGCTGCAAGGCGTGGATCTAGACATCTACCATGGTGAGACGCTGGTGCTCATCGGTCCGAGTGGTGAAGGAAAAAGCGTGCTTTTGAAACACATCATCGGCCTACTCAATCCCGATGATGGCAAAGTCGAGTTAGAGGGAACTGACCTCAGTCATATGAAAGAGCGCGAGCTGCTGAAGATGCGTCGCCGCATGGGTTACTTATTTCAAAACGCAGCTCTTTTTGACAGTCTCACCGTTGCCGAAAACGTGGCCTTTCCCTTGCTGGAAGCAGGAATACGCGATCGCACAGAAATAAACAAACGTGTGCAAGAGGCTTTGGAGCTTGTCGAACTGGGTGAGCATAAGGACAAAATGCCCGTGAATTTGTCTGGCGGCATGAGAAAGCGCGTCGGCATTGCCCGCGCCATCATTAGCAAGCCTGACTGCGTGCTTTACGATGAGCCGACCGCCGGCCTGGACCCCATTGTCACGGATGTCATCGACCTTATGATTCAGCGACTGCAAAAGCGCTTCCAGGTCACCAGCATTGTCATTACGCATGACATGGGCAGTGTGTTCAAAATTGCAGATCGGGTGGCCATGTTAAAAAACGGTGTCATCTATTTCATCGGCACTCCTGGTGAGCTGAAACAATCCTCTGATCCTGAAATTCAAAACTTCATCGCCGGCCGCTCCGGCATGTGCGCCTAATACCTTATGAATTCTAATCGTAAAACTGACATCCTCGTTGGCATGTTCCTCTTTGTCGGATTGCTGCTACTTGGTGCGCTCATTCTGCAATTCGGCAGTCTGCGCAGTTACTTCCGCGACACTTATGTGCTGAAGGTAGCCTTCCCCAAAGCCTCTGGCATCAAAGAAGGTTCTCCCGTTTATCTGGGCGGATCAAAGGTCGGTAAAGTACTCTATCACCCGCGCCTCAATGACACCTATTCAGGCGTCATCATTGATTTGGAGATCTTTGATAGTGTGGAGATCCCCATGGAATCGGCCATCGCCATCGGCTCAGACGGCCTCATGGGCGATGCCATGATCGAGATCCAGCCGTCTGAAAAAGAGGCCAAGGCGTTTGTCCCACATGATTACCAAAAAATCATCAAGGGCCAAACGGGTGGCGGTCTGTCAGATCTGCAAACTCAGGCAGAGCAAGTGGGCAAAAAAGTCGATCTCGTGCTCGATGATGTGCGCACCGCGCTGGTGGACATCAAAGGGGCCATGGAAAAGATCAACAAAGGTGCTCTCTCCGACTCCACCATCAATGATTTCAAACAAAGCATGGAGCATCTGAACAAAACCATGACTCGGGTGGATGACAAAGTGCTCGGTGAAGAAAACGCCAACAATCTTAAAGCCGCACTCGCCGACTTGAAGGACGCATCTGCCAGCTTTAAAGCGAGCGCCAAGAACGTTGAAGAATCGAGTAAGCGTCTAGGTCCTATGTTTGATAAGCTCGACCCTGCTATTGGCAAAGTGGACAAGGTCATGACCACAGCAGATGACTCCCTTCAATCCATCAAAAAGGCCGCCGATAGCTTTGCCGTTGCCGCCAAAAACATCACCACAGGCAAAGGTCTGCTGGGAGCGCTTACCAATGACGCTGAACTCAAAACCGAGTTCAAAGACCTTATCTCCAACCTCAAGCGCAATGGCGTGATCTTTTACAAGAACAGCGCCGACAAACAACGTACGGAATCCACTCCAACCAAAACGGCACCCGTGCCTGAACCCTCCACAGGTTTAAAACCCATCTTTGGTCGTTAACTTGACGATCACGGCCAGGAGCCTCTGAGCTGAATGCAACGGCTCAAAAGCCCCCGAGCGCATCGGAGTCAGCATTCACTTCTTCTTATCCCATTCTTGAGCTTTCACGATTTCCGTGATGGCTGCTTTGGGAGCGAAGTCATCTGGCAGAACTTTGAACTTTACGAGGTAGTCCATGGCTTTGTGGAATTGAAGGGCCGCGCCTTTTTTGGATTCCAGTTTGTCTTGGGGGGTAGATTTGAGTTCTGCAGTGAACTCGTCGGCAGCGCGTATGGCGGCTTCACGAGCTGGTGCGTTATCGGCATAACAAAGGCTTTCCAGCAGGCGATACATCCTGGCATTTCCCTCTAGTTTGGCAGCATCTTCTCGGATGCTCTTCGCGATCTCACTACGCTTGGCAGTGGTCGCTTCTTCGCTCATGCGGCTGTATTCGCCGCCTTCACTGACCCGCTTAGGCAATGGGCGATACCAGATATTGCGATAACGAACTGGATTGCCATGATCCTGAAGTTTCAGCGGTCCTTTTTCTGGGAAGGCACGGGCTTTTGACCGTGATTTATGACCGCCACCACCTTCGAGAGGTGTGTGATCTTGAGTCAGAACTCCATTCACGAAAACCGTGATGTAACCCGGGTCGATCTCCTGACCGTCTTTGAAAAGAGGACGACGAAAAACGATGTCATAAGTCTGCCATTCACCGGGGGCATGCAAGGCATTGGCCATGGGTGGATTGATGCCATAAATGGAAGAAGCAAAGCCATCGGCATAAGTTGGGTTGTTATAATTATCCAGCACCTGCACTTCCACTTGTCCCATCAGGAAGACACCGCTGTTGCCACGCCCTTGGCTATTGCCTTCCACCTTGCTCGGAGCACTCCATTCGAGGTGCAGTTGGCAATCGGCGAACTCTTCTTTGCTACGAATATAACCACTGCCAGGCACGCATTGCAGGACGCCATCTTTAACTTCCCATTTAGTCGGTTCGGCTGGCGTTTTATCTGCCTGCCATTTTTCGATCTCGTCAGCCTTACCGCCAAACAAAATGATCGCGTCGGAAGGTGGAGAACCTGGCTTTTCCTGAGAACTAAATGTCCCCGGCTCGACCCGCATCGGCTGCGGTCGATTCATGTCATGAATCGCCCAAGGATGGGTGGCATCTGGCGCATCTCCATAAAAACCACCCTCGGCCAAAGCCGCCGAAGTGAGAAGAGTAAGGGTGAGGGTGTGAAGCGTGAATTGAGTCATGGTGGGTTGGTGGAATCGTCTGAAAACCATCTGGGACAATGATCCATTCATCAAGCCCAGAGCTGACAATAAACGACGATTTCAACCGACTTCATGCTTGGATTGTCGGATGCAGTACAAAATTGACCCTTATTCCTATGCATTCTCTTACCCTGGCACTGAAAAAAGTGGCGGTTTGTTTTGCCATCGTATTTCTCACGACTTGGCTATTCACGCCATGCACGAGTCTCGGATAAACCTGCATCTGAGGGGAAAGCATTTGCCGAGAGCCTTGTCACAGCTTCTTCATGCATTTGATCTGAAAAAGTGACAGGGCGGCCAAACCAAGCACAGCCGAGTAAACCCAAAATCAGCGCCATGATACTTAATCCACCTATCCAATGATCCTGGCGACTACAGCAGCCCTTCGCCAGCAGGAGTTCGATTCGGACAGCTAACTTTGAGCGCGTGAATGCAGGCACACACAGATCATGAGATCCCGCCGAGTCATGCAGCGACTGCTCCCTAGCAAAGGCGAGAAGCTCATTGGCATAGGAAACTGGCCCTTCATCGGAAATGGCTGCTAGATCAGCCTCATGCTCACAGGTTGCTACCCAAGAAGATACTAGCAGCCAGGCGATTGGATTAAACCAAAAAAGGATGAGGAAAACGCGCATGAAGCACCCCAACAACGCGTCATGTTGCTGAACATGATGCCATTCGTGTTTGAGCACCGCCTTTTGGAGAGTGGGCGACCAATGACGCCATTTCTCAGGTAGCAAAACGCTACCAGGACTGCTCGGAAGTGCCATCGGCGTATTGATCCGTTGATTGACCAGAATGCGACTGCTAATGGTGTGCTCATCTAGCTGCAGCATTTGGCGTATGCAGTCCAATTCACCTGGCTCTAGTGGTCTGGCCTGTTCCTTTAAATGAATGAGCTGCTGATACTGTTTTACGCCCTTTGTTAGTCCAATCAAAACGCCAAGGGTCCAGAGAATGAGAAAAAACGGAGGTGTCCAGGAAGCTACTGCGTTCACTGTTGGCTCCATTTGAATCGTCAACTCTGGCAGGCAGTGGCTGAGCCAAGGCAGAGAAACAATTCCTATGACAGACCATTCCAAAGCACGGCGTCTGAACGAAATGAGACGTGATGGCACCAGCAGTGCGCTAGTCATCAGCAATGAAGAAGAAAGGATATACCAGAGCATCCGTAGAGGGGCTAGTTGATCGACTGACGGTGAGAGTCGATTAGACTCTGAATATGATCTAAATCCGCAGGCTTCAGTTTGCGTTCGGTTGGATCCAAAAGATTAGCGACAAGCGCCGTAGGAGAGTCATCAAAAAATGTCGCCAGCAGACGCATGAGCGCACCTTTACTGGCCTTTTTCAGGGGCTCCTTCGCCGAGTAAACATAATGCCGAGCACCCTCAACTTTCGCGACCTTGACGTGACCTTTATCCACGAGCACACCCAGAAGGGCCCGGACAGCGGAGTAATTTGGCTGATCATCCATTCCGGCTTGAACTTGTGCCGCTGTGGCCTCTCCCAAGCGATAGATAAGGTCCATCGCTTGGCGTTCTTTTTTAGAAAGAGGATCGTGTTGAGTCCGTGCCACGAGCTACCATTCAACAATTCCATCAACACGCAACGGCCAAATGCAGAAAAAACTGCACTAGTGTTTGACACGCTACATTATATGCAGAAAAATCTGCATATGGACACTTCCTTCAAAACAAATAGCCACCCCCTACTAACTTCCATCCTAACTGGAGTTATTGCCGCAGTCACTTTAAGTCAGTGCACAAGCACGGTGAGATACTCTTATGCACCGCCCCAATCACGTGCGGCAGAAGGAAGTGTCGCCAATTCTGCCAATGCCCGTCGGATAGAAGAGAGGCCTGGGCTAGGAACACAATTAGGCCATGAAATCCATGACACCACATCAAGTGTTCATTTTTATCGAAAGCCTCATGGTGAACCAGACGCAGTGGCGGCGTTTCATTACAATGACGAAGAAGGAGCGCGTTTAATGGCAGAAATGTCTGGTCGTGCGAATAAGCACGGGGGCGACTTCACTCTCATACCTGGCAAACTCAAAGTCACAGTGCGTAAAGCCTATTGGGGCTATGGAGACGCTTTGGATTATTACAACGCAGGCGGAAAGATTTTCGTCATTGGCAAATCTGGCCAACGATATGTGCTCCAATTGGAAAACCTAATGAAACAACGCATTGAAGTCGTCACCTCCATTGACGGCTTAGATGTGCTCGATGGTCAGCCAGCCTCTAGCAGAAAACGAGGCTATGTGATCCCTGCCAAAACCACCGTCACCATCAGTGGCATGAAATCGGGCGGCAAACTACGTGAGTTAAGTTTCGGAAGTGTCGCCAACTCGAAAGCCGCTACGACCTTTGGCGAAAAAGGTGCCAGAAACGTAGGTGTCATTGGCATGGCCTGCTATGAAGAAAATGAATCCGAAAGACGCCAAGCGCGAGTCTCTGAAAACTACCTCCGAGATGGAGCAAGAGCTTTTGGAAACTGAGGATGATTCTAACCTGACCTTTTCACGAATCTCTACTGCGACTTCCTGCTAGCCACCATTGGCGGCGTCTCGATTCCAATATTGGTAGGGTCTTCGTTGACAATATATGGTAGTTTATGGGGTCGTGTGCTCATGACACCGCCGACCTAGCAAACCACATTTTATCCAAGGGATACCTCTGGAACCCTTGATTTCCCTTCTTCATATTGCCAGACACCGTATTGCTCAATACCAACCTTTATTATGAGCGGGCCTCTGTTTAACACCCAATCCTTTTTCGTCACTTCAGAGAACGGCAAGCTGCGCCTGAGGATGGATCTTGTTAAAAAGGCGGACGCTTCATCGAGTGATGCTTTGCCCCGGAAGCAGCCCGTTTTCTCACTCGAAGAGGTGCTCACTGGCAGAATGCTTTGGACTCGCGAGGCAGACTGGCGCGTGGATTTTACCAAAGGTCTTTTTATCTCTGACGAGGGGTGGTCTGTGCTGCACCTCGGTCGCGACTGCCCGCGTTTGCACGTCATCTCGCCCGATGGCGATGAGGTTTTCATGGTGGGCATCCGTCATGCCTTGAGCTTTCGACCCGAGCGTCCTCCGCTCCGGAAAGGTGTCTGGGAAGTGTGGGCCGACGAGCATGTTCGGGTAACGACGGCGGGCACTTTTTGGACGATGAATGCGCGGACACGCTTCGTGAATGTTGGGTCGGAAAGATTCTTTGTCTGCCGGACGGCGTGGGGGCGTTACTTGGTGCTTGATCTGTCTGCGGCACGTGTGGTTAAAGAAGAAGAGGCTTTACCTGCGCTGTCTGCACTGCTGCGGCCCAGTGATCAAAAGTGGGCCTTGGGAGTTCTAGATCAAGTTGCCCTCCTACGGGTGGAACTGGAGACTGCCATCGAGAATCGTGATGGGATTGTCTTGTCACCACCGGAGATGGACAGACTTTACGATGATTTGGAAATCGCTTTGCAGATCATCCGTCAGGACCGCGTCAGGGAGGCGGCCGAGCACCTGATCGCACTGCAGGACTTTCAAGGCCCGCTGTATGAGGGATCCATACGGGTGGCCCAAGTGCGGAAATATGACGAGTTCCAATGTGATCAGGTCAGGAAATGGATCCACTTGGCCATGCTCGCCGTTGGGCTTAAATCCAAGGGTCATGCGATCAACTATTTTTCACAGTCCGAAGGCGGCAGAGGCTCTTTATTTCTCGAGTTGCCAGACTGCGTTCCTAATCGCATGCAAATGCTGGAGACGTTGAAGCCAGACATGAAGCCACACGAAGTCCTTCGCCGGACGGGAGCCCCAGACGCCATCCTAGAATCATGGTATCTCGGTGATTCGATTCCCAGCGACGACGAGTTCGACTACGAGCGATGGGACTTTGATGAACTTGGTGCGGATGGAGTTCTAGTCTCGTGGAGAGTGCTTTGGAGAAAATCACTGCGTGAACCTGCCCGCATCTCCAATGCTCGACCTTCAAGCCATTCCTTTCGATTCATGACCGCAGATAAATGCTCTCCTGAACTCGTGTCGGTGACCCGACTTGAATGGACCGAAGCTTACCGGCGGATGCGTGAAGAAGATCACCCGATGTAAAGCATCTTTTCGAAGGCCCCTAGCCACAGGGTAACGGGCACTTTGCCCTCCACGCCTGAATGTGATACCCACGCCTTGTCTAACCATGCCTCCACAAGAAGGGTTGCGACGATGGGTCATAGGCTTCTTAGTTTCTTGATCACTCCCGCTATGAACCTGGATGCACAGAACAGACTGACCTTCGACAACACGATCACGTTCTCATGCGGGTTCTGCCACTTTGTCATGACGGTCCCGGCCAACTTAGCGGGTGTGACGGGTCCGTGCCCGCAGTGTTGGCAGACGATCACAGCTCCCTTTCCCTCGGTCACTGGGGCGGTGGCAGCGGTTGGCTTGCCTGTCGAGGCTGCTCCACCACCACCTCCGCTGTCGGCAGCTCCCATGCGTCAAGCCGAGCCGATGCCGATGAATCCGCAGATGGGCACGATGACGAACAACGCAGGCTACGAACCTACGGGTTCTTATAGGAAGTATCCTGAAGCAAGACCCTACGCGCCCAGGAAGACGAAAAAGAACTCGAAGCACGGGATTAGATTGGTCGCCCTGCTGTTACTGCTCGCGGCCCTTGCCTACGGTTACACGGTGATCCAGGAGTCACGCGAAGCAGCCATAGAGGCTCTCGCCATGAGGCAGCGGGCCCACGAGCAGCAAAACCAAGCTTTCGTGGCGCAGCAGGAGGCGATGAAGAAGTTCAACGAAGCGCTCAATTCGGCATCCATGGAAGAGCCTCAAAATAAGGCTCTCCAGGAGTCCGACCGAGCTGTATCAGTGAAACCCAAGCGTGGGGACTATTCAACGATCACCGCTCTCGACAGTGAGATGGGAGCCACAGAAGAAGTGCTCGCTGAAGTGGCTAGGAGCATGCCGCTTTACGAAAATGGCACGCCTAAAAGTGCCCAGATCGCTCGAACGGCTCGCGCGCCCTGGATGCAAAAGCCCGTGAGCGAGTGGCCTCAAGTATTGCTGACGAATGAGATCACCTTCAAGGGCCACACAAGCATGTCGGGAGGGAGCAGCTTTGTCGTGATGGCGAACGACGGCAGCTACTGGCTCATCACCGCTGAGCGCATCATCAGCGAGGAGGCTGGTGTCGAACCGCCCCTCTTTGCGGAGGATCTGGATGGGGCGCTTCATCAATGGAAGGCATTCCCACCGCGCTCCCCGGAGACGTTCATCACGGCCAAAGGGCTGGCGCGCGGCATGAGCAGCGAGACCTGCGGTGGGACGCTCGCCGTTCGCCTTCATCCTTCCAGCGTCGAGGCGCTGCCGGTGAAAGCTCTCCGAATCAGCAAACGCAAGGCTGCGGAAGGCGATGTTCTTTACCTCTTTGGTCTGCCCTTCTACGACACGCTGCACCCACAGAATGTCTATACCTGTCGCGTCAATCATGTGGACCCCAGCTTAGGCAGCTTCAGAGTGGCGATCAGTGCCGAGGTGATGGCCAGACGCTTCAGTGGCGCACCCCTGATCAATGAGGAGGGCGAAGTCGCCGGCATCTTCCTCAACGGTTTCGGTCAAGCCTCCTCCGAGGTCGCAGAAGCAACCATCGTGGAAAGCTTCATCGGCCGCTAAGCAGCCCTTCAGTCACGTTTGAAAACCTCAATAAAAGGACAGACACGAATGGCACTCGGTTAAGCGGCTTTTCGAAGGCAACACCGCCACGGTTCGAAATATAAAACACACGTGGGTCATCCTTTCGCCAATCGCCCCGGCGGCACCAGACGCTTTGGCCACTGGCCACATCTTCCAAAGTAAACCATGGAATCTGCACCGGAAATCTCATGCCATGCTGCTCGACTGCTTCGTGTGTGAAATGGACCTTCGGCGCCAGCCTTCCTTGGTCGGATTTTGAACGAATGAAATGTAGCTCTGGTAATACATACCGTTGTCCGTTTAAGCGCCTGTTTGGCTGTCTGCCCTACACAGAAGCAGGTGGGGCTGGGTCTGTCGCATCAATGCCGAGTCTGTTGGCACTGATGATCAATTCGGCATCGGCTTTGCCGCCTGCCTCGATCAAGAGGCGAAGGTATCGGAGAGATTCATTTCGATCCAGATGCTTCAGAAAGCGCATCGCGATGAAACGCAGATCGTCCGTGGATGCCGCTCCCGTTTTCTGGCGAAAAATGGCAGCGAAGAGTTCGGGGTCCGAGTGTTCCAGCGGGACCTTGGGCAGACGCGTGCGGCCCAGAAGGCTCCCCTTTGGGTGTTCGTAGGCCACGCACAAATCCTTCTCGGCGAAGTCGTGAAGTTGTTCCGGTGAATGGGCCAAGTGAACCTTCTTCCAGCAAGCTGCACAAAATCGAACATCCTCGCCCTCAGTCGGCATCAAGTTTAACCAAATTTTGGGGCAACGCTCGATCATGCAGCCATCCACCCATACGGAGTTTTGATTGGTGCTGCTATCCAAACTCAGAGATTAGATTTTGTTGTTAGCAAATAGAGGGAAGGCACTTTCAAAGCACACTTCTATTTGATGAATACCCTACCCGTTGGTTATTGTTCCAGCGTTCTTTGAGTTTGTAACCGCAGTTTTGTTTGTGCCTCACGAATAATAGCCAAAACCTCAGGGTGCCCTTGTTGTTTAGCCAAATGCACAGCTCCATATCTCCATCCACCCGGTTTATTAGAGTCGGTAGCAGTCGCGAATGGATCTGCGCCGGAGCTGAGCAAAAGTTTGAGATTTTCCGTCATTCCATTGTAGGCAGCATAAATCAATGCGGTGTGGCCGCGTGGTCCACGGGCATTGACTCTCGCGCCTTTGGAGATAAAAAACTTGATCGACTTTGGTCGAGGCCCCTTCGCCGTTATCATCAAGGCTGTATCACCCTCATTATTGGTTGCTTCGAGGTTTGCGCCGTTGCTCAGGAGCAGTTCAAGCATATCCAAGTGTTCCTCCTTGGCCGCACTCGTCAAGGGACTCCACTCTGCGCCTCGGCTATCAACTAGGCCCAGGAGGTTAACATCAGCTCCGTTGGCGATCAGAAATTTTGCCTCTTTGATTTTTCCATGGATTGCGGCGTAGCCCAGTGGCGTCATTCCATTTGTACTTTTACCATTGACGTTTGCCCCATGATCCAGCAGATCCTTGACCGCTTCCAAGGAGCCGCCTTCGACGGCAAAACAGAGTACGGTGCTTCCAGTTTCAGTCGTGGATTTGCGATTCACGTCGGCACCCTTTTCGATCAATGCATGGACGATATTTTTGTTCCCCGCGAGCCCTGCGAAAATCAAGGGCGTCCATCCCTTAGAATTTTGCGCATCCACGTTTGCCCCCTGTTGGAGTAGTAATTTAACGGCCTTTTCATCTCCTTGTTCTGCGGCTTTCAACAAAGCCGCATTTAGAGGATTCGTCCCGTTCCCGATGCGTAGGCCATCTGTTTTGGAATCGCTAGACATCGCTTGGTTGATACCTGCGCACTGCATGACGATACCCAGACAAAAAGTTGCAATAAATATAATTTTCATAGAATTAGCCTCTTGTTAACGCTAAATCTCGAAGCTATTTCTGTCTAGAAATTATAATTTCGAATGCAGAGCAAAAAGTTCATTGAATGACAGAGAGACAGAACTTTAGTCTTCATTCAGCCCTTCACGCTAGGATTTCATCCCTTGTTTATGCTTCAGCTCTCGGACCATTTCTTCCAGCACGAGCAGACCAAAAGAGATCTTCTTCAAAAAAGACGCATGATGCGGGACCAAGACAAAGTGTGGATGCTGTCTCCAAAGCGAGCGTAACCTGTGATCTATCTCCACGGCCTGCTTCAGCGACTCATTGCGGATGGGGTTCCCGCCCTCGATACTCAGGCCACCCACAGCAGCGCTCTCAAAGAAGATGACGCCATCGTAGCGCTCCAATTCACTCTGCATGGTCGTTCCCATTTCCGTGAAAAAGCCTTCCGGCTCCCCAGGCCAGTAGGCAGCACCATCCACCGTGCCCCGATCACAGAGCAGAATGCGGTCTGGATACTGAGCGACCTGCACGTCTTCTAGATTCCGCTGCACATGGTAAATCGCCCGCTGTGCGGCATGAATGGCATGCGGCTCTTGCACGCGCGGAAAGCCCCCTGAAAAGACCATGGTGGCCGCTTCTGGCACCAGCACCACGCTTTCACCCATCTCTCGGCGGAAAAGATCGGCAGCAGTGGTTTTGCCGCCACCAGGGCCACCTGTCAGGACGATTCGGAAGTGTTCGTTGGAGATTTCGATCATGCCCCTATTTGCCAGAGCAATGAGTGAAGCGTCAACCCCCGCAAAAACAGGATCATGCCATACCCGCGCAAGATAGGCTGCGTCTATAGCTGGCTGACTGTGTTAAACTCATGTTTATGAAATTCACCGCAACTCTATTCCTGGCCACAGCATTCCTCTGCGCCTGCTCATCCCCGCTTTTCCCTTCTGCACAGGATCGCTACTTCGCCATGCATGTGAAACCCGTGCTGGAGGGTAGCTGTCTGCGCTGTCACTCAGGCCCCGCTTCCCCTGCTGGGCTGGATTTATCCCATCGTGATGGGGCGCTGAAGCCACTCAGCCCACGCACAAAGCGACCTTTTGTGATCCCCGGTGATCCCGACGACAGCCTAATCGTCGCCGCGATCACACGGAAAGGCACCCACCCCAAAATCATGCCACGCCTGGAAGTCAGCCTCACCGACGACGAGATCGGCGGCCTCAGCGAGTGGATCGAAGACGGAGCCTATTGGCCCGAAGGCAGCGCAGGACACCTGCATGCCGTTTACAATGCCGAAAATCCCTGAGTCCGTGATGCTTTAGTGATTCAGGGTGGCCTTTGCTGCTCCATCCAGGGATTCACCGTCTTTTCCAAAGACATCGTGATCACCCAGGAGTTCGACAACGCTTACTTCAGTTCATAAAAGACGAGAAATAGAGGAACAGACAGTTTGTCTCGCTCGTTCTGTTTATTCGATGACTGCAATACCGCGGGCATCAGAGGCTTTTCCAGTGAGGGTGAGTTTACCGCCAGTGGAGCTGTTTATAGCGGGGGCCGTGATCGTGGCGCTTGATTGAGCCAAATCAAATCCACCAGTGATTTCGACCGTATCGAGCAAAAACTCCTCGTAATCCACGTCATCTTTTGAACCGAATGTCTCCATCTTCACAGAGGAGGTCCCCTGGAGGAAGGCATCCCGTGGCGCTGATGCAAACTCGGCAAACTGCACTGAAACAGAAATGACATTTTTGATGGATTTCGTTGTTCCAACTTTGGCCTTGCCAGCATACAAAGTAGCAGCAGCAGGGTCTAATAGTTCTTTAATTAATTCCTCACTAAGCAGAGGCTTAAGACTGCGATAACCGCTAATTTCGATGATCAATCGCGTAGCCGTCCAAGAAAGCTTCACACTGTAGCCACCAATCGCATAATCCTCATGAACCACGACTTTCTTTGAGATAACAATGCTCCGCCTAGTGGCTTTGTTTGCTTCGGTGTAGGAGGGGTCTTGTCCGAGAGTTCCTTTGAAGCTCAACTCTCCAACCTTGACCGCGAAAGGCGTCTCGGGATTAATACTCGCAAGACTGACTCCAGAGATGTTAGCGGTGATGCTGATCGAACTTGAATCTGAAGTTAACTGTTCACGCGTCACTGGGTCATACTCTCCACAGCCACCAATTTTGGTGTCCACAGTCGTCTCGACGCTTTCCGTGATGGATTCGTTTAGTTTGAATGTCGGGGCAAAACCAGGCACGGTTTGCAATGGGTCGACCTGACCAAAAGCTGGGAGAATTCCAACGAGAAAAACCAGAAGGGCGTGTGGATATGGTTTCTTCATGTTTAAAATGGAAAATTGTGTTCTAGGAACGAGCCGCTTTAGCTATGGAAGGGACGCAGATTTTTGGCGGTCCGAATCAACATAATTGGTTATCTGAGTTCAAAGCTTTCAGGAATCATCCAAAGTGAAAGATCGAGAAGTTCGCCTTGGTTTTTCACGGTGGAGTGTCATCCGCCTAACCTACTTTTACCGACACCTTAATTAGGTTAACCCAAATATTATTTCTGAAATGCATACTTCGGGAGCTGGATCAGCTTTGCATTGCATTGCATCTTGGGCAGCAACAGCATTGTAGGTGAACCATAATTCCCAACGCTGAACCGCGCTAAAGGTCAGAGACCGCAATAGAGGAACAGGCACTTTGTCTGTTCCGAATGACACGCCATGGTGGGAATGACCTTTGAAGCCTTTCGCTGCCAACTTCACGCCATCCGTCATCAGCCTGGGAAAGATTTCAAAAAACCAACTGGCAGAAAATGAATGGCCTCCTGTCGTTGTGAAACTTAGTGCTACAACAAAATCTACGCTTGGCTTTGCAGGCGCTATCCGTTACTTTGCTTCATCATGGCAACCCACGAACTCTTTGCTCAAGTCTCGCGTCTCCCCTCTGAAGAGCGGCGTTTTTTGGCTGAAATCATCTGGGAGACGGTAGATGCCGATTTACCGGCCCAATGGGAAAACGACGCCACCATCGCTGCTGAGGTCGAGAGAAGGTTTGAGGCCTTTAAAGCCGGGCGTGAAAAAGGCTTGAGCCACGACGAGGTCTTTGCTGCCGCCAAGGCCCTGGCTGCATGAAGATCGTCTATTCGGAGCAGTTCCAGGCAGAGCTCTGCTGCGTTACCGGGCGCTACAGCGCCGAAGACAAGGCACTCGGCAGGCGCTTCGTGCAGACGGTCGAAAACGCAGCTTTGGAGATTCAATCTGACCCGCTGCGCTGGCGAGTATTTGATGGGCGTGTGCGCCGCTGCCTCATTCCCCGCTTCCCTTACATCATCTATTATTTGGTCGAGGATGAGGTGATCTACTTTGGAGCCCTGCTACACAGCGCGAGACACCCAGAAACCTATCGCGGCTCATTCACCGACCTGTAGGAAATATCTATGGAGGGAAAGCCACTTTGTCTCCCATTCCCATAGATTCATAGCCTTGCCGTTTGTCAGACATCGCTTCCTGCCCTCTTTGTTGCTGCCATGGCTCGACTGCCGCTCTACATCCAAATCGCCAACGCAGTCGCGAAGTTGATCAGTGATGGTGTGCTGCGTCCCGGCGAGCGCACACCCTCCTTGCGTGCTGTCTGCGATCAACACCGCGTCAGCATGAGCACGGCTGTCCAGGCTTTCGTAGAACTCGAATCACGAGGGCTGGTGGAGCCGCAGCCCAAGTCTGGATTTTTTGTCAAACATCCATCCCCCAAGACAGACCTGGACCTGCGACCAACACCCTCCGCATGTTCCCATGTCGGGCAGCCTTGGCAATCTCCACGCCAGCCTGTTTGATGCCGTGGCATCGGCGAACTTAATCGCGCTTGGGGGTGCGGTGCCGAGCGCAGATATCCTGCCGACGGTGAAGCTAAACCGCATGCTCGCTGAAAAAGCGCGCCACGCGGGATCACGAGGTGTCATGTATGATCTACCACCGGGTTCTGAGACGCTGAGGCGGCAGATCAGCAAGCGCATGCTCAAGGGCGGTGCGGTCGTCTCGCCCGCAGAGATCATCACCACCTGCGGAGCCACCGAGGCGCTGATGCTCTGCCTGCGTGCTGTCACTCAACCCGGCGATGTGGTGGTCGTGGAGACCCCCACCTACTTTGGCCTGCTGCATGTCCTTGAGGCACTCGCCCTGCGTGTGCTGGAGATCCCCACCGATCCTCAGCACGGTATGAGGCTGGATCTGTTGAAGAGTGCATTGAAGCATCAGCAGGTGGCCGCCTGCATCGTGCTTCCAGCCTTCAGCAATCCTCTCGGAGCCACGATGCCTGAGGATGCCAAACAGCAGCTCGTGGCCCTTTGCAAAAAGCACGAGATCCCGCTGATCGAGGATGACGTCTTTGGCGAGCTGCCTTTCGGGGCCAAGCGATCCCGAACCTGCAAGTCCTATGATGACTCGGGCATCGTCTTGTTTTGCAGTTCCTTTTCGAAGACACTGGCCCCTGGATATCGAGTTGGCTGGGTCACTCCAGGACGCTTTTACCACCAAATTCGAACGGCCAAGCTGACTCACACGCTGGCGACGGCGACTCTGCCGGAACTCGCAATTGCCGGCTTCCTAGCCGAGGGCGGCTACGACCACTGGCTGAGGGGAGCGCGCGCGATCTACAAGAACAACGTGATGCAAGTGCGGCGCGCCATCCTCGGGGCCTTTCCTGCGGGCACAACGGTCACTTCACCGCAGGGTGGTTTCCTGCTCTGGGTCACCATGCCGCCCCAGGTGGATGCCCTGCAACTTTATGAACGGGCGCTGGCACGCGGCATCAGCATCGCACCCGGTCACATGTTTTCTCTCGATCAACGCTACACCAACTGCATCCGCATCTCGTGCGGTGAACATTGGTCAGCACGCATCGCTGGAGCCATCAGTACTCTCGGCGATCTAGCCAAGCGGCTCGCTGAGTAACGAAACTTGGGGTCAGCATCTGTACTGGTCACGTATTTGACCATCTGTATCTGGCTGCTTCACGTGCTGAGGCGAACGTGGCGGACATGAATCTGATTCAATGCTTCCCCCTCCTGGCCAAGATGACACCCGAAGGCCAATTAGTCATGAGAACCGTCGGTGTGATCGGCCTGCTCGTTCTAATCCCCGCAGGAGTTCTCCTCTGGAAAAAACAGGATGAATGGTTTGGCCGCTGTGGCGACACGCCCAGCGAAACAAGCGGTGGACTCATGTACGGCCGCATGCATGTCTGGGTGCTCTACATCGGCGCTCTGCATCTCGCGCTCTGGTTCGCCCTTTGACTTTCAAGTCAACGCAAATGCTGAATGTCCACGATTCTCAGTTCATCTACAGCATCATCTTGCCAGTAGGTGATGAGAAATGGGCGAAGCGCTTTGACGCTAAGCCAACGGCCTGAACGGTCTTTCTCACGAAAATCTGCGGGTTCGAAGCTGTGGTTTCGGAGATGGTCTAACTGAGCCATGAGCCTGCGTCTCTTGGTAGCAGGTGCCGCTAAAACGAAGCGCATCACTTCTTCATCTAACACAATTTGAGGCTTCTCAGCCATGATTATAGCCCTTGAGATTCCAAGCGTTGATGAACATCCTCTAGCTGCTCTAAGGTGAATTTTTGCCCCGAGTCCATCCGGTTCATCCGCGCCTCCAGACGAGATTGCCTATCTTCGTCTTTCTCGTTCGAAAGGTGCAAGAGATAAGCAGAAGCAAAAAAACGATCTTCCTCGCTCATGTCATCAATCTGTTGGCGAACCTCAGTCGTTGTCATGGTAACACGATGCTAGTCGCTTGGTTGATTCGCAAGGATAAAGTAGGCTGAAATTGACAAGACGGCTTCCGCACACGGCCCAAAAAGCGTCGGATGCCCTTCAAGGGGGACTGCCTCTGTGCCCATACTTTCGCGGCAAGATAGGGCGTGGAGAAGCAACTGATGGTCAAGGATTTGGGTAGAATTCCTTGCTTAGATCAAAAGGAAAATGAGCTGCAATACTGCACTAAAAGCTAGGGATCTTTTTTGCGTCCTTTGGGAAATACCCTTCGAAGTCTTTCAATGCCAACTTCCGTGGTGGAAACGACCTTCGAAGCCTTTAGATGCTAACTTCCATGGCGGAAACAACCTTCGGAAACCCAATAGACGGACAGACACTTTGTCTTATTTTCAACCAGCGCAAATCCCAGGCTTAGCGGTCTTGGGGGGAAGTGGAAGCCGGAGGTTCGAAAGCAAGCTCATCATCGGCTCTGAAAATATCGAGAGCACCTGAGTAGAAGACCGACGCATCATCAGGCCTTGAGGACGGTGCCTTGAAATGGAAGAAACCTCCTCCCCGGCTCAGCCCAGGCACCATCATCCCGCGGAAATTCATGGTCCGGGACTTCATGGCCGTACCCTCGCCGCCTTCCAGCAGCTTGAAACTACCGGTGAAAAATCCCGTAGGCGCATAGATGTCGAGCTTGAAGCTGCGAGGGTCTGGCTTCGGAAACACCGCCTGATGATCTGGCTTGAGATCGAAGGGAATGTTTTCCCGGGGGATGAAATTGGCGAAGGCGCTTCCGCCGCTCAACCGGACGAAGGCTTCTGTTCCTGGTAGGGTGGAGGGCAGCAGCGGGCCGGTATCTGGCTGGAAGAACAGCTCACCTCTAACGGACAGCAGCCACTCTTTGACCCTTCCTGCCACCCATCCCTTGCCTTGGACGGGCAGGCGCTGCCAAGTCAGATTACCTTGCATAACAGGCTCGTCAAAGCTGGACCATGGGACGCCCATCATCTCCAGCCTGCCCTGCAGGTTTTCGCCATTCTTCTGGAGCGGGTGGTAAAAGATCACCGAGAAAGGCTGTCCAGACACCACGGGCATGGAGCCCGTGATCCCGCTACCGTCCGGCAGCGTGCCGATGATGTTCATCCTCTGAAGCCTTTGCGCGGGCACGGCGGTCATGAATCCATGGCCGAGCACATATCCATCCGCGATCTCATCGGTTTGCAGAAGGGCCGTGATGCGCCCCAGACCTGCCGGCCTCAGCACATCTGCTGAGTCTGGTGCGCTGGGGTTCCAGAGCGCGCCGATAAGTTCCCATCCTGCGGCGTCTTCACCCAGGGGCTGGGTGAACTCGACTTCAAACGAGACCGTGAGACTGGGATTGTCTGTGTAGCCCTGCAGGACGCAGGCGAAGCGTTTGACTCCCGCGGGAGGCCTGAGTACCACCCGGCTTCGGAAGAACTCACCATCCCAGCGCAGGGCGCCTGCCAAAGGCCAGCGATAATGCCCCAGCCGCAGCGAACCTGAGAAGACACCCTGTGCGGAGGTCTGGACTTCGATCAGGCCTGCTGAAAAGCCAGGCACGGGAATCTGACCAATGCCGCCCAGCACTTCGCCGGCCCACAGACCAGGAACGACACCTGGCGCTGGTTTTTTGGGATCACGGACGAAAACCCAGCTTTGTGAGGTGTCGGTGACGCGTCCCGCCGCATTCAGCAGTTTCCACTGCAGCCGGTAGTTGCCGGCTTTCGTGGGTGTCCCTGCCAGCATAGCCTCCCCAGAAATGACTCCAGGTGGCATGCCGGTAACCATGATCGTTCCACCGTCAGTTTGAAAGTTGGACTGCCCGATCTCCGCGCCCACCATGGCATCAATATCCCAGGGTGCATAGTGAAAGCGGGGTGCCGCGTTAGGCGGCTCCCAAAAGTCGTATTCAAAAGCAAAGCTCCCAAGCTGTATGTCTGACTCACCCACCCTGGCCATGCAGTAGATCGTCCTGGGAAGCATGAAGTAGGAGTAGACGCGCAAGCGGGCGGTTTGAGTGCCGCGCACCCACCAAGTTTCCTTGAGCACCTTTGGCTGGCCAAACCGTTCTTGACCCACCCAGAAGATACGGTCCACCGGTCCCCAAAATCGTGGCTGTAGAACCAGTGAATGACTGGAGATGATGACATCCTTTTGCTCCTGGCTCTCCACGATAACCACAGGTGTTTTCCGGCTGATTCCCGAGTTCCCTTCAGCGTCCGCGACACGTGCCTGGTAGTGGCCGGCATCCTGGGGGCGGGCCTCAAGGATCTCCAGCGTGAAACCGGTCTGCCCGGGAATAATCCTCCCGTTCTTCAGCCACTGGAAGCGCAGCGTGCCATCATCTGGGGGGTCGGCCACGGTCAGGATGACCGGTGTGTTCAGCGAACTCACTGCTTCGGATGAGTCGAGCGTCACATCCAGGGCTGGCAAGTCGAGGCATGGCAGGAAGGTGAGGAGACAAAGCCAGAGGCTGCTAGGAAATTGCTTTTGAGGGGCCGAGCCGGAATGGCCCAAGAGCGTGGGTGTGCGGGGGGCTGGGGAGAGAGCGGAGAGGAAAAATGACGAAATCCGAACGTGGAAGGACGAATGGAGGGCTTGAAGGCCGGTTTTGAACCAGCATGAGATAGCTGAGGCGAGATTCATGGTACATTTTCAACTCGCCTGAGCATAGCCTTCCTTCCAGCTGTGCCAAGATTTTTTGCAGCATCGAGGACAAGAATACGTTCGTCACCTAGAGGACTTCTCAGGGTTTCCAGCGGGATTCGTTGCTCTGGTGCAGGTCGAACTCCTTTAAGCTGGGCTAATCGTTATCTACGGGGATCCATTGTTTGATGACCGATGAGCGATCCATCCTCTTCAGAGCCGGAATAGAAGTACAGGCACGAATGGCACGCCACGGCGGAAATGACTATTAATGTCTATAGATGCCAACTTCCATGGCGGAAACGACCATCGATGCACCAAATGCCCGGCATCTTTTTTCAACACATGAGCGTCCGATCTTCCATGCGTACACTGGCTTTTTCTGACACGGGCGACTAAGGCGTGATTGACTCTGAAACCAATAAGCTGTTAAGCGTTTTTATTCTATTTTCTTGATGCCCTACCCCATGAGTTAGTAACCAAGTGCCATATTAAACATGAGAGAAAACTTGCGACTAGGTGGGCTGATATTGGTGGTGGCGGGGCTGGTGCTGGCCTGGGTGGCACATGGTCAAGGCGAAGCATGGAAGCTACTGGAGAGTGAGGGAGCTGAGGTGCGTGGAGATCTACTTAGTGCCAGGGTGCATACCCGCGTCGGCAAGCGGTCTGGAACCACCTTCTGGCTGCAAGTGCGCTATCTCCCCGAAAATACGGTTCAGCCCATCACAAAGGAGTTCTCAGTCAGAGAGAGCTACTTCAAAACAGTGACCACAGATGAGCGGGCTCTTGAAACGACGGTGCCCGTTGTCCATTCTCCAGATGACCCCAACAACGCCATCATACGTGGAGGATCGATCCCTGAAGGTGGAGCAGCGACAGTTAAGTTCATGCTCTTTATCTCCGGGATTGGGCTAATCCTGTGGCTGCTGACGTGCATCGGAGCGCCACGCAAGGTCCGGCCCCCGCCTTTGCCACCATCTTCCGTGGCATCCGTCCCGAAGTCTGTTGCCTCGGCCTCTCCGTCGGCTTTGGTGACTCGATTCAACCATCAAAAAGACCTTCGGGCCTCCGTTCGAAGCGGTGTGATCGTGACCCACTGCCTGAAATGCTCAGAGGTGGTCTCCTACCTTTCCTATTCCAACCTTCGTTCGAAACTGGAAGGATACGATGAGTGCGGTATCCAGCATGCCTACTGCCCGAACTGCGATCTGTTTTGGGAAGGCTGGTTCAGGAGCCAAGGAGATGCGGAGCCCGAACTGACCGCGCTGGCCTGGAAGAAGTCTCCGACCACCGGACGGTGGGAGACTCAGGACAAGTTCTTCGGCACAGCGATGGATGCGACAAGCGGTGAACGTGTCGAGCAGTGGGTGTACGGCGACTTCATGAGCCATTCGGGACTGATCAAGCTGGCTCAGTTTTATCGGCAGTGCAGCGGGCCGAGGTATGTGAAGGACGATGATCGGTGCTCGGTGGGCATTCCCTTAACGGGAAGGACTGAAGAAGAGGCGCGGGCTTGGGTGGCTTTAATCGTTAAAGTCGTCAAAAACAAAAAGAGCGGTGAGCTGACTGGTATCGAATGCAGAGATGGGATCGTCTGGGCGCACTTTAATGACGCCAATGCATTGTATCATACCTCAGAAATGTGGAAGCGAGGTGAGTTGCCGTTCGATGCGTCTTTCTGGTGCTACAATGAAGGACGCCCCTATCATCATCCAGTCTGGGATCACAGCACCCAGGCGCCTGCGCTTCATCCTTCCCTCAGCGGCTCCCCAGCAGCCCCTGAGGCTTCTTGGAAGGCCGTTGTTCCGCTTCCAAAGAACGCGTCTCTGGCCGAAGCCACAGCTTGGCTTGACGCACTTCTCGTGGAGATTGATGACAGGCAGCCCGAAATCAATGACACTCTCAACCGGGACGAGTTGTTCGATGTGCTGGAAAATTTTATCCATGGTCAGGAGCCTGATGAAGAATGGAACTTTTGCTTGGATGACGAAGAAGCCGAACGCCGGTTGCTACGAGCCCTGAAGGTTTTCCTCAAACGCGCTGGTCTTGCGGCGAAAGAGCAGCAGCTCACACCTGAACAAAAGAAACAGGCCCTTATCGAAAACAGCCGTCATATTGCCGACCTGCTAGGCTAATCCGCTTTGACGCTTTCTCTTTCTGCTTTAGACCCTCCACTCCCTTCTTCATGTCCAAACGAGATAAAGAGTCCTGTCGCTTAGCCTCATATCCACGGCGGAAGTGACCCTAAACGTCTATAGACGCCAACTTCCACGGCGGAAATGACCATCAATGTCTTTAAATGCCAACTTCCACGGCGGAAACGACCATCAATGTCTATAGATGCCAACTTCCATGGTGGAAACGACCATCAATGTCTATAGATGCCAGCTTCCACGGTGGAAATGACCTTCGAAGTCTTTAGATGCTAACTTCCGTGGCGGAAATGACCTTCGAAGCCTTTAGATGCCAACTTCCAGTGTGGAAATGACCTTCGATGTCTTTAGATGCCAACTTCCATGGTGGAAATGACTTTTGCAGTCTGTCTCGCTGTGCAGACCACAAAAGAGGAAGCGACACTTTGTCTGCCTCTCGAATGAAGCTCAATTGAAGGACGGAAACCTAGCCTTTTGCTTTATATTTTCTCAATAATGAGAATTCCATTTGCATCATTCTCATTATTGAGATAATTTCCTGCGTTGGCCCCGCTTGGACAAGCCACTCGCCAAAGTGCCTAGGCCCGCCAAGCGGACAACTTAGGACCACGGGAAACAAAAAGCATCAGCCGCTAGCACCAATCCACCCCGCCGCCAACTACTCGAACAGAAAGTGTAAAACATTGCATGCACCTCATTCTACTCATGAAATTCAACAAAGAAAACGAACGCATCGCCCTCTACGGAACCGTCATTCTCGGAATTCTAACGCTCATAGGCTGGATCATAATCTGTATAAACGAGCCCGCAGCTGCCGCAGAAGTTTTGAAGGCAGCTGTGACTCATTAGAGCAGACGCAGACACTTGAACTCATCAAAGTCACCAATAGAGGGACAGACACGAATGACAGTCCTGGAGCATTTCCCGGGCTACCCTGGGAGCCAGAGATGAAGCAGCAAGGTGATGGTTGCGACAACAGGAATGGACCAAAGCCAGACGATCCCATCACGCCATCTACGTTGGCAGATACGGACGATACAGTTAAAAACTGCTACTAGATGGCAGAACAGCCCCATCGGTAGTGAGTAGGCAACGTCATATGCTAGGGCTTCAGGTAAGGCGTAACCTCGACCACCAAGTGACTTTTCAACATGAGATTCCACAGGCTTCCAGAAACCTTCCTTAGCTCTACGTTCTCGGGTTTGGGAAATACGCATTAGCGACGCACCAACCAAAGTGATTGTCACCATTACAGCTAAGGTATAAAGAACCTTGAGTTTGTTGCCTTTAGGGTTGGACATAATGAAGAAAATTTGCCTGGCTTTCTGTGAAATCTAACGAACACAAATAGCTCATTTCAAATGTCTTTCGCGATTCGTCATCTGATGAGAATTTCGGCGCGTTGAAGAATAAAATCAAACAGTGCCCTTAGCGTCTGTTTCTGCCGTAACAGGGGGCGATTAGGATTCAAGGCTCGCTCCAATGCCAAACCAGTTTCTGACTTGGTTAGTCGAAGGAGGCGTGTGCCCTCTTTTAGCCTAAGTAGGGTGGTCTAGATGTTGTTTGTCTTCATGCAGGTTGAACAGGCTGGATGATCAGGCATGTGCTGCCTGCATGACAGCTCTGGGGTTCGCACTGGCGATACGCAGCAGGGTCAAGGCGGCTCCCGTTGGTTTGCGGCGGCCTTGCTCCCACTGGTGGAGGGTCCGCAGGCTGATGCCAAGCAGAGCGGCAAAGTCTTTCTGCGTCACTTTCAGGGCTGCACGGGCATCCTGGGCTAGGCGTATCCCTTCTTTCTCAGAGTTAGCTTTGCGCACCGCCTCGGGATTCAGGGCGATTCGGCGTACGCTACCGTCTGGCTGCTTTTCGAGCTTCCAGGCACGAGAAGGTGCGGTTTTACCGCTGCGTAGCGCGGCGATTTCGGCATGGATGGTGTTCAACTCAGAGGTTTTCATGGCTTGATCTGGCGGAGGATGTCTTTGAGTTCATTGGGGGAGAGATTTTCTTGTTCGTTCTTGGGAAAACAGCGGGCGAGAATGATCACATGATCCTCTGTCACCCAGTAGTAGATGATTCGCAGGCCGCCGCGTTTGCCACGACCTGAACCTCGCCAGCGAATCTTCCGAAGCCCGCGACCGCTGGGAATCACATCTCCTGCATCGGGACGATCCATGAGATGAAGCTGGAGGCGCAGCAACTCATCATCGGGCAAATGCTCTTCTGCCTGATGGGTGAATGCTGGCAATTCCGAGAAGATCATAGCGTGACCGCTGATGCGTCAGTGGCGCACCAGTCTTGCCATTTCGAGAAATGGTCAAGCTAATCTTTTGACCCAGGAATCAAGAATAGCCCTGTAAAAGCTAAATCTTGTGACCGCTTGCTATGCTCCAACAGCCTCAGCACACCTTCCGCAGAGCGTCGGATGCGCTTCGATGGTTCCGACATCCGGCAGGAGCTTCCAGCAGCGTTCGCATTTGGGGTTGGTGCAGACTTCGACGGTGGCAGCGAGTTCTGAACCACGGGTGATGTGGAGGTCGCTGAGGATGAAGAATTCTTGGAGGGTGGGCAGATCCTGGAAGACGGGGTTGGTGAAGCCGGCCTCGGGGAGGGTGAGCTTGACGGAGGCTTCGAGGTTGGAGCCGATCTTTTTGGCCTGACGGGCAGCTTCGATGGCTTGCTGGATGACGGCGCGGGCTCTCAGCAGTTCTTCGACGGCGGCGGTGGCCTCGGAGTTGGCAAACAGTGAATTCGCCTGCGGGAAGGCCTCAAGGTGGACGCTGTCAGAGTGGCCGAGGAACTCCCAGGTTTCGTCGGCGGTGTAGGCGAGGATGGGGGCGAGGAGCTTGGTGAGTGTCTCGGTGATCTCGCGGATGGTGGCCTGGGTGGCGCGACGGCGGGGGCTGTCGGCGGCATCGCAGTACATCCGGTCCTTGGTGATGTCGATGTAGAGCGCGGAGAGATCGCCCGAGACGAACTGGGTGATGGTGGTGACGACTTTGCGGAAGTCGTAGGCGGCGTAGCCAGCGAGGCAGTCGGTGAGAACGCTGTGGAGGCGCTCGAGGATCCAGCGGTCGATCAGAGTAAAGTGGGACAGGTTTGTAACCTGTCCGTTCTGGGAAAACAGGTTGGAAACCTGTTCCACATTATCAGAAGACAGGTTGGAAACCTGTTCCACTTTCTGGTCATGAAGATTGCCCAGCAACACGCGGAAGGTGTTGCGGATGCGGCGGTAGCTCTCTCCGGTTTGCTGGAAGAGTTCTTCGCTGAAGGGGACGTCGTTTTGGTAATCGACGCTGGCGGCCCAGAGGCGAACCATGTCGCCACCGTACTTGTTGTAGTAGTGGTCGGCGGTCATGGGCTTGGCGGCTTTGTCGGTGCCCTGGTCGCTTTTGCTGATCTTTTTGCCGCTGGTATCAACGACGAAGCCATTCGTGATGACGGTTTTGTAAGGGGCGATGCCACGGACGGCGACGCTGACCATGAGGCTGCTCTGGAACCAGCCGCGATGCTGGTCGGTGCCCTCGATATACACATCGGCAGGGCAGTAGAGCTCGGGGTGGCGATCCAATACGGCGACGGAAGAGGAACCGGAGTCGATCCAGACGTCGAGGGTGTCTTTGCAGCGCTTACTGCCCTCAGGCAGGCCGACGAGGTCGCTCCAGAAGGCGTCGTCTTTTTCGAACCAGAGGTTGGTGCCGTGCGTCTCGACAGCGTCGGCGACCTTCAGGGAAATCGTGTGATCCATGATGGCCTGGCCTTCGGCATCGTAGAAGATAGGCAGCGGGACGCCCCAGGTGCGCTGGCGGGAGATGCACCAGTCGGGACGGCTTTCGACAGTGCCGTAGATGCGGTTGCGGCCCCAAGCAGGCAGCCAGTTCACGGTGTCGATAGCCTTCAGGGCTTCGTCGCGGAAGGCGGCGATGCGAATGAAGAACTGCGGGACGGCACGGAAGATGATGGGGGTCTTGGAGCGCCAGCAATGAGGATACTGATGGACGTATTTTTCGTTGCCCAGGAGTGCGCCTTTGCCCTCAAGGATGGCGATGATGCCTTCGTTGCTCTTGAAGACGTGCTGACCGACGAACTCGGGCAAGCCGCACTCGGCGGTGAAGCAGCCGGCGTCATCGACGGGAGACAGGATGTCGAGGCCGTTTTCTTTGCCAGCGATGTAGTCGTCCGCGCCGTGGCCAGGGGCCATGTGGACAGCGCCGGTGCCGGCGTCGTCAGTGACGAAAAGGGCGTTGATGATCTTCGACGTGCGCGGCAAGAAGGGATGCTGAGCTTCGCTACCCAGGAGATCTTTGCCTTTGAGCTTCGAGGTCGGCTGGGCGGCATCCAGCTTGAAACCGGTGCTGGCGCTGAAGGCCTCGATGCGGGAGTTCGCGAGCATGAGTTTCTCACTGCGGCCATCTTCATGGGTGAAGGTGGCGGCGGTGTAGTCGAAGTCGGGGTGCAGGGCGATGCCGAGATTGGCAGGCAGGGTCCAGGGCGTGGTGGTCCAGATGACGAGGTTATTGCCATCAGGCAGAGCAAACTTCACATAGATCGCCGGCGAGGTCTTTTCTTTATACTCGACCTCGGCTTCCGCGAGGGCGGTCTGGGCGCCGTAGCTCCAGAGCACGGGGCGCTTGGCACGATAGACGAGGCCTTTCTCCAGGAACTTGGCAAAGGTGCGCATGATGTCGGCCTCATAGGTCGGCGCGAGCGTGAGGTAGGGGTTCTCCCAGTCGCCGAAGACGCCGAGGCGCTTGAAGGACTGGCGCTGGATGTCGATGAACTTGCGGGCGTAGGCTTCCGAGCGCGTGCGGACTTCCGCAGGGGCGAGGTCCTTGGCTTCCTTCACGACTTTGAACTCGATGGGCAGGCCGTGGCAATCCCAGCCGGGGATATAGGGGGCGTGGAAGCCTGCCATGGTCTTGGACTTCACGATCAGGTCCTTGAGCACTTTGTTCAGCGCGGTGCCCATGTGGACATCGCCATTGGCAAAAGGAGGACCGTCATGCAGGACGAACTTCGGGCGTCCGGCGGCCTGCTTCATGATGCGCTGATAAAGGCCACCCGCTTCCCATTTGGCCAAGCGCTGGGGCTCGCGAGTCACGAGATCCGCCTTCATGGGGAAGTCGGTCTTCGGCAGGCGGACGGTGTCTTTGTAGTTCTTCTTGGCAGGGGTCTCGGCGCTCATGATGGAAAATGGAGCATGGAGACTAGCGCGGCAGAGCGACGTAGCAAGGAGAGCGTGTGGGCTGTTCGCTCAGAGAATGAATCAAAGGGCCTAAAAACACGGAAGCCTGAACGATACATCCGCCTGCTGCCGTTTCTACGCCATGGACACCTCAGACACCTTCTCTCGCCGCCGTTTTATCGGTAGCGCGGGCGTTGGTTTGTCCAGCATCGCTGCCTCACACCTGTTGCAAACGGACGGTTTGGGGGCCGATGTCCGCAGCCATTTCCCAGCAAAGGCCAAGCGCGTGATCTGGCTTTTCATGCATGGCGGGCCGAGTCATCTCGATCTCTTCGATCCAAAACCCGACCTCATCCGCTATGCGGGCCAGCCTTTGCCTGACAGTTACGGAGCCGTGGAGACACGTCGGAAAGTGGCGCAAAATCCGTTGCTCGCGCCCGTGAAACCTTTTCGGAAGCATGGTCAGAGCGGCATCGAGATCAGCGATTTCCTACCTCACATGGCCGAACTGGCCGATGAAATGTGTGTGATCCGCAGTTGCCATGGCGACAGCGTCAACCATCCGCAATCGGTGTATCAGATGAACACAGGCTCCATCCAAATGGGCAAGCCAAGCCTGGGCAGCTGGGTATCGTATGGACTCGGCACAGAGAATGCCGACATGCCTGCCTTTGTCGTCATGCCTGATCCCAGTGGTGGTCTGAAGGGCGGTCCGGCGGCCTGGGGTAGCGGCTATTTACCGGCGACTTATCAAGGCACCACCATGCGTGCAGGCCAACACCCCATCCTGGATTTGCAAAGTCCGCAGAGCAGTGCCCGTCAACGCGCCACGCTGAATCTCATCCAACAAATGAATGCAGGCCACCTCGCCCGCCATGCAGGCGATCCTGTGCTGGACGCACGCATTCGGGCCTACGAGCTGGCTTTCCGCATGCAGAGCGCGGCACCAGAAGCGGTGGACCTGACTGGTGAATCAGAGGCCACCAAGCATCTCTACGGGATCGATCAGCCGAAGACTCAGGAGTTTGGCACACGCTGCCTGCTAGCTAGGCGCATGATTGAGCGCGGCGTGCGTTTTGTGCAGGTTTACTCCGGCGATACCAATGGTTGGGATGCACACGAGAACGTCCTCAAAAATCACAGCGACTACTGTGCCCGCACCGACATCCCAGTAGCGGGACTGCTTCGTGATTTGAAGCAGCGCGGCCTGCTGGAGGAAACCCTCGTGATCTGGGGTGGCGAATTCGGCCGGATGCCCATGAGTGAAAAGGGCGTCGGGCGTGATCACAATCCCTGGGGCTTCACCACGGTGCTTTTTGGTGCGGGTGTGAAGCATGGCCATGTCCATGGAGCCACCGATGCCTTTGGCCTGCGTGCGACGCAGGATAAAGTCCATGTGCATGATCTGCATGCCACAATCCTGCATCTGCTGGGGCTGGACCATGAGCGGCTCACCTTCCGGCTCAATGGGCTGGATCAAAAACTCACCGGCGTGGACGAATGCCGCGTGGTGAAAGGCATCCTGGCATGAGCAAGACCGAGCCCCCAAGAGTGCAGGGCTTGTGTAGCCTCTTGACCTGTCTCGTCGTGCTGATCTGCGCAGTGGAAGCTCATGCCGTCGCCATTCACGCCTCGTCGGATCCCGTCAAAAACGAGCCACCCATCACGGCGAAAGACCGCGAGCACTGGGCCTTTCAGCCGCTGGCAAAAGCTGATGTCGAGACACGCCTCGAAGAACTTTTACCACCGGAGTCAGCTCCTGCGGATGCGGCCACGCTCATCCGCCGAGTGACCTTTGACCTCACGGGTCTGCCGCCTGATCCGAACACGCTGACGGAGCTAACAGAGACCAGCTATGCAGCGCTGGTAGATCGACTCCTGAGTTCCCCACGCTATGGCGAACACTGGGCGCAGTGGTGGCTCGATCTAGCCCGATTTGCCGAAACTGATGGCTATGAGTACGACACCGAACGCAGCCGCGCCTGGCAGTATCGCGACTGGATCATCCAAGCGCTGAATGACGATATGCCCTTTGATCAATTCGTACAATTTCAGATCGCCGGCGATCAGCTTTCAAAGGCTCATGAAACGGCCACCGGGTTTTTGTTTGCCGTGCCAGACATGCCCGATCTGAATAACCAATCCGAGCGTCGGCACGTTCTGTTGAATGACATCACCACCACCGTCGGCAGTGTCGGACTGGGGCTCACGATCGGATGCGCGCAGTGTCATGATCATCCGTATGATCCCATCAGTCAGGCCGACTTTTATCGCCTGCGCGCCTTTTTTGATAACACCGTCATGCCCAAAGAACGCAAGCCTCTGGGCCCCAGCGTGCGTGTTTTCACCGAAGGCGTACCCGCCAGCACGGTCTTCATTCGCGGTGATTTCAAGCGCCCTGGCCCTGAGATCCAAGCGGCCATACCGCGCCTCTTTGGCAGCACGGCTCAACCTAATCGGGCTGCTTTTGCCCGGTGGCTCGCCAATGAAGATAACGCACTCTTTCTGCGTGCCATTGTAAACCGGATCTGGCAGCAGCATCTGGGAAAACCTCTCTCCGCAGTGCCCGGGGATCTGGGACATCAGGGAGAAGCTCCCACAAATCCTGCCCTGCTTGACTGGCTCGCCACTCAACTTCCGAAGACGGGATGGAGCCTCAAAAAGCTTCATCGACTCATCGTCCTATCACCGACCTATCGGCAAGCCAAACTCCCGCAACGCCGACTCACAGGCGAGATGCTACGTGATGCCATGCTGGCGGTTTCAGGTCAGCTGAATCTCAAAACCGGCGGCCCAAGCGTTCGGCTACCCATGCCAAAGGAGATCCGTGATACCCTTCTCAAAGATCAGTACAAAGTCACCCCAGATATCAGCGAGCACACCCGCCGCAGCATCTACATCTTTGCCCGCCGTAACGTCCGTCACCCACTCTTTGATCTCTTTGATCGGCCGGATGCGCAGATCAGTTGCGCACGCCGAAATGAATCCACCACGGCCCCACAAGCGCTCGCATTGCTCAACTCCGAATTTGCCCATGACACGGCTGCGAAGCTAGCCAAGAGCCTCACTCAAACGCATGGCTCAGACATTCCTGAGCTGATGACCGCCGCCACACGTCTCTGCCTTTCCCGAATACCCACGGAAATCGAGATCACGACAGGTTCTACTTTCATAGAGCAGCAGACCAAGCTAACCGGCAGTTTGAATGCTGCCCTAGCCGATTACTGTCTGGCTTTGCTCAACTCCAATGAGTTCCTCTTTGTGGACTGAAGTGGCTAAAGCACAACTCACGCGCTCAGGATGCGTGTAGACATTCATCGTCTGACCACGCAAAAAACCCACCAAGGTCTGACCGCTACTTTCAGCGAACTGAACCGCGAGACTGCTAGGGGCTGAAATGGCCGCAACGATGGGAACACCTGCTGCCAGCGCTTTTTGCATGAGCTCAAAGGAGACACGGCCACTGACAAGCAGGATGTGTCGGCTATAGGGAAGCAGGCCCGCTTTTAAGCCGTGACCAAGAACTTTATCCAACGCATTGTGACGGCCCACATCCTCTCGCAGGACGAGCATTTCTCCCTGTTCATCAAAGATGGCGCTGGCGTGCAGACCGCCGGTTTGGGAGAAGGTTTCCTGGGCAGCGCGGAGCTTGGCCGGCAGCGTGGTCAGTAGCTCCGCATTCACCCACAATTCCGATGTCACGGGTGGAAAGCTCATGAACACACTCTCAATGCTCGTCTTCCCACAGATACCGCAACTGGAGGCGCTGAAGACATGGCGGGTGAGATGATCCCAATTCACCACGACGGCACCGAGCAGGACATCGACGACGTTGCCATGAACATTACCCGTGCTGGGGCATTGGCTGATTTCTAAAATGTCGCGGGCGTTTTTGATGATGCCTTCACTGACCAGAAAGCCCGCAACGAGCTCCTCATCATGGCCAGGCGTGCGCATGACGACGGCGACGCTGCGGCCTTCGACACGGATTTCCAGCGGCTCTTCACTGGCAGTGACATCTGTCAACGTCGTCACATCGTCAGGCAGACGGATGCGCCGCACGGTCACAGGATGGATAGCGCTATCACTCATAGGGATGGCTCCACTCAGGCCTTGCGCTTGCGCGGACAGAGCATGCCGACGAGTAGCCGCTCCAGTACGACTTTGGAATCGAGCTGGGAGGTAACGAGCTTTGAATTGGCCTGAAGACAGGCCGCAAGGCTGTCGTGCAGTTCATCCAGCGTGAAGCGACCTGCTTCACCCAGAGCGAGGAACAGCGGATAGGCATTAAAACCGCTGCCGTCTTTTTTACGTGGTAAGTGGGAGGTAGCGCTGGGCGGCAGGTTATCCAGGCTCAGATTAAAACTGCTGTAGCTGCTACTGCTCACGCGGTGCTTACTGGCCAGCTCTTTCACGATGAGTAGGCTGCGAACTCGTGGCACGATGGCACCGAGAAGGATGCCGATGGCGTTTTGTCCCTGATACATCAGCACACTCAGCAACTCTAAAGCACGCTGGAGATCACGCGTGCCAATGGCATTGCCGATCTCCCAAATGACGCCAGC
This sequence comes from Verrucomicrobiaceae bacterium, assembly GCA_027486585.1. Taxonomy (GTDB): domain Bacteria; phylum Verrucomicrobiota; class Verrucomicrobiia; order Verrucomicrobiales; family Verrucomicrobiaceae; genus Prosthecobacter. The sequence goes on along the minus strand of JAIXOU010000141.1, from coordinate 93,768 downwards.
GCGACTCATGGAGACAAGACCACGCACGGTATTGATGCCACAGCGGCGACGCTCACCGAGATAGAGATCGATCTTTTCGATCTCATTTTCCAGTTGGCGGGTATCGTCGCCGGCCATTTGCACGAGCAGGTCTAAAGCCCCAGTCTCAAAGCTAAGGCCAAGCTCGCGTGCTTTTGCCGTGGCCTGGGCCATGACGGCACCTTCCCAGCCTGCTTTGCTGGTGTCGGGCTTATCAAAGATCTCGAAGTTAGCCAGCTTTGATAAGCGCTTGTAGGAAGTGCGGCGTTTATCGATCACGTTGGTGCTGAGAACAAACTGCACCTCAGCTCCCAAGCCGGATTCCAGGACATCCAGGATGTTTTCAAAGCCTTGCACGGCAGCCTGGGCCTTACCCGTCTGGCTATCCCCCAGAAAGTTAGCGGCTTTTAACCAGACAATCTTAGCCCCACCGAAAAAGGGCATCGTTTGCAGGGCCTGAATCACATTGGAGCAAATTTGCCCCGCATGCTCAGCATTATCCGCCTGCCCCTCAATGATCTCATTGGCAAAGTCCCCTGCCTCTGGGGGCGTGATGCGCTGGACGATGCGCATGGCCGCCTCTTTCACCCGTGCATCATCCGTGCCGAGGACGACATGGACCTGGCTGGAGGTGGGAGCGGAGGCTTTTTTGGGCGGGGGCATAACGGCCCATGTTTGAACCAGAACGCGGCAGTGAGCAAGTGATCGTCTGCGCAGGCTTGCACCCATCGTAGCCCGCCGCTATGAATTGGGCTCCATGGCAAAGATTCGGATTAAAAACATCGGCAAAGTCATCGCACTCATCATGCGCGTGATTGGGGCGACACTGCGTTTTGAGGTACAAGATCATGCAGGGGCTTTTAATCACGCGCGCCCGGGCTGGATTTGGGCGTTTTGGCATAATCGGATGTTTGTGATCCCCTACATCCATGATCAGTGGTTTGCCCACATCCCAGGCGCCATTTTAAGCAGTCCCAGTGGCGATGGCCAGATCATTGCCGATGTATGCGCTACCTTTGGTTTTGAAGCCGCACGCGGATCCAGCTCAAAGCCGATGAAGGGCCTGAGCGCGCTGATCATGATGGCTGATAAGGTCAAAGAAGGTCGTGATGTCGGCATCACGCCCGATGGGCCACGTGGACCCAAATACCAACTGCAGCCGGGCATCATTAAACTGGGTCAACTTACTGGCGGCACCATTGTGCCAGTGCGCGTTCTTTACAGCCATGCACTGCGGTTTAAGACGTGGGACGAGTTCATGCTACCGCTGCCTTTCTCAAAGGTGACGATGATCTTTGAACCGACGATGGTTGTGCCGCGCAAGATGACGGAAGAAGAGTTCGAGGAGCAGCGTCTGAAGCTTCAGCAAGTCCTCGAAGTGGCTGCCTGATTCCCCACGTGGTGGCGGGTGAATTTTAATGAGAGAGCTCGATATTATCGATCAGTCTGGCTTGATCAAAGAAAACAGCCAGAGCGATGAGGCTGTGCTCATGCGCTATTTGTTGCGGTTGTAGGGTCTCTTGATCCACCAAGCTGATGTAGTCAGGACGGCCAAGACTGGCCTCATTGGCCAATACGTTTCGGATCAGCTCGATGAGTTTCTGAGAGCCTGTAACACCGCTCAGCCATGCCTCACGAGCTTGTGTCAAAGCTAGACGTAGAGCTGGAGCCTGAGCACGCTCAGCTGCGCTGAGGTAACGATTCCTCGAACTCATGGCTAAACCGTCGGACTCACGCACGGTTTCAATCCCATGAACGATCACAGGAATGTCTAGATCACGCACGAGGCGGCGAATGATGGCGAGCTGCTGGTAATCTTTTTTGCCAAAGACAGCCTCATCCGGCTGTAACAGATTGAAGAGCTTTGCCACCACGGTGCAGACGCCGTCGAAGTGGCCAGGCCGACTAGCGCCGCAGAGAACATTGGAGAGACGACTCTCACGAATTTGAATGCTGCGGTTCGCGTGATAGACCTCCTGCACACTCGGGGCAAAGACCATGTCGGCACCGGCCTCTGCGCACATGGAAAGATCCTTTTCTAAGGTGCGTGGATAACGATCAAAGTCCTCGTTAGGTCCGAACTGCAACGGGTTGACAAAAATGCTGGCGGCGACTTTCGACTGCGGTCCAGCCAGCTGACGAGCTTCCCGAACAAGGGTTGCATGTCCGTCATGAAGAGCGCCCATGGTTGGCACAAAAACGAGATGGCCGGCACTTTTTCTCCAGGCGCGAAGGTCTTGAACAGTTTCGATTAAGGTCATGATTTGAGGTCGCGCGATTCAAAAATGGCAATGCCCAGGATGAGACACGTCAGACAGACCGCAGCCAGGGCTGTGTAATCACGGATGATGATTGGCCAAGGAATGTCTTCCACGAGTAGCCGGGTCCAACTAACAATGTGCTTCGTGAGCAGCAGATGATCGTAGTTTTCCATGAAGCCCGTCTCTTTTAAAATACGATCAATGATGAAGTAGGAAAGCGCGCCAATCGTGGCCGCAGCCGGTTTAATGGGCAAACAGGAGAATAAAAAGGCGATGCTACTGATCGTCATCATGCTGCATGAAAGGAAAAGAGACGCCAGGGCAAAGCGCTGCAACCCAAAGTCCCAGTCATAAAAGGACAACAATCCAATTTCAGGGGCCATCACGAAAAAACCACCCCCCCAACCTTTCAGCGCGAGGCCAAGCCCAAAAGCCGACCACGTGATGAATTGGATCAACACAAAAGTGTAACCCATGCAGGTCAGATACTTGATCAATAGCAGACGTGAACGACTGATCGGCCGCACTAACAGCAGCCGATAGTGACCATCTTCACCTTCCTTGGCGACAATATCCCCAGCGACGAGAGCTAAATAAATAGCACCCAGCAAGACCACCGAAATGCCCAGAATCATGAAAGCCAGGGTGAGGGCGGAGTAGTATTGTTCAAAAGCCATGCCCTGCCTGGCAATCATGCGCTCAAAAACTCGCTCGACCCCTTTCAGACGAAAGATGATCAGGATAGCGATCTCCAGGGCCAGAAAGGCAACAAAACCAATGTAAGTGCGCCGACGTGCGAAGAGTTTGAGCAGTTCCCCCTGCCATTGCTGAAAAAAGAGACTCATAGACCGGTCTGCTGACGATAAAATTCTTCCAGCGTGGGTTGATACGGCTGCCAGGAGTCCACTCGCACTCCCGACTCCACCAACAACTTCAACATTTCATGTCCAAGGGTATGCGTAGGCAGTTCAACTTTGCTTGTCACAGAGTCCATCGTAGCAGCCGCAGCAGAAATCACCTCGCGGGCTTTGACGACATCTCGCGTTTGCAGGATGAAGGCCGACTGGCTTTTCTCCTGGGATGGCACCGGTCCTTCATACATTTTTCGACCTTGTTTGAGGATGACGCAGCGATCACACATCAGCTCGACTTCACCAAGCAAATGGGAATTGATCAAAATGGTCATGCCAAACTCGGCGCGCAATTTCATGACGAATTCACGAAACTCACGAATGCCCTCAGGATCGAGACCATCGGTGGGTTCATCGAGCAGCAAGCATTTCGGCATCGGCAACAGAGCCTGAGCCAGCGCTAACCGCTGTCTCATGCCATGGCTGTAAGTCTTGGTTTTATGATTCGCTCGCTCCCCCAAATTCACCAGTTTCAAGATGCGGCGTGCCTCTGTTTCATCCCACCAACCGGACAGAGAACAGAGAACGCGGAGATTTTGCCAGCCCGTGAGGTAATCATAGAAATGAGCTGCCTCATAAATGGCCCCGACATGGCTCAGCGCCCGCGCCCGGTGCTGCTGAACCGAATCACCGCAGATACGCACCTCTCCACGATCTGGCCTGACCATGCCCAGGGTGATGCCCAGGACGGTGCTCTTCCCTGCCCCATTATGACCCAACAAACCGAGGATTTCCCCCTGACGCAGGTCAAAGCTCACGTCATCCAATGCCAAGCGGTCATTACGCCAGCGTTTGGTGAGATTTCGAACTTCAAGGAGAGCCATTCCAAGACCATGCCAAGCGTCCCGTTGACAATCAACTTAAAGCCGAGGTCTTCTCGCCAAGGCCCGCGAATCTAATTCAGGTGGGCAAAAGGTGGCCGACTCCGACCTGAACTCGGCTGAATTCATTCTCACTTTCCTTGCTGACAGTTTTTAAATGCATGACTAGGCTATCGGGCACGTTGCACTCTTAGCCATGTCCACCCCTTTGGAAGCCCCCCCAACCGCCACCGAAAAGAAGGTCGATCAGACCGAGGCAGGAAACTACTTTGTTTCCAACTACCCGCCGTTCTCTTTTTGGAAACCCGATCAAGTCCCCGTCGTGGAGGCCATGCTGCAAACGCCCGCACCCGAGAACGTGCCACTCGGCGTGTATTTCCACATCCCTTTTTGCCGGAAACGCTGCCACTTCTGCTACTTCAAAGTTTATACCGATAAGAATGCCCAGGAAGTGAAGGCCTACATCGACGCCGGCATGCGTGAGATGGAGCGCTTTGCCAAACAACCCTATTTGGCAGGTCGCAAGGCGCACTTTGTTTACTTCGGAGGCGGAACTCCCAGTTACCTGAGTGTGCCACAGCTGAAAGATCTGACGAATCGCATGAAGGATCTGGTCAGCTGGGATGGAGCGGCAGAAGTTGCCTTTGAGGCTGAACCAGGAACGCTGAGCGAAACCAAGCTTACCGGTATCCGCGAAGTCGGCGTCACACGCCTCAGCCTGGGGGTCGAAAATTTTGACGATCATATCCTCGAAACCAATGGCCGCGCCCACCGCAGTGGCGAGATTGATAAAGCCTATCGCTTTGCCCGCACACTTGGGTTTGAGCACATCAATATCGACCTCATCGCAGGCATGATGAATGAGACTGAGGCAAACTGGAAAGATACGGTGGCTAAAGCCGTGCAGCTCGGGCCAGATGCCGTGACCATTTACCAAATGGAAGTGCCTTACAATACCACCATGTATCAGCAGATGAAGGCTGAGGGCAAGGTGACTGCTCCCGTAGCCGACTGGCAGACGAAACGTGATTGGGTGAGCTATGCGTTTGACGAATTTGTCAAAGCTGGCTACACGGTGACCAGTGCCTACACCGTGGTGAAAGATCCTGAGCGCATCAAGTTTGTGTATCGGGATGCCCTTTGGGAAGGTGCCGATCTACTGAGCTGTGGCGTGGCCTCCTTTGGCCATCTCGGCGGTGTTCATTACCAAAATCAGGCGGACGTGGGCCCCTACATGCAGGCGCTGGATGCCGGCCAAATGCCGATCTTCCGTGCCTATCAAACCAATGCCGAAGAACGATTCGTGCGCGAGTTCATCCTGAAGTTGAAGCTTGGGCACAGCGCTTTTGAATACTACCAAAACAAGTTCAATCAGAGCCCCCGACAGTTCTTTGCCCCGCAGCTCGAGTCTCTGGCCAAACAAGGCTTTGCCACACTCACGGATCAAGACATCACGCTCACGAGGGATGGTCTCCTACAGGTGGATCGTCTGCTGCATGAGTTTTTCCTGCCACAGCATCGCCAATATGCCCGCTACACCTGAGCGGAAGCCTTGAATTCAAGAATCCATGACTCAGGCGATGAATAACGCACCGAGGCAAGACGAGGACATCCTCGCACCCTTGATTTTCTTTTATGGCATCGGCAGCACGCGGCCACGGGTGACCTTTGTCGAGCCTGACGCCCTTGCGGATCAGGAGCGGCATCTGCTGGTACATGATCGTGACATGACGCCGCATCTGCGTGAGTTTCATGCCAGTGAAATCGATCTCGACGTGGCCGCGCGCGCGCGCATCGGCAACTACCTTGTTCGTGCCAGTGTCCTGCACCGCCGAAGCGATGGTAAACCGATTGAATTTGGAGCCATCGGCATTCATCTCGATCTATTACCAGAAGAGGCTCAACAACTCGTTCTAGAAGGACTGGTGCCTTTTGGAGCCATCCTAGAAAAGTATCAGGTACCCCACAGCAGCCATCCACGAGGTTACTTCCGAATCGCTGTCGATACCCGTCTCGCCGAGTTACTTGGGGCTACCAGTGGTCAGATTCTCTTTGGCCGCTGCAATGAACTGCGCCATGGCAGTGGCCGCGTGCTGGCTGATGTGGTTGAGGTTTTACCCAGAGGCGCGTAGTGCCGCGACTTCTACTAGCTTCAGGCTTGCCTATTGCTCTGATCTTCGCCACGGGTGAGGTTCTGACTTTGTATCCCCGTTTGACATGAAAAAATCTTGGCTCGTTGCACTGATCGTTCTGCCACTCGTGATCTTTGGTTGGGTGCGCTTGCGTCTGGAGACAGATATCTTAGCGACTCTTCCATCAGACCTACCAGAGGTCCGCGCGCTGAAGCTTTTGCGAGATGGCTTTGCCGGTGGCAGCGATTTGGTGATCGCTCTGGAATCGGCGGATGATTTCAGTGCAGAAGAGGCCATGACGGCCATCGCTGAAGGACTCCAAAAGCGCACGGATCTGGTCAAAGAGGCGCGCTGGGCACAACCCATGTCTCAGCAGGCACAGTCCGGTGCCGCACTGCTGGCTTGGTCTCTACAAAATGCAGATCCAGCCAAAGTAAGAGCGCTCAGAACACGTCTTGAAGGTGCAGGCACCGAAGCTCAATTTCAGAAATCTCTTCAGGCTGTCACAACGGCGCTGGACGCAGAAAAAGTACAGCGCGCTTCCTATGATCCTTTGGGTCTTTTAGACTGTCTTGACACCTCGGCCGCCAGTGCGCTGGAAGGTTCCTTATTTGGACTCGTCTCTGAGGACGGCGCCTTTCGTATGTTGCTGGTCACGCCTTCCGAAAGCGTGGGCAATTACAAATCAGCCGCAGCTTGGCTGGAGAAAATCAAAGCGGAAGTAGCGGCACGACTGCACGTCAAGCTAGCAGGCCAACCCATGCCGACGGTGCGCTACACGGGTGAGCCAGCCTTCCAGGCAGAAATCGGCGCGGGCATCGAAAAGGACATGTCGAGCACAATTGGGCTCACGGAAGTGCTGATCGCGATTCTGTTTTGGCTCATGTTCCGACGGCTGAAGCCGCTGATGTGGATTCAGGGCCTGTTAATGCTCAGCATGGTCATGACACTCGGAGTCGGCGGGCTTTTGGTCGGAAAACTCAGCATCATGTCCCTAGGCTTTGCCGCCATCGTGCTCGGCATCATCGTGGACTATGCGGTGCTCATAATTCAGGAAGCTCGGCAGCATCCGCATGAGGATGCCAAAGGTCTGCGGAAAATGGCCGCGCCGGGCATCATTGCTGGGGCCTGCACGACGGCGACGGTGTTCCTGTCTCTTCTCTTCAGTGGATTGCCCGGCTTGGCGGAGCTTGGCTTACTGGTGGCGCTTGGCGTGCTGGTCGGACTCGGCGTCATGCTCACCTTCGCACCGACTCTTGCTGCGGGGAAACAACCCGCTGACTCGGTCATCACAATCACCGCAAAGCCTGTGCAAAATCGCGCCGCCGTGATCTGCACCGTGCTGCTTTTTGGCAGCATGACAGCCATTTTCACAACCAAGGGCCTGCCTACTTTTCAAACAAGCGCGGAAGCTCTGCGCCCGACCCAAAGTGAATCCATGGACACATTCCAATGGATGCAGGAGCGAATGGGCCGGGATGATGAAGCCAGTCTGCCAGTGCTGATCACAGGTCCCGTGGCCGAGCTGCAAAAGCGCACCGAAGCCCTTACCGTGAAGCTGGACGCCGCAGTCAAAGCAGGCACCGTCGTGCGCCATGCTTTACCGACGATGCTCGTCGGATCACCAGCGGCACAGTTGGCGAATCGGGAGATTCTGGATTGGATCATTCAGGAGCAGCCCCGTTTTGAAAAAGCCGCCGATGCCGCCGGTTTTACCGATTCCTCCACCGCGCTGCTTCGGGGGCTGACAACCGTTTGGAAAGACGGGCGCTCGACCTGGCCCCAGGATGAATCAAACGCCGCCGCCATGCCTATCCTCAGCCGCCTGATCGCTACCGGCGAGCGGGCTAAATCAGCAGGCATGCCAGAAGGAGAAGGCGTGGTACTGGCCTCCGTGAATATTCCAGGCAAACCAGGACTGCCCGACCGTGCGAAGTTGGCCGAACTTCAAGCCATCCTCAGCCCTGAAACCGGTGCCTGGGTGGCGGGCTGGGAAACCCTTGGTGGCGCTCTTTCCTCTTTGGTTCAGCGGGATTTAAATCGGCAATTGATTCCAATCTGCCTGGTTCTGGCGCTGACCTTGTTGATTACGTTTAGGAATGTCAAAGACCTGCTGCTTTCCATCTTGCTGTTAGGTGGCGGACTCGGCGCCTTGGCCGCCACAATGAGTGCCCTCGGTATCGGCTGGAACCTTGCCAGTTTGGCGGCCATTCCCCTGCTTTTGGGCACTGGTATTGATTATGGCATTCATCTCCTGCTCGCCCTGAAGCGCACCGACAATGACATCCGCCAAGTACAGGCGACGACTGGACGAGCCGTCTTTTTCTCTGGCATGACGACAGTGATCGGCTTCTCCAGCCTCTTCTTTGCCGGGAATCGCGGCATCTCCAGCCTTGGCCTAGCCTGCTGCGTCGGCACCCTCTGGATCTTGCTCATCGTGCTCTGGCTACTGCCTCACTGGCGCGCTTGGCTCAAAGCCTGAAGACATTGGCTTTAAAAACTACGCTTTCTTTGAGCGGGTCACCAAAAAGAGCACAACCGAAGTCACCAAGGTCTGAGATAGGCCAAACACCACCCATTTCACACAGAGTGTGCTAGGCAACGGTTGCACCGCATAAAAGATCGGGATGTAAGCCAACCCCAGCAAGCCTGCCGTTAATCCAAAGGTGAAGGCAGATTGCCAATTGGCCTTTTCTACAGAGCCACGCAGCCAAAAGAGCACCATTCCCAGGGCCAGCATGAACTGCCCTAACATCATCGACCCCATGCACTGCTGCATCTCGGCATCGGAGCGCCAGAGGGCTTTGGACGCTTCATAATCCGGCTTCAGAATCATGCCATGAATGACCATGTCAGTCACAAAGATCACCGCAAAAGTGGCTAGAAGAGGAATGAGAAAGCGCTTCATAAAATCCTAATACCTTGACGGTCCTTTGGCGGCAAGTGTCGGTGTTGTAATTTAGCCAATTTTGCAGACGCCCCGAACCTGCTCTGCGTTGCTGCAAAGTCAGAAATTTGTAACCTCATTTATTATATCAGGAGCATTTTTATAAACTGATCAAAATGAAATCATTACAACTAACGCAAGGACATTTGAATACTTTGCAAATACCCCCAAAAAGTCATTTGGTGACAGAGTTAAGATTATTGTAACTAGGCCCCTAAATTATTGCTATTATAAATCGAGACGCTAGAATGCACATGTTCTCATTTTTGATACATGATCACTTCATCGACTCTCGCCTCCCTCCGTCGGATCTGCTTTTTAATCAGCATTCTGGGAGCGATGACCGCGCAGCGAGTGCAGTCGACCCCCCAGACGCGCCTCTTGGTGGACCTCTCAGCCAAACCTGCGGTCTGGGGACTGAGCGCCTTTGACCTCTGTGTCTTACGTATCGATGCTGCTGTGGATCTGGAAGCAGCCCATGCCCTTGGCAATAAGTGCCTGGCACGCGTTCCGATCTTTGAGGTGCCAACGAATTCCGCTGTTGCTTTGCGGGCACAAAGTCTGGGTGTGCCACTTCTGGACGGCAGTACCAAAGGCATGTCGCGCCTGGACGCGACGCACCCACGCTGGCCTTCTGTGGTGATCCATGAATTGGTCGAAGATGCTGCTGAGCGTGGTTTTGATGGTGTGGTCTTAACGGAATTAAACACGATCAGTCAAGATGCTGAGCGTGCGGCGGTTCTTCACGTTTTAGAGCTTCTGAAATCGGCCTATCCAGACAAGTTACTCTTCATTGAAAATGGCTTTGACCTTCTCAGTGAAGGCCGCCGCTCATTGGATGGTATCCTCTTGATCGAAGCAACCGAAGAGGGTGAAATCGAGCGCACAGCACGCCGTGTGCGCGGTGCCAATCGTCTTGGTGTGCAGCCCTATGTCGTGGCTTTTGCCGATCCTGAAAATCTTAGCGAAATCGCACTGCGCACGAGTCAGTTCCGTGAGATGGGCGGGATCCCCTTTTTCACGACACCTGCTCTGGACGGCGTGAATCTAGGTCCGCTTCAAGAGATCACTCGCCGTATCCTGGTTCTGCATTCAGGCGCTGCACGGGAGAGCTTCACCGCGAAAGTTCTTCACGGTTCCCTGGAATGGCTCGGCTATGAGATGATCTATCAAGATGCAGGTTTAGCGACCTCACAAGATCTGCTCCCAGCACATATTGGAGTCAGTGGTGTCATCTTAGATCAGAGCTTAAAGCTGGCAGAAGATCGGCAAAAGAATCTGGCAGCAATGGTGGTGACTTTGGTGGGACAAAAGGTGCCGCTGCTACTGACCGGCATGCCTTGGCAGAACGAGGCCGATATTTTAAAGGTCTTACCAGCGCTAGGACTGCGAGGTACAGGCCAAAAAACCAAACTGGTAGAAAACGCCGCCATCCGCTATGCTGACAGGGTCTTCCTCATGGATCAAGGCAACCTCAGTGCCCGAATCGATGATCTGCGTGACTTACAAGCATCTGCTGACGCTCAAGTGCTAGTGTCTGTGCACAATGGCGCAGACAGTGGTAGCACCCACGATCAGGTTTTTCTCAGCAAGTGGGGAGGTGTCTGGCTAGACCCCCTTGCCGCTGAGGCCGGCCCCCAGGTCAATCCGCTGACGTTTCTAGAAAGTTGGCTCTCCGCTCATGCCACGGCTCCGGTAGCGGATACCACGAGCCTTGATGGCCGACGCTTGCTGGTGAGCCAAATTTCTTCAGAAGGTTTCGCTGACAATACCAGCCTGCCAGAAATGCCAATTGCAGCTGAAGCGATGACAGACCGCATTTTAAAGCGCTATGCATTGCCCTTCACGATTGCTCTCTGTGAGGGCGATCTGCGCGGCAGAACCCCTGGGCATGAACCACGTGAGGCCCTGCGTCTGAAGGAGGCTGCACGCACGATGCTCAATCTAGCGGAAGTGGAAAGCGCCTCCAATAGCTACAGCCGACCAGAAAACTGGGACGCCTCACCCACTTTGTCTGGCCTTCTGAATGCTTCGGCACCCAGTGAGAAAAAAGGTTTTGAGCGAGAGATCATGGGCTCGCTGGCCTACATTCATCGGGAATTCCTTGACCGCACAGATCGCCTCGCGGTCATGAGCTGGCCTAAAGGTGCTATACCCACCCCAGAAGCCGTGGCATTTTCCAGGAGTATGGGAGTGGAGAATGCGGAACTGCTTGAGCAGTCCATCATGGCAGGTCGCAGTCCAGCCCTTGCACCGAGGACATGGGGACACGAAAACACGTTTCAAACACTGTTAAAGTCATCCCGCTCGGGAGACAATCTGGATGCTGCTGCTTTCATTGCAGAAGCCCAGAAGCAGGGTCAAGACCGATGGCTTAGCCCCGTTCAGGTCACCCTGAATTTCACAGATGTCAAAACGGAAGCTTCCCTCAAACAAGTAGAGCGCGTCTTAGACTGGTGTGCGTCTCAACCTCTGCAAGCCATCACCGTGGGTAACTACGCAAGTCTTGCTAGAGATGCTGCCCGCACACGAATTTTTCAGACCAGCTCAAAGAGCTGGATCATCGTCAATGCGGGTCAGGCCCGCACCTTGCGCCTTCCCGCCAATGCGGGGGTGCCCGACCTCTCTCTTTGCACAGGCGTGTCAGGTTACATGCAACAGGGAGATCAGATCTACATTCATACACTGGGCCAGCGCCGTACAGAATTGGTTATGCGGGAGAAACCCGCCATAGATCACTTACGCCTCACCAGCTCCAGCTCCAGCATCCGCTATCTGGAGGCCGCGAGTAGCCGTGCTCTCCTTCAAGTCTCCAACAGCCGTCCAGTCGAGCTCAGCTTTGATGGAATCCTTCCAGGAAGCATCATCCAAATGATCGCCAACGGAAAGCCTGATTACCTCATGGCAGATACCCGTGGAAGTATCGACTTCATTGTTCCGGGGCAGGCCACCGTTCAGCTTCGCATTCTACCCGCGCATCAATCTGCGATGCGCTAAACCGTCCACTCATTTACCCATTTCCCACAGCCCTCAATCATGCGTCTTCTTCTGCTTTATCTCGTCCTAGGTGGTGTCTGGGCCTGGCGCCTCCGCCCAGAGCCAGAACCCGTCATGGATGCGCAACGTATCCCGAGATTAGAAAAGCTGAGTCGCTATCTGGTGAAAGCTCCGCCATCCGTGGTGCAACCCATTTTGATGAGCGTCGCCGCAGTTTCTGATGAAACCCTGGCACTCATTGATGTGTGGCTTTCCCGCCCACCCCTCCAGCAACTGCGTGAACTCACCGTGCAGGATACGCCAATGCTGAAAAACTCTGGCTCTCTGCGTGACTCTCTTCTGTTAGCGTGGCTCGGTCAGCCAGACCTAGGCGCACCCAGCCTAAGCTTCCCGATGATGACGGCTGCTGGAGACCGATTTGATAATCAAACCAAGCTTTACACCTATCAAGTGTTGGCTTCCCGCGCCCAAAAAGACGGTGATATCGTCACTGCTTTACCCATTTTATTACGTGCTTCAGAGCTACCCAATGCAACCTGGCAGACACTCACGAGCTACACTCAAGCGGCTCAGAGTCAGGGCCAACATTTAGCTGCATTACACGCCATCAATCATTGGATCAGTGCCCATCCAGACCACAAGGCCACCAGTCATTTGATGGAAGCTCGTGAACTACAGGTGAACCTCTTGCATCGCTTAAAACGCGCAGACGACTCTTTGGAACTGCAACTTCGTTATCTCAAAGACGCTCCACCCACGGGCCCACTTCCCAATCCTGATCTTGATCGCGCTCTAGTCAGCGCACGCGCCGCAGAACAGCTCAGCAAAGTTCTCCCTTGGCTGGAACGCCAACTTGCTAATTTTCCTGAGCATCAAACCGAGCCGAAAGACTTGCTCAACCAAGCGGCCATTGATCCCGATTATCTGCACTGGCTCAGCGCCTACGCAGCCATTGCTGAGCATGATCTGCCGCCAGCCAATGCCTTTGACGCTTATCTGCGATTAGCGGCAACGGGTGAAAGATGCGCCCTCGTGCGACTTTGTGCCTTAGCGGAACCTGCTAAACAAGTCCCGCAAGCCGAACGCTTTCTCACTCTTGCCCTCGCTCACGCAGCGCTGCGGCCTGTTCTTTTAGATCTAGCCCAGACTTCCCCGTTAACCCTTCGTGTCGTCGCCGAAGCCCTGCGCACCGCTCCAAAAGATCAGTCCCTGCACTTTGCGGCAACTTTAGCAGAAGCTGTGGCCAAGCCCGGCAGCACGACGGCCTTATGGCAGTCCTATTTGCGTAAATTCCCAGGAGATATGCCAGCCCAACGCCGCCTCATCCAGGCTCATTTACAAGCCCGCCAGCCAGACTTGGCCCTGCGGATCTACCACTCAATCGACCCTGAAAACCTCAGCCCATCAGATCTGCATGAGCGGGATGTCCTGAGCCAGCTTTGAGTGTGCAGGAAGATCAGAAATGAAATTCCCCCTTGCCAGATAGCAATCACCTATTACAATCCACCCCCCTTACCCGACTCAGTCGGAGTGATCCATTTGCCCTACCCCGATGAAAGCCGAACTCGTTGAACAAGCTGCCCTGGTCGTTAAAGACACGCCCGTCCTGATCAACATGGTCTCCAAGCGCGTCAAACAACTCACCAGCGGACGTGCTCCTCTCGTCGAGCGTCGTCATGGTATGCGTGAGGCAGACATCGCTCTCATGGAAATCATCCAGGGCAAGATCAAAGCCGAATTCCCGACGGACGCTTAATCAGCGTTCACAGGGCGGCAGCAACACCGCCGCCGCATGTCCGACGAAATCGCCACCAATCGCAAAGCTCTCAGGGATTACCATATCCTTGAGCGATATGAAGCTGGCGTCGAACTCAGAGGCAGTGAGGTCAAATCCATCCGCCTCGGCAAGCTGAACATCAGCGACGCCTTTGCCCGAGTCGAACGGGGCCAAATCTGGCTCTATAACATGGACATCCAGACCTATGAAAAGGCCAATGGCTGGTCCCAGCACGAGCCACGCCGCACCCGTCGGCTGCTTTTACACAAGCGGGAAATCCTGAAACTCTTCGTTCTCACCCAGCAAAAAGGCAATTCTTTGCCCGTGCTCCAGGCTTACTGGAAAAACGGTAAGGTCAAAATGGAGATCGGCGTCGGCAAAGGCAAGACCAAGGGAGATCAGCGGGAAGATCTCAAAGAAAAGGCCGTCAAAAGGGAAGCCCAGCGCGTCGTCGCCAGCTTCAATCAGCGTGCCCGAGAATAAGCCGCATTTTTTGCTCGTCGTGGGCCCACTGTTCTGAGTAAAACAGTGTCATCTGTAAATCACCCACCATGATCGAACTCGAAGTTTATGCCAAAGGCCTGCGTTCTGAGTCTGCTCTCATGGAGTTCCATAGCCAGATGGATCTCATGCCAGCCATTCATTATAAGGTCGATACACATCACGACTTGGTCTATTTTGAGATCGAGCCCGGCTCTGGAGTGACTCTCCGTTTTTTAAACGAAGCCTTCACCAATATCGGCCTCATCCCACGAATCGTTGGCCAAGTGCCAGCTGGTCTTGCCGAAGGCCATAGTGGCACACTGCGTCTAGTCTGAGGAGCATTAGAATCCCACCGTTCCCTTTCTAGCCCGACTCTGCATTCACGAACGCAGCTAGTTGCACTGAGGACTTTACCACTGGCATCCTCCGCTCATAGTGCGCGGCCTCATTTCATCCTTCAGTCTTCATCCTTCAGTCTTTCCCCATGGTCCCCACCGCCGCCCAGATCCGCCAGACTTTCCTCGACTTCTTCAAGTCGAAGCAGCACACCATCGTCCCCAGTGACAACGTGGGCTACACCAGCCGCGACGGCGCACGCATCTTCACCAATGCGGGCATGAACCAGTTCGTCCCCATCTTCCTCGGCGAGCGCAGCGCGGATGTGGACACCTGGCCCGGCGTTTTGGCCAAAGGCCTGCCCACTCGCGCCGCCGACACGCAGAAGTGCATCCGCGCCGGCGGCAAGCACAACGACCTCGAAGACGTGGGCCTCGACACCTACCACCACACCTTCTTCGAGATGCTCGGGAACTGGTCCTTCGGCGACTATTTTAAAAAAGAAGCCATCTCCTGGAGCTGGGAGCTCATCGTCGAGCGCTTCAAATTTCCCCCGAGCCGCGTCTTCGCCACCATCTACCAGCCGAACAAAGAGAAAGGCGACCCCGCCGACCGCGATGAAGAAAGCTGGAACCTCTGGGCCGAAAAATTCCGCTCCGTCGGCCTCGATCCCGACATCCACATCGTCAACGGCAACAAGAAGGACAACTTCTGGATGATGGCCGACACCGGCCCCTGCGGCCCCTGCACCGAGATCCACATCGACCTCACCCCCGGCCCCATCGAGCTGAGCGAGGAACGCCAGCGTGAAGGCGCGAAGCTCGTCAATGGCAGCGACGCGAGCTGCATCGAGATCTGGAACAACGTCTTCATCCAATACAACGCCAACCCCGACGGCACCTTCACCCCGCTGCCTGCGCAGCATGTCGATACCGGGATGGGCTTCGAGCGCCTCACCAGCATCATCCAGGGCACGAAAAACTTCACCGACTTCGAAACCGCTAAGATCAGCAACTACGACACCGACGTCTTCAAACCCATCTTCGACGAACTGACCAAGCTCAGCGGCAAGCACTACCAGAGCACGCTGCCCAAAGCCAACGAGCAAGGCCACGTCATCCCCGTCACCGAGCAGGAAAAGATCGACGTCGCCTTCCGCGTCATCGCCGATCATCTGCGCACCCTCAGCTTCTCCATCGCCGACGGCATCCAGCCCGGCAACAGCGACCGCAACTACACCCTCCGCCGCATCCTCCGCCGCGCCGTGAAGTATGGCCGCACGCTCGAGTTCAAAGAGCCCTTCTTCTACAAGCTCGTCGATGTCCTCGCCGCGCAGATGGCAGAGATCTTCCCCGAACTCCGCGTGAAGAAAGATCAGGTCAAAGCCGTGCTGAAGCTGGAGGAAGAAGCGTTTAACCGGACGCTGGATCGCGGCGTGGCACTCTTTGAAGATCAGGTCGCATCCATTGGATCAGACCGAACTCTCAGTGGCGCTTTTGCCTTCCAACTCTACGACACCTTCGGTTTCCCCATCGACCTCACCGAGCTCCTCGCCCGCGAACGCGGCCTCACCGTGGACACCGCAGGCTTTGACAAGCTTATGGACGAGCAGAAACAACGCGCTCGTGATGCCGGTCAGAAGAACAAGCAGGTCGTCTCCGTCAGCGAGATCGAAACCAAGGACGCCACCAAGTTCATTGGTTACGACACGCTCGAAACCGACGCCAAGGTGCTCGAAGTCGTCTCCATGAAGGACAAGACGGCGGTGGTGCTCGACTCCAGCGTTTGCTACGCCGAAATGGGCGGCCAGATCGGCGACAGCGGCCAGATCATCATCGGCGCGAACGCCTTCCCCATCTCCAGCACGACGAAAGTCGGCAACACCTGGCTGCACTTCATCGAAGGCGAAGACGCACCCGCCGTCGGCTCCAGCGTCCGCGTGGCCGTCGATGCCACACGCCGTCACGCCATCGAGCGACACCACACCGTCACGCACATCCTGCATTGGGCGCTTCATGAGGTCGTCAGCCAGGACGCCACCCAGAAAGGCTCCAACGTCACGCCGGACAAGCTCACCTTTGACTTCAACAGCGCCGCTTTGACCGCCGCGCAGCTCGCCGACATCGAAAAACTCGTCAACGAGCGCATCGTGGCCAACGACGTCGTTTCTTGGACCGAAGTGCCCTACACCGAGGCGAAGGCGAACAGCGGCATCATGCAGCTCTTCGGCGAAAAATACCCCGAGAACGTCCGCGTCGTGCAGATCGGCGGCAAAGCCCATGCGCTGGATGGTTGGAGCATGGAACTCTGCGGCGGCACTCACACCCGCCACACCGGCGAGATCGGACTCTTCCGCCTCGTCGCCGAAGGAGCCGTCGCCGCTGGCGTGCGCCGCATTGAGGCCATCGCCGGGATGGAGGCCTACAACGCCGCCAAAGCCGATGCCGACCTCCTGAAGCTCCTCGCCGGCAAAGTCAGTGCGCAAGGTGCCGCCGACCTTGAGAAGAAGCTCGACCAACTGCTCACGCAGCAAAAAGAGCTCGAAAAAGCCCTCAAATCCGCCCAGCAGCGCGAAGCCAGCGGCAAAGCCAAAGACCTCCTCGCCACAGCCGAAGGCAACCTCATCATCGCCAACCTCGGCGACGTGGACGCCGACTACGCCATGGCGCTGAACGACGCCCTCAAAGGCCAGTTCGGCGGCGTGATCGTCCTCGCGGCCACTGGCGGCGGAAACGTCACCCTGATGGCGAACGTCGGTAAAGACCACCAAGCCAAGGTCCAGGCCGGCAAAATCATCCAAACCATCGCCCCCATCGTCGGCGGCAAAGGCGGCGGTAAGCCGGACTTCGCCCGTGGCGGCGGCAAAGAGGTGTCGAAGGTCGATGCCGCCCTCGCTGAAGCGCGGAAGCTCTGTTCTTAGCATCAGCCCAAACCACCACCATGCGCCCGCTCCTCCTTTCTTTCGTCTTCTCATCGCTCGCTTTCTCAGACACACCGATCCTACCCGGCATTGGCGCGTCGATGAAGCAGATGATCGCCCAAAATGAGGTCGCTGGAGTCGTCACGGTGGTGGCAAACAAGAACGGCATGCTGCACTTGGAAGCGAACGGCATGGCAGACATCGGCAAACAGCAGCCGATGAGTGTGGACGCAATGGTCTGGATCGCGTCGATGACCAAGCCCATCACTGGAGCAGCGATCCTCATGCTGCAGGACGAAGGAAAACTGAACATCGCTGACCCAGTGGCCAAATACCTGCCCGAGTTTGCAGCGCTAAAGACGCCTTCGGGCAAGCCCGCCAATCTCACGATCACACAAATCCTCACGCACACCTCGGGTCTGGGTGAGGCAAACGGTCCAAAGGCTCAAGAAGCCCAGACCCTGGCTGATCTGGTCCCCATTTGGCTCGCGACACCGATGCAGTTTGAACCGAGTACTCAATGGAAGTACTGCCAGTCAGGAATCAATGCAGCCGCTCGCATCGTCGAAGTGATCAGCGGCATTAGCTTCGACGAGTTTCTACAAAAACGTCTCTTTGATCCACTAGGCATGACAAACACGACCTTTTATCTCAGCGATGCGCAATGGGCAAAGGTGGCCACGGGTTATGCAAAGAACAAGGAAACAGGTAAACTCGAAGTCGCGCCACCGCGTCGCGAATTCGGCAAGCGTGGGCTTCCTCCGCAAGGCAATGGCGGCCTTTATTCCTGCGCCAAGGATTACACACGCTTCTGCCAGATGCTTCTCAATGAGGGCACGTTTGATGGCAATCGCCTGCTCAGTCCCGAGGCCGTGAAGGTGCTTTCCTCTGTGCACACTGGCGATCTACCGTGCGGCTTTTTTCAACAAGAAGCATTCGGCAATCACGGCAAGAACTACGGCTGGGGCATCGGCACCTGTGTGCTGAAGGAACCCCATGAAGGCCTCGCCGATATGCTTTCACCCGGCACCTTTGGCCACGGCGGTGCCTGGGGCACACAAGCATGGATCGATCCGAAAAAAGAAATCATCTATCTGCTGATCGTCCAACGCGCCAACTTCCCGAATAGCGATGCCAGCCCCGTGCGAGAAGCCTTTCAAAAGGCGGCAGCAAAGGCACTGAGGTAATGACTCAAATCATCCGACGTCTGTAAACGCTTAACGGAACACTCACCAGGTAACAGACGATTGATTACAACGGGCTCCCAGCCAAGTTTCCAAACTTGAAAGCTTATAACAAAGCTGAGATGGGGAGAGGTGTCAGATCATTGACGCCTTTGGGGAACATACGCTTACGATAGGTGAGGATCTCGGGGTCCTTATCGGTGATCAGGACGACGTGCTCATAGTGGGCACTCGGCGCACGATCCTGAGTGATGGCGGTCCAGTTATCGCTCAAGACTCGTGTCTTGGCGGTACCCATATTCACCATGGGTTCGATGGCAATGGTCATGCCAGCTTTGAGACGGGGGCGCTCACCTTTTTTCCCGTAATTGGGCACCTGCGGTTCTTCGTGAAGCTTACGGCCAACGCCATGCCCCACAAATTCACGAACGACGGTATAACCGTATTGAATCACATGTTCTTCAACCGATGCACAGAGGTCTCCCAGCATCCAGCCATCGCGCGCATGGCGAATGGCGCAGTGAAGGGACTCTTCTGTGGCTGCAAGCAGATGCAGGGTTTCTTTGGCGACGTTGCCGATGGGAACGGTCAGAGCATTGTCTCCGATCCAACCATCATACTCGATGCCAACGTCGATCTTGACGATGTCACCGTCTTGAATGACGCGAGGCCCACCGATGCCATGAACGACTTCTTCGTTGATGGAGATGCAGATATGACCTGGAAACTTGCGATAACCTAGAAAGGCACTTTTGCAGCCGCGAGCTTTCATCTCGGCAGCTGCATAGCGATCTACCTCACCAGTCGTGATGCCAGCGGCTGCTTGAGCCGCTGTTTTTAAAAGGATATCTCTGGCGATGCCGTTAGCGACACGCATCCCGTTTTGTTGGGAAGCATGTCGAACGGGGATCTTGTTGGAAAGAAGTCCCATGTCGGCTCACTTCCCGCCTGTCGAGATGTAGTATGCCACACCCAGAATGGCGATGATCGAGATACCGACCCAGAGCCAAACTACAGTCGTGGAGTCTGCAACCTGACCAGTCTGAGCCATACGATCAAAACGTCCACGGATACGACCCTTCTTGAGGAAGCCGTCATAGTGACTTTGAAGGAGGTGCGTTTCAATCTGACGCATCACGTCGAGCACGACACCCACAAGGATAAGAAGGCTGGTGCCACCGAAGAATTGAGCCGTCTGTGGAGCAATGCCCATCAAGCGGCTGATGATGGCCGGCATGACATAAAGAGCGGTCAGGAAAATCGCACCAGCGAAGGTAAGGCGACTCATGGTGAAGTCGAGGAAGTCTGCTGTCGGCTTGCCTGGGCGGATGCCTGGAAGGTAACCACCACTCTTTTTGAGATCTTCAGAGATCTGTGTGGGTTGGAACATCGTGGCCACCCAGAAGTAGCTGAAGAAGAAGATCAAAGCCGCAGAGATACCGTAGTAGATCCAGCCAGAGCTGACCCAAGTGGAGAAAGTCTGCACCCAGCGCACGTCAGGGAACATGGAGCTGAGAATCTGGGCCGGGAAAAGAAGGATGGCTTGAGCAAAGATGATCGGCATGACACCGGAATAGTTCACTTTCAAAGGCAGATACTGAGTCTGGCCGCCATAAACTTTACGACCAACCACACGCTTGGCATATTGAATCACGATGCGACGTGTCGCTTGAGTCAAGGCAATGACGCCAGCGATCACGATGATCATGAAAGCAAGCAACATGACCAACTTTGCTGGTTCACCCATGCTTTTGACATTTGGACCGACATAGGTCTGCCATACTTGAACCAAGGCACCTGGAAGATCGGAAACGATGTTCACGCAGATCAGGATGGAAACACCGTTGCCGATGCCACGCTCGGTGATCATTTCACCCAACCACATCATGAGCATGGTGCCAGCTGTGATGGTGATGACTGTGGTAAAGATGAAACCAAAGCCATAATCTGGAACCAAGGGACGACCCAGACGATCAATGACTTCCTGAAGTCCACCCAGGAAAATATTCTGGCCAGGTGAAGCAAGCGATTTAGCCAACAAGTAGCCTTGGAAAAGGCAAAGCGCGATGGTAGCCAAGCGCGTGAATTGGGTGATCTTTTGACGACCGCCATCTTCACGAGCCATCTTGCTGAGCGATGGAACCACGGCCGTGAGAAGCTGCAGCATGATGCTGGCACTAATGTAAGGCATGATACCGAGAGCAAAGATGGCACAATTTTGCAATCCACCACCACTGAACACGTTCAGAAGGGCTGCGACCTGGGCTCCCGCACCAGCAGAATCAGCGGTGCGAATTTTGATCCACTCGTCGAGCACCGACATGTCCACACCCGGAAGGGTGACAGCGGTACCAATGCGGACGATGACGATCATCGCCAAAGTGAAGAGGATGCGTGAGCGAAGATCAGGGATCTTAAAGCTATCGTAGAAGGCGGAAATCATAGTCGGTTGTCTTAATCGGGTAAAAGGAAAGCGGGCCGTGTCTTGTTACAACCTTTCGGTTGAGCTCAGACCGGCCCGCTCAAAGTTTCTGGGAATGTATCAGGCAGCTACTGAACCGCCAGCCTTCTCGATCTTCTCGCGGGCAGATGCACTCACGTTCTTGATCTCGATGGTCAACTTACGGCTCAGATCACCTGAACCGAGGATCTTGATAGCGTCACAGTTACGGTTCACGAGACCGCTCTCACGGAGAGTTGTTTCGTTGATGACGGCACCGTCTTCGAAGGCGTCATTGAGACAACCGACGTTAACGACTTCGTAAACATCACGGAATTGAACGTTGCTAAAGCCTTTCTTGGGAAGACGACGGAAGAGTGGCATCTGACCACCTTCGAATCCAGGACGAATGCCGGCACCTGCACGGGCTTTCTGACCTTTGTTCCCTTTACCAGAGGTTTTGCCGTGACCGGAGCTTTCACCACAGCCGATACGCTTGCGGCGCTTTTTAGCACCTGGGCGGGGTTTCACATCTTGAAGTTGCATGGAAATGTAGATTTAAAATTAGGGGTCAATTAGAGAGCTGCACGCTCTTTGAGTTCCTTACCGCGAGCACGCATGATTTCGTCTTTCGGACGAAGAGCGCCAAGTGCAGCAAGAGTCGCTTTAACGACATTCGCGTGGTTGCTAGAACCAAGGGACTTACCGATAACGTCTTTAACACCAGCGGCTTCAAGAACAGCACGAGCACCGCCACCGGCGATGATTCCTGTACCAGGGGAAGCTGGCTTCAGCATGATGGCACCACCACCATGTTCACCGATCACTTCATGAGGGATGGTGTTGTTGAAGAGATGAACGCGATTCATCTTCTTGCGGCTGGCTTCCGTTGCCTTTTTGATGGCGTCGGAGACTTCATTCGCTTTGCCGAAACCCCAACCCACTTTGCCCTGGCGATCACCAGAGACAACGAGTGCGGAGAAACTGAAGCGACGACCACCTTTAACGACCTTTGCGCATCGGTTGATGTGAACGACTTTCTCGACGGAATCAGAGCTATCACGCTCAGCACCTGGACGACTATTTTCTGCTGCCATAAATGAGTATAATAAGGGATTAGAACTTCAGACCCTTTTCACGGGCGGCATCGGCAAGTGCTTTCACTTTACCATGATAGATGAAACCACCGCGGTCAAAGACCACTTGGGTAACGTTTGCTGCGATCGCACGTTCGGCGACGGTCTGTCCGACCTTAGTAGCGTTAGCAATGTTAGCTTTGCCTTCACCGAAGCCCTTTTCTTTTGTAGAAGCGGAAACAATGGTCTTACCGGCTTCATCATCGATGAGCTGGGCATACACATTGGTGTTGGAAAAGTAAACGGCCAGACGTGGACGGGCGGAAGTGCCCTTGAGGGTCTTGCGGATACGCGTATGAATACGCGTGCGAGTGAGTTTGCGATTTTTCGCTGCCATAATGACTGATCTCCAAAAAGGTTATTTAACGCTCTTACCAGCCTTGCGGCGGATCTGTTCACCTACATAACGCACACCCTTAGCCTTGTAAGGTTCTGGCGGATAGTAGGCCCGAATGTCAGCAGCGAGCTGACCGACGATTTGTTTGTCGATGCCTTCAATGGCGATCTTAGTGTTGTCGGTAACAACCACTTTAACACCTTCTGGGATCGGGTGAAGACGAGGATGTGACTGACCAAGATTTAGGTCGATGACGTTACCTTTAACAGCAGCACGGAAACCGACGCCGTGGATTTCAAGGTTGCGAGTGTAGCCTTTGCTGACACCTTCTACCATGTTACCAATGAGGCGCTGTGAAGTGCCATGCATGGCACGAACACGACGGTCTTCGCTAGTGCGAGTAACATTAACGTCTTTGCCCTCAAAGGCGACGCTGATGCCAATAGGGAGAGTCCAGTTAAGTTTTCCTTTTGGACCTTCGACGAGAACACTGCGGTCCTCTCCGATTTTCACAGAGACTTTCTCTGGAAGTGTGATGGGTTGTTTGCCGACGCGTGACATAATAAAGTGCTTCTTGGGTTACCAGACTTGTGCCAGAAGTTCGCCGCCGACCTTAGTTCTCTTGGCGCGTGAACCTGTCATGATACCACGGGAAGTGGAGAGGATTGAGATACCAAGTCCACCGAGAACACGAGGAATTTGGTCACAAGAAACGTATTTACGCAGACCTGGCTTGCTGACGCGGGACAGGTGACGAACAACAGGGGCTTTACCCTGATATTTGATTTTCAGCTTCAAGCGTGGGAACGCTGCACTGGTATCAACTTCGTAGCTCCACAAATATCCTTCTTCTTGAAGGATGCGGGAAAGTTCACTCTTCATCTTAGAGAAAGGAATGAACACTTCCTGCTGGCCAGCGTTTGCGGCGTTGCGGATGCGGGTGAGGAAATCGGAAATAGGATCAGTCATGGCTCGGTGGAGTCGGACGCTTCAGTTAAGGTTATGCAGCAGCAGCTTCGGATTCAGATCCATCAGCCTTTTGCAGGAGGTTCCCCTTACCACGGAAGGGCATGCCGAGCGCACGAAGTAATTCACGCGCATGATCGTCGTTATTTGTGGAGGTAACGAAAGTAATGTCAAAGCCCAGAGTGCGCTTGATTTTATCGAGCTCGATTTCTGGGAAGATGGACTGATCGTTGACACCGAGGGTGTAGTTACCACGACCATCGAAGGCACGAGGAGCAACACCACGGAAGTCACGAACGCGAGGGAGAGCGGTGCGGACGAGACGCATGAGGAAATCATACATGCGAGGACCACGAAGAGTGATCTTCACACCGACGTTTTCACCCTCACGGAGTTTGAAGTTAGCGATAGCCTTTTTGCTCTTGGTGATGACTGGCTTTTGACCAGTGATCAGAGTGACTTCGTTGACGGCATCTTCGATGGCCTGCTTGCGCTCACCTTGGGAGCCTACAGAGCAGTTGATGACGATTTTTTCGAGCTTCGGCACTTGGTGTACGTTGCTAAGAGCGAGTTGCGTTTTGAGCGAGTCGCGGAGTTTCTCTTTGTAGAGAGTCTGTAATGCTGGGATCATGTATCAGTTTTAGTGCTGCGTGGCCTTTCCTCTGGGCGCCTTCGTTAAAAGACGGGGCGCAGGGGGGGGCACATGTTAGTGGACTACTTCTTTTTAGCAACCTTCTTCTTGGCTGTTTTTGCCTTAGGGGCATCTGCAGCAGCAAGCTTCACGTTGGAAATATGGATTGGACCTTCGATTTCGATGATCCCACCGGCCTGATTTTGTTGGCTTGGGCGAACAGTTTTCTTGATCATCCGAACGCCTTCGATCAGAACGCGGTTCTTGGAAGTCTGAACTTCTTTGATGATTCCTTGGGCACCTTTATGGGCACCGGAGATGACGACGACATTGTCGCCAGTGTTGACGTGGGTTTTGACTCGGCTCATAGCACTTCTGGGGCAAGGGAAACGATCTTCATGAAGTTCTTGTCACGCAGCTCACGAGCTACAGGACCGAAGATACGAGTTCCTTTTGGATTGTTGTCTTTATCGATGATGACGATGGCATTTCTGTCGAAGCGCAGGATCGAACCATCATTACGACGGATTGGATGAGCGGTGCGAACGACTACGGCACGGACGACTTCACCTTTTTTAACGTTCGCAGTCGGTGTGGACTCACGAATATGCGCGGTGATGATGTCGCCAATGTAGGCGAAGCGGCTGTTTTTCTTTCCCAACACGCCAATCATAGTGGCCAGGCGGGCTCCGGTGTTATCTGCCACCGGGATTGATGACTCCATTTGCAACATAGCTTTTTTTCCTCAGTTGATTGGGTTAATCGCTCCAGTGGATTAGTGCTTGAGCACTTCCTCAAGGTTCCAGCGCTTCAGTTTGCTCAGCGGACGGGTTTCGGAAATGAGAACCTTGTCGCCAATTTTGGCCTGTTCCTGCTCGTCATGAGCATAGAATTTGGAAGTGCGGCGGATGATCTTTTTGAATTGTGGATGCGGCACGCGGCGCTCCACCTCGACCACGATGGTCTTGTTCATTTTGTCAGACACAACCTTACCGACGCGCGTTTTACGCACAGCGGCTTTGACTTGGTCTGGTGTGGCGGTTGCAGTATCGCTCATGGAATGGGAATCAGTTCAGCAGGGTTTGAATCAATTAAGCGGCCTTGGCAGTGCGGCTGCGCTCATTCACGATGGTCTCGATACGAGCCACCTCACGACGGAGGATGTGAAGGCGGGAAGGGTTTTCAAGTTGGCCGATCTGCTGTTGAACACGGAGGTTCAGCATTTCCTGGCGCAATTCGCGGCGGCGAGCACCGAGCTCTTCGACGGTCATTTCACGGAGTTGTTTAGTCAGCATGGCGGATCAGAAAATAGAATTAATGGGAGATAGTGCGGGTCACAAAGCGAGTGCGAAGACCCAGTTTGTTTGCAGCGAGGCGGCAAGCTTCACGCGCAATGGCTTCAGTCACGCCAGACACTTCAAAAAGCATGTGACCTGGAAGAACCACAGCTACCCAGAATTCTGGAGAGCCTTTACCTTTACCCATTCGAGTTTCAGGTGGACGAGCCGTAACTGGCTTGTGGGGGAAGATGCGGATGAAAACCTTGCCCTTACGCTTGAGGAAGCGGTTGATGGCAACACGGCAGGCTTCGATTTGGTTATTTTTGATCCAGCCGCGATCAAGCGTCTGAAGACCAAAATCACCGAAGTCCAGCTTGTTTGCGCTGGTGGCAATGCCAGAGCGGCTGCCGCGCTGGGTTTTACGATATTTTACTCGACTTGGAAGAAGGGCCATGGGTCAAACTCCTGATTACCTGTTGTTCTAGAAAGGGGTGAAAAACTACTCTGCAGCTACTGGAGCTGGGGCTGGGGCATCTGCGCTAGGGGCAGCTGGATAGCCACCGCCTGCACGCTCACCACGACGTGGTGGACCGCCACGATCACCGTCACGACGTGGACGACGTTCTTGACGAGGTTGGCTGTTCTCAGGGGCGTTACCGCGATTGAGCCAAACTTTAACACCGATGATACCGTAAACGGTGCGGGCTTCAGCAAAGCCATAATCAATCGGAATACGAAGCGTTTGAAGAGGCACTTTACCCTGACGATACTGTTCGTCGCGAGCAATGTCAGCACCACCAAGACGACCAGCGACGCGGATACGAATGCCATCAGCACCCATGTCCATAGCGGTCTGCACGGAGCGCTTCATAGCACGGCGGAAAGAAATTCGACGCTCAAGCTGAACGGCGACGCCTTCTGCAACAAGCTGAGCATCAAGCTCAGGTTGTTTGATTTCGAAGATGTCGATTTTTACCTGTTTGCCACCGCACATTTCGGAGACTTTCTGGCTCATCACCTCGATCTCTTGACCTTTACGGCCAATGACCAGACCAGGACGAGCTGTATGAAGAGTCACACGAACTTGGTTCCAGGCACGCTCGATGATGATCTTGGACAGTGCTGCCTGCATGAGCTTCTCTTTGAGATAGCTACGGATGGCAAGGTCACTGTGCAGAGCATCAGCGTATTCTTTCTCAGGAGCGTACCACTTGGAGCGCCAGTCTTTTGTGACTGCGAGGCGGAAGCCGATCGGATTAACTTTCTGTCCCATAAATGCGTGGTGTGTGGAGATTATTCAGCAGAGGCCTTGGCCTTGGACTTATTGATGCGCTTGGCTGGTTTAGCAGCTTCTTCAGGCTTATTGCCGAGAACGACAGTGATGTGTGTCATGCGCTTGATGATTGGGGAGGCTGATCCACGAGCACGTGGCATGATGCGCTTCAAAGAAGGCCCAGGAGTGGCCACAGCGCTGGCGACGATGAGGTCTTCAGCATCGAGCTCGTGGTTATTCTCAGCATTTGCAACAGCAGAGCGGAGGACTTTGCCAACCAAGAAGGCGGCTTTCTTTGGGGTGAAATCGAGAACGCTTAGCGCCTGTGACACTGGCATGCCTGTGATGGCACGTGTGACCTGACGCGCTTTCTGTGAAGAAATACGAGCGTATTTAAGGATTGAACGAACTTCCATAAACTTAGAGTGACCGGTTTGTATCAACTTTGCCTTTATCACCAACCTGGACAGGGTCAGCGATGTTTGCCAATTCTTGCACCACAGCGCCACTCACAGAGTTGCGGACTTCGGTGACAAGAACCTTCGCGATGGGTTTATCTTCGCGGTAAATTTCAAAGGGCATCCCTGGCTTCACGCCGTCGCGGGCCCCGACGCTCAAGACAGCAATGCCGAGCTCATTTTTCAAACTAACGATGCGTGCATCCTGCAAATCAGCGGCAGGTGCGGTGCTTTCTAATGGGCGAGCCGAAGCTGCAGCCAAATTAGATTCTGCATTCAAAAGAGACTTCTGAAGACGGTCGCCAGTGACTGCATCAGGAGTCGCAACTGTCTTAGCGAAAGCAAGAGACGATTCAGCAAGCTCCATCAGGCTATCAGCCAACTTCTGACGTGATGTTTCAGCAATACGCAGATCGCTGAGCGAGGAAAGGAGACGTTCCTGAGTTTTTTCAGGATTGGTTTCAATCGCCGAAATACCGAGACCTTCCAAAAGGCCACGAAGACGATCATAACGATCCTTGAGATCGATTGCTTCCTGGTTTGAAGCGGCAGCGCTCTGAGCGAGCGCCGCGTTTTTGTCCTTAGAGGCAGCTAAGGCTGTCTCCAAAGTTTGGATCTTTTGCGCTGCTACCTGCAACGTCATATTTAATTCCTGCAATTCAAAGGATGTCTGAGCCTGCACGCCAGCACACAGGGCCACCGCTGCAAGAAGCAGAGCGCACTGGTTGAAGCGTTGGAACAGGCTTGAAATCATAGAATAGAAAGAAAAGTGACGAAGGTAATTATTTAGCAGCTTTAACTGTGTGAGCACCGTGACCTTTGAAGATACGGGTCATGGCAAACTCACCGAGGCGGTGACCGACCATGTTTTCCGTAGCATAGACGCTCACGAAATCTTTACCGTTATGAACGAGGAAAGTGTGACCGACCAGATCAGGAGTGATCATTGAGCTGCGGGCCCAAGTCTTCACCGGACGCTTTTGTCCTGCGTCGTTGAGCTTGTCCACTTTGTCGAGCAGAGCCTGCTGGACAAAAGGTCCCTTTTTGAGTGAGCGTGCCATAGTATCAGTGATTCAGATTAGGAAAGGATTACTTCTTAGCGTGACGAGTCTGAACAATAAGTTTGTTCGTGGACTTCTTCTTATTGCGTGTCTTTTCACCCTTCGCATGACCCCATGGGCTGAGAAGATGCTGACGACCACCACCAGATTTGGAACGACCTTCACCACCACCATTCGGATGGTCAATCGGGTTCATACACATACCACGCACTGTCGGGCGGGTGCCCTGCCAGCGGGTGCGTCCAGCTTTACCTGAAACCACGTTCATATGTTCGGTATTACCGACCTGACCGATGGTTGCGTAGCACTCAGCGTGAATCTTGCGGATTTCACCAGAAGGCATACGCACCAGGGCATATTCACCTTCACGGTTAGAGAGAACAGCAGCTTGACCAGCGGCACGGGCGGCAACACCACCACGACCAACGACGAGCTCAATATTGTGAATATTGGTTCCAAGAGGAATTTTACGCAGTGGAAGAGCGTTACCAAGTTCAGGGGCGGCCTTTTCACCGGCCATGACTGAGGCTCCGACGCCCAGGTTGAGTGGGGCGAGGATGTAAGCTCGTTCACCGTCTTTGTATTCGATCAGTGCGATGCGTGCCGAACGGTTCGGATCATACTCGATGGCGATGACCTTGGCCGCTTCATCACGACGAGCGCGCTTGAAGTCGATCAGACGGTAACGGCGCTCGTGTCCACCACCGATATGACGGCAGGTAATACGACCCGTGTTGTTGCGTCCGCCGGACTTGCGAAGTGCAACCGTGAGGCTGCGCTGTGGCGTGTCCTTAGTGATCTCCTCAAAGGAGTTCCACTCTTTATAACGGTTTGATGGGGTGTTAGGCTTGAATGTTTTCAGCGCCATGGTGTGCGTCCTTCAGATTAAGAGGTTGTGAACCGGAATTGCCCTTATACGAGCTCGATGGTTTCGCCGTCTTTGAGACGCACGATAGCCTTTTTGTAATGATTAGTGCGACCTGCATCAGCACGCTTTTCACGGCGAGCTTTGCCATCGGTATTAAGAGTGCGAACTCCGACGACCTTTTTGCCGAAATGCTTTTCGACAGCCATCTTGATTTCGATCTTCGTAGATTTGCGGTTCACGATGAAAACAAATTCATTGTTTTCTTCGCCGAGCCGAGTCGCCTTTTCAGTCAGACGAATGGTGTGGATGACGGAATGTGGGTCTTTCATATCAGGCTGTCCTCCGAGCAATGGTTTCGAGAGCTTCAGTCGTTACGATCACCTGCGGGTAAAGCAGAAGGTGTTCGGCGTTCACATCATCAGCGGAGACGAGTTGAACATTTTGGACGTTGCGTGCTGAGCGGAAAGTCAGTTCGTCGAAAGTTTGACCGACGATGAGAATCTTCTTGGCGGTTGAGAGAGCTTCAACTGCCGCGATGAAAGACTTGGTTTTGCCATCAGCCACTGCGAAAGTAGGGATGGTCAATACAGCACCATCAGTGATGCGAGCTGTCAAAGCAGTGCGAAGAGCAAGCTTCTTGATCGCACGAGGGATCTTGACGCTGTAGTCACGGGTGCGAGGTCCGAAAACCACACCACCACCAGACCAAACAGGAGAGCGCTTACTGCCCATACGAGCATTACCGGTACCTTTTTGACCCCAGAGCTTCTTGCCACTTCCGCGGACTTCGGAGCGATTCTTGGTGTTGGCATTACCTTGGCGACGGTTCGCACGATAGGCAACGAGAGTGTCATTGAGAGCTTGCTTGCCGTGGTGACCTTCGACGAGGTTCACATTGGCTTGCTTAGCGCTTTCAGTGGATAAAATAGTAGCTGACATGATTCAAGTTCCTCTGGGATTTACTTGGCGGGTGCGAGCTTCTTCTTGGCCGGACGCACCACGACGATGCTACCTTTGTTGCCAGGAATAGAGCCA
The DNA here is from genome assembly GCA_027486585.1 of Verrucomicrobiaceae bacterium. GTDB lineage: Bacteria > Verrucomicrobiota > Verrucomicrobiia > Verrucomicrobiales > Verrucomicrobiaceae > Prosthecobacter. The sequence goes on along the minus strand of JAIXOU010000141.1, from coordinate 63,496 downwards.
CTGATAAGAAGCAATCCATCTTCTGGACGGCTCTGGATGATCTTGAGATTTTGAGTCGTGCGACGATCAACACCATCTTGACCAGGCATCTTTTGGTTTTTCCAAACCAGACCAGGAGTCAAGCGGCAACCGATGGAACCTGGGCGACGATGCATCATGTGACCATGAGTTGCTGGCTGACCGGCGAAGTTCCAGCGTTTCACAACACCTTGGAAGCCTTTACCTTTGGTGGTGCCGATGACGTCAACCCATTGACCGTTGCTGAACAAGCTGGCGTCAATCTTAGTTTCGGCAGTCGGGAGCTGATCGTCAGAGGCAACGCGGAACTCTTTCACGATACGCTTTGGAGCGACGCCGTGTTTTTTGAAGTGGCCAAGCAAAGGCTTGGTCATTCTTGATTCCTTACGGTCTTCGTAACCTAACTGGATGGCGCTATAGCCGTCCTTGCCAGAAGTTAGTTTGGTCTGGATCACAGCGTTCCCGCTGACGTCCACGACGGTCACGGCGATGGCTTCACCCTTATCGGTGTATACCTTCGTCATTCCAAGTTTTTTTCCAATTAAGCCAATAGCCATAATGTGTTCCTCCAGTTGAGATCGTTTCGGGGGTGGAAACTAAATTTTGATCGTGATGTCCACGCCGGATGGGAGGTTGAGCTTCTTCAGCTCGTCCACGGTGCGGGAAGTTGGGTCAACGATGTCGAGCAAACGCTTGTGAGTGCGGATTTCGAACTGATCCATCGACTTTTTGTCAACGTGCGGAGAGCGGTTGACGGTGAATTTTTCAATTCGGGTAGGAAGCGGGATCGGCCCAGCAACTTTAGCTCCGGTGCGCTTGGCGGTCTCTACGATGTCTGCGGTGCTCTTGTCGAGGACGCGGTAATCGTAAGCGCGGAGGCGGATTCTGATTCGTTGATTGCTCATGTCGTTAGTCCAGCGTGAATGGTTTACTTCAAAAAATTAGGCGTTCTTCGTGCCGCGCTGCTCAGAGATCTGCTCAACGATGTTGTTTGGCACCTGCTCGAAGTGAGAAGGTTGCATGGAGTAGGAAGCACGGCCTGAGGAGAGAGTGCGGATGGCGGTCGAGTAGCCAAACATTTCTGCCAAAGGAACTTCTGTGCGAATGATGGCGGTGGTGCCACGGGTGTCGATGCCTTGGATCTTACCCCGGCGACGGTTAAGGTCACCCATGATGTCACCCTGATAATCTTCAGGCGTGGAGGCTTCAACGGCCATGATCGGCTCAAGAAGAATGCACTTGGCCTTCTTTAGGGCGTCCTTCATCGCGAAGATGGCTGCCATCTTGAAAGCGTTTTCGTTGGAGTCAACGTCATGGCTGGATCCATCGACCAGGTCGATATGAATATCGATGACCGGATAGCCAGCGATGATGCCATTGAGCGTTGCTTCGATACAACCGGCTTTCGCTGGATTGATGAACTCTTTCGGGATCGTTCCACCGACAACTTTGTTATCAACAGTCACGCCCTTGCCTTTTTCGCTTGGGAAGACCTTCAGAACAACGTGTCCGTATTGACCACGACCACCGGACTGTTTGACCAGTTTACCTTCGCCATCGGCTGGGATCGTGAGTGTCTCACGATAAGCGATCTGTGGCTTACCAGTATTGGTTTCAACCTTGTGCTCGCGCTTGAGGCGGTCGCAAAGGATTTCAAGGTGAAGCTCACCCATCCCGGCGATGATGGTCTGGCCGGTTTCTTCGTCAGTCTTGACGAAGAAGGTTGGATCTTCCTCAGAGAGACGCTGGAGAGCATTGCCCATTTTCTCTTGGTCAGCCTTAGTCTTTGGCTCAACAGCCATGGAGATAACTGGCTCAGGGAAGGTCGGCGGCTCAAGAAGCACGTCAAGACTTTCGTGGCAGAAGGTATCACCAGTGCGGACGTCTTTGAGACCCACAAGAGCTGCGATGTCACCGGAGTAACAACAATCGATATCCTTATGCACGCTGGCTTGGATCTGGATCAAGCGACCCACACGCTCAGACTTACGAGTGCGAGGATTGTAAATCGTGTCACCTTTACGGACGCAACCGGAATAAACGCGGAAGAATACGAGACGACCAAACTTATCAGACCAGAGTTTGAAACCAAGAGCAATGAACTTACCATTGTCATCAGGCATCGCTGTCACAATGTTCTCAGGCTCATCGATCACGTGACCTTTCTGGGGCTCAATGTCGAGTGGTCCTGGAAGGTAATCAATGACGGCGTCGATCAGATACTGAACACCTTTGTTCTTGAAAGCAGAACCACCAGCCATTGGGATGATCTTATTGGCGATCACCGTGCGACGAAGTGCGGACTTCAATTCTTGAATGCTGATCGGCTTTTCTTCAAGGAACTGCATGCCGAGCTCTTCGTCCTGGCTGCAAACTTCATCAAGAAGACCCTGGTATGCTTCCTTACCTTTAGCGATCTCATCACCTTCAAGTTCGCGGATGGTGTACTTGGAACCGAACAAGGCGTCATCACTGTAGATGATAGCTTTTTGGTTCACGACGTCAATCTGACCGATCAGATTGTCTTCGGCACCAATAGGGATCAGAATCGGCCAAGCATTGGCACCGAGCTTTGTTCGGACATCTTTAACAACATTGTCAAAGTTGGCACCTGTGCGGTCCATCTTATTGACGAAAGCAATACGCGGGACGCTGTATTTCTCAGCTTGGCGATAAACAGTTTCAGATTGCGGCTGAACGCCAGCAACACCGCAAAGAACGAAGATAGCACCGTCAAGAACGCGAAGGGAACGTTCCACTTCAGCCGTGAAGTCCACGTGTCCAGGGGTATCAATGATGTTAACGCGGATATCTTCTTCCTCACGGAGCTTGAAGATGCCAGCTTCCTTCAACTGCTTCCAGCGGGCAGTAACAGCAGCGGAGGTGATGGTGATACCACGCTCTTTTTCCTGTTCCATCCAGTCTGTCGTAGCAGCACCGTCATGAACTTCACCGATTTTGTGAATCATGCCTGTGTAGAACAGGATTCGCTCCGTCAGCGTGGTCTTGCCCGCATCGATATGGGCACAGATCCCGATATTACGGGTGCGCTCAAGCGGGTATTCACGGTTAGGGGAGTTCAAATTGGCCATGTGTCTGGAAAGCTATGGTGTGTGGAAAAAAAGAGGAAGGGAGACTTCTAATTAGAAGCGGAAGTGAGCGAAGGCACGGTTGGCCTGGGCTTGCTTATGAACATCGTCACGCTTGCGGACGGATGAACCTTGACCCTGGGAAGCTTCCTTGAGCTCGTTGGAGAGCGCGCGGTGCATCGGCTGACCCTTACGGCCACGAGCATAGGCAACGATCCAGCGCATTGCGAGGGACTCGGAGCGCTCAGGGCTCACTTCAAGCGGCACTTGATAAGTAGCACCACCAACACGGCGAGCTTTCACTTCAACCTTTGGCTTAGCATTCTCGATAGCGCGGTGGAAAAGCTCGAGAGGATCAATCGTCTCAGTTTTCTCGTTTAGCTGCTCGATTGCAGTATAAACAATGCGCTCAGCGAGCGATTTTTTGCCTGACTGCATCACACGAGCGATGAGCTGAGCAACAAGCTGGCTGTCATAGCGAGAGTCCTTGTGGACTGGCTTGTCGTAAACGCGTTTCCTGCGGGCCATAAGTCGATATTAAAAGAGGTTGATAAAGATCAGTTGAGAAGAGCGAAGCCTATTTCTTCTTGGTGGCGGCAGCTGCAGCAGCACCAGCCTTCGGACGTTTTGCACCGTATTTAGAACGGCCACGGCGGCGCTTGTCCACCCCAAGGCAGTCAAGAGTTCCACGAACAATGTGGTAACGAACACCAGGTAAGTCTTTCACACGACCGCCACGGACTAGCACAATGCTATGCTCCTGGAGGTTATGACCTTCACCACCGATGTATGCGATGACTTCAAAGCCATTGGTCAAGCGAACCTTAGCCACCTTACGAAGAGCGGAGTTCGGCTTTTTCGGCGTGCGGGTCATCACCTGCAAACAGACGCCACGGCGCTGAGGGCACTTGGCGAGGGCAGGCGACTTGGACTTGGTCGCTTTATCTTTGCGGCCGAATCTGACGAGCTGATTGATGGTGGGCATGTTGTCTGAGAAAAAATTCCGTTCCTTAAAATGGCCTCGTGGGACAAAGAACTGGAAAGACAGTGCTTCCACCTTGCAAAGGCAAGGTCAGCACAGTGTTTTTCCGGATCACTGCTCCGATAAGTCAGGAGGTGCTTTCGCATCTCATGGTCCTAGCAATCACGAGTGAAAGCCGGGGCCGGGGGGCGAGATAGTGGCGTATGGCAAAAGTTCTGCAACTTCTTTTTGCATTGTTTTGAAGTTTTTTTAAAACTATTCAAACCACGTCCCTGCTTCTGTCTCAGATCTCGACGACACAAGCCCCTGAAACTACGGCTTTTGGCCACGAGAAGCGGCTGCATCTTTCAGCATGATTCTGTAGCTCGCATACCAGTTCATCACTCCTTCTTTATTCATTGCACGGGACTTGCTAGCCCAAAGATAGGCCTTTTCAGCCTCTTTCCAGCGCCCGAGCCGGTGCCAATGCACACCCAGAGCTAACCGGGCCTCCTCATGATAAGGCGCTTCAATTAACGCCTTTTGAATGCTCTTCAGTGCCTCATCATATCGACCAATTGCATCCAGGCCATCCGCTAAGGCTAAATGATACAAATAATTGTAAGGGTTCAAAGCTACGGCCTTCTGTAAGTCCGCTACCGCTAGAGTCAGTGACGCCTGGATTTCTTTAGCCTCCTTTGTGGTTGGTGTATCCAGGATCTTGATCCCGCGCAGATAAAACACTTCTCCATTGTTAGGGTCAAGCTGAGCTGCTTCATCCAAATGTTGATCATAGGCTTTCGGATCTTTGCGCGCCTCGGCAAGTCGAGCCTGAACCAAGGCGTAATCGCCACGACCCAAGATCCAAAATCCTGCCAGCAAAGCGCAGGCGCTGCAACCAAGCGCGATCTTGGTAGCGACGCGAACGCCGATCACACGCATGAGCGGTCTTTGCATGGCTTCAAAGCCAGGATTAGCCAGCAATCCTAGAACCAAAGCGCCGCCCATGGCTGTGGCTGGCACATGATAATGAAATTCAAGCAAGGCATGAACCAGCGTCGCCAACAAGGCACTCAACGCACCGAGACACAGAGCTAAATTCATGCTCAACACGCGCCCAGTAAGAATGAATTTCTCACGCACAAACCACCGTAAAAAGCGCAACGCATTCAGCCCATGCGCTAGGATCATGATCAGTAAAAATACCGCGCCGACGATCCCATAATCAGCGAGCAATTGCAGGAACTCATTGTGCGCAAACTGCGGTTCTGAGAGCCACGGCGAGATTTTTTCTGAACGGTATTTGATGCCGCCATCATAGAACATGCGCGACCCTTCCCCCAGCAACGGAGCCTGCTGGAACTGCACCGCTGCTGTGTCCCAGATACCAAAGCGGATATCATCCGTCATGGAGTTATTGCCCATACGCTGACGCAGATACTCATCGTTCACTTTCCAGAGCACCGCGCCTGCCAGTAAAATGAGAACCAATCCACCACCTAGCAGGCTCCAGAAAAAGTGACGCTGAGTTTGCCAAACGATCCACAAAGCCAGCACCGTATAAACCAGCCCACCAGCGGCCAATCCCATGAGCGCCCCACGGCTCACCGTCAGAGACATGCCCACGGCCATGGCCACAATCATAAAGCCTAACCAAAGCTTTAACGCTGCACCACCACGCCCGAAGCAAAGCCAGCCTAACGACAAAAAGAGCACAAAAGATAAGAACGCCCCAAGATGATTCGGATTCACAAAGAAGCCGCCGATTCTTCCAGCCTCCGTGCCACGAAGAAAGGTCGGTAAAATATGAAAACCCCAGTTTCCCGATAAGTGCACTGAACCCACCGCCAAATTCCCCAGCACCAGCACCAGCAGGCAGACGATCAGCGTGATCCGCCAGCGCGGATGACTGGCAGCCGTCACCGTTAAGACATAGGTCACCAGACAGCCCAGCAGGATCATCACGTCCTCTCGGGCATAAGCAGCCACTGGTGACAGAATGGCACGCCCCAGGATGTAGGCAGAGAAAAGCAGAAACGTTGCCAGGCACACATCGCTAGGCGGGAAAAGCACGCGCAGACGCCATTTCAGCGTCGCCAGGAGTCCGGCGATGCCGAGTAGGGCGGCACCTGGCCAAAAGAACAAAAGACGAGTCTCCGTTCCCAGCACGCCAGTGATCAGGAGTGCCAAAATAAAGACAACCAGTGCCGCAGTTTGCATCATCCTCACGGACTACATGGCCCAGAGGAATTGTGCAAGTTCATGCAGCGACTTCCCATCACTGAAAATCAGGTCTTACTTGTGCCCTCTGATTCTCTTGGCATATGCCAGTCTCCCATGCGTCTCATCTCACTCACGGTTCGAAACTACCGTGCCCACCGCGAACAGCGCGTGGAGTTCGATGCTGAGCGCACACTCATCGGCGGACCCAATGAATCCGGCAAAAGCACGCTCATGGAAGCGGCACACAGGGCTCTTTTTTTGAAAGCTAAGGGCAAGACCGAGCTGCATCAGAGCATGAACTCCATCACGCATCCGGGCCATCCCGAAGTGGAGTTAGAGTTCAGCCTGCACGGTCAGCGCTATCAGATTCATAAAATTTTTAGCGGCGCCAAAGGCATCACCAAACTCACCCAATCAGGCGGCAAGACCTGGTTAGACATCGAAGCTGAGGAAACTCTCTCCGCCCTGCTAGGCACTGAGCCACTCGGCGGCGCTGGGGCAGCCAACAAAATCCGTGCCCTCTGGGCCCACCTGTGGATCTGGCAGGGCGACTCAGGTGCCGATCCTGTGGAACATGCGAACGCAGAGCGTAGCACTCTCATGCAGCGCCTACAGACCCACGGCGGCGCTGCCGTGATGCAGTCTGAACTGGACGCTCGCGTGATCGAGCAGATCTCCACCCAGGTGAACGAACTCTTCACTCTAAATGGCGACGCCCGTGCTAATACCGAGCTCTCACGGTCCCGTGCCGCTGAAAAAGAAGCGCTCGAAGTAGAAAGCGCGGCTCATGCCACTTTGGCCAAGCTTCAGCAAACAGTGCGCGACCATGAGCAGGCGACATCCGACCTAGCAGCTGCGGAAAAAACACTCGCCGGCATTACCGCTGAGCAGGATGAGCTAGAGGCGCGCCACAGCGCCGCCAGCCAATTGCAGCGCGATCAGGAAGACCAGATCCGGCACCTCCAAGAAGCCCAGCGTGCGCACGACGCCCAATTGGCAGCCCACCGGAACTTAATCGGACTCCAAGCTAAGCTTTCTGGCCTGCGCACCCATCAAGCACCGCGTCAGGCAGAGCTGGAGCGGATTCAGGCTGCGGAAACCCATGCCAGAAGCGAAGTCGAAACCGCCGGACAACAGGCGCGCTCAGCTGAAGAAACTCTACAAACTGCCCGCGCCCAGCATGACCTGCATCAGGCCCAAGTGCTCCTAGTCAGCAAACAAGCAGATCATGCCCGACTGCTCACCCGCGCCGCAAAACTTGCTACACTGAAGGAAAATCAAAGCGCGTTAGAAAGAGAGCTAGCAGAACTGCCCTTGGTCGATGCCAACACGCTGCGCACGCTCCAAGGTCGAGAGCGCGATGCTGCAAACGCTCAAGCCACGCTCAAAGGCATGGCTACGGGCTTAGAGATCCTTAGCTCAGACCTCGACGTGTTGCTTAATGGGGCAAAAATCCCCGCGGGCAAGGCCGTCATCGTCACTGAGGATAGTGAGATCCAGATCGGCACTGGCACCCAGCTCCGCATACGTCCCGGCGGTGGCACTTCACTGGCAGAAGCGCGGCGACTCGCTGATGAGGCCCTTCACAGTCTTCAGCAGAGTTTACAAAAGATCGGCATCCAAACCTTTGCCGAAGCTGCCACCATCCAGACCCAGCGGCTACAGCTACAATCTCAACTCAAAGCCTTGCAGGCCGAGATGAACGGCCTCGGTGCCGATAACCTTCAATCCGAACTACAAGCAACAGAGCGCGACCTTAGCGCCTGTTCAGCCGAGGTGAAACGCCGAAGCCCTGCCCTGCCCCACTCCGGTGCCCAATCATTCCGCGGGCCTGAAGATCTGAGGAAGGCCGAAGCTCGCCATCAAACCGCTCGCAGCACGCATGACGCCACACTGAAGCGGCACAAAGAAACCATCGCCTCCCTGAATCAAAGACAGGAAACCTTCCGGCTTGAAGAAGAGGAGATCCGCACGCTTGAGTTAAGATTGGCCCTTTTGACGGAACAACACGGCACCGAAGCACAGCGCAACAGCGCCCTCCAATCTGCCCAGGCCGAAGTCGGCACTCAGCAGGCCAAACTAAACACCATCGATCAACTGCTCGCTGAACTACAGCCTGACCAGATCACGGCTGATCGTGAGCGCCTCTTACGAGTGTCCAAGATGCAGAATGCCAAACGTGAAAATGCCCTCGCCCAGCTTACCAGTGCGGCCGCCCTGCTGCGCCAGGATGGCAGCTTTGACCCTGTCGCCGCGGTCACTCTAGCCAAGGCACGCACCCTGTCTGCCCAGGAACAGCGCGCTGGGATCGAGCGCCGTTCCTCGGCTCTTCAGCTCTTGCATCAGCTTTTTCAGCAGGAGCAGCAGCGGCTCGCCGATCAGTTCACGCGTCCCCTTGCCGAGCGCGTCTCCCTCTACCTGCAGCGTCTATTTGGCCCAGAGGCCCAGGTCAGCGTCGTCATGGACGGCACGGAGTTTGGTAAACTAGCCCTCACTCGCGGCAGTAAAGGTGCCTTAGACTTCCACACCCTCAGTGGTGGTGCCCGGGAACAAGTCGCCGCGGCTTTCCGCCTAGCCATGGCTGAAATCCTAGCTGAAGCGCAAGATGGCTGCCTGCCCATGATATTCGATGACGCCTTTGCCCACTCCGACCCCGCCCGCGTCCAGGCTCTCCAGCGTATGTTAGATTTAGGTGCCTCACGCGGCCTTCAGATCATCGTTCTAACTTGCAATCCAGGAGATTACACCGCCCTCGGTGCGCGCGAGCTGCTTCTCACCCATCATGTCTGAAGTCGCCGCCCATACCCATTGCCCCATCGTGCATCAGGACCGGTTCATCATCGTCGTGAACAAACCCGCTGGCGTCCTCTCCCACCCAAACTCAGCCAAGATCGACCCCAAAATCCGCTGCGCCTTTGAAGGCCGCTACGACCTCGATCAAAAATGCTTCGATAGCCCCGCAGGCAAAGTCTGGCTGATTCATCGGCTTGATCAGGACACCTCCGGCGTTCTCCTCGCCGCCCTCGACGAACGCACCGCCGAAAAATGCCGCGCCTTGTTTGAGGCAGATGCCGTTAAAAAGCACTACCTCGCCTTCATCCGTGGCTGCCCACCGCCCCAGGACACCTGGCTGGATCACCTCAGCATCACCAAAGCCGCAGGCCGCGTCCGCACCAGCGTGCTCAAAGGCCGACCCCCGAATGCTGAAATGCGCTATCAGCTCCTCGGCCACCATGCCGGTCATCGTTTATCGCTCATCGATATCGCCCTCATCACTGGGCGCACGCACCAGATCCGCGTCCAATCCGCCTCTCGTCAGCACCCTCTGGCGGGAGATGATGTCTATGGCGACTTCGACCTGAACCGCCGCCTGCGTCAGCAGCTCGGATTGAAGCGTCTTGCTCTACACGCCAGGCAGCTGACCTTCAAACATCCCGCCTCTGGCTATCAAACCACCCTCACCGCTCCCCTGCCCCCAGATTTAGCAGCGGTAGCGCAGACATTAGAGTTTAAGATCGTTTGAGAGACTATAGTTTGCCGTTTTGAATCAGCGTTTGTCGTAGATCACACACACTTTGTCGTGGTCAAAAGTGATCGAATCTTCTTATCATCATCTCATGCGTCTCGAAAACAAAATCATCCTCATCACAGGCAGTGTCACCGGCATCGGCAAGGCCATTGCTAAACGCTGTGTCGCGGAAGGCGCAAAGGTCGTCATTCATGGGTTGGAGGCCGATCTTGGCCATGAAACGCTCGCGGAACTCGGCGCGGACAAAGCGGTGCTCGTGCTCCAAGACCTTGCCGATGCAGACGCGCCGCAAAGGCTTGTCGAAACGGCGATCCAGACTTTCGGGAGGCTTGATGCGGTCGTCAATAACGCGGCTCAAGTGGGTGTCGGCAACATTCATGATACGGATGGCCCATGGTTCCGCCGCATGTTGGAGATCAACTGCGTGGTGCCCTATCTGATCACACGGGCGGCACTGCCACAGCTCGAAAAAACCCGTGGCAGCATCATCAACATCGGCAGCGTGAATGCTTACAGTGGCGAGCCCAATCTCATGCCTTACAGCGTCTCCAAAGGAGCGCTCATGACCCTCACCCGCAATCTCGGCGATACACTGATGCGGGAAAACGGCGTGCGCGTGAATCAAATCAACCCCGGCTGGGTCCTTACCGAAAACGAGGCCAAGCGTAAACGCGAACATGGCCTCAAAGATGATTGGTATGCCGATCTACCCAAGGTCTATGCTCCTGCTGGCCGCATCCTTTGGCCCGACGAAATCGCCGCCTGCGCCGCCTGGCTCCTTGCCGATGAATGCGGCCCCATCAGCGGCCAGGTCTTTGATTTAGAGCAGCACCCGTTCATCGGTCGCAACCCACCGAAGGATGCGAGCACAATTCCGACGAAGTGAATTCCATACTCCACCACTCCACCACTCCAACCGCATGCCTCGCCTCGCCGCCTTCCCGAAAGCCTTCATGGTCGCCCTTTGCAAAGAAGGAACGATGACCGTCTCCGAATGGATCAAGCTCGCCTCCACGCTCGATGTGCAGGGCTTGGAGTGGTATGCAGGCTTTCTGGAGATGGCTGATGAGAAAAACTGGCCGCGCTTCCGCCAAGAGGTCGAGGACACCGGCAAGGTCATCCCGATGATGTGCTGCTCGCCGGATTTCACGCATCCCGATGCGGCCTTTCGCGACAAGGAAATCGCCAAGCAGAAACGCTGGATCGACATGACGCACACGCTCGGTGGCTCGTATTGCCGGGTGCTCAGCGGTCAGCGTCGGCCTGAATTGACGCTGGATGAAGGCGTGAAGCTCGCGGCAGACTCGATCTATGCCTGTCTGCCCTATGCGCAAGAACGCGGCATCACGCTGATTATCGAGAATCACTACAAGGACGATTTCTGGGACTACCCCGAGTTCGCACAGAAAATGGATGTCTTCTGCAAACTCGTGGATGCCGTGAACCACCCGAACTTCGGTGTGAACTACGATCCCTCGAACACCTACCTCGCTGGTGAGGACCCCATCGAGCTGTTGAAGCGCGTCTCACACCGCGTTATTACCATGCACGCCAGCGACCGCTACCTCGCCGAGGGCACCATCGAAGACCTGCGCAAAGAAGAAGGCGGTGCCCAAGGCTACGCCAAACGCCTGCGTCACGGCGAGATCGGCAAAGGCCTCAACGATTACGACGCCATCTTCACCGAGCTAAAGAGCAAGGGTTTCAACGGCTGGATCAGCATCGAAGACGGCGTCGATGGCATGGAGCAGCTCGCCCGCAGCGTGGAATTTTTGAAAAAGAAGATCGCGCAGCATTGGAGCTAAGCGTGGACCCATTACGAATGGGGCTTCACACAGCCAAAGGATTTCACCCAAGCCAATTACGACACCCACAGCCCGTGAGGCGATGGGATTGAGCCACGTCCACCCCTGGCTCGTAAGTGTGGCATCAGCCGAGAATCCATTGGCAGGATCAAACGCAGGGCATCTGCTCGATCTTGGGTGAACCCCGGTGCCGACATCGCCATCGGCTTTGAATTTGTCATGCTTCAGCTCAAAGACGGCAGCACCGTCGTCTGCATCATCCGGCAAGAATCCCCCAGCGCACTCCAAGTCGAAGTCGCGAGGGCAGGAGCCATGAAGCAGCGCGAAGTGCTCAAAGCCGACGTCCAACAGCGGATCTCTACCTCCGCCATGCCAACGCTTATTTCCCTCATGTCCCGTCAAGAACTTCGCGACCTTGTCGAATACGTCGCCACGCAAACAACCACACCATCCAAACCAAACACAACTCCGTAAACATTCGTTCTCCCCTCCTTCCTTTCTGAAAACAATTTTGGCACTCAGAGCGAGATGCGCGGGATTACAGGTGAACCACGCTCATGAGTTCTGAATCTGCACCACGCACCGAACAGCTTGTCCTGCTGCTGACCCAGCATCAGGAGCCGTTGTTTCGTTACATCTTCAGCCTCGTGGCTTGCGAGGCGGATGCGCGGGATATTCTGCAGGAGACGAGTCTGGCGCTGTATCGGAAGTTCGATGCGTATGATGCGTCGCGACCGTTTTTGCCGTGGGCTTATCGGTTTGCCTATTTGCAGGTGCAGAAGCATCGCGAGAAGGCGGCGAGATCGCCGCTGCTGTTTGGCGAGGATGTCATGGATCTGCTGGCGCATGACCGGGAGCGGATGGAGCCGGAACTCGATCAGCGGCTTCAGTTCTTGGATGGGTGTCTGGCCAAACTGACGCCGCAGGACAAGGAACTGGTCACCAGCCGATACGCGATGCGTCAGGGCGCAGAGGAGATGATGCAGCGGTTCGCGATGAGCCGTCGCACGTTGTTTCGAAACCTGGAACTGCTGCGCCAGCGGCTGCACGAGTGCGTCACACGCCAGCTTCAATCGGAGGGACTCTCATGAATCTTGAATCACTGATCCACGCCAAGCTCGACGGCGAAATCACGCCAGAGCAGCACGCGCAACTCGAAGCTCTGCTGCGCGATGACTGGCAGGCGCGACGCCTTTATCTGGAACTCGCCGATCAACATGCGCGTTTGCTGCAACAACCGGCGGTGAACACCGGCAGGCTCAAGCAGCCATCGGTCATGAGCCGGACGTCGCGTTGGCGCACCTCGGCACTCATTGCTTCGGCGGCGGCGATTGTCCTGCTGGCCTTCATCGTCTGGCCACGCGCGGCGGTGGATCAAGAGGCGATTTCCAATGGAGTCGCAATGGTCAGTGACACGTTGGATGCTGACTTTGCTGAAACTGCGGTGCGCAGTGGTGATACCATCGCGCCGGGGAAGCTGACCTTGAACAAAGGCCTGGCGCAGATCGAGTTCTTCAGCGGGGCGACGGTGTTGATCGAGGGTGCCACACAAATCGAAATCCTCTCGGCCTGGGAAGCGCGTTGTGTGAGCGGTCGCGTGCGCGTGCATGTGCCGCCAGCCGCGAAGGGTTTCCTTATGCATGCGCCGGATGTGAAGCTGGAGGACCTCGGCACGGAGTTCGCGCTGAATGTGACGGGCAAGGACAGCGCGGTGCATGTCTTCGATGGTGAAGTCATCGCGCATACGAAGGATAAAGCGCCTGCGAGTCTAAAGGTGGGCATGTCATTGGCCTCCACGACGGCGGGTGTATCGCCGCAGGATTTCCTTCCCATCAGCGAACTTCAGGGGCTGATTCGCCAGCGCGAACAACGTCGTTTTCAGCAATGGCAGGTGTGGTCGGAAGGGACGAGCAAAGACCCGCGTCTCATTGCTTATTACACCTTCCAGCATGCGCCGGATGATCGCTGGGATCGGCTGGTGAGCAACTTCGCGGCTCCTCAGCTAAAGCAGCGTGCTGGCGGCGCTGTCGGTGCAAAGTGGACGCAAGGTCGCTGGCCCGAAAAGGACGCGCTGGAGTTCAAGCGACCGGGCGACCGCCTTCGCTTGAATCTCGACGGCAGTTACACGGCACTCACCTTGTCTGCCTGGGTGAAGGTGGACAGCGTGGACAAGAAATACAACTCGCTGCTGCTAACCGATGGCTACGACAACGGCGAACCGCACTGGCAGATCTATGAAGACGGCAGCCTCATGTTCTCCATCATCTATCGACCTGATGGGATCACACGCGGCGGAGACTGGAACCAGATCTATTTCTCCAGACCTGTCTTTGGTCCAGACAGCCTGGGGCGCTGGCATCACATCGCGGTGAGTTATGACAATCAAAGCGGGCAGGTCATCCAATACTTCGATGGCGCCGAGGTCAGCCGTGAGGTGTCGAAGCTGCATCACGCCGGACGCCCGATCAGCTATGGACCGTGCGAACTGGGCAACTGGGGACTGCCAACCCAAGGTCATCCGTTCCCCATCCGCAATCTCAACGGGGCGATCGACGAGTTCGCCATCTACGCCGCCGTGCTTAGCGGGGCGGAAATCCAGTCCATCTTTGAAAACGGCAATCCCAAATGAGGCTGCTTCTATCCCTTCTCCTTCTTCCATTACTGCTCGGGGCTCAAGTCACCAAACCCGGTCTGACCGCGGTCGTTCCTGAGTTGATCGCCGGACTCGAGACACATCCTGCGCTGGTTTACGCCCGCTATGGTCAGAAAGAGATGGAGCTTGATCTTTATCGTCCAAAGAACATCGCCACACCTCTGCCCGCCATCGTTTGCATTCACGGTGGCGGTTGGTTCAAGGGGGAGCGCAGCAACATGACGCTGCTTGCCCAAGCCCTCGCAGCGAAAGGCTACGTCACGGCAACGATCAGCTACCGGCTCAGCGGCGAAGCGAAATTTCCGGCAGCGATTGAGGACTGCAAGGCAGCCATTCGCTTCCTGCGGGCCAATGCGGATCGATTTGGCATCCGCAGCGACGCCATCGGCGTCACGGGTCTCTCGGCTGGCGGACATCTCGCGGCTCTGCTATCCACGAGCAGCGGCGTGAAGGAGCTTGAGGGTAGCGGTGGACATGCACAGCAGTCCAGCAGGGTGCAGGCCTGCATGGCGATGGGTGCTCAAAGCGACCTGCAAAGTGAACGCATCCGAGCGCTGTCACGTCAACCGCAGGACCCGTTTTACCGCCCCTTTCTTGGGGGCAATGCCGTCAACATCCCTGAGGTGTATGCACTGGCTTCGCCACGCCATCACCTTGATCGAGGCGATCCCCCACTCGCCTTCATGGCGGGTGATGGCGATCATGATAGCACCCATGCAAAAGAAACACGTCGTGATCTCATGCAGTTGGGCATCGCCACCAGCCTGACCCTGATCCCACAGGCTCCACACGCTTTCCTGGGTGGACAAAGAGCCTTCGATGTGTGCGTGACTGCTTGCGATGACTTCTTCACCCTCCATCTGAAGCAGAGCGGCAAACCAATCGTGGAGTGCGATCTGCCTGCTCTCTTTGCGGAGGGTGCCAACTGGCAGCTCATCGGTGGCGGTTACGCAGGATGTGAAGGGGCACAGTGGGTCGGCGACACGCTGCACTACGCTGCGCATCATGACGGCTTCGCCTTCAAATGGTCCGAGGCCACCGGTCTCGTCGTCTGGCGCAAGGACTCGCCCGAGGCCACCAGCTTCCGCCCCGATGGTGCAGGTGGATTTTATGTCGTCGAGCAGACCACGCGGCAGCTCACCCGCTGGAACGCCCATGGTGAGCGAGTGGAAGTGCTCGCGGATACCTTTGAGGGCAAAAAGCTCAACCGCCCCAACGACGTCATCTTGAAGTCCGACGGCACGCTCTGGATCACCGATCCTGACTGGCTTTTCAGCAAGCGCCCCTTGGACAAAAAAGAGATGCCCGGCCAGTTCGTGTTCCGATTTGATCCGAAGACCAAAACGCTCACGAAAGTCGCCGAGGGCTTCGACAAGCCGAACGGCATCGCCTTCTCGCCGGACGAGAAGCATCTCTTCATCTCCGACAGCGGCACGCCGAGTGTCTTCCGCTTCCCGTTCAACACGGACGGCACGTTGGGGCCGCGCGAAGTCTTCGCCACGTTCACCGAAAAAGGCCTCGACGGCCTCGCCCTGTCCCCGCAGGGCCAGCTCTGGGTCTGCACGAAGGACGGCATCCGCATCACCGCCTTGGATGGCAAAGCGCTCGGCCTCCTGAACCCCCCCGGCAAGCCCACCAGCATCGCCTTCGGCCCCGAAGGCCGCCTTGCCGTCACCACACGGGACGCCTGCTACGTCACCCAACTTCAGTAACCCATCTCACTCAGACGCCATGACTCCATCCACTACCCCTCGTCGTTCCTTCCTCAAAACCGCCGCCTTCGCCGCACCAGCCATCGTGGGCCTCAACTCCACCGTCCGTGCCCAAGCCGCCAATGAAGGCAAGCTCGGTGTCGCGCTCTGCGGCCTCGGCGGCTTCTCGAAGCAATCCATCGCCCCCGAGCTGCCGCTGGCGAAGAACGTGTATTTCGCCGGAGCCATTACGGGCGATGCCGCCAAAGGCCGCGAGTGGGCGGCGCAATACGGCTTCCCGGAGAAGAACATCTTCTCTTACGCCGACATGGCAAAGCTCGCGGACTGCAAAGACATCGCCATCGTGCATGTCGTCACGCCAAACTCGCTGCACGCGGAGCACAGCATCGCCGCAGCCAAAGCGGGCAAGCATGTCATGTGCGAAAAGCCCATGGCGACGAGCGCCGAGCAGTGTGAGGCGATGATCGCCGCCGCGCAGGCCGCCAATGTCTATCTCGGTGTGAACTACCGCTTGCAATGGGAGCCGCATCATTTGAAGGCCATTGAGGCGCTGCGCGGCGGCGCGGTGGGCGACCTCTCGAATGGTAACTATGAGTTCTCCTGGGGCTATGCCGCCGGCCTCGCCGACCCGGTGAGAGCCGCCACCATCAAGAAGTGGCTGCTGGACCCGAAGATGGCTGGCGGCGGCGCGATGTTCGATACGGGCGTGTATCCCGTGCAGGCCGCGTGTTACCTCACCGGCAAGGTGCCCGTATCCGTCCGCGCCTTTCCGGCCACGCGGCACAAGGAGCTATTCCCCGAAGGCGTGGAGGAGACGATGAGCTTCGAACTGATGTTCGACGACGGCTTTCAGGCTCTCTGCCGCGCCAGCTACAGCAACAGCTTCCATCAATGCACCACGCTCGGCCCGAAAGGCAGCGTGGAAATCCTCCCCGGAGACAAAGGCAGTGTCTATGGACAAAGCGGTGGCAACAAACCCAATCCGAAGCGCCTCGTGGTGAACAAAAAGGAAGTGCCCGCCGAAGACACGCTCCAGCTAGCCGTGCTGCTCGACGAGTTCGCCAAGGCCATCACCAGCAAGTCGCCCTTCAAAGCCGATGGGGCGATGGGCCTGCGCGACATCCGCATCGTCGAGGCCATCTACGCCTCCGCCAGACAAAGCGGAGCCAGCGTGGCAGTGAAGTTGTGAAGCTTGAAACCCTGGAGCCAACCGGATGAAAACGTCCGTCTCTGTTCCTCTCAATCCGTTGATCACCGACGCTTCGTCACTAGCGAGGTGCCGAGGGGCGATGGTGGCTGGACTTCTGGCTTGAGTAAACGTCTATGCATCCGCTCGCGGATGCGCTCGGCGTAGTCGTGGGCGTCGTGGTTGTCCGGCGCGGAGGGCCGGGTAGTTCATTGCGTGGGCTGTCTGAGAAATCAGCCTTTTCCTATAAGTGCATCCAGATCGAAGGACGTGCTCGGACGCGGACTTTGCTCGATGTTGATTGGCTAGAGCCCATCGGGCCGCAGGGGTTGCGCTTCATAAAGAATGACGCCGCCGCGTTTCAGGATCTCTTTTTGCACGGCAGGCACATCCACGGTGCGGAGTTCGGTCTTTGCATCGGCTGCTGTTTTCGCGGCGATTCCGCAGGCTTCGCCTAGCGCCATGAAGACGGGTTCCATGCGGATGGTTTGGTAGCCGACGTGGCTGGCGCTACATGCAACGGGCACGAGGAGGCCGTCCACGCGTTTGGGCACGAGGATGCGATACGGAAGCTGCAATGGCTGATGCTCGATGAAGATGTAACCTTCGCGCACGCCGGGATGTGCGGGGTCGTATTTGTGGACGCCGTGGGAATCGAATCCGAACTCGGCGACGGCGATACCGTCGGGCTTGCGGCGGGGCAGACCAGTCGCGTTGTCGAGGGCCGAGTCTCGTTCCGTGAAGTTATACTCGCCCCAGATGCGCCGACCTTCGCGCACGTAGATGTGATGGGGACGGTGGCGGTTGTCGGTGAACTCGTCTTTTGGGAAGCCGAATTGCCGCGCTTCATCTCGGATGGCCTGCGGCACTTCGGGGTCATTTTGCAGGAACCACAGGTAGCCTTCGGCGTGCGTCCAGTAGCGTTGGAAAATGCGCTCGCGTTCGGCGACATCGGCCTCGGGCCAGCCCCAGTTTTCCTCGGCGAGATCGAAAGACTCGCTGGGCACGCCGGTGTCTCCAGCCGGATGCGCGTTGTTCAATTCAAACTTTCCATTGGGCATCGGGAAGGCGTGCATGAGCTTGGTCAGCTTCGTGACTTTGCCCGAGCGCATGTCGTCGAGCATCACGCGATAGTCGTCGCGGTTGAACGCGGCGGGCTTTTCAATCGGCACGGCATTGGCCAGGTCCTTGGTGACGTGCATGCGGAAGCAGAAGGCCTGAATGCCATCGTCCGCCTCGCCGGTGGAGCCGGGCTGTGGATTGGTATCCTTGAAGCGAAGATAAATCTTGCCCGCGTGTGTTTCGCCATACGTTTCGCGGCTCTCTCTGCCGACGCGATACGGCACGCCCGCCAGCGCCGCGAGATCGCCCTCGTAGGTGGCGTCCACGAACGTCTTCGCGCGGAACTCCACCTTGGTTCCAGGCTGGGCGAGGTCTTCGGCGCTGATGCTGACGAGCTTCACCGTAGAGCCGAAGTCCTTGGGCTGGGCACCATTCAGCCGCTGGCCCCGCTCCGCCTCACGCTCGATTCCATCGGCACCCAAGACTCGCGCGGAGATGACGCGCTGCCGCTCGATCAATCGGATGTTTTTCTCCCCCGCGAGCATGTCGCGGAACACCTTCTCAGCGACCTTCGCCTCAAACATATGCCCGCCCTGGCAGGCCTTCACCTGCTCGGAGTTCTCGCCGTAGGTCTTCACATAGTGCTCGCGCACCCGCTTCACAAATTCAGCGAACAGGCCGCCGACCGCCGCCTTTTTGTAGATGTCCGTATTCGTCAATCCAGCCGACACGACACCGCCCACGTGACTCTTCTCTTCCAATAGAATGACGTTCGCGCCGGAGCGGGCCGCCGAAACGGCAGCAGCGACACCGCCGGGAGTTGCGGCAACGACGACGACATCGGTTTGATGTGATTCTGCGCCAAATAGGACGCTGCCAATGGAGGCAAGGAGTGTGATAAGGAGGGTGGTTTTCATGGAATGAATGAGGCTCACGGGTTCGGTTGGATCACTGGTGGCATTACCTGGTCGGAGGCGGCAAATGAGGCGCTGATGAAGACGCAAGTTGGGCTACTTCGTCGAGGACGCGGAAGTCTTCGGCCAATAGGCTTCAAGGTTCTGAAGTCCCTCGTCACGATATTGCTGATTCGCCTCAGCGGTCCGTGTGAACATGAACGACTCATCCGAAAAGGATTTCGTTTTTGCATCGGCCGCATCGCCATAATTCCACAACGACGAGAGCTGCATTCCAGAGGCTTTGATCGCCTTGATCTTGCGGACGAAATTCGCGTCTGTGTCTCCGTGGAATTCGCCCATATACAGCACCTTGTGGCTTTGCTTCGCGAGCTTCACATAGATCGCGAGCAACTCTTCGATCTCGACGACTCGGTCGAACCTTTTCTGGGACATCCCGTCCTTGTCCTTGTCGAGGGTGATATGCACGCTGATCACGTTGACCGTGCGCGGTGAAAAGATGTCCATGATAGCCCGGAGTTCCTCTTCAGTGTCATCCTTCCATGCTCGCTCTGTCCTCAGACGATACTGATTGGCTCTGAAATCCGCCGTTCCATTGGAAATCATGCGGTAGGAATCAATGCTGCGAATGGCCTTTTCGACCTCGGTGAAATAGACTTCGACATCCTGGGAAGTGATTCGGTCAGCAGGCCCTCGCTGCGCCGGTGTTCCTCTGGAAGCCAATACATAGGGGTAACCAAGGGGAGGCTCGCCTTGCTTATCCAGATCGGCCGCAAGATTGAATTCATTGCCGATCTCCCAACCCCAAATGGCTGGTGAATCTTTATATCGGCTCACGACGTCGCGGACATACTTGCGGGCATAGTCCATGGTTTTGCTGGCAGGGTTTCCGATCTGGTTGACACTTTCGCCCACCACATCAGAGACGCTGAATTTGGTCCAAAACAGGTCGGCGATGATGCCGATGTTGTTTTCCTCGCAGGTCTTCACGAACAAATCCATTTCGCGGAAATACTGCTCAGGCTTTGTTTGATAGACTTTGAGTTCGTTGGGCCAGAATCCGCTGAACGGCACCCGAATGAATGGGATTTTGCTGGCAGCGATCTTTTTGAGAGCCGGAGCGTATGACGAATACTTCGCTTTACGGATAGTGCGGAGAAAGCCGTCATAATAGCAGAGTCCCATGCCGTAGAACGGCTTCCCTGCCAGCGTCAACGTGCCGTCCGCCTCCACATGCAGCCCCGACGGAGACTGCGCGGAAACAGGCTTCGGTGCATCCTCAGCGTGCAGCGCGGATAGCGGTGCCAGCAGGAGAGCGGTGAGGAGTGTGAGGGTGGTTTTCATCAGTGTGTTCACTTTCGTCTTCATCTGTTCGTCAGGGGGAATGTTCATGGGCGAGTTGCGGTGCTTCGGGTGTCAGGGCGTGGCCGTGATCTTGAGATGGCGAAACTCCAGCGCCCCGGCCTTTTCGCCTTTGGGTCCGCCGGATTCGCCTCCGAAGCCGATGTTGGCTTTGGGCTCGGCCACGACGGGATGCTTCGTGGTCCACGTGCGTCCATTGAACTCGACGGTGATGGTCTCGCCCTTCAGCACGATGTGGACGGGATGCCACTCGTCGTCACCGAGGGTGATTTTTTCGCGCACGAGGTCTACGTTCTCGCCTTTCTTTGGGTGGGCGATGATGCGGAACACATCGCGGCCCATGACGAAATTGAGGATGTGGCTGCGCTCGCGGGTTCCGTCGATGGGAAAGCTGGCGAAGGACGCCTTGCCTTCGAGCCGGAACTCAAAGCGGACATCGGCTTCTGTGAAAGCGAAGCGGCGCTGCTTGACCGGCCCGTGACGGCGCTCGCCCGACTCGAAAGCGCGCAGCACGCCGCCCTTCGCAGTCCAGGTGCCGAGCCCCCAATGCCAATCGGCGGAGAGGGGCTGCTCAAATGTTTCTTCGAGCACAACCGAGGGCTCGGCGCTGAATGCAAACGACGCACTCACGACTAAAGAGAGCACGGTAGAGACAAGGCGGGAGGGAGAACTGAAATCAGCGGGCAAAGTCATGATTGATACTAACCGCCTTCACTCGCAACGTGGCGACAAAGCCTATGCCAAATGCGCACCCTCTCCAGCCCCGTCTCATTCGCCAGACCCGAACAGCAAGCCAGCTCAAAGCCCTCAAGAAAGAACGGGCGGCTTGGCTTGCAAAGCTCGACGCCTGCGGCCATTTCCACCGCATCTTTGACTACATCCCCGGCGTGAACTTCTTCGCCAAAGACCACCTCGGTCGCACCATGTTCGCCAGCAGCGGCATCCTGCAACGCTACCGAATGAGGGACGAAAATGACATGCTCGGCCTCACCGACTTCGACAAAAACCCAGACAGCATGGCCGAAAACTACGTTCGCGACGATCAGCGCCTGCTCATGGGAGAGGTCCAGCACATTGAGCGCCTGGAACTGTGGTTCGACCGCCAAGGCCTGCCCGACTGGTTCGTCGTGACCAAGCTCCCTCTCCTCGACGCCCGCCAGCGCCCCATTGGCATCGTGGGCATTTTACGTCAAGCCACCGAGCACAAGACGAAGCTTCCGCTGATACAAACCGTGTCCCGAGCCGTGGATGCCATCCGCAACGACTATGCCAAAGCCGTCTCCCTGAAAGCCGTGGCGGAATCGTGCGGTCTTACGCTTCGCAACCTGCAACGCCGCTTTCAAACCGCCTTCGGCATCAGCCCCCAAGAGTTCCTCATCAAGACCCGAGTCCTCGCCGCCACGCGCCTCCTCAACGAAACCAGCCTCACCGCCGCCGAAATCGCCAGCAAAAGCGGCTTTGTCGATGCCAGCAGCTTCGCCGAACAATTCAAACACCGCACCGGGATGACACCCACCGAATATCGAGCGAAGCAGGCAGGATAGGCCCCGTGGTTCACCCATGGTTGGGCAGATGAAGCCGCCTTTGACCCTGCCAATGGATTCTCGGCTGATGCCACGCTCACCATACCAGGCAGACTTTGCACAAACCCATCGCTTTCCGGAGTTTATGCACCATGCCAATGGATGCTCCCGGCGATATTTTTTTGGCACTCTCGGTTCCGGTGACGGGAAAGAGAGTGATGCAACTCACTCAACCCTGCCCGCCCTTGTGGAACCGCGCCTGTCTCGGCGGGGTTTGGTTTTTGATTTCCGTGCTTGCGGTCGTTGGGCCTTCGGCCTTGGCGGATGAGAAAGCAGAGCAGCTCTTCGTGCGCCGCATCGCGCCGCTCTTCCATGAGAAGTGCCTCGCCTGTCATGGCAATGATGAGGCGAAGATCAAAGGCGGGCTCGATATGCGGACGCTCGCTTCCACGCGGAAAGGTGGCGACAGTGGGAAGCCGGGGTTCATCGCTGGGAAGCCTGAGGAAAGCCCGCTCTATCTCGCCTCTCTGCGCACACACGATGACTGGGAGCCGATGCCGCCGAAGGAGGCGGACAAGCTTTATGCGGAGCAGATCGTCTGGCTGAAAGACTGGATCGCAGGTGGTGCGCCGTGGCCGGATGAGGCGCGGCAAAAGCAAATCGCCAAGATGAACGAGGCGAAGTGGTCCGCGGAGGATGGCACCACGGTAAAGACGACGGGAGCCTTGTCGCCTGAGTGGGCGAATCGGAAATACAAGCCGGAGGGACTGTGGGCTTATCAGCCAGTTCGGAGGCCAGACTTGGAGACACGGGGACAGGGGGACAAGGATAGGAATCCTATCGACACGCTCATCACGGCGAAGATGCCTGCCGGGTTGAAGCCCGCGCCTGCGGCTGACGCCCGCACGTTCATCCGCCGCGCCTCGTTTGACCTCACCGGTCTGCCGCCGACGCCGGAGGAAGTCACAGCCTTTGAGAGCAGTTACTCGAAGGACGCGAATGCGGCGGTGACGACGCTCATCAATCGCCTGCTGGACTCTCCGCATTACGGCGAGCGCATGGCTCAGCACTGGCTGGATGTGACCCGCTACGCCGATTCTTCGGGCTTCTCGAATGACTACGAGCGTGGGAATGCCTGGCGCTATCGCGATTACGTGGTGCGCGCCTTCAACCGCGACAAGCCCTATGATCAATTCATCAAGGAGCAGATCGCCGGGGATGAGATCGACGCTAACGACCCTGAGAAGATCATCGCCACGGGTTTCCTGCGCACGGGGCCGTGGGAGCTGACCGGTATGGAGGTCGAGAAGATCGCTCGCCAGCGCTTTCTCGATGATGTGACCAACAGTGTGGGCGAAACCTTCCTCGCGCACTCGCTTCAGTGCGCCCGCTGTCACGATCACAAGTTCGATCCGGTGCCCACGCATGATTACTACTCGATTCAGGCCGTATTTGCGACGACCCAGCTCTCGGAACGGGCCGCGCCTTTTCTTCCAGAAGAGAACACGCAGGGCTTCGAAGAGCGCGGCTATCTGGAAAAAAGCCTCGCGGAATATGAGTCCGTCCTCACGAAGCTCGACGCCGTCTTGCTGGAGAACGCCGCGCGCTGGTTCAAGGACAACGGCAAGGACCCGGCCAAGTGGAATGCCGCCGTCGAGGCCGCACGAAATCCCGCGGCTCCGAAGCAAGGCCCCGCCAAGCGACTCGGCAAGTATTCGGACCTGTTCGCCGCCGCACGAACCGCGCTCACCAACACCGGTGCGCCGGAAGGGGACTTCCCTCCGAAACTGGTCGGCTTCACGCCAGAACAGTTCGGCATGGAACGAGTGGCACGAAAAGGCTTGGAGCGACTCCGATGGGAGCTTGATCGCTACGAACCCTATGCTCTCGCGGTCTATGGCGGTCGCACTCGGCAATACAAAACCGTCTTCGCTCCGCTGCGGATGCCCCCTGACCGGATGAGCGCGGGCGAGCTGGAAGAGACCTGCATCCTCACAGGTGGCGATCCCTTTGCCTCCGGCACCAAGGTCAAGCCCGGTGTCCTCAGTGTGCTCGGCTCCGTGCAAAAGACGCCCATCCCCGACGCCATCGAAGGCCGTCGCAAAGCCTTCGCCGAGTGGGTCGCCAGCTCGGACAATCCCCTGACCTCAAGGGCCATCGTGAATCGCGTGTGGATGTGGCACTTCGGCCAACCGCTCGCGGGGAATCCGAACAACTTCGGCAGCACCGGCAAAAAGCCGACCCACCCCGAACTGCTGGACTGGCTCGCGACGAAGTTTGTGGAGAGCGGCTGGAGCTTCAAAGCACTGCACCGCCTCATCATGACCTCGGAGGCCTATCGCCGCAGCGCCACGCATCCTGATTTGAAGGCCCTGCGGGAGAAAGACGCCCTCGGCACCAGCTACGCCGTCTTTCAGCCGCGCCGCCTCAGCGCGGAAGAGCTGCGCGATGCCATGCTCGCGGCCACAGGCGAACTGAACCGCACCCTAGGCGGCATCCCGAACCGGCCTGAAATCAACCTAGAAGCCGCCCTGCAACCACGCCAGGTCATGGGCACCTTTGCCTCCGCCTGGGTGCCGAATCCCAGGCCTAAGCAGCGCCACCGACGCTCACTCTACGCCCTGAAACTGCGCGGCCTCACCGACCCGATGCTGGAGGTCTTCAATGCGCCCGCGCCGGACTTCTCCTGCGAGCGCCGCGAGGCCAGCACCGTCACGCCGCAGGTCTTTAGCTTGTTCAATGGTCAGAGCACGCAATCCCGCGCACTCGCCCTCGCCCATCGCGCTGTGAAGGAAACGCGCACTGATAAAGAAGCCATTGCACGGATCTTCGTGCTCACGTTCTCCCGCCCGCCGAATGCCAAAGAAACGCAAAGCTGCCTCGCTCATTGGCGCGACATCGAAGCCCTGCTTGGTAGCGAAAAGCCGACGACTCAAAAGCCACCGCTCGAAGTCCGCCGCGATGCCGTGGAAGAGAACACCGGCGAGAAGTTTTCCTTCAACGAGAAGCTGCACGCCTATGCCGAGTTCATGCCCGACTTGCAGCCCGCCGATGTCCCCGCGCACACCCGCGCTCTCGCCGATATCTGTCTCGCGCTTCTCAATTCCAACGAGTTTGCTTATGTCTATTAAACCCTTCTTCCCCTGCGCCGGAGCCCGCGCTTTGCATGCGCCAACGCGCCGCGAGTTCATCTATAGCCTGGGCGCTAGCCTCGGCAGTGTCGCGTTCAGCTCCTTGCTCGCCGAGGAGGCGAAGAAACATCCGCTCGCACCGAAGCAAGGCCACTTCCCGGAGGCGAAGGCGAAGAACGTCATCTTCCTCATGATGGAAGGCGGGCCGTCGCACATCGACACCTTCGACCCCAAGCCCACGCTGGAAAAGCTGCATCTCAAGGAGTTCGTCCGCGAAGGCAAGCAGGTCTCCGCGCTTCAGGGCGGCAAGCGCTACTACGTGCAGAGTCCCTTCAAGTTCATCAAGGCCGGCCAAAGCGGCGCGGACATGGCGGACAACTGGACGCACCTCGCCAAGGTCGCGGATGACCTTTGTTTCTTCCGTGGTTGCACCGTGGACAGCGTGAACCATCCGACCGCGATGTATCAGATGAACTGCGGCAACCGCTTCGGAGGCGATCCCGGTATCGGCGCGTGGGTGAACTACGGCCTCGGTTCGCTCAATCGGGACCTGCCCGGCTTCATCGTGCTGCCCGAGGTAAGCTATCCGCAAGGAGGTGCGGCGAACTGGAGCAACGGCTACCTGCCCGCGAGCTTCCAAGGCACGCCGCTGCGCGCGAAAGGCTCGCCCATTCTGGATCTCACACCGCCGCCCGGCGTCAGCGAAACACGTCAGCGCAAGAACCTCGACCTCATCGCGAAGCTCAACACCGCGCACGCCGCGCAGCATCCCGGCCACGATGAACTCGCCGCGCGCATGGACAACTACGAACTCGCATTCCGCATGCAGATGCAGGTGCCCGAGACGCTCGACCTCTCCAAGGAAGACGCCAAGACCAAGGAACTCTACGGCATTGGTAATGACGCCACCGATTCCTTTGGCCGCAAATGCCTGCTCGCCCGCAAGCTCATCGAAAAAGGCGTGCGCTTCGTGCAGCTCTACAACGGCTCCTGGGACAGCCACGACTACATCGAGCGTGCCCATGGCAACCTCGTGCGCGGCGTGGATCAGCCCATCGCCGCGCTCATCACCGACCTCAAACAGCGAGGCCTCCTGGACAGCACGCTCATCGTCTGGTGCGGCGAGTTTGGTCGCACCCCCGACAACGGTGTCCGCGGCGGAACGGCTTACGGTCGCGACCATAATCCGAACGCCATGACGATGTGGCTCGCCGGTGGCGGCTGCAACGCCGGTCACACTATCGGCGCCACCGACGACCTCGGCATGACCGCCGTCGAAGGCAAAGCCCACGTCCGCGATTTCCACGTCACCCTCCTGCGCCTCCTCGGTCTCGACGACAACAAACTCACCTACTACCACGCCGGCCGCTTCAAGCAGCTCAGCCAGTTTGGCGGCACAGTGATCAAGGATCTCATCGCATGAAACGCACTCTCAATCTCCTTACCGCCCTGCTGTTCGCGCCGCTGGCCGGTGTTCTACCTGCGGCCGATGCCGTTGCCAATGGCATGGCCCAGCCGGAGATTCTGGCGCCGGACGAACTGACGTTGGTCCGCGAGTTGGCGACGGCCACGCTCGAAACCTGCGGGGTGGCTCCGGGTGCCATCGCCCACGGCAAAACCAATACCTTGGGGTTCCGGGCCATCACGCCGGGTGGTTATCCGGCGATCTGGATCCAGGACCTCACCATGAACTTTTCCAGCGGTTTGATTGCGCGCGAGGACGGACTCCAGCACTTCCAACTGATTCTGGAAAAGCAAAACGGTCCGGAGCCAAGGGCTCTGGGCCAGCAGGTGGTCATACCCGCCCATGCCATCCCCGATCATATCAACGTGGACGGCGCACCGGTGTTCTTTCCCGGCACCTACGATCCGTTGGCCAACATGAATGGTGACTGGGGGTTCCGCCCGCCCAGCAACAACCAGTTTGAAGTCATCTCGCTCGCCCACATGCTCGCTCGCAGTGGTGATGCCAAAGCGCTGCTGAGCCGCGAGGTGGGCGGACGCACCGTGTATGAGCGACTGAAGCTGGCTTTTACCGTGCC
The DNA here is from genome assembly GCA_027486585.1 of Verrucomicrobiaceae bacterium. Classification (GTDB taxonomy): domain Bacteria; phylum Verrucomicrobiota; class Verrucomicrobiia; order Verrucomicrobiales; family Verrucomicrobiaceae; genus Prosthecobacter. The sequence continues at coordinate 36,286 of JAIXOU010000141.1, read as the reverse complement.
GGAGATCAATCCGGCCACACAATTGGTGCGCACCACGGCGGCGCGGCGGTCGGTCGGATTCATTTTCTATGATGCCATCGAGATGACGGGAGACCTCCTGATGGCTTCGCTGATCCGCTACCGCACGGCCCTAAACCTCGCCTGGCTCGCCACCAAGATGGACCAACCCGAAGACGCCAAACACTATGCCGGCGTCGCCCAACAGATCCGCTCGCATATCCTGCCGGTCTTTGCCGACACCGACGGCACCCACGGCGGCTGGCTCAAAGCCTCTAACGGCATCTCCGGGCAGTCGGATGTGTGGGGCAGCATCTACGCGATCTATATCGGCGCGGTTGAGGGTGAAGCCCGCGCGGCTTTGCTCAGGACGATTACGGCGGCGTTGGCCAAGCCAGGAGAGATCGAGTTCGAGGGGGCACTGCGCCACGTCCCGCTGAGCGGCGACTTCTCGCCGACTACCATGTGGGAGAAAGCCAGGCCCAAAAAAAACAGGTATATGAACGGCGCCTACTGGCACGTCCCGGTCGGCTGGCTGCTGACCATCCTGCAGCCGGAGCATCCGGAGTTGGCGCAGACCATTAAGCGGCATTGGCTGGGCCACCTGCGTGCCCAGCAGGGCAAGGTTTGGGAGTGCATCGGCTGGGACGGGCAGGCCAACAAGAACCCGTCCTTCGGAACATCGATTGCCCTGCCTTTAGGCGTGCTGAGCCGCGGGGAACTGCGCGCCGACCAGCTGCCAGCGCCACCTCCTGCTGAACTACGCACACGTTCCGCCGCACTCGACCATAAAATTGAACAAGGACAAACGAAGTGAAGCCATTCACCAAGCCAATAGCCACCCCATGACATCCCCTGTTCAAAACCATATCGCCCTCGTGACTGGAGCCAATGACCCGAAGGGCCTCGGCTTCGGCATTGCACGTGAACTCATCGAAGAGGGCGCGACCGTCTATTTCGGCTGCCGCCTCGATGCCCAGGTCGAGGAGCTCGCGGAGCCGCTGGCATCGTTTGGTGCTTCAGCCCGCGCGGTGCAGCTCAATGTGTCTGATCCAACAAGCATCACTCGCGCCTTCCAGCAGATCGAGTCCGAGGCCTGTCGCCTCGACATCCTCGTCAACAACGCAGGCGACGGCGCGAACTGCTCCGCACTCGATGAGACCGCCGAGCAGTGGGACCGCATCATGACCGCGAATGCACGCGGTCCGTTCCTCTGCTCTCAAGCCGCCGCGCGCCTTATGCTGCCGCGCAAGCATGGCCGCATCGTGAACATCAGTTCGCAGGCCGCCAGCGTCGCGATCATGAACCACGTGGCCTATTCCTCATCGAAGGCCGCGCTGAACATGCTCACGAAAAGCATGGCTCTCGAATGGGCACCGCTGGGCATCACCGTCAATGCCGTGGCCCCGACCTATCTCATGACCCCCGGCACCCGTCCCTTCCTGGAGCAATCCGAGTTCCGTCAATCCGTGCTCGCCCGCATCCCCGTCGGCCGCGTCGGCAGCATCCACGACATTGCCCACGCCGTCCGCTTCCTCTGCCACCCCGACTCCAGCCTCATCACCGGCGAGGTGCTGATGGTCGATGGTGGTTGGACTCTGGCGTGATGCCGGATGCTCGAAGCGAGCATGAAGATCAGGCCTAGCAATGACTAGATTGAGCTATGGCAATGAGCATGGGATTGGCTGCACAGCGTTCACGCAGTTCTAGCAATCCTCTGGGCAACAACTTCATCATGCGCTTGATGTAATCGTGGCATCTGTGATCGCCATTCGAAGGCAGCTGTCAGGCCTCTTCTGTCATGGAAGGGTCCGCAAATACGCCGCCAAGTCAGCGAGTTGCTGGTCAGAGAAGCCACCGGCGAGCGGTAGCATGACGGATTTTCCGGCGATGTAGCCGGCACTCTTGATGTCCGTCACAGGGATCACCTGCAGCACGCCGCCCATGAGGAGGACGCTGATGTCTTTGGCAGACTCGGACTTCTTGAAGCCTTCGATGCGCTGGCCGGTCTTTGTTTCGATTCGGAAGAGGCGGAAGACTTGCTCAACGGCGGCATCAGGGGCGAGGATGGAGGTGAGCAAGCCCTCCATGTCGCGCTTCGACGAACCGTCGAGTGGCGGGCCAAGCGAAACGCCCTTGCCGCCAATGACGTGGCAGGACATGCAGGTGCCTTCAAACAAGGCACGTCCTGCAGCAGCGTTGGCCTTTGGCAGCAGCGCGGTCACCGCGGCGATGCGGGCTTGCAGCTTGGTTTGTTCGTCGGCAGTGGGTGCTGGGGCCGTGCCGATGACTTTGTCCCACTTTGATTCCAAGAGCTGCGCGGCAGGCGATTTGGTTTCCGCCAGCGAGAGCAAAAAATCTTGGAAGGCCCGCTCATAACTGCCGCCAAGGGCGAGGTAGTTGCCGTTCCAGCCTTTGATCTCAACCTTCGGCGCTGGCGTGGCACTCCACTGTTTCAACCAGGCGATGTGGTTGGCATTCACCGGCCCGGCGGCGCGTCGGAAGTAGCGCAGCACCTCGTAGCGGACGGTCCACTGCCTCTCGGAGGCGAGCGACTGGAGCAGCTCGAAGGCCTTATCCTCCGCCACCTTCAAGGTGCTGAGAGCGCGCACGGCCTCGCGGCGGAGATCAGTGGAAGGGGCACTGAGCAGCGTCTTCCACAGGGCGGCGTCAAAGTGGCCGAGTTCTTCTAGCGACCACAGGGCGTGGATGCGGGTATCGTCGGCGAGTTGCCTGTCAGCGGCGAGTTTCGAGAGCGCGGGGATGAGTTCCTTCGCGTTCCGCTCGCCGATCTGATGCCACGCGGCGCGCATCTCCCAAGTGCTTGCGGCTTGCAGATGCGCGGGCAGCTCGGCGCTGGGCACCTTGGTCAGGTCAGGCGTTGGGCGCTGCTCTTGTGAGCTGTGGCGCACGCGCCAAACACGACCGTGATCTTTGTCGCGGGCAGGATGGTCACGTGGGATTTCGTTGTGCGAGATGATGCGGTTATACCAGTCGGTGATGTAAAGGCATCCATCAGGACCGAAGGTGATCGCCACCGGTCGGAACATCGTGTCACTGCATGAAACCAAGTCGCCGCGTTTCTCAAAGCTCCACACGCCGCGCTCATCGAGCTTTGCGGAAACGGCGTGGATTTTGCCGAGAATGGGATTCGCGATGTAGAGCAGCCCTTGCCACGGCGCTGGAAAACTGCCGCTGAGGTCATCGTAAATCGCCAGGCCGGAGAAGCCCGTGCCGCCAAGGTTCAACTCCCAGGCCGTGGGTGGATGCATCGGCGCATTCGGATGCAGCCGCATGGAAATGTAGGCCGGATAACTGGAATCCTCCTCGAACGGCACCACGCTGTAGCCAAGATCATTGGCCTCGTGGATGAACACGCGCCCAGTGCGACCAAGACCCCAGGCCCAGATATTGTTTAGCCCCGCGCTGAGGATGCGGGTATCCGTGCCGTCGGGGGCCGTCGAAGCGACGAGCGTACGATTGAAAACCAAGGATGTGCCAGAGGCATCGGTCATCGTGCCGCGATTCAGCAGCCCTTGCGAAAACAACACTCGCCCGCCCGGCACCCACGTGAGCTGATGCGGTAGTGTGTGCGTGTCCTGCGTGCCAAAACCCTGCATTAACAGGCGTCGCTCATCTCCGCGACTGTCGCCATCCTTGTCATCGAGAAAGAAGATCTCCGGCCCCTGCGCGACATACACTCCGCGACCGCGCGGCAGCAATGAAAGCGGCATCACCATTCCCTCTGCAAACACACGCGGCGTCTGCGGCGAGCCTGCCGTGGGCGTATCAAACACCACGATGCGGTCTTTACCAGGTTGCTTCCAAATCTCGGGATCATTGTCGCAGGGATACATCGTCGCTGTGGCCGACCACATGCGGCCGGCGTCGTCAAAGGCGACCATCGTCGGCTTCGGCAGTCCTGTTTCCTCACTGGCGACGAGTTCGACGCTGAAGCCTTCCGGCAGCGTGAAACGCTTTTGCTGCTCCGTCGCGCTGAGCGCCTGCACGGATTCGTTGTTGTAGCCCATGGCTCGTGCGGGTGCCTCCGGGCTCTTGGGTGGCGCTTGAATCAAGGATTTTGCCACCACCACCACATCTGCTTGTTCACCGGGGACAAGCACCACATAATCAAGGCCGAGCATGTAGCTCTTGCGCGCCGCTGGATTGGCACCACGCACCACCAAGCGCAGCACCTGATCGCCTGATTTCAGGTCCAGGCGAGGCCCCAGCGGCAAGGTGCCAGTGTGGACCACCGCAGGGTTGTAGAGATCGAGCTTTTCGAGCAAGAGCTGATCATTCAGCCAAACGTCGAAGATGCCGTAATCGAGCGCTTGAGTGAACCCCGCGCCGAGGTGGTAAACTCCCGCCTGGGTAATGGGGAGAGTCAGTTCCAGCGCATCTTCAGGCTTGGCTCCAGTCCACCAGAGATGCGCTGAGCCACTCCATGAACCCTGCTTGTAACGGCGCAAATCCTGGGGCTTTGCCTGACCGCTGACCTTGCGCACCGCGAGCTTTTCACCCTCCAGCAAAGTGGGGACGTTTTGCCCTGCGGCGCTAAGGGTGAGAAGCGGCAGGAGAAAGAGAATGAGCCATGAATGGGTGGGCATAATCGGCGGAGTCGGCGTGTGAAACGGGCGTTACAGCGGCAGGTTAAAATCGAAGACCACCACGCGCTCAAGACATGGCACAACAATCGCCTTCACCTCCTCATGAATCGGATGCGGCAGATACTCATCCCGCGCCTGTGGGCTGGCGAAGGTCATGATGAAGCCGTGGGTGAAACCGTCGTTCAGGCCCTCGCCGGAGTCGTAGGGGCCATGATTGAAATCCAGCAGACCCGGAATGCGCCCAACCATGCTCGACATGGAGGCAAAACACTCGTCGATCTGTTGCGGAGTGATCTGGGCTTTGAATTGGAAGCAGCCGTAATGTTTGACCTGGGGCATAGCGATGGTGGAGTCGGTGGTTTGCGGGACAATCGGGAAGGAATGAGACACACTTCTAGCCCCTGCCCCACTCCAAGTGAAGTCGCCGACACACACCAGCAGGTGACGAAAACGCACACCGGTCTCAAGCCGTGCTCATCGCTTCTCCCGACCTCGCGCGAGTGGTTCACAGAGACTCAGCAAGTGCTTTCCGCGTGACCTTGGTCACTCCTGAGCTCCAGCGGCACCGACCGCCCAGATCCGCACATTGGCCGTTGATCCTGGCTTTGCTTGGCTGCCTGCGAACTCGATGCGCACGCGGTGCTGACCGGCAGGCAAGTCCTCGGCCAGCGGCAATCGGTTGGGACTTTTTTTCAAAGGCTGGGCCTTGCCGCCGTCGATGGAGAACGTGGCCAAGCGTTCAGCTTCCTCATCCACATCGTAGCCCACAAAGAGCAGCTTCCCCACGAAACCAAACTCGATGCTGCCATCGGTCGCAGCAGGGCTTTCCCACTTGGTGTGGTCCGCGTTTTGGGTCCAGCCGCTGTTTTGCGTGGGCTTCAAGTCGGTGCCTTGCGCATAGCGACAATTGGCGAAGAGGTCGGTGATCATCGGCGCTGGGAGGTCCGCGCGGCTCGCGGTGGCACTCGATTCGGGCTTGGCGTTCACGTCATTGAGCAGCGCAATCAAAAGCTCGGAGGCGAGGATGTGTCCGGTATCGTTCGGATGCACCACATCGGCATACATGGTCTCCCACACCGCGCGACCGCTATCAATCTCCGGCCACCAGGCATCGCGGAAACTGACCATCGGCAGATCATAATGACGACCGAGCATGTGCTGCTTCTCCTGAGCGTTCTCGCCCTTCCGCTGCATGAAGAACAACTGCACCAGGGCTGGCTGCTGCGGCTCGCGAAGGATCTGCCGCAGCACGCCCTCGTAGCTGCCCCAGAACATCGGCACCGGATGATTGTCGTTCACCGCATACTCCACGATGACGAGGTCCGGCTTCTTGCTCAGCACATCTCGTTGCACCCGCATCGACCCATAGAGCGAGTTCGTGCCGCCGATGCCCGCATTGACAAAGCGCACCTTGGCCTTGGGAAAGTTCCGCGTGAACCAATCCGCGACTCTCGCGATGTAGCGATTCTTCGGGTCCTTTGTCTGCAACCCACCCGCCGTGATCGATCCCCCAATCGCCGCCACGCAGATCTCCTCCCCACGCCGCGCCTTCGCCATCACCGCTGCCAACCGGCTCACATTTCCATGGGAGACAAGGCCTCGCTGCCTAATCGATGGCGTGGTCACCGATGGCTCCGCATGAACCAAGGTGGTCTGTTGAAGCAAGATGCCGGTTAGAAGGGCAAGGCAAAGAGGTAAGATGTTGTTCATCGGGATAAGAGCATGGACGCAGAGGCATCGAACCCCATGAAGGCCGGTTCATTGCCTCGCCCCACTCCTTAGCAGCCCGCTGACGAAAATCTACCTCCGCCCATTCAAAATGATCTCATTCAACTTCTGGCGCAGGGCCTCCAGGTCGGGATCGGCAAAGCCCGAGCAAAGCGTTGCCCGCAGCTCATCGAGACGCTTCAACATGCCTGAATTGTAACCACTTGAAGCTTGAAAAGCGTGGGCGTCTGGCCTTGCCTACGCTTCCATGAAAACCACACTCCTTCTACTCTCCCTTTTCTCCCTGCTTGCTCCTTCCTTGAGGGCGGATGATGACACACCCGTGCCGCCGGAGATGCAGAAGCTGGTGGAGGCCATGGTGGGGGCGCTCAAAGGGAATGATGACACAGCTCTGAGTGCCTGCTGGCATTCTGCCGAGGTGCTGGGCAAGGTGAAAGCCGCCCAGGCAACGGCGGAAGCCTCCACCTCACCGACCGAAGTCGATGCGGCGAAGGAGCAAGAAAAGGAGATCAAAAAGCAGACGCGGAATCTGCAGGTCACCGTGGCGCGTGCTGGCTTGGTGCGTGGGTTGATCACCAAGTATTTCGGCGAACTGGGCCAGCTCACGCTGACGAGCGTGGAGGTCAGTGAGGACGAGGATGCTTCGCCGGACACCCCGCGCTTTGATGGCATCGAGATTCGCCTGCGCACGGCCGATGGCACGGAGCTGAAGCTCGAAGTCGATTCCGCCATCCGTGTCGAAGGAGTGTGGAAGTTCCAGGGCCGTCTGGAAGATGATTTCACCATCGAACTGCCCGACGTGGAGTAAACCCCACCTCAGGCAGAAACAAAGCACCAAGCACCAAGCACCAAGCACCAAGAACAACGATCCCTACCGCCTCAGCACATTGATCAGCTCATCGACCTTGTTCATCAGGTCCTGCATCTGTTGGGGGTTGTAGCTGCCGTCGGCAGCTTGGCCGAGCGTGCTGACGCTGTTCGTGTTCCCACTGGTGCCGCTGATGGCAGCGCTGAGCTGGGCCGATGTCACTTCGCCGGGGGCTCCGTCGCTGCCGTTGCTGCCGTTGATACCATCACTGCCGTTCGTGCCGTTGGTTCCGTTCAGGCCATCGTTGCCGCGTGGGATGCCGAAACTGAATCGCACGTTGCTGCCATCAAAGGTCACAGTCATCAGGGGTAAGTTCACAGCCTGCGAGAGCTAGCTCATGGTTTTTTTGAGCAGGCTCGCGGGTATCAAGAGCTAGCTCACAGGTATCTAGAGCTAGCTCATGGCTTTGATGAGCTAGCTTGCCAGCCTCATGAGGTAGCTCATAGGGCCTACGAGCTAGCTCACAGCTTTCACGACGGGGCTCACGTTCCTCATGCGCTAGCTCACAGCGTTCACGACGGGGCTCACAGCCTTCATGACGGGGCTCATAGCCTTCACGACGGGGCTCACAGCCTTCACGACGGGGCTCACAGCCTTCACGACGGGGCTCATTGCGCTTGTGAGCCGGCTCAAAGCGCTCACGAGCTAGCTCACAGGACTCTTGAGCAGGCTCACGATCCTTGTGAATCTCAACATCTGTCCTCAGCGTCTCAACAAAGCCCTCAATTCTCAAGAATCCGGCCCCTAGTCTCAACTAGGACACCGAGTGCTTCATCCTTTGATTCCTCCCTCCTTCATCCTTTTCTTACCCTCTGCCCTTGCCATCCATAACGCTCTCCGCTTAGATAGGGAAAATACCCCATGGCACGAAAAGCGTTGAGAATACCCGAGTCCTGCAACTGCTGCGCCAGCATCGGCTTCGAGAGCACTTCTCAGCCTATTCAATCTTTCTAGCCCTTTAAATCAAAAAGCTTTTTCATGGATCATTCCGCTCACAATAAGATCGTTTCGTTCATCTGGTCCATTGCGGACGACTGCCTGAGGGATGTCTTTGTTCGGGGGAAATACCGGGATGTGATCCTGCCGATGTTTGTCCTTAGGCGCATTGACTGCCTGCTGGAAGACACGAAGGCCGCCGTGCTGGAGGAGGTGCGCTTCCAGAAGCAGGAGGCCAAGATGGCCGTGCTGGACCCCGAGGGACTGAAAGACGCTGCCGGGCAGGTCTTTTACAACACCTCCAAGTTCACCCTGAAGACCCTGCTCGGGAATCCCTCCCAGCTCGTGGCCAATCTCACCCACTACCTCGACGGCTTCAGCGACAACGTCCGCGAGATCATCGAGAAGTTCGACCTTGCCAATCAGATTCGGAAGATGGCCGAGGCCAATGCCCTTTTCGGCGTCATCGAGAAATTCGTCTCGCCAGAGATCAATCTCAGCCCGCACGACACTGCCGCGCCCGATGGCAAAAAGCTGCCCGGCCTCAGCAATCTCGGCATGGGCTACGTCTTTGAGGAACTCATCCGCAAGTTCAACGAAGAGAACAACGAGGAAGCCGGAGAGCACTTCACCCCGCGTGAGGTCATCCAGCTGATGGTACACCTCATCTTTGAGCCCATCAAAAAGAAGCTGCCGCCCGTCATCACCATCTATGATCCCGCCTGCGGTTCCGGTGGCATGTTGACCGAGGCACAGGACTTCATCATCGACCCCGAAGGCGCCATCAAGTCAGACGCGCCCGTCCATCTCTATGGCCGCGAGATCAACCCCGAGACCTACGCCATCTGCAAATCAGACATGATGATCAAGGGGAACAACCCCGAAAACATCCGCTACGGCTCCACCCTGGCCACCGACGAGTTCAGCACTCTGCGTTTCGACTTCATGCTCTCCAATCCACCCTATGGGAAGAGCTGGAAGACCGACCAAGGCCAGATCCTGGAAAAGAAAGGCAGCGAGACCGTCATCATCGACGGACGTTTCGAGGTCGTGCTGCCAGATGCGAACGGCGAGAAGAAAACCGTCTCCGCCGCGCCTGCTGTGGATGACGGCCAGCTTCTCTTCCTCATGGAGATGGTCAGCAAGATGAAGCGGCTCAAAGACAGCCCCCTCGGCAGCCGCATCGCTACCGTTCACAATGGCTCTGCCCTCTTCACCGGCAATGCAGGCGGCGGGGCTAGCAACATCCGCCGCTACCTCATCGAGAACGATTACCTGGAAGCCATCATCCAGCTGCCGAACAACATCTTTTACAACACCGGCATCACCACCTACATCTGGGTGCTTTCCAATCACAAGGCCAAGGAGCGCCAGGGCAAAGTCCAGCTTCTTGATGCCTCCCAGCTTTATGAGAAGCTGCGCAAGAACCTCGGCGAAAAGAACTGCGCCTTCACCCAGGCCCACATCGAGCAGATCGTAAGCGCATTCACCAGAATGCAGGATGACTCCTCTGCCGTAGGCGCGTCTGCCAAGACGCGGTCTTCCGATCCTCTTGCTCTGGCGAGCAAGCCTACGAGCGCGCTGCGCTGCAAAACCTTCCCCAACCACGAGTTCGGCTACTGGAAGATCACCGTCGAGCGCCCGCTGCGGAAGTCCGCCCAATACAGCACCGACCGCATCGCCACCCTACGCTTTGTCCCCGCGCTCGGCACCGAGATGGAATGGATCTGGCAGCAGTGGGGCCAGAAGGTCTATGAGAAAGGCTTTCTCACCACGCAGAAGGAAGCCGTCGAACACTGGCTGGAGAAGGAGCAGCTGGAGACCTCCCCTGCTAATAAAAAGAAGCTGCTTGATACCGCCACCTGGACCAACCGCCGTGACCTGATGCAGGCCGCCGAAAAGCTACACCAGCATTTGGGTGAAGCCACCAGCGACGACTTCAATGCCTTCAGCGAGTCCACCAAGGCCGCTGTGAAAAAACTCAAGCTCGACCTCAAGCCCGCAGACGTGAAGGCCATCCTCGATGCTGTCTCCTGGCGCGATCCAGCGGCCAAGCCAGTGCTGAAAAGTGGCTCTGAGAAGAGTGGTCCGCACAGTCCTCTGTGCGGTTCCCCCTCCCAGACCGCACAGGGGACTGTGCGGACCACTTTCTACGAGCCCGACAGCGAACTGCGGGATACTGAGAACGTCCCGCTCACCTATCCAGGCGGAATTCCTGCCTACTTCCAGAAGGAAGTCCTGCCGCATGTTCCTGACGCCTGGGTGGACGAGGAGAAAACCGTCATTGGCTACGAGATCAGCTTCAACAAATACTTCTACCAGCACCAGCCCCTGCGTCCACTGGAGGACGTGGTGGCCGAGATCCGTCAGCTAGAGACCGAGACTGAAGGCCTCCTGGAGCAGATCCTCCAATTCGCCCGTTGAACCGCCATGAAACCCGTCCCCGCCTCTTCATTCTTCACGGATGTCCGCAGCATCCTCGCCAGTGCCCGGCAGCAGGCCTACACGGCCGTCAATGCGGCCATGGTTCAGGCTTACTGGCAGATTGGGCAGCGCATTGTGGAAGAGGAGCAGGGCGGTCAGGCCAAGGCCGTTTATGGGGAGGGCCTGCTCAGGGAACTTTCCAAATCTCTCAGCGTTGAGTTCGGCAAAGGCTTCTCCCTCGCCAATCTCAAAAACTTCCGCCAATTTTACCTCACTTATCCTGATGGCGGAAAAAGCTACACACTGTGTAGCCAATTGAGCTGGAGCCACCACCGCCTTATCATGCGGGAGGATAGCCCAACCGCCAGAGCCTATTATTTGAAGGAAGCAAGCTCCCAGAACTGGAGTGTCAGGCAGCTCACACGCCAGCTCCAGACCCGCACCTACCAGCGCCTGCTCTCCACCCAGCAGCCCACCACCGAAGCTGTGGACCCCGAGCGAAAACAGGACATTCGCGACTTCATCAAAGACCCCTACATCCTCGAGTTTCTCCAGCTGCCAGAGGACCTGAATGCTACGGAGGCAGAGGTCGAGTCTGCCATCATCTCCCAGCTGCAACGTTTCCTTTTAGAAATGGGACACGGCTTTTCCTTCGTCGCTCGGCAGATGCGGCTCAGCACAGAGACCAGTCACTTTTACTTGGACCTCGTCTTCTACCACTACCTGCTGAAGTGCTTCATTGTCATCGACCTCAAGACCCGCAAGCTCGTCCATCAGGACATCGGCCAGATGGACATGTATGTCCGTATGTTCGACGACCTGAAGCGCGGACCCGATGACAACCCCACGCTGGGCCTCATCCTCTGCACGGACAAAGACGAGACCATGGTCCAATACTCCGTGCTCAAAGGCAGCGAGCAGCTCTTTGCCTCCAAATACCGCACCTGCCTGCCCACCGAGGCCGAACTCGTCGCCGAACTCCAGCGCGAGCGCCGCCTCGTGGAGCATCAACTGCAAAAAGGAGAGAGCGCCGAATGACCCCCTTCCCGAAATACCCCAAGTACAAAGACTCCGGTGTCGAATGGCTCGGCGACGTGCCGGAGCATTGGGAGGTCAGGCGCAATCTTGGTATCTTTGACGAACGAAAAGAAGCCAACTTGCCGAATGCAGAACTGTTATCCGTGACTCAAGATCGAGGCATCATTCGTCAATCTGAGATCACCGTCAAAAAGGACTCTTCCAACGACGACAAAACCAAATACAAGGTCGTTAAAGTGGGTGATCTTGCCTACAACAAGATGCGTGCCTGGCAAGGAGCACTGGGCATCTCAACCTTTGATGGGATTGTAAGTCCTGCCTATGTTGTCCTGACTCCGCGCAATCCAAAACTGTCGAAGTTCTTTCATTATCTGTTCCGCACGAACGAGTTCATCACCGAAGCCAACCGTCTCTCCTATGGCTTATGCGGGGACATGAACAGTCTTCGCTATGAGCATTTCAAGACAAGCTATTCGGTCATTCCACCAGACCGAGACATCGACCGCATCGTCGCCTTCCTGGATGAGAAGACGGCGGAGATCGACACCTTGATCGCGAAGAAGCAGCGGCAGATCGAGCTGCTGGACGAGCAAAAAGCCATCCTCATCAACCGCGCCGTCACCCGAGGCCTCGCCCCCCAAGCCGAACTGCAAGACTCCGACATCCCCTGGATCGGCCCAATTCCGAAGCATTGGCAGATCCGAAAACTTGGTGCCGTGGTGTCCTTTGTGAGTGGGGCAACACCGTCAAAAGATCGGAATGACTTCTGGAATGGAGGTGTGCCGTGGATTTCTCCGAAGGACATGAAGCGTTTGAGAATTGACTCTTCTGAAGACACCATAACCCCAGCCGCTCTAAAGCACACAAACATCAAGTTATTGCCTCCTGGAACTGTGTTGATCGTTGTCCGAGGAATGATTCTCGCGCGCACGGTTCCGATAGGACTCAACACCGTCCCTGCAACCATTAACCAAGACATCAAGGGCATGGATGTTAACCAGATGGTCATGTCACCTGAATATTTGTTAACTATGCTGACTGCCTGCCAGGATATGTTAACGCCCCTAATTGAAGAGTCAGGACACGGAACTCGCTGCCTGCGAACTGAAAGCCTCAAGACGGTTATGATTCCAACTCCACCACGCCATGAACAGGACGAACTGGTCATTAGAGTTCAAGCTATTAACGACGCTTCCACTAGTGCTAAATCCAAGCTTGAATCCCAAATCCAAACCCTGCAAACCCTCCGCAGCACCCTCATCGCCCACGCGGTGACGGGGAAGATCAAAGTCTGAGCCCATTTCACAACCATGCAGCCGAATCTCTATCTTCGTTTTCAGGGCTCGGATGAGGAGCTAGATTCTAACATCTCGCTGGCAGAGCTTGGCGAGTCCCTTCAAGGCTTTGATGCTGTCTTTAAAGAGTTTGCACGCATCCTTCGGATTGGGCTGGAACCCGAGGTTCAGGCGACCAGTCACCGCGAAGGATCACTCATCATTGAGATTGCTGCGTGGTGGAGAGATACCTCGGATGGTCTGCCGTTTCATTCGGCGGATGACTTCATCACTTTTCTGCGCCTTGCCAAAGAGCCGCTTGCTGATGAGGTCGAGGCTTATTTTAACAGCGCCCTCGAAACTCGAAAAACTCTCAATGATTGGGTTTCGGCACATCCTATTGATACCACATTTTGGACGTTGGTATTTGGCAAAGCTGCTCAGCGCTTAATGAAACACGCTGGGGGGTGTAAACGGCTTCGCTTGTCCGATGTCCAGGAACTGCCCAAACGGATGCAACTGTCACTGCAAAAGCTCATCAAGAGAAAGGGCTTCAAAAAAGCGCTAAAGCCGATGACGGAGAACAAGGTGGATGTGATCGAGGTGAGTGATGATCCGAAGTTTACCGATTCTGCGAAGGTCGATCAATCGAACTTGGCGGACTACCTTGCTGACGATGACAAGATCCTCCCCCATCTTGAGGATGGGCATGTCTATCCGCTTAGTGGAACCATCACCAGCCTCAAAGCCACCCGAGGTGATAGGCTAACTCTCCAGATCCAGCACGAAAGCATCGACTACAATCTCGACGCTTTGCCACAGGCCGGATTAAACTCAAAAAACTACATCGAATTTTATCAGGAGTCTGTAAACGTGACCGCTGAAGTGATGCGAACATCACTTTACAAGAAACCGAAGCTTCGTCTCCAAGCCATTGAGTTACAGCAGCCAGAACTTGGTCTGAAGATCGAGGAAACTGAGCCGTCTGGACCGCTCATTCAGATTGAACTGATAAAAGAGGAATGATTGCGAATATCGCCCCCAGCGCTTATTAACTCCCCATGCTGACCCCTGAACAAGTTCAAGAAGTCCTGACCTCGACCGAAGCCGACCGGATCGAGCGGACACGGTCGATCACGAACACGACGAAGTTCCGCGAGGCTATCTGTGCATTTTCGAATGATATGCCTGGTCACGGCAAGCCGGGGTATTTGCTCATTGGTATTGAGGACGATGGTTCTCTGTCTCCCAATGTGCCAATTACAGATGATCTCCAGAAGCAGTTTGCGGCCTATCGGGACGATGGGCACATCCTGCCTCAGCCCATGGTGTCGGTTTTCAAACAGGCTCATCCTGCGGGTGGTGAGTTCCTGGTGGTCGAAGTTCAGCCATCTGAGATTCCACCTGTGTTCTACGATGGGCGTGTGCATATCCGTGTTGGACCGCGCCGAGCGACAGCCTCTGAAGCGGAAGAACGCCGCCTCAGTGAGCGTCGAAGCGTCCATTTCCGGAGCTTTGACGCGGCGCCTTGCCTAGGTTCTACAGTGGAAGATTTGGACTTAGATGCTTTTCAGAACACCTATCGGCGTGAAGCCGTGGATGCTGAGGTGATTCGCGAGAATGGGCGCAACATTGAAGCGCAGCTTGCGGCGCTACGCTTTTACAATCCGATCCGACAGTGCCCAACAAACGCAGGGGTCTTAATGTTCGGAAAAGACCCGCTGAACTTTTTTCCAGGAGCCTACATTCAATTTGCGCGTTTTGAGGGACAACATCTGGAAGACGGGCCTCCAATTGAGGAGAAGCAATTCACCGGTCCGTTGATGGTTGTATTGAGAGAATTAGATATGTTTATCAAGTCCCGTTTCACCCAGCGCCCGGTGAAGGAAACCGCACTGCGTGAGCGCTTGATCTGGGACTATCCTGAAACGGCCGTGCGCGAGATTGTGATGAATGCGGTGGTGCATCGCGACTACCAGTTCAACCGCCCGATCACAATCTATTTTTTTAACGACCGAATCGAAGTTCAAAATGCTGGTGGCCTCTATGGACTCTCCCAGAGTGATTTCCCCAGCCTTAACGATTACCGGAACCCGATCATCGCCGAGGCCATGAAGCCCCTCGGATATGTGAATCGCTACGGCTACGGCATTCGAATGGCGAAACGCAGTATGGAGGAAAACGGAAGCCCTCCTGTGGAATTCACGCCTGCCCAACACCATTTTCTCGCCCTTCTTCGCAAGCATCTCCTCCGATGAAAACGATTGCCTTCTTTAACAACAAAGGTGGCGTGGGTAAGACTACACTCGTCTATCATTTGGCGTGGATGTTCTCCCGTATGGGGAAGCGTGTCGTGGTGGCTGACCTTGATCCACAGGCCAATCTCACTTCAATGTTTCTGCCTGAGGACAAATTAGAGGATATCTGGAGTGATTCTGGCCCAGGCCAGAGCATCATGCAGGCACTCTCTCCAATCATCCGAGGCACGGGAGACATCGCACCCGCTCCGGTCCAAAAGATTCGTGATTCATTGCGTCTCATTCCCGGTGATCTTGGTCTCGCCTTGTTTGAAGCCGAGCTTTCAGAAGCTTGGGGAAAGTGCCTGGATGGCAAAGAACCAGCATTCCGCACTACGAGTGCCTTTTACCGGATTATTCAAGCCGCCGGCAAAGATGCTGAGGCTGACCTGATTCTCATTGATGTGGGACCCAACCTTGGTGCAATCAACAGAGCAGCCCTGATTTGCGCAGACGCCATTGTCTTACCATTGGCTCCTGATCTCTTTTCTCTCCAAGGACTCAAGAACCTTGGTCCGACCTTAAAAAGATGGCGTTCCGAGTGGAAGACACGGACAGCTCTCAATCCTGCAGACGACCTGCCTTTACCAGCAGGACATCTTCGTGCTCTCGGATATGTGATTCTTCAATTTGGCCTTCGTGACTCTGGCTTAGTCAAGGCTTATGACAGGTGGGCGCAGAAGATTCCCGGAATCTATGAAGAGTTTATCCTTGGTCCCAAGGGGCTCTCACAATCTTGGGACAACGTGGACGACCATCAGATCGCCATGCTGAAGCACTATAGATCACTCATTCCGATGGCTATGGAGGCCCGCAAACCAATTTTCGATCTCAAGGCTTCCGACGGAGCTATTGGCGCGCATAGCTATTCGGTTCAGTCGGCACATAGTGATTTCAGTGTACTAGCGGAAGCTATTCTTGAGCGTCTTAGTTGGTTCGATCTGATTTGACCCGAAGTAAGAGCCTGCCATGCCCTCCCAAACCAACGAAGCCGCTCTGGAAGCCTGCATTGAACGTGCCCTGAGCGGTGGCGTGACGGTGGCCGTGAAGGATGGCGTGCTGCAAGCGCCGACACTGGACATCGGTGGCGATGGCTGGAAGCGCGGTAAGCCCGGCGACTTCAACGCGGAATTTGCGGTGGATGAGGCGATGCTTTGGAAGTTCCTGAAGAGCAAGTTGGCGCGAAGAAGGAACTCAATGTTGCAAAGTCTAGGACATTAATCCACAATGTCCTAGACTTTAGAACATCGGCCATGAAGACACTTAGCCCCCTCGAAAAGCTAGCCAAGCTGGCCGAGCGCTCACCGATCATTCGCGGTGCTGACGCTGTGGCGGCAGGTGTTTCTACGACTACGCTCACCCGACTCACTCGCTCAGGCGCGCTGGAACGCATGGGCCGGGGACTCTATCACATCACTGAGGCTGAATGGCATGCCCACCCAGACATCGTTGAGGCGTCCATCCTGGTGCCCAAAGGGGTGATCGTGCTCGTCAGTGCGCTGGCGTTTCACGGAATCGGCACCCACATGCCGAGGGGTGTCTGGATGCAGCTGCCATCCAATTATCCGGCTCCCAAGCTAAAGCACCTGACACTACGCATCATCCGCAGTCGGATGCCCGAGGCCTTTAGCGAGGGGGTGGAAACGCACATGCTGGACGGTTATCCGGTGCGAATAACGAACGTGGATCGCACCATTGTGGACTGTTTTAAGCATCGCAGCTTGGTGACTCTGGAACTCTGCATCGAGGCCCTACGCGAGCGTATGCAACATCGGCGTCATAGTCTGGCGAATATTCACCACTATGCCAAAATCATGGGCATGTCCCGCGTCATGCAGCCCTACATGGAGGTGCTGGCATGACCAACGTGGCCGACTCAGTCCGAGCGCGGCTGATGAATGTTTTCCGAGCCAGCGGAATCGATCTGCCGACGCTGATGGAGCGCTTCGCTATCGGGCGTCTTCTTTGGCGGCTGAGTCAGTGTGAAACAGAGCGGCAGTTCGTGCTCAAAGGTGCCCAGGTTTTTTCAGTGTGGCAGGCCTCCCCTCATCGTCCAACGCGCGATCTTGACCTTCTGTGTTTCGGTGATTCTTCGCTCGCTGGTGTGAAGGCGTTTTTTGAGGAATTGTTGGCGAAGCCAGCAGACCCTGACGATGGACTCGTCTGGGGCGAGATCAACGTTTCCCGCATCCGTGAGGACCAGCACTATGAAGGCGTACGTGTCGCTGTGAAAGTGGTGCTGGCAAAAGCTCTCATCCCTCTTCAGATCGACATCGGCTTTGGTGATGCCATCACGCCCGCCCCCGTGGAGCTAGAGTGGCGTGAGCTGCTGGACTTCCCTGCCGCGCGGCTGCTGACCTACCCGCCAGAGACGGTAATTGCGGAGAAGCTGAATGCGGCTCAAGAACTGGGCTTGGGCAATAGCCGGATGAAGGACTTCTTCGACTTAGACTGGCTATGCCGACACCTTGAGTTTAACCACCAGACGCTTCATGATGCTATCTGGGCGACTTTTGCCAATCGCGGCACCGAGTGGCCAAAGGAGCCCATGCTGGCCCTGACGCAGGCTTTTGCTGAGGACAAGGGCAAGCTTACGCAGTGGTCTGCCTTTCTTCGCAAGAACCGACTAAGCGCTGATCCACTGCCAGTCATCATTGAGCGGTTGCATGATTTTCTTCAACCTGTGCTCTTTGCTTCCGCCGATGCAGCGGCTATGAAATGGCAGCTAGCTGCTGGCTGGTACAAAGATTCCTAATCCAATGAACTCTTCCCAAACCAACGAAGCCGCCCTGGAAGCCTGCATTGAACGTGCCTTGAGCGGCGGCGTGACGGTGGCCGTTAAAGATGGCGTGCTGCAAGCGCCGACACCGGACATCGGTGGCAACGGCTGGAAGCGCGGTAAGCCGGGCGACTTCAACGCGGAGTTTGCGGTGGATGAGGCGATGCTGTGGCAGTTCCTGGAAAGCACGCAGGCGAAGGAACTCACCAAGCTGCATCACAAGCCGGACTGGAAGCGGCAGGTGATTGAGAGGCTGCATCGCAAGCTGAAGAAGGACGGAATCCTGGCTGTGCTGAAGAAGGGGCTGGAAGTGGACAACGCCCATTTGGAGCTTCTTTACCGTCTGCCCTACAATGACCTGAACCCGGACGTGAAGGCGAAGTTTGAGAGCAATCTCTTCTCTGTGACCCGGCAGGTGCATTACTCTCTGGCTGATCCGCTGAAGTCGGTGGACATGGTGCTCTTCATCAACGGGCTGGCCTTGGCCACCCTGGAACTCAAGAACCCGTGGACCGGCCAGAACGTGAACCACGCGAAGAAGCAGTATCGCGATGACCGCGACCCGAACGAGACGCTCTTTCACTTCCGCCGCTGCCTCGTCCACTTTGCGGTCGATCCCGACGAGGTCTGGATGACGACGAAGGTGGATGGCGCGGGCACTTACTTCCTGCCTTTCAACAAGGGTCTGCCTGATGGTGCAGGGAAAGGCAATCCGGTGAATCCCGATGGCCCGAAGTCAGCTTATCTCTGGCAGGACATCCTGACCCGGCAGAGCCTGTGCAACATCATCGAGCACTTTGCCAAGGTGGTGGATGAGGTGGACAAGAAAACCAAGAAGGTCACAACCATTCTCTACTTCCCCCGCTTCCAACAACTGCAAGTGGTGCGCAAGCTGCTGCGAGAAGTACAGCAGGAAGGTGTGGGTGGCTGCTACCTCGTGCAGCACAGCGCGGGCTCCGGCAAGAGTCACAGCATCACCTGGCTGGCCTATCAGCTGATCGAACTCTACGACAGCACAGGACAGACGAATCTTTTCGACTCGATCATCGTGGTGACGGACCGCCGCGTGCTGGACAAGCAGATCGACGGCAACATCAAGCAGTTCGCCGAAGTGAAAAAACTGGTCGCCCATGCCGAGAGCGCCGCTGACCTGCGCAGTCATTTGGAGAATGGCAAGAAACTGATCACGACCACGATTCAGAAGTTTCCGTTCATCGTCGATGGCATGGCCAACATGAGCGACAAGAAGTTTGGCGTGATCATTGACGAGGCGCATAGCAGTCAGGGCGGCGTGGCCGCTGACAAGCTGAATGCCGCCATCGGCGCGACGGATGACGCTGAAGAGCCGGAGGACTACCAGGACATGATGCTGGCCGCGATGGCGAAGCGCAAGATGGGCAAAAATGCGTCCTACTTTGCCTTCACGGCCACGCCCAAGCCCGCGACGCTGGAGAAGTTTGGCAAACCCAATGCAAACGGCGGCTTTGATCCGCATGACCTGTATTCGATGAAGCAGGCCATCGAGGAGGATTTTATCTTGGACGTGCTGGCCAACTACACGACCTACAAGAGCTACTACGAGGTGCAGAAGTCCATCGAGGACAATCCGCAGTTTGAAACCGCGAAGGCCCAGAAGAAGCTCCGCGCCTATGTGGAAGCCCACAAGCAGACCATCGGCACCAAGGCTGCACTGATGGTAAACCACTTCATGGATCATGTGGTGAAGCCCAAGCTCCTGAAAGGTCAGGCACGCGGCATGGTGGTGACGCGCAACATTGAGTCTGCCATCCGTTACTTCTTTGCGATCCGAGAAGAGCTCAAAAAGGCCAACGCCGACTTCCAGCCCATCATCGCCTTCTCCGGCAAGAAGGTGGTGGATGGCATCGAACACACCGAGGACAGCCTGAACGGATTTCCTGAGAAGGAGATTCGTAGCAAGCTCAAGGAGCCCGGCTACCGCTTGCTGGTGGTGGCAAATAAGTTCCTCACCGGCTTTGACGAACCGCTGCTGCACACGATGTATGTGGACAAGAAACTGCAAGGCGTGCTGGCCGTGCAGACACTCTCCCGCCTGAACCGCTGCAATGTGAAGATGGCGAAGCAGAACACCTTCATCCTCGACTTCTACAACACCGCCGCTGAGATCAAGGATGCCTTCGATCCTTTCTACACGGCTACCAGCCTGAGTGAGCCAACCGACATCAACGTCCTGCATGACTTGAAAGACGAGCTGGATGAAGCCGAGGTCTATAATCAGGATGACGTGGACCGCTTCAATGAAGCCTTCTTCAAAAAAGCTCCGCCGGAACAGCTCCACCCGATCATCGACCACTGCGTGGCTCACTTTGACCTGATCGAAGACGAGGAGGACAAGATCGACTTCAAGATCAAGGCCAAGCAGTTTGTGAAGATCTACGGCCAACTGGCGTGCATCATCCCTTTTGAAAACCTGAACTGGGAGAAGCTACACTGGTTCCTGAAATTCCTCGTCCCCAAGCTGAAGGTGAAGGATAAAGACAAAGACGAGCTGGATGCCCTGCTGGAAAGCGTGGACCTGAGCACCTACGCCCTCGAACGCGTCCGCCTGAACGAGCACATCGGCCTGGATGCCTCAGCCACCACCTTGGAACCCCAGAACCCGAACGTGCGCGGCCATCACGGTGCCGAAGAAGAACGTGAACCACTCGACGACATCATCGCCGCCTTCAACGAACGCTGGTTTAGTGCGTGGAGCGCCACGCCCGATGAACAACGCGTGAAGCTGGTGAACATTGTCGATCGCGTGAAACAAAGCGCTGACTATGAGAAGCAGGTGGTCAACAATCCCGACGAGCAGAACAAGAAGCTGGCACTGGAAGCGCTGATCAACCAAGCCGTGCTCGCTCAGCGGAAGACCGACATGGAGCTTTACATGCTGCGGCAGGATGACGCCTTCAAACAAGCCTTCAATGAGACCGTGATGAGGATTCTTTCCATGCAGGAAAAGACCAAGGCAGCCTAGCCGAATGTAACGAAATGAAAGCTAAGACAGGGGCCAGGCTGGATCGGGCTGACGAAAGCAGTCGGCCAAGACGGTTCCTTGTTCTTGGTTCTTGGTTCTTCGTTCTTGGTTAGGCCCCACCTCAGGCAGAGACTAAGCAGCGAGAATAGAGGCCAGAGGTCGGAGGTCAGAGAGCAGAGGCCAGAAAGCTGGGATGTTTTTCAGGGGAACTGCAGTGAGCTTGAGCCGCATTATGGCTGACTGGTGAGTCCAAGCCGAATCACCTTCGATTGAGCAGCCGGACCGGAAACCGACTGCGCTTCAAAGGTGAGTTGCGCAGGGGTGTCGGCGGATTTCAGCGGAAGAGAGAATTCGAAGGGGAAAGTGGCGTCGGTGAGGACTTCGTGGTGACCATCAAGCGCGACGTGCACCTTGGCAGACGTCAAAGTTTTGGCATCGCTCGTAAGGTAAGCGTAGAGCCAGGTGAGTTCGGGACCGAAGGAGAGGATCATGGCGTGGGCTTCGCCGAACGGGGTTTGGACGGTTTGATGGGTGATCCCCTTCCCCGATGATGGCTTGCCGATAAACTTGGCTTGAAACGCTGCGCTGACTTTGACGCCTTCGATCACAAGCGCGGTGATGCCTTTGGGACTGAGCGAGATCTTGGCCGCGCCGTTGTGAATGGTAAGCTGGGTGTCCAAACGCTTGTTGTTACGCCAGACCGTGGCTGGGTGGCTGCCTGCGGGCAAATCGAGCTGCACGGCTACGTCCGTCAGCTCTCGGTCGCACTCATTCATGAAGGCGATGCAGAGGGTGTTTTCACCTCGGGCCGTGACGTGATTGACCTGTACGTTGTTGGTCTTCACGAGACCTTTCGGCATCCATGGGGTCACGTGGGTTTGATCGTAAAACTTGCCGGGGGCGCCATAGACGCTGCTCTGAAGGTAGGAGTAGCACTCGGCGTATTCGCTGGGGAAATCGATGGCGCCATGCGAGCGGTCACTGGCCTCGGCCATGAGGTAATCGAGCACGAGGTTCGCCATGGGCAGGACGTGGTTGTAGTGGAAGGAGGTCGTGGGTTTCAGTTCGTCATGAGGATGCAGTGGAAAGTCGGCCTTCTCCTGGGCGGTGGAGTAGAGCGTGTTGAAGTGATAGCCCGGGAAGTTGGCGAAGCGGCCAATCATGGCGCTGCGGGCGATGTCGCGAAGGAAGCTGTCGCTGGTGTCCTGAGCAATGCGCAGGAAGATCGGCGCGTGGGTGGCCAGGTAGATGGCGATGCGTTGCACGGTGCCGTTGCCCTCACAGATAAGCCCCTGCTCAGAGACACGCCAGGCGGGCACGGTTTCCTTGGCGACGGGCAAGAGGCCGGGCTTGTCGAGCGAGCCTCGCCTTGGCGAGAAGCCGCTCTCATTCACCGTGATGTCGCCATCGGGCACGGCTGGATAGAAGAAGATGAGCTGAGCATACAAGCGCGCTCCGCGATGCGCGGCAGCCAAGTGACGAGGCTCATGCGTGTCCCGATACAGCTCATAAAAATCCTTCCACGCGGGCATCATGTATTCGAAGAAAGTGCCGTCGGCGGCTTCTTTGAAATCGCTGGGCACTTTCGTGAGTTCCGGCTCAGCCTTGGCAATGGCAGCATCGAGCCACTTGCGCTCGCCAGTGGCCCGGAAGCGCCAGAGGTCATTTTGCCATGCGTCTGCAGGACTCACCCAATCCATGTTCAGCGTGCGACTGACGCCATGCAGGCGCTCCACGCTCGCACGAAAATACGGCGTGGCCCCTTGACTGATGCGATGCAGCGCGGCGAGCTCGGAGAGTGGCATCGCCGGGCCATTCAGGCGCATGGAGGGACGTTGACTGCCTTTCATCGCTTCATCATTGAGGGCAAAGAGGAACTTCTCGCGCGACAGCAGGAACTCCATGATGGGCACGCCTTGCTCGCGGAAGAGGCGTTCGTTGTCCGTGACGAAGGCAAGCCCAAGCGGATGCAGGGCGCTGACGTTTTTCACCGAGCCATGGGAGTCGGGATAAAAGAAGGCCTTGTTCGCGGCGTCGAAATTGCCCCATGGGCCGAGCACGAAATCCAGCATGTTTTCCAGAGCCGTGTTGAGAGATGTCAGCGTGTTTTCGCGCCGATCACGGAAGCCACAGAGGTCTCTTGCAACCTGCTCGAAGGTCTCGCTCAGCGACTTCGATTCGGTCACGAGGGCCAGTTCAAACGAATGCTTCATGCCTGCTTCTAAACGCGACTCCTTTGAACCGAGAAAGGGAGCGAAGACCATCGGCTGCGCATCGCCCTTCGCATTGCGCAGCGTGACACCGAAGCGCCGCGTTTGTGCGGTAGGCATCGCAAACGGAAACTGCTGCGGCTGAGCGAATACCCCGAGCGTGCCGCTTTGGGTCTGCACGAGACATCCAGGGATCGAGCAAATGTCATCGCCGACAAGGAAGCATTCCTCGGGCATGCGCCGACCATTCCACACGAGCGGCTGGAACAGCTCGATGACATCCGCCATCGGCGCGGCAGGCGCTCCGGCAAAGGCGACCGACCAGAGGCCGGGCTGCTTCGCGGTGAAGGTGTAGCTCAACTTCCCTTTCGATAACTCCGCCTTGAGTTCGATGGCTTCGTGAGTGAACGTCCAGTGGGTAACGTCGCCGCGCTTATCACGGATGGGATTCGTCAAAGGGATGACCTCACCGGCTTTAAAAAGGTCGCGCTCGATGGTGCCGTCTGCGCGTTTCCATCCAGGGAGATTGTAGATGGGATGTTTCCACCTCACTGGCGTGACAGTCAGAGGTTCACGCGAGTGAATGGCAATGAACTCAGGGCGGAACACAGTCGCAGACTCAGCGACCACCTGAAGGGCCGTGAGCAGACATATTGAAACGAGAATGGTTTTCATGGTCGTCGGAAGTGGCTTAAGGCTTGGGCTGCTGGATCATCCCTTGAAGCCAAGCACGTGCCGCCAAGGTGCTGGGTGAATCTTCCAGATACTCCACATCCACATGCACGGGACCATAGCTGGGATGCTGGCTAAAGAAGGGTCGACCATGGAGTCGCGCACCGCGTTCGTCCCAGCCCTCGGCGCAGTGGTTCCAGCCCGCTGTGCCTTGCCACTTCTTCGCGGAGGCCATGGCGGGATCAGCACCGATGAAGCCGCGCCAGATGGGAGCAATCCGATCATCACGCAGCGCGAGGTAATTCATCGCCAGCTCACCGCGTGAGAAGCCCGTGTAGAAGACCTGATTCAAGTCAGCTCCATAGTGCGCGCTAACGAACTGCAGCGCCTCCATGCAGTAGTCCTCGGTCTTCTCGATGCTGCCCCAGCCATTGGGCTCCTCCCGCTGGCCGTCAGTGGCGATGAATGGCAGATTCAACAAGATGAAGGTCTCGCCACGCGACAAGCCATAGGCCATGTTGCCTTGATCCGTGAGGCCCGTGGAGTGACACCACTTGTGGTAAAAGACATTGCCTGTGTATTCGACGATGACGGGAAACTTCGTGCCCTGATTCCATTCCTTTGGCAGCGTGAGCACATGCTCGATTCGGGTATTCTCCCAGCCCGGCAGCTTTTGATAAACGCGCTTCCCCGCCATCGGCTCGCCACGCTCGATGTCCGGCACGAGAACACGATTGAAATGTTCGTGTGGCTTTGCAGGTGCTTTGCCACTGATATGAATGCCGTGAACGAGCACCTGTCCGCGCTCGCCCAAGACCAGTTTCAACCATCGAACGGACGCAGGCTCCATCGCTCGGGTGTAGAATCGCCCGGACGCATCGGGCTTCGGATAGCAGGCGTGAAGATCCATCTGAAAGCTGCGGCGCTCTTTGGCGGCGAGCACTTCGACACCTGCCGACTTGGGCTGACCAGGTGTTGGAAGTTGAAACCTTTCCGGCTGCGTGCTCCAAGTGCCCGCTCCACCCCAGCCATTGCCCGAAAGCGCCCAGAATGTGAACCGCAAAGGCTTGTCCCCGACGTTCTCAAGATCAACCTTCACCAAGCCCCACGTCGACAAATCACGCATCGCCTCAGGGACATCGAACTGCACGGTTCCCTGCTCTCGCGCATCCTCACTGCGAACAGACAAGGCCTCTCCCGTTGAGGTAACGGCAGCGTGCGAGGTCGTGAGCTTGCTTGCATCCAACTTCGAGAGATCAACGAGCGAAGTCGTATCTCCGGCCAAGGCCAAGGCGCTGAGGTTTATCAGCGCGATAAGGACGAACAGTCGTTGCATTGAATTTGTGGGGCAAGCATTCACGCAAACAACTCGAGCACCGGCACGCCCTTGTCCGCCACGGTGAAGGGACGACCCGAAGGTGAATGCTCGATGTGTTTTAAATCGATGCCCATGGCTTGCGCGATGGTTGCGTTGCAGTCCTGCATGGTGACGGGTTTTTCAGCGACGTGCTCTCCGATCTCGTCGGACTTGCCGTGGACGTAACCGCCTTTCATGCCACCACCGGCGAGCCACCAAGTGAAGGCGGAGGGGTGGTGTCCGCGTCCAGCGGTGACGGTGCTGATTTGCGGTGTGCGGCCAAACTCGGTGGCCATGACGACCAGCGTGCTTGCGAGCAAGCCGCGCTGATGCAGATCGTCAAGCAATGCCGCCATGGTTTGATCCGTGGTGGGCGTGAAGTTCTCCATGGATTTGATCTGGTCGTTGTGCGTGTCCCAGTTGTGCGTGTCCTCGACCTCGATGAAGCGCACGCCGCTCTCCACGAGCCGCCGAGCAAGCAGGCAGCCTTTGCCAAAGGTGTGCGTGCCATAGGCGGCCTGCGTCTTTTTATCTTCGCGCGAAATGTCGAACACCTTCAGGTCCTCGCTCTTCATCAGCGAAGTCGCATCCTGCTGCACTTTCAAATACGCAGCGACATCGCGGTGAGATGTCTGTTGCACAAAGCGATTGCCCATTGTCTGCGCCAATGCGGAACGCCGCGCGAAGTCGGACTCAGTGACCAGCGACGGCAGTGCGGCATTTTGCAGACCCGCGCCTGGATCGACGATGGGCAACGGCGCGAGATGCGTGGGCATGTAGCCGCTGCGTGGGTGTTGCGGGCTGCCATTGATGAGGATGTTGCCAGGAAGCACGGTGTTCGCAGAACCGAGCAACTTCACCGCCCACGATCCGAGCGATGGATGCGTGATCGTCGGTGTCATGAAATAACTCGTATGCGCCAGGTAAGTGCCGCGATCATGGATGCCCTGTGTGGAAGTCATCGAGCGCACGAGCGAGACGTGGTGCATCTGCTTCGCCATGCGCGGGAACCATTCGGAAATCTGCACGCCCTCCGCGCTGGTCGCGATGGCTTTTACGCCTCCCATCTCGGGCTTTCCAGGCTTCGGATCAAAGGTGTCGATGTGCGAGATGCCACCTCGCATGTAGAGAAAGATCACGCTCTTCGCCTTGCCGCCGAGGTTGCTCTCCGCTGCGCGCAGTCCACTGAATGAAGGCAGCAGGCTGACGCCGAAAACGGCTTTGGCAAAACGCTCCATGAAGGCGCGTCGGCTGGTGTCTGTGAAGTTGGAGTTCATGCGTTGAGTTAAAAAGGATGTCACTGATTGAAAAGAAACTCAGGCGAGTTCAGCAGCGCCCAGATGATGTCCTGCTCGGGGCTTGGGCTGTCCTGGGTCATGGCCGCCAGTTCCGCGAGTTCATCCGCCGTCGCTGAACGCACGAGGATCGCGCGGTAGATGAGTTGGGTGAGTTCATCGCCCGTCGCCTGGCTGGCGGCGAGCTGTCGGCGCAGCAGCGACTTGTCCTTGAGCACCTGAGTGGTGAGATCGCCGTTCATCAACGCGAGCGAATGCGTGGTGTTCGGATCACGATTAAAGGCATCAATCTCCCGTCGATCCGATTGGCCGAACTGACGCAGGAAATGTCCCAACGGCAAAGGTAGCGGTGTCTCCGAGGCACGAATGAAACTGGGCGGCAGCGACTTCCAGCGAGGATCGGTTTCCTTCGTTGCTGTTTCGCCATCGGACTCCGTTTCCATGGGCTTCATACTAGCGGCAAACTCTTTGTTCGCCTTCGCTTGCGCTGCCGTGAGCCGCTTCACTTCCTTGTCATCACCGCGTGCCTTGGCTGCAGACAGTTCCTTGATCTGCTGCGCCCGAAGCAGGTTGAACTCGCGGTTTCGTGTGTGCTCAGCGCGATCAATGCGGGCTTGTGCGATGATCTCATCCGCCGTCATCACCGTGAGCTTCTTCAGGCGCTGCGTATCCAGCGTGCCTTCCAGCCGAAACACCGACTTTCGTTCATCAAGGTCCTTCACGAGCAAGACAAGATTTGAATCCCATATCTGCTCCGCTGATAGACGCCGAAGTTGCGGTCCACGAAGTGCAAAGACAGCCGCAGGCTCCGGCGTTTCACGCACAGCCTCGCTTTGATACAGTCGCGTATTCAATAAAACCGCCATGAAGGCCCGCTCATCGAACTTCAGGCGGATCATCGTTTGCGCGAGGAAATCCATCAGCTCCGAGTGATCTGGATTCGGCAGTGCCGAAAGGCTGTCAACGGGTTCAATCAAGCCTGTGCCCATGACGCGCTTCCACAAGCGGTTTGCGATGTTCTTAGCGAAACGCGGATTGCGTGGCGAGGTCATCCATTCAGCGAGAGCCTTGCGCCGATTGCCGTCGCTAACGACAGCTTCGTCGCCGAAGAGTGTGCGCGGCTCCACGGGCTTGCCGCGCAGCTCGGCATCATAAGGGTAGCTCTCAGGAAATTTCAATTGCATCTCCGTGTCCAGAGTCAGTCGTTTCAAAGGCGCAATGGTGGAACTCACGCTATCAAACAGTGCCTTATCATTGCCCAGGGCCGCCATCTTCACTTTCAACTCCGGCCACTGCTTAACGTTCGCGGGCGAATACCCGCCGGGCTTACCAAGATTGCTCACGCCAAAGGTAAACGCGGTCATCTGGTAGAAGTCCTTCTGCGTGATTGGCTCCAGCGGATGATCATGACACTGCGCGCATTCGATGCGCGTGCCGAGGAAGACGCGCGTCATGTTTGACATGTGATCGAGCGGCATGCCGAGATCGCGCACATAGAAACCGACCGCGCCATTTTCCCAAAGGTAACCACTCGCCGTGATCAACTGTCGCACAAACTCATCATAGGGCATGTGTGAGCGAATCGCGTCCTTCATCCAATCTTCGTAAAGCTTGCCCGGCTGACCGGCAGCAAGCCCGCGCGTATTCACCCGCAGCAAATCCGCCTTCCAGTTAAACATGTGGCTCACGAAACCCTCGCTGTCGATGAGCTCGCTGATCAACTTCCCGCCCTTGTCTGCATCGTGGCTCTCGAGGAAGCGTGAACTCTCCTCCAGACTCGGAATGCGACCCACGACATCGAGATACACACGGCGCAGGAAAGTCTCATCAGTCGCGGGTGCGTTTAGCTTCGTGCCCTTCGCCGCAAGCGATTGATCCACGCGCTTCTGCACCTCCTCACTCAGATGCCGCACATCAGCGCCTGCAAGCGAAGCATCATCCGTCGCCGACACAGCACCGCGATGATTGAACTTCACCCAGGAGTCCAGCTTCGCTCCATTGGCTATCCATTGGCGCAGCAGTGCACGTTCCGCATCATTCAACGGCTGTGCCCCGCCCTTCAGCGGCGGCATCACATCCTCATCTGTATGCGGCAGCAACACGCGCTTCATCAACTCACTGTCATCGGGTTTGCCCTCAACAATCACCTGGCTGCCGAAAATCCCCTCCGCCGAATCCAGCCGCAGCTTGCCCTTGGGCTTCGCCTGCTTCTCGCTGTGGCAACCCAAGCAGTGGTGATAAAAGATTGGCAAAATGTCCTTCTCGAATCGAGGCGACTCCGCAGCCTCAATCCATGAGGTGGCGCAGGATAGCACCATGACACCGATGCCGAGAAGGGAGGAGGAAGAGAGAGTCAATAATACCATAAGTGGCCCGATGATTCCTTTGCTCAACGAATCTGCAATCAAGACATCGCGCGATGACGCGGCTAGCTCTTGTCCGTAAAATCCTTGGCCAAACTATTTCAACGCTTGTACTTCGACTTCCTGTCATTCGATACGCCCAGGCGAATCCAGGGGAACATCTTCGTCGGACGCTGTAGGGACGATTTGGCTCAGGGGGCACCTGCGCTGGGTTTTTGAGCGACTGGAGGAAGAGCTTTGAGCAGGAAATGGCGGTATTCGATTTTCATGGGCGGGCCGACGTGGACTTGCACGCCGATCAGTCCGGAGGCGGTGCGGGCTGCGGCATCTTCATCGACGACGATGCTCATGACCTGGCCGTTGACGAGGTGAGTGAGGACATTGCCTCGGATGATGAGGTGGATTTGGTTCCAGTCATCGCGACGGAGAAACTTCGCCAGCGCGTCTTTTTCTCCGGTCTTGGCGATGATCGCGGGTTTGGCGTCGGGGGTGATCCGTGTCATCTGGCCACGGAGTGCGAGGAAAGTGCGTCCGCGCTCTTCGTAGTTTTGTCCGGTCCAAGTGAAGTCGCCGTCGATGTCGCATTGATAGCCTTTCAAGGCGAAGGCTGGCTCAGGCACCTGGCTGCTGCGGTAGTTGATCCCACTGTTGCCGGCAGCGCTGACGCGGTATTCGACTTTGAGTTCGAAGTCGGCTGGAAGTCCACCGCGCCAGATCGCGAACGAGTTGGCCTTGAGCAACGTTTCGGGAGTGACCTCGCCGACGAGGCTTCCGTTTTCGACGCGCCAGTATGTCGGGTCGGCCTCCCAATTTGTTAAGGTTTTGCCGTCGAAGATCGGCACAAACCCAGTCGTGTCGGCTCCGGCGGGTTCGGGTAAGATAGGGTCGGCTGATGCCGCGATTGAGAACAGGCCGAGCAGGGCCAGACAAATGGGTAATGTGGTAGGAAGTAGGATTTTCATGGGGATTGCGTTGTTGGGAAAATGGGAAAGTGGCTGCGGCTTCAGCCGCACTTGATTCATGATTCGGCTAAAGCCGAAGCCACTTTTATGGCCACTCCAGCTCGACTAGTGTCACGCCTTGCCGCGCGAGCTTAAAGCGGATCTCGGTGTTTCCGTTCGCCGACTTGAGCTCGGTTTGATCGGAGGCGGGAGTGAGTCGGCCAGCTTCTTCCATGATGCGGATTTGGTCGGCGGTGGGTTTTTGGGGTGAGCTAAGGGCTTGCCAGGCGATGAAGGAGTTTGAGTGGCCTTCATCAATGAGCGTGCGGATTTGCTTGGGTTTGCCCTCGGGCGTATTCGTGAGTTGAATCGTGATGCTCGCGTCGGGTCCAGAGAGATCATCGTCGTGGTAATGCCATGCTAGGATCGTGATGCGCTTGCCATCGCGGGCGGCGAGGGCGGAGATGTCGGGCTTATCGCGGACGCCTGTTTTCAGCATGTCTTCGAGGGAAACGGCGGCATCGCTCTGCACGCGAAGTCGATCGCCGCTCATGCGGGAGAACATGCGGAAGGTATTAAGCACAGGCTTGTCGATGCCATTGGTGGCGAGCGTGCGAAAGCCCGCGAAATAAGGCTGGTCCTCGAACTCGAAGGCCCAGGTGAGGGCGCCTTCGAGATTGACGCCATGCTTCTCAGCGAGGTCGAGTTTTCGCGGAAAGCTGGCGGCGGTGTAGCTGGAATACATGGTGCCGTTTCGATAGGCGAGGTGGTCACCTTGGCATGCGGCGCAACCTTCGGGATCGGACTCACCGATGACGATGGGTGTCTGCTTGAGTTCAGGATGCTTTGCGACCACACCGAAGGCACCGTCGATGTCATTGAGCTGGCTGGAGATCCCCATGCGCACGTGGCCATCGACTTGCTTCGGGCTGCCTTTGGCATGGAAGGAGATGAAATCGAGCGGCGTGCCTTTCTCGCCGGTGGCAAGATTGGTGCCCTTGAGGCAGTGGTTGAGAAAGGCTTCCAGAAAGTCGCCGCCCTTGCCTTGAGCAAGATCAGGACCGCCGACCTTCGCTCCAGGTATGGCGCGGCGCACGGCGCGGATGGCGTGATCGTGAAGTTTGAAGAAGCCCTCACGCGTTCCTTTCCAATAGTCGGCGTTCGACTCATTCCAGGTCTGCCAATACCAATGCAGCACCTCCTTCTCGCCATACTTTTCGGCGCAATGCTTTGCCCATTGATACACAAGCTCTTCCCACTTGGCGTAGTCCTTCGGCGGATACGCCCAGCCCCCAAACAGATCCTCGTATCGCGCATTGGGGAAGTGATGCCGATACGGCTCCGGCTTCGTCGAAAGCGCCTGCGGCATGAAGCCGATCTGCACATACGGCCGCACGCCTCTCTCGCGATAGGTATCAAAGATGCGGTCCACGAGGGTCCAATCATAAATCGGATTTCCTGCGGCATCTTCCGTGTAGGCATTGGTTGAGCCCCATTTCAGGCCATGCTCGCCCTTGCCAGTGCTGAGCAAACTGTGGGTGCGGAAAAACACTTCATCCTTCTTCAACTCACCGAGTTCACCCAGCAACTCGCTGCCGTGCTTCATGTAAGCGTAGTTCGGCTCATCGGCGCCAAAGAAGCGCCAGATAGGTTTCAGCGGGCCGATGGGCTTGGCGGCATCGATGTGAATCTGCACCGGAATCGTCTGGGCCACGAGCGCAGGCAAGGTGCCTTCATAAGCACGCACATAATCGACCACGAACTCATCTTCCTTCGTCGGATCCTTTTCCCATTGATTGGTGGCGCCCGCCCAGGCTGCCGCCTCGCAGCTCAGCTTCAGATAGCCGGGCTTTTGACAGGGGCCTTTCGATGGCGTCTTGCCATTGTCCTTGCTGCCCAGTCCGAGCAGGTTCGTGCGCCCCACTTCCCGACCATCAAAGAAGGCCACATAGACGTGCTCGTCCCAATACAGGCCGAAGCGGTGGAACTCGCCATCCGCCAACTCCGGTGTCGGCGCGAGTTTGACCCCAGTGGAGTTATGTTCTTTGCCATAGCCGTTCCAGTGAAACGCCATGCCGTAGTGAGGCTCGCCCGCCTGCTGAAAGCTCTCCATGATGTCGGTCTCGATGCCTGTGCGCGTATCCGCGCTGTTCACGTTGCCGCACATCATCCAAAACGCGGCCCAATAGTCTGACTTCATGTTCTTCGGCAACTTCGCCCGTGCTTCGAAGTAGCCGTAATGCTGCGCAAACATCGTCTGCTTTGGATCATAGTCCTTTCGTGTCCGCACCGCCGCGCAGTCGTAGCGCAGCACAGGATCATCGCTCAGGCGGATGCCAAGATGCAGCGCCCCATTGCTCACCGTGGCCAAAGACGACACCCAACGACAACTCCCCTGACGTGGCATCTCCGGCGCCTGCCATTTCGTGGTGTCGAGCTGGTCGCCATCGAACTCATCGCTGAAGGTGAGCTTGAAGGTGCTCAGGTCGAGTTGCGCCTGAGCCGACGTCGCCAGCAGCAGGGCCATCACGACGAGCATGCGGCGGAGTGAATCAGGAAAATGGAGATCGGGCAAGTGCATATCCGTCATCTTGAGCCCCGCGATGCCTCTTGTCTTCATGATTTGTATCCGCATTAGTTCAGCGAGACTATTTCTGAATCCTGCCATGCCACGTCGCCCGCCCGAGAAAACCACCTTCATCAATCCGCTCCCCGTCAAAGACCTGCTCGTGTCCGGCAAGGAACTGGGCCTGCCGATGGTGGATTACATCGCCGCGAATCATCGCTTCAGCGCAGGGCGCATGAGCTGGCACTCACACGACGGCCACGAAATCCTCCTGCTGCTCAGCGGCACTACTGGCTACGAGTTTCGCGGCGGGCGGAAGGTGCAGTTGCGCGGCAGCGAGCTCATGGTCATCCCCTCCGGCACGACGCATCGTGGGCAAAAGGATGTGCGTCTTCCTTCCACACTCTGCGCAATCGTTTTCGATCCAGCGCATCATCCGCGGCATGCCCTCTTCACCAAACGAGAGTGCGAATGGCTCGCCAGCCACTTCGAGCAACGCACACCACAGCCCGTCCCGATGAACGCGGGCACGCGGCATCTGGCAAAGACGCTGCATGCCCTCATCCGCCAGCACGCAGCGGGCAAAAACACCGATGGCCTGCTCGCCGCGCTGCGCGTGACCGTAGCATCGATCATCCTTGAAACCGCCCGCCATCACGAGCAATCCAGACCCGCTGCGCATGTCAGCATGGCCGCCCAACTCATCGACCACATGGAGCGCCACCTTTCCGAGCCGATCTCCATGGACGCTCTCGCGGCTCACGCCCTCACCAGCCGTGCGCGACTTTTTGCCAACTTCAAACGTGAAACCGGCATGAGCCCCAACGACTGGCTGCAACGCCGCCGCATCAAAGCCGCCACCGACCTGCTCCGCACCACGAACCGCAAGCTCGAAGACATCGCCGCCGCCTGTGGCTTCACCTCCGCCCCGTATTTCTGCCACGTCTTCCGCAAATACACCGGCACAACGCCCAGCGAGCATCGGCAGAGGGCATGAGCTGAGCACCGTATTGATCTGGCGAACGGTAGCTCGTACTTGCCATCAGGTCCTTCGGCTACCATTCGCAGGGCTGAATTGGTTTCATCAAACAAAGGCATGTGGTCAGGTCACTCGGCTGTAATCGTGGTTGTCCGGCGCGGCGGGCATGGACCTCATGCTACGTGCGGCGCAACTAGGCAAGCATCACGGCTGACGCATCAGCTCGCTGGTGGTGATGAGATGGATGAGGTCGCGAAGGGTGTGGCCTTTTGCTTTCCAGTCTGCTTGCAGGCGGCGGAGGGCGGGTTGGTCAGTGAAGCCTAGTGGGCGGCCGAGGGCGTAGGTGAGGAGGCGGTGGGCGAGGTTTTGCGCGAGGAGGTCGGGGTGCTTCACGAGGTAGGCGCGGATGTCGGCGGGGCTGTTGATGGGCTGGCCGCGATACTCGCCGGAGGTGTCGATGGCGGCACCGTTCGGGTAAGCACTGCGGAAGTGGCCGATGGGGTCGTAGGCTTCGAGGGCGAAGCCGAGCGGATCGATCTTGGCATGGCAGTCGGCGCAGGCTTGCACGCTGCGATGTTTCTCCAACTGCTGACGAATGGTGGTAGCTCCGCGGATGTCGGGCTCAATGGGCGGCACGTCAGGCGGTGGCGGACTGGGCGGTGTGCCGAAGAGTTTCTCCAGCAACCACACGCCGCGCTTCACGGGTGAGGTTTCGACGCCGTTGGCGGTGATGGTGAGGATGCTGGCTTGGCCGAGCAAGCCGCGCCGTGGTGAATCCGCAGGCAGGCTGATGCGCATGAGGCCAGACGGGGAGACAATGAGAGAGGGAGATGGGGAGACGGTGTTGCTCTTGGGGGTCTCCTTGTCTGATTGGCTGATGGTCTCGAAATCGACTTCATAGAGCCGCGCGAGTCCGGCATTAAGATACGTGAAATCGGCATCGACGAGCGCGGTGACGGGTTTGTTGGTGCGGATGAGTTCGGCAATGAAGCGCCAGGTTTCTTCCCGCATCGCGGGCTCCAAGCGGTCGATGTGATAGGCGGGAAAAGTTTCCTTGGAGGGCGGCATGGTGCCGAGCTTGTTCAAGCCGAGCCACTGCTCGGTGAAGAGGCGCAGGAAACGATCAGCGCGCGGTGAGCCGAGCAGGCGGTCCGTTTCGCGACGGATGGCTATGGCATCGAGCGCACCTTTGGCCGCAAGCGAACGCAGGCTGTCATCAGGCGGACCGGCGCTGAGGAAGTAGGAGAGGCGAGTGGCGACCTGATGAGGAGACAATGAGACCATGGGATGGGGAGAAGGGGCGACAGATTGCTCGTTGGTCTCCTTGTCTGATTGTCCCCCTGTCTGATTGTCCTCAGTGAACTCGGTAAGAAACAAAAACTCCGAGGAACAAAGCAGCGCTTTGAAGACAGGCCGCGCGGCGTCGGCGAATCGTGTCTTGCCATCGAGACGCTTTTGCACGGCGCTTGCATACGGGGCGATGTCTTCACCCGTCACCTCGTGACGGAAGAGTCGGCTGGCGAGAGCTTGCAGTTCGGTTTGCAGGCGCTCGGGCTCGATCTGTTTTTCATCTGGCGCGATCTTCGCGAACAGCAGAGTGCGGGCGGGATGCGGTTTGTCATCGCGCATGGGGCCGGTGACTTGCCAGTAATGAACGCGCACCTCGGGGCCTTGGTAGAGGTGTCGGTAGAGCTTGTCGCGCTCCGCACGTAGGGCGAGATTTTCCCAGACGTGCCTCTCGATCTTCGGCACGCTGCGGTCGTATTTGTAGAGCTTAGTGGAGATGAAGTTGCCGCGTGTGCCCTTGGGAGGACCATCGATCCACGAGAGATAAGGCACGGTGCCGCGATCCAGCCAAATGCGGGCGCGAACGGTGATGTAGCGATCATCTGGTAGCTCGGTGGCGTGGATGATGTTCGGCGGAATGAGCCGCCAGCCATTGCCCTTCATTCCCTCACCTTGTCGTCCGATGCCGAGTTGCATGGGTTGCGACTCGTCATAGTAGGACTTCATATCTTTGTAGTAGGGTGCCATGCCTCCGAGCATGAGGTCCTTGCCATACGGGTGATGACGGTTCGCGGCGGTGGCTTCGACCTCGACCTCATACCAACCGGAATGCGGCACGCCGGTATCGCCTAGGCGGCTGAGGAAAAGCTTGCTATCAAAGATGAGCTCCTGATTTCGTAGTCCGTGGCTGAGATGAATGTAGGCCGGACCTTTCGCCTTCTCCGCGCTGATGACGCCGAGCCCGAAGGCATCGTTGAGGCCGCGCATTTTGTCCGCGCTATCCTTCCACTGCTTGGCCTCGGGTTTGCCCTTCACGTCAGCGAGATCGTAAGCGTGATCCAGCACCGCATCGGCTGCCTTCAGATACTGCTCCAAATGATGCCGTGACGTGCGCAAGGCGGAGCCGATGTTGCGAAAGCCTTCCAGCTCCTCATCACCTGGGAAGCTGGTGGTGGGATCGAAGTCGCCATCGAACCCGAAGAGGTCCTGCATCGTATGCAAATACTCCGCACGGCTCAGCCGACGATGCACCACCTGCCCGCCTCGATCTTGAGCGCTGGTCTGTGCGTGAATGAGTTGCTCCTCGATCCAGGCGAGCAAAGCCCGGCGCTCATCGTCGGTGGGTTGCTTCTTCTTCGCAGGCGGCATCTCGCCGAGCTGAAGCTGATGCAGCACCTCCTGCCAACGTTCCGCGATGGCAATGTCGGTGCCTACCTTCAAAGGCAGATCATCGAGCCGACGATCCCCCTTTTGCACGTCACCATCGTGGCAGCCGAGGCAGTAGCGCGAAAGGAAGGCGTCGGGTTTGAGTGAAGCTGAGTCTGAGGCGTGGAGGGTGGACAGGACCATGCCGAGGAAAAGAGCGAGGCAGGAGCGATGGAGTGGTGGAGTGATGGAGAGTTGGAAGACAGCACTCCCATACTCCATGACTCCATTTCTCCCGG
>JAIXOU010000088.1 GCA_027486585.1 Verrucomicrobiaceae bacterium | reverse complement strand
GGCGCAATCGTGTAAGCCCGTGTGCCAGTGCAGAGATTAGCATCCGTCGCACGGATCGTGAAGCTTGCCGAAGTAGTGCTATTCGGCGTGCCAGTGATCGCTCCAGTGCTGGCATTGAGGGTAGCCCAAGCTGGCAGAGCACCTGCGCTAACCGCAAAAGTATAAGCCGCAGTTCCACCAGTGGCACTCACCGTCTGTGAGTAAGCTGTACCAATAGTGCCATTGGCCAGCGAGGTCGGATTGACCGTAATGACAGGGCAAATTTGCAAGCTGATGGCCTGCGTGCCTTGGCAGCCATTAGCGTCATTGACCCGCACCGTGATGCTCGTCGCCGGACTTGCTGCCGCCGTCGGCGTGCCACTGATAATACCGGTTCCTGCACCTAATGTTAGGCCAGCTGGCAGAGTGCCCGCAGTGATCGTCCAAGTGCCATAAGGAGCTGTGCCACCTGCTGCGGTAAGTGTTTGTGAGTAAGCCGCACCCACCAAACCAGGAGTCGCCGTGGCAGGCGTAATCGTAATCGCCGGACACACAGGCGCAATCGTATAAGCACGCGTGCCTGTGCAAAGGTTCGCATCCGTCGCACGGATCGTAAAGCTTGCCGAAGTCGTATTATTAGGTGTCCCCGTGATCGCTCCAGTCGTTGGGTTAAGCGTGGCCCAAGTTGGTAACGCACCTGCACTAACCGCAAAGGTAATGGCCCCACTACCACCCGTAGCACTGACCGTCTGCGTGTAGGCCGTGCCCACCGTCGCCGCTGGCATTGAGGTCGGGTTCACCGTGATAACCGGGCAAATTTGCAACGAGATGACCTGCGTGCCTTGGCAACCAAAGGTGTCATTGACCCGCACCGTAATCGACGTCGCAGGACTGGCTGCCGCCGTCGGCGTACCGCTGATGATGCCCGTGCCCGCACCTAAAGTTAAACCCGCAGGCAACGTGCCTGCCGTAATCGTCCACGTCCCATACGGAGCCGTGCCACCAGCAGCAGTCAAAGTTTGAGAATAAGCCGTTCCAACTGTGCCAAAGGGCAAGTTCGAAGGCGTAATCGAAATCACAGGACACACCGGCGTCACCGTATAAGCCTGTGTGCCGCTGCACCCATTGACATCTGTCGCACGGATCGTGAAGCTAGCCGCCGTCGTGCTATTAGGCGTGCCCGTAATCGCACCCGTCGTCACATTAAGCGTCGCCCATGTCGGCAGTGCCCCGCTAACAACAGCAAATGTGTAGGCTCCACTCCCTCCGGTAGCTGTTATCGTCTGACTATACCCCGTGCCAACAATCCCATTGCTCAACGACGTCGGATTAACCGCAATAACAGGACAAATTTGAAGATTGATGACTCGGGTGCCCTGGCAGCCAAACACATCTCTCGACTGCACCGTAATGGAGACACCTGCGCCGTTTGAGGTCGTCGGCGTGCCACTGATTAAACCAGCACTGTTCATGCTTAAACCCGCAGGTAAGGTGCCTGCGGAAAGTGAATATGTGTAAGGTGCCACTCCACCTGTAGAGGTCATCGTTTGAGAATAGGCTGTCCCTACAAGACCCGATGGAAGCGTGGTGGGATTGACGGTGATGGCAGCACACTGTTGCTTAAAGAGAACCGTATCTTCATTCACCAGAGGATTGTTCCCAAAGGCCGCAAAAATAAAGCCGTCTGCTGAAATAGCTCCACTGCCGTTGTAAAGATTCCAACTGGAATAGGCAGGATCAATCGCGGTATGGCCATCGGAGGAGAGTAGGCTGGAAAAGGTATTGTAAGCAGTGGTCGGAGTCAGCCAATGCGCGGCAAAGCTACCAGCAGCTGAACCATACACTGTACCCAGCACACGAGCCGTATCACTGATGGCCCCGACAATAGCACCCTGATTGTCCGCTGCCAAAAGTGGCAGATTCGTGCGGGTGCTAGTCTGCGTGTCATAAACGAAGGGTGTAGCAATGCCAGCAATGGTTTCAGCGCCACCAATGTAGCGACCGCTTGGACTGACCTTACCTCCACGCATTCTGCCGGTAAAAGTGACAATCGTCGTTGGATAGGTGCCGATGACAGTGCCGCGAATGATTTGACCAGCACCAGAGGCATTCACCACGAGCAATGTTAAACCATCGGCGGAAGCATCAAGCACTTCCCGCACACCTGAGATCGCTGTCCAAGTATTGGTGCTGAGATTCCAGAAACCACCGACTGCTGCAGTGGTGCCTGCGGGACCATCACTATCCACACTACCAAAAGCATGCGTGCTGCTTGCCGTGATGGCGACAGGAATGGCGCTGATGCTTGGATTGGCATCAAAGGGCGTATTCAGGCGAGTCGTCGTGGCTGCTGTGCGATTGTAAAACCAGCCGACGGTTGTCACAGCTCCATTGCTGCTCCAGCGCTGATAACCGACGACATTTCCCTGATCACTCACGTCCTGCCCCATGCCATATTC
The DNA here is from genome assembly GCA_027486585.1 of Verrucomicrobiaceae bacterium. Taxonomy (GTDB): domain Bacteria; phylum Verrucomicrobiota; class Verrucomicrobiia; order Verrucomicrobiales; family Verrucomicrobiaceae; genus Prosthecobacter. Next base: position 10,232 of record JAIXOU010000088.1, on the reverse strand, counting down.
ATTGGCCCCTGCGAGTGGTGGGATCGCTGTGAAGGTAGGTGTGCCGCTCGTGTTGATGACAAAGCCCTGAGTGATCGTCCCAAACTTAACACCCGAAGCATACGTGCCATTAGGGGACATCGACATAATACACTGAGATTGCTGGTAGCCCTGACCACCAAGCACGTTCAATCCAATACGCCAAGCCTGATATCGCGAACCTGTCGTCTGAGCTGACGCGGCAGAAAATCCCATACCCATGAGCAGAGCAACGACGGCTACAGCATTTCTCCAGAAGCGTTTAAACAATGATGAGTCACAACCGCCCAGCCTTTGAACGGCGCGGAATTGAATCAGTAGGGCGTGACAAAAATCTGACATAAGGGAGATAATTTGAATTTAAATCCATAATAACCATAATTTCAAACGTTAATTAAAATTAATTAACAAAACTTTGATAACCTTCATTCCCCCTCACTCACGAATCCCTTAACAATTGAAAATGAACTTGTTGCACTGATAATCAGCCGCTTCTAAACCACTCAAATGGAGAGCCCCCGGTGTAGCAATTTCGACTAAGGAACCAAAAAGAACCCACGGAAGGGACCAAAGAGTCGCTCATGAGTCAAATTCTTAGCCGTCTCATCTTCCTGACGCTGCCATTGATTTGGGGCTAAATAGAGGCTGTCATAACCTGTCTGTGTAGCGTCATTGTCAGCTTTCCATAGGCGCAGGCGGGTCGCATTGGCCGGTCTGCTACTTGCACGGAATCCGTTAGCACTGCTCAGGTTCATGGAAGCAGCGGACTCATCAAGTACACTGGAGCTACCGATGAAGCGAGTGACAGTCATTGGCTTGAGCTCAGGTTTACGGATCACTTGACCAGTGAACAAGAGACTCACTTCTGCGTTCCGAGCATGAACGATCACGGCGGTCTGCGGAGATAGAATAGAGTCTGTGGCGCTGCCTGCTCCGCGCACCCAACCTGTCGTGCTGAGGTGCGTAACAACGAAGTTGTTAGCAGTAGCATCAAACTCAAGAACACGATCGGCACTGTCAGCTGTGCTACCGGCAGTGAATACATCTTCTGGCAGGAGAGACGCCAAGGTGTGGTGAGACCGCAGGGAGATGCGTGTCAGGTTCGTCAGCGGTGGGCTTGTCAGCTCGATCTGCGTGCTAGTGCTGGCGGCTTCATCAATCTCGTAGATAGAACCATTGATGAGATCTTCGACATAAACTTCACCACTCAGCGTGACGGCTATTGGCAATGTTAGCGTGCTCTCATTGCCAGTCACAATACCCGCGAAGAGTTCGGCTTTGACCAGTGGCATGGAGAAGCTGCGCTGGCCAACAGGGAAGGCCTCTCGGCTAAACATGAGGACAGGTGACTCAGCGCTGTCTTCGGCGCTGCCGTCGAGATCAGCATCCAGACTGACTTTCAGACGGGCAAACCCACGGACCGAACCAGCGAAAGCTGACGCATTATCGATAGCTGTGTAACGAACGATCTGCCGTCCATCGCTACCGATGCTGAGCTGTGGACTGGTTGTGAGTTTGGTCCAAGTCGTGGTATTGGAGCTTACTTCAAGGTCGTAACGGATATCGGCACGACCATTGGCTGGGCGGGTGAAAATCATATCAGCATGGCCAGTGGACGTGGACTCCATGGCCACCTTCCCTGCTCCGCTGCGGCCATCTGTTGGGTCTGTGTCCAGCGCGTATTCGAGCAATTGTGGATAGAGATCGCCATCGGTATCAGCATACTTAGTTTTCCAGGTGCTGAAGGTCTGTGGCTGGGTCACGGTATTCGTCATTCCAGTGACATTAGAATTGCGGTCTCGATCAGAGAGAGGGAAACCACTGCCGTTGCTGCTGCGCAGGCCGAGGTCCAGGGTCATGTTACCATTGTTGTCGCTAGCGTCATCAATGAGGCCTTCAAAGCCGGGCTCAGCTACACCTACAGGTTGGGCGCCAGGGGTGAGAGTGAAGACGGCTGTGCTGGCACCAGAGGTGGTTGGCGTGGAATTGAAGATGAGGTCTTGGCCACTGTTATCATCTCCAGCGACAACAGTCGGCATTGGAAGAGTATTAGCCAATACATTGCCCGCAGTAAATTGGCTGGCGGAAATGTGCAGGAAGTAGTTTCCAGGATTCAAGCCGATAATGCGGTAGCGGCCTTTATCATCTGTGACGGAGGCACCAGCTGGCGTGCTAGTGACTGCGGCACCTTGAGGGAAGATTTGAACCAGCACACCAGCCCAACCTTCATTGACATCCAGATTGCCATCGGCATTCACATCCACAAAGACCACGTTACCCACGGACATCTGAGCATAGAGACCAAAGTCGATGGTAAGATTCGTATCCGCATCGGTATCGCCATCCGTGATGGACTCGGCACCTACAGCCAGATTGATGATCGGACTGAACAGTGCCGTGCCTGAGCCACCAGGTTGGGCACCGTCATTGTTGTTGTCCACGTTATTGTCCGTCGTGGCTGGTGTGCCACTGGTGGTGACAAAGCCGGCAGGTGGCGTCACTTTGACAAAGTAGCTTCCGGGAATGAGATCCGTGAAGCTGTAAGCGCCTGCTGCAAGTGTGGTGAAATTGCTGCCAACCTGCACGTCGTCTCCTGTGTTGACGGTATTGTCTGCACCTGGCCTGAAGAGCTGCACCGTGGCACCTGTGACACCAAGTTCACCCGCGTCCACACTGCCGTTGTTATTGTTGTCCTGGAAGACCAAGTTACCAATCGTCAAAGCACGCACCTGAACCGTGTAAGAAAGCGTTCCCGCACAGCCCAGGGTATCTTGAGCGCGTAAGGTAAAGTTACTGGTGCCGAGAGAGGTCGGCGTGCCCGTGAGAACTCCAGCAGCTGAGAGAGAAAGCCCAGCAGGCAGTGTGCCCGCACTGACCGTCCAAGTGTAGGCCCCTGTGCCGCCAGCAGCCGTGAAGGTCTGCGTGTAGGCATTGTTACGGAACATCTGCGCTGGACCAGCTGGAGTAATGGTGATAGCCGGGCAAACAGGACTGACCGTATAGGCACGGGTGCCAGTGCAGCTGTTGGCATCTTGGGCCGTGATTGTGAAGCTCGCGGATGTAGTGAGATTCGGTGTGCCGGTAATAGCACCGGTTGTTCCATTCAATGTGGCCCAGGCTGGAAGGGTGCCTGCGGTGACGCTGAAGGTATAGGGTGCTGTGCCGCCGCTTGCCGTGAGAGTTTGACTATAAGCAGAGCCCAAGGTTCCATTGAGCAGGCTCGTCGGATTGACGGTAATGGTCGGGCAGAAAATCGACATGAGATAGTCCTCGACCTCACCAATGCCGCTAGCACCACTGATACCAGGGTTTTGAGTGCTGGTGAAGCGGAAGCGCACGCCGCGCGAGCCTGGGATAGCGGTGGGTGGAACAGTGAAATTGACGGTTTGGACAGCACCATTTGCCCCATTATTGACGAGCACATTTATGGCGATCTGTTCACCTGGATCAGCGAGAGAATTATTATTGTTAAAGTCAACCCAGGCATTCAAGTAGGCTGCGGCACCGCTGAGATTAGTGGTGGTGACGGTCAAGGAACTGGCCACACCAAGATTGTAACCCGCCGCCAAGGCAACGCCGTCTTCATCATCGCTGGCGGTAATATCATCACCTGTCGCCGTAGCATTTCGGGTGGAGACAAACTCGGAATCTGAAAGCGGACCCATGCGCAAGTTGCTACTCTGAAGACTGCTGGCATCAGGGATGCCAATCCAGTCGCCAAAGTCTGTCGTCGGCACAGAGATCGTGGTCATGTAATCTTCGACTTCACCTGTGCCGCTGAGGCCGACAATCCCGGGGGAAATGACGCTTGTGAGACGGAAGCGCAGCACAATGTTTGCGCCAGTGACCGCAGGCGCTGGGACGGTGAAGTTGATCGGGAAATTACCATTATTGGTGCCTGTGACGACATTCGTATTGGTGGCAATCTGTTCATCAGAATCTAGCACATCACCATCGCCATTGAAGTCGATCCAAGCATTCAGATAAGCCAGCGCACCGCTCGTATTGGTGACTGTCACAGGAATCGTGGCTGGGGCTCCGGCTGTCATGGCTGGGATGGTCACTCCGTCTTCATCGTCTGACCCCGTGATGTCATCTCCTGTGGCTGTGGCATTGGTTGTAGCTGTGAATTCGGTATCCACCAGAGCGCCCAAGCGCAGAGCGGAATTGGCTGTGCTACTTGCAGATGCGAGCACGGTGGTATCTCCATAATCAAGCGGCGGTGTATTGATGCTCAGCACATAATCTTCCACCTCACCGCTGCCAACCAATCCGCTCGGCGTTGGATTGATGATGCTGGTGAGACGCACACGCAGCCCCAAGTTGACAGAAGTGACCGCATTCGCCGCAGCGGTGAAGCTGAGATTTTGAATAACGTTATTTGTCCCTGTGCTGATGCTCTGATTGACAATGACATTTTCACCAGCATCAAGGAAGTCTAGATCGTTGTTGTAGTCGATCCAGACATTGACGAAAGCAACTGCACCTGAGGTATTCGTGACTGCTACAGGCAAGATGACAGGAGCACCCGCGACGACGGCAGGCATGGTGGTGATGGCGTCTTCGTCATCCAGACCAGTCAAATCATCTCCCGTTGCAGCAGCATTGGAGTTCTGAGCAAATTCGGTGTCTGTCAGCAGGCCAAGTTTCAGCGTGCTATTCACGGTGCTACTGGCGTTGGCAAAGGTGAGAAGATCACCAAAGTCCGTGGTAGGAGCGGCGATGTTGACGATGTAATCTTCCACCTCACCGACCGAGGCGAAAGCCCCAATAGCGGAGACTCCAGAGATCGTCACCAAGCGCACACGCACACCAAGATTTATGCCTGTCGTGGCATTGGCAGGGATGGTTATATTCGGCCCGATTGAGACATTAACGCTGCCATTTGGCACAGCCAGATTGGTAACCACCTGCTCATTAGAGTCGAGCACGTCACCGTCATTGTTGAAGTCGATCCAGGCATTCACAAAAGCGCCTGCGCCGGTGTTATTGGTCACGACCATGGGCAGCGCCAAGGTCTGACCAGCAATCATAGCGGGGATGGTCACGCCGTCTTCGTCATCACTGCCAGTGATGTCATCTCCTGTGGCTGCGGCATTAGTGGTGGCTACAAACTCTGTATCCACAAGGGTGCCCAGACGCAGATTCGTGCTCACCGCATTGCTAGCGCTAGCAAAGCTGGTGAAATCACCAAAGTCAGTCGTCGGTGAGGCGATGTTTGCGATATAATCTTCCACCTCACCATTGCCACTCTGACCCGTAGGCCCAGGTGAAGCACTAGAGGTAAGTCGGAATCGGACACCAATATTAACTCCCGTCACAGCGCCTGCCGCAACTGTGATGTTCAGGTTTTGCACCGCGTTGTTGGTGCCCGTAACCACGCTGACATTGGCGGCCACCTGCTCACCAGAATCGATGAAGTCACCATCGTTGTTGTAGTCGATCCAAGCATTGAGATTCACAGGGGCACCGCTGGTATTGGTGACAAAGACAGGAATCGTGGCAGGTGCTCCAGCGGTCATGGCTGGCAGGATGACGGCGTCTTCGTCATCAATGCCGGTGATGTCATCTCCCGTCGCAGCGCCGTTTCTAGTCGAGGCAAATTCCGTATCTGTCAGAGTACCTAGCCTGATGGTGCTGACCACGGTGCTGCTGGCATCCAGGTAATTCACATGGTCACCAAAGTCCGTCGTCGGAGCCGCGATGTTGACGACGTAATCTTCGATTTCACCTGCAAAGGTATTTGAACCCGTGGGACCGACGCCGCTCGGAGCACTGAGACGGACTCGCAGACCAAGATTTAGGCCAGTGGTAGCTGTCGGCGGCACGGAAACATTGAGGTTGGACACCCCATTGGTGGTTCCTGTCGGGATAGTGATGTTTGTAGCGATTTGCTCGCCGAAATCTGTGAGCAGTCCGTTGTTATTGTAGTCGATCCAGACATTCAGGAAGCCATTGGCACCTGTGGTGTTGGTGATCGTCACAGGTAGAGTGACCGTTTGACCCGCGATCATGCTCGGGACAGCGGCTCCATCTTCATCGTCTGAACCCGTGATGTCATCTCCGGTAGCAGTAGCATTTCTGGTGGCCACAAATTCTGTGTCCAGCAATGCCCCGAGACGAAGCGCAGGATTGGCAGATTGCGAGGCATCCAGGAAGCCGCTGAAATCTCCGAAGTCCGTTGAGGGCGCAGTGATATTGACGACATAATCCTCTACCTCACCATTGCCTGAGGCTCCGATGGGGCCAGGAGTCATTGTCGAAGTCAAGCGCACGCGCACACCCAGATTCAAGCCCGTCAAGGCTTCGGCTGGCACGGTGATGCTCAGGTTTTGCACCACATTGTTGGTGCCTGTGGCAATGCTAAGGTTATTGGCAATGTGCTCACCAACATCGGTGAGGTTGCCATTGCCATTGAAGTCAATCCAGGCATTCAGGTTAACCGCCGCACCACTGGTATTCGTGACCAGCACAGGGATCGTGGCAGGTGCCCCAGCGGTCATAGCTGGAATTGTGACTGCGTCTTCATCATCCCCACCTGTCGTATCATCTCCTGTGGCCAGAGGGTTCTTGGTGGCGGCAAATTCGGTATCTGTGAGAGCACCGAGCCTAATCGCTGAATTTACGATACTGCTAGCATCAGCAAAGAGATCAAAGTCACCGAAGTCTGTCGTCGGAGCGGCGATGTTGACGACGTAATCTTCGATTTCACCCAAACCACCGGAGCCACCGACACCGGGGTTAATGTCAGCAGTCAGGCGAACACGAAGACCTAGATTGACTCCGGTCACAGCCGTAGCAGGCACAGTGGTATTGATAGCAATGGTACTATTGACCGTGCCTGCAACGACATTTGCATTGGTCCGCACCTGCTCGCCGACATCCACAAAATCGCCGTCATTGTTGTAGTCGATCCAGGCATTCAGATAGCCTAAAGCTGCGGTGGAGTTCGTCACCACGACAGAGATAACGGCTGGCGCTCCAGCGGTCATGGCGGGGATAGTCACACCGTCTTCGTCATCACCACCCGTGATGTCATCTCCGGTGGCGGTCAGATTCAGGGTCGAAGCATACTCGGTATCAACCGTGGCACCGATACGCAGATTTGAGCTAGCCGTATTGGAGACATCCACATAGCTGATATGATCACCAAAATCTGTCAACGGAGCCAAGATGACCACTTGATGATCTTCCACCTCACCCGTCCCGAAAGCTCCAAAGGATGGCGCTGCAGTTGTGCTCGTAATGCGGAAGCGTGAGCCCAGACTGACAGCTGCCGTGACCGCGTTTGTCGGCACCGTGAAGCTGATATTAACGTTTCCATTCGTGGCATTGACCACGGATTGATTCACCACGATTTGCTCCCCAGAGTCAGTCAAAACACCGTTATTGTTAAAGTCGATCCAAGCATTGAGAAAGGCACCAGCACCCGTCAGATTGGCGACAGAGATCGGCATGACCACGGGCTGACCAGCGGTGAGTGATGGGAAAGTCACACCGTCTTCATCATCGCTGCCCGTGATGTCATCTCCCGTGGAAGCGAGATTAGTCGTCGCCGCACCTTCAACGTCAACCAGCGCGCCCAAGCGCAGATTAGAATTCACCACGGAGGAGGCATCGGCAAAGTCAATGTCATCGCCAAAGTCAGTAGTTGGGACCACAATCGTCGTAGCATAGTCCTCGACCTCACCATTGCCGTCGAGGCCACTCACACCTGGACTCACGACGCTCGTTAAGCGGATACGCACACCTGTAGCTCCGAGGCTGGCCCCAGCAGGGAGAGTGACGTTGTAGTTCTGTAGAGTGTTGGTGAGGCCATTGGCGATGTTCGCATCGCCAATGATCTGCTCTCCAGCATCAGTGATGCTACCATTGCGGTTAAAGTCGATCCAGGCATTCAGATAGGCCACTGCACCGGTTGTATTGGTAACGGTAACGGGAAGCACGGTGAATGCACCTTGGGTTATGTTTGCAGGAACCGTGGCACCATCTTCGTCATCGGTTGCGTCTAAGTCATCTCCCGTGGCTACGGCATTGGATTTATCCACTGCTTCGGCATCTGTGGCTGCACCGAGCCTGAGACTACCTGTCACGAGGCTGCTAGCGCTGGTAAACGGCAGATAGTCACCAAAGTCCGTCGTAGGCATGGCTGGCGTGACAGTGTAGGAACGTGTTCCTGTGCAAAGATTGCCATCCGTGACGCGAATGGTGAATGTAGCCGCTGTAGCGCTAGTCGGAGTACCGGTGATGTCCCCAGCTGAGCTCAAGCTCAAGCCTGCTGGCAGAGCACCACTAGAGACTGTGTAAGCATACGTGCCATTGCCACCCGAAGCAGTGACAATCTGCGCATAAGGTCCACCAACGAGACCATTAGGCAGTGTGGCCGGATTAACCGTGATGACAGGGCAAACTTGCAAGGCGATGACTTGCGTACCTTGGCAACCGTTGGCGTCATTGACACTCACCGTGATGCTGGTGGCTGGGCTGGCGGCGGCGGTCGGCGTGCCGCTGATGATGCCGGTTCCCGCACCTAATGTAAGCCCGGCTGGCAGAGCGCCTGCGGTAATCGTCCACGTTCCATACGGAGCCGTGCCGCCCGCAGCAGTCAGAGTTTGATTATAAGCGCTGCCAACGGTTCCCTGTGCTAAGCTCGTCGGCGTAATACTAATGACAGGGCAAACCGGAGTCACCGTGTAAGGGCGCGTCCCTGAACAACCATTTCCATCCGTCGCACGAATTGTGAAGTTCGCTGCCGTTGTACTGTTCGGTGTGCCACTAATAGCTCCCGTGCTGGCATTCAGTGTGGCCCAGCTTGGCAAAGCTCCTGCGCTGACGGCAAAGGTGTAAACACCACTACCACCAGTCGCACTCACCGTTTGTGAGTAGGCTGTGCCGACAGTTCCATTCGCTAGCGAGGTCGGATTGACCGTAATGACCGGGCAGATCTGTAAACTGATGACTTGCGTGCCTTGGCAACCATTGGCGTCATTCACACGAACAGTGATCGACGCACTAGGACTCGCTGCCGCTGTCGGCGTACCGCTGATAATACCAGTACTAGCGTTTAATGTCAGTCCCGCTGGCAGTGTGCCTGCGGTAATCGTCCAGCCTGAGTAAGGCGCTGTGCCCCCAGCAGGCGTCAATGTCTGCGTGTAGGCTGTACTGATCAGGCCCTGCACCGCAGCTGATGGCGTGATGGTGATCGTCGGACATACCGGCGTGATCGTGTAGGCTCTGGTCGCCGAGCAGTTGTTAGCATCCGTTGCGCGGATCGTGAAGCTAGCGGCGGTGATCGAGTTTGGCGTGCCGCTGATCACTCCCGTGCTGGCATTGAGTGTGGCCCAGGTTGGTAGAGTTCCTGCGCTGACGGCGAAGGTGTAAACACCACTGCCACCGGTAGCGCTGATCGTTTGGCTGTAAGCAGTACCCACAGTCGGGGCGACCAGCGAGGCCGGATTGACCGTAATCGCTGGGCAGATCTGCAATGTGATGACCTGTGTGCCTTGGCAACCATACGTGTCGTTCACACGCACCGTGATCGGTGTCGCTGGACTTGCCGCTGCCGTCGGTGTGCCGCTAATCACACCCGCTGCACTCAAAGTTAAACCTGCCGGCAGCGTGCCTGCGGTGATCGTCCAGCCTGCGTAAGGCGCTGTGCCGCCAGCAGGCGTCAGTGTTTGCGTGTAGGCTGTATTGATCAAGCCCTGCACGGCTGTCGCTGGCGTGATCGTAATCGTCGGACAGGCAGGCGCAATGGTGTAGGCACGGGTGCCGACACACAGATTCACATCTCTAGCTTGGATCGTAAAGGAAGCGCTCGTCGTGCTGTTTGGCGTGCCACTGATCACTCCCGTCGTGCCATTCAGCGTGGCCCAGGTTGGCAAGGCTCCACTAATGACTGTGTAAGTCATGGCTCCGTTGCCTCCTGTCGATGTGATCGTTTGACTGTAGGCCGTGCCCACGGTCGAAGCTGGCATTGAGACGGGGTTCACCGTGATCACTGGGCAGATAATCAGCGTGTAGGTGCTCTGACCAAAGCAGCCAAAGTTATCCTGTGTGCGCACCGTAATGCTTGTCCCTGCTCCATTTGCCGTGGTCGGCGTGCCACTGAGTACACCCGCTGTGGAAAGCGTCAAGCCTGCTGGCAAGGTGCCTGCGGTAACGACCCAATTGCTGTAAGGTGCCGTGCCACCCGTCGCGGTGAAGGTCGTGCT
>JAIXOU010000066.1 GCA_027486585.1 Verrucomicrobiaceae bacterium | reverse complement strand
TACGGCCCAATCAACAAGAAGTCATCCGACTCAAATTCACCCACGATTGTTCTTACCAGCAGATCGCTGACATCACGGGCCTCAGTGTGGGCAATGTCGGTTTTATCATGCATGTCGCCATCAAGAAACTGCGCGAGCTGCTGAATCGCGAGCTCGCCACCCAACCTTCCTCCTCAAATTTATGACCAGTCCTGCCAACGATACCTCTGAACTCACCGCTTATGCCCTCGGTGAACTCCAGGCTCATCAAGCCAGTGCCATCCACCAGCTACTCAGTGCTTGTCCAGCAGCCACGTCCGAACTAGAGCAGATCGAAGCCGTAACAGAGGCCCTGCGCCAGCGTGCCCCGATCCCGCAGGAGCGGCTTTTGCCCGAACAGCGCCATGCGGTGCTGTATCCTGCCCAAATTCCCCGTCTTGTAGTGCCCATGAAACCGCGTCCGATGGTGAAGAAGACCACCAGCACTTGGCCGGTGATGGGCATTCTATTGAAATCCGCAGCTTTGATCACTGTTACCGGTGCTGCTTATCTAGCTGGCCGTCAGGTCAGCCTTATCAGTTCGCAAATCGACGTGGCGGAAAGCCAGCCTGCCCAAGTCAAAAGTGACCCCATCGCTGCCGCGCCCGCCAAAGTCGAGGTCGCTGTGGTGAAGCCAACGTCTGTGCCTGCCGTCACGATCACAGCGTCAAAACCTGCACCTGTGATCGAAAAAGCGCCTGTCGCAGTCATTCCAGTGCCGCCGAAATCGACCGTCATCGTGGCTCAATCAGCGCCTGCCAAGGCGGCAATCGAAATCATCCATTCAGCTCCTGCACCGATGCCTGTGGTGCCGGTGGCCGTGACTCGTCTCAATCGCAAGCTTGCCTTTATCAGCACCAATCAGCAGACAGCGGATCTTTTCTCCATCAAACCTGCCGATATCCGTCCGCAACCCATCAAAGGCAAGGATAAGGAGCAGTTTGCATCCCCTCTGAAAGGCCCAGCACCGAAGCTTGAGGAAAAAAGCCAAGCCACAGGGATCTACATTCACTCATGGAAGGCTGAAACTTCTTCCTGCCCATGGAATCCAAACACACGACTGCTGCGTGTGACCATTCAACTGCCAGCGGATCAACCTGCCGCCACCAGCTCGACGAGCTATCCTCTGGACGTGAATTTTGATCGTCGAAATGTGCGGGAATTTCGCCGTTTGAGTGAGCGTCATTTACCCGCTGCCGAACTGCGCAGTGCAGGCAGCCAAGTCGTCTGGTATGAGTTCCAGCCAGCCACGACGGATCTGAATACCGCAGGTAAACCCATCGCGACCATCACCCTGGATCAAGGACGCTTCACCACTCAGACCGTGGGGCCCTTTGATGAGTCCAAGCTGAATGTCGTGGACCGTGGGGCAAACTGGCAGAACACGCGTGAGGACTATCTCTTTGAATCCGCTGTCGTCGGACTCGGCATGCTGCTGAATGGCGATCATCAGAGCCCAGATCTCAATCATCAACTCATCCTGGATCTGGCAGAAAAAAGCAAAGGCCCTGATAGCAGTGGCGAACGTGCACGTTTCATTCGTCAGCTGAATGAGGCTCGTCGGGCTGCTGGATTGTGAGTGAATGGGACCGTCTTTTGGATTGGGTCTGACATTCGACTCCGCTAGAGTTTGCGGGTAGCATCAGATTCCCATCCATGAAACTCGCTCTAGCCTTCCTTCTCCCTATCGCCGCCCTCGCTGCGGATCCCTTGTCTGATCCTGCGGAGGTCGTGGTTGCCATGAAAAAAGCCACCACTTTTTACACCACCAAGCTGGCCTTTCATGGTGGCTACGCGTCTGCCTGGTCCAAGGATCTGAGCATCGCCAAGGTTGAGGGCCATGAGGGGAAGACGCTCATTTCCATTCAACCTCCAGGAACCACCACCGTCGGCATGGCCTGTCTGAAAGCTTTTCAAGCGACCGGTGACGTGCAGTTTCTCGAAGCTGCTCAGGGAGCCGCTCAAGCACTGATCGACTGCCAGCTCGCCAGTGGAGGTTGGGATAGCGACTTTGATTTTTCCGAAGAGGGCAAAAAGAAATACCTGCTTCATTCCGACGCTACAGCGGGTGCACCTAGCAAAGATAAAAAGCGTAACAGCAGCACGCTGGATGACAATAAAACCCAGTCAGCACTGCTCTTTCTGCTGGAACTGGCCTACCTGCCAGAGTCCAAAGAAAACAAAGCCCTGCAAGCCTGCCTCAAATTTGGATTAGACTGCTTGCTCGATGCCCAATACCCGAATGGCGGATGGCCTCAGCAATTCGATGCCCCCGCAGATGTCTCCAAACCTGTGCTCAAAGCCAGCTATCCAGCAACTTGGCCACGCACGTTCCCAAAAGAGAAATACAGCTCCTATTACACACTGAACGATGGTAACATCGAAAGGATCGTCCAGGTCTTGCTACGTGCCCATGAGTTAATCAAGAACGAGCGCTTCATGGCCGCAGCCAAAAAGACAGGCGATTTCCTGATCTCTGCCCAAATGCCAGAACCCCAGACAGGCTGGGCTCAGCAGTACAACTTTGACATGCAACCGGTCTGGGCGCGTAAGTTTGAACCACCCTGCGTCACTGGCGGGGAGACCCTCAGCGCTATGGAAACTCTGCATACACTCTTCATTGCGACAGGCGATGAAAAGTTCCTCAAACCGCTGCCTGCTGCCTTTGCCTGGTATGAGCGTTCCCGCCTACCAGACGGCACTTATGCCCGCTTTTACGAGCTGCAAACCAACAAGCCGCTCTACTTTGTTAAAGACACCTACGAGCTGACTTACAGTGATGCAAACATGCCCACACATTACGGCTTTAAGCTTGAAGGCATGGATAAAGACATCGCCAAGCTGAGTGAGCAAACTCAGCTATCCCGCGAAGAATTGCTCAGCAAGCGCGCCGATCCCACAAGTGAAAAAAGCTGGGCCAGCAAAGCCAAAGGAGTCGCCGGCAAAGTAAACTCGGCACTCAAAGCCCAACAACCCGAAGGCTACTGGCTCAAAGACGATGAGATCGACGCAGGCGAGTTCACCAAGCACGTCAACGCCATGGCTTACTACGTCGAAGCCGCGAAGAAAGGCGGAGAGGCCTTTGCCAAGCTGCGGCAGTAATGAGACCCTTCGTTAGATACTGAGTGTAACGTTAAACTCGCCCGGTCAACAATAGCACGACAAGTACGATCACGACAAGGCTTGCGCCTCCACCCAGATAATGGTTGCCAGAGGTGAAGCCATAGCCGCCGCCGCCAAGCAACAAGAGAATGAGTAGGATGAGGAAGATGTTCATAGGATTACAGGGTGGAATTGGCCGTGAGTTTAGGCGCGGGCTGTATCTTTAGACTATGGGGTAAAAACCCCTTTCTTCCTGTCACTAGTCCGAGCTAGGGCGGATCATCCAGGAAACAAAAACGGCGCGGAGTGATCCGCGCCGTTTATCGTTTAAATCTCAATCCGTGAAGGACTATTCAACACCTTTCCAGGCTCCGAAGCTGGCGCCGGACTCGATCCATTTCTTGATCAGAGCTTGATCAGCAGCGCTGACACGATCGCCTTTGCCTTCAGGTGGCATGGCCATTTCATCGGAGTCAGGGAGAGACATGGTCTTGAGCAACCAGCTGGCGTCTGGCTTGCCTGCCACGACGTTTTCATCTGGATATTCTTTACCGCCTTTGGTGATCGCAGCAGCGCTGTCGAGACGGAGACCGCCTTTTGGCTTTTTGATTTTACCGTTGTCTTCGTGCTCCTTTTCATGGCACTTGAAGCAGCTGGTCTTCAGGATGGGAAGGATCTGCTTTTCGAAATCGATGGCAGCGTCCTGAGCGGAAACGGTGCTGATGGAAAATGCAGCAGCAATGGCGGCGAGGGTGATCTTGGTATTCATTGGGTAGGTGTACAATGTTGTTCTCTGCGCGTGAATTGGTCAAGCGCGAGGAAGCTCCAATTTAAAAATCAGTCCATGGGGTTCTCGGTTGTTCACCGTGACCGTTCCGCCACAAGTATCCATGCAGGTTTTGACAATGGCTAAGCCCAGTCCTGTGCCTCCCGTTTGGCGGTCTCGGCTGGTGTCCACTCGGTAAAAAGGATCAAACAAACGTGGCAGACTCTCCGCAGGTACCCCGGGGCCTTGATCCGCAATGGTCAAGACAACGGCGTCTCCCTTTCGCACCGCCGTGATTTCGATATCGCTATCTGGAGCATGAAGGCGGGCGTTGCGGAGAATATTACTCACGGCGCGCCGCAGTAAATCTGGTACGGCTTTCACTGAAAGGTCTCTGGGCAGAGCAAGCCGCAAGCAATTGGCTGGAATGGCCTCCATTCCAGCCACCTCATCCACCAGTGTCAGTAGCAGAACATTTTCAGGCGCTTTGACAGTCTGTCCCAAAGACGATTTGGAAAAGGACAGAAGCTCATTCACCAGCAGCGAGATTTGGCGTAGTTCCTCTCGGACATCGGCCAGTCGGATCGCATCACTATCCGTGAGTTTATCTTCTAGAATGCCCAAGCTCATCTCCATGCGGGCAATTGGGCTGCAAAGCTCATGCGCGATGTCGCCCAGAAAGCGTTTTTGACCGCGCACGATGCCGTCGATCTGCACCGCCATTTGATTCACCGCATGAGAGAGGCGGCCCAATTCGTCACTGCGTGTTTCAGGCACTCGGACATTGAATTGACCTTTGGCGATCTGTTCCATGCTCTGCATGTTGGCCCGGATACTGGCCGTGATATTGCTCACGAACGGCAGCCAGAGCAGGGCTGAAACGGCCATGGCACCAAACAGGCCAAGCAACCAAGGCCTGACATCAAAGAACAAACCGCCGCCCGTGATGCGATGAGTGACGATCATGAAAATAAGTGGACCCTCACGGCGATCCCACCCAGGGACTAAAGGCAGGCGAATGCCTGTGTAATAAACTGGTGGCGTGCCCACTGGCAGCATGAACGTGTTTAATTTCTGCGGGATCACCGAATCAATGCTCGGTGGTTCATCCTGCCTGGGTGGAGGCTCAATTCCAGGCGGGAAATCTCCACCAAAAATTAACGCATCTAATTCATCCCGTGGTGGGTGCGGGGGGCGATTATCGTTTGGATTCGAACCAGGCGGTGGTCGGCGATTAAGCTCTGGAAACATATCACGCATCAGCGTTTGCATGGATTCTGGCATCTCCACCTTCGTTCCTGCAACGTGCCGAATCGGCACAGTGATAAGCGAAGCCTGAACTCCTTTTTTCTCGCTGAACTCTCTAAAGACCCGATCCCAATCCGCGCGCTTAGTCGTGATCAATACCGCATGGATTTCACGTCCGATCGCTTGAAGACGATCTCCCACAATTCCACCCAAGGCACCCTGCATGCCTTCACGGAATTGCCACTGCAAGACGATCCAAAACCCAGCGCCGAGAACAACAACGTTCACCAGCAGCCAAAAAAGAATGCGGGCGTAGAGATTAAAAAAGCGGCGTGGCATGGACGTGAATCTGCCACGCTACGTTAGTTTTTCCCGCGATGAAACGGAAAGATGACGCCCGCTGGCTTGGCTATTCCTGAATAAAAACAAAGACACCCATCTTATTGCCGATGACCACGTCGAGCTTGCCGTCTTTGTTGACATCGCCGGGAGTGACTTCGGTGCCGACACCACTGGCCTCGTCAATGAGGTGTGGGATGAACTCAGCGGTATTCTTTTCACCACGTTTGATCTCCCACCAGTAGAGCACTGGCGCAGCATTGGGTTCATCATCTTTCAGCGGACCGTGGGCCCAGCGGCGTTTGCCAGTGACGACATCCATGACACCATCACCATTCATGTCGGCGAGTTGCATGGCGTGAAGCTGGCTGAACTTGAGGCCTTGTTTGTTTTCCTCAGGGGTAGCCCCCATGAGCTTGTGGGCGATAAACGTGCCGTCTTTCTTTTGCTCATACCAACCGAAGCCGTAGCCGTGCGCATTGTAGCCAGTGATCACGTCACTGAGCTTATCACCGTTCACATCATAGACCAAAATGAAGCTGCCTCCACGCTCTCCTTCAGGAGTAAATGGCCCCGGATGGAAAGCCCAGTCACTGTCTTTGCTCATGTCTTTTGGTTGCTCGCGCCAGCCTTCTTTGTCCAGAATATCGGCACGGCCATCGCCATTCACATCACCAAACCCGTAGCCATGAGTGTACTTGAAGTATTTTTTGTCATTCTCCGGCGACTTCGGTGAGATGGGACGGAACTTGGCCTTCCCAAAAGGATTCTTCCAATCAATCTCCGCATAGCCGAGCTGGCCACCAGTATGGCAGATGAGCTCAGGCTTATTGTCACCGTTCATGTCACCTAGCGTTGGCGACTCATTGTCCGTCACATCAAAAATGCTGTGCCGTTTCCAATCCCCCGTCTTGTTTTGTGGATTCTCAAAGACCCAGGTTTCTTTTCCAGGCCAGGAGAAGACAAGGATGTCGCTCCAACCGTCTGCGTTAAAATCATAGGTGTAGGTCAGAAAGTAGTCGCTGTAGCCTTTGCCTGGATCATAGGGCTTTTCAGCGGGCGGGGTAAACTGCACACGCTCAGTGAATTCAGGTCCTTTCCAAATGTAGGGTCCGGCACAAATGTCATTGTCACCGTCATGATCAAAGTCGGCGAAGTGAGCGCCTTCAGCCACAAATTCATTCGTGAGCGTTTGCTTTTTAAAGGTAAGATCCGCTGCGCTGGCAGAAGCGATGACGAGAAGAGGAAGCAGGAAGTATTTCATGGAGTTGGCAGAGAAAGAGGAACAGTCATCCAAGCTGTGATCTTGCACGATTCAAACAAGGTCTTTGGCAAACGCTGCCTGAGAATTCACCTTTTCCATGAAAGCCTGCTGCAAGTCGGCGGTCGTGTGCCACGTTGTTCTTCACCCATGATTCGCCGTTCACTCACTGTCCTGCTTTGCTCAAGCGCCCTCCTTTTCACTGCTCCAAGATCCCAAGCTCACGAGGCTGGTAAACAAATGGCGGAAGTCGCCACGTTGTTGCTTTCAGTCCTGACGCCTGAACAAAAGGCTAAAGCCACGTTTGCCTTTGAAGACGAAGAGCGCGTGAACTGGCATTTCATTCCGCGTGAACGCAAAGGCCTGCCTCTGAAAGAGATGACTCCTCAGCAGGAACTTCTTTCTCATGCGCTGCTGAATACCGGCCTTGGATTCCGTGGTGCTGCCAAAGCAGCTACGATCATGTCTCTGGAAGAAGTCCTCTATCAAATCGAAGGCGCAGACGAAGCCAAACGCGCTGCGGTGCGCCTCAAGCGTGACCCAGAGCAATACTTCGTCAGCATCTTTGGCACACCCGACGCCAAAGGTACTTGGGGCTGGCGCATTGAGGGGCATCATTTGTCCCTGAATTTCACCATCAAAGATGGTAATCTTCTGCGTGCTACCCCGACTTTCATGGGCACCAATCCTGGTGAAGTCCGCCAAGGTAACCTCTCTGGCCTTCGTGTTCTCGGTAAAGAAGAAGACTTGGGTCGCGAGTTGGTGAAGTCGCTCGATGAAGCTCAGTTTAAAACCGCTTTTGTCGAAACCGTCGCCCCCAAAGAGATGATCACCGCCGCCGAAAAGCGTGTGAATCCGCTGAAGCCTGATGGTCTGTCTGACACCGAGTTGAAGCCTGAACAAAAAGCCAAGCTTCACGAGATCATCCGCGAGTATACCGATCGCCTGCGTCCTGAAATCGCCGCTGAAACCTGGGCTGACATTGAAAAGAATGGCCCGGTCTTCTTTGCTTGGGCCGGGAGTAAGGAACGCGGAGAACCGCACTACTACCGCATCCAAGGAAAGACTTTCCTCATCGAGTATGACAATGTGCAAAACGAGGCCAATCATCCGCACAGCGTCTTTCGCAGCTTTGAAGGCGATTTCGGTCGCGACATCCTGGCAGAGCATGCCAAGGAAGCCCACGGAAAGTGAATCATGACGCGCGGCGTATAGATCTTTATGCGCCGCTTTCTGTTCCTTTTCATTGCCGTCACACAACTCTCCGCTGCAGATGCTCCGCTGGCCCAGTTCATGGCCGGTGCCGCGACGAGTAACATTACTCCCGAGCTCGGCGGAGAGGTCGTCGGAGGTTTCTCTCCCTATCCCTGCACGCACATCCATGATGAGCTTCATGCTCGCTGTTTAGTGCTGGATGATGGTAAAACGAAGCTGGCGCTCGTGGTCTGTGATTTGCTCGGGATGCACCGGAGTTTGTCGGTGCAAGCGCGTGCTCTGATTGAAGCAGAAATCGGCATTCCTGCCGCTAACGTGCTGATCTCTGGGACGCATACCCACTCAGCCGTCAATGCTCTGGGTGGTCCTACCCGCGGCTTTTTTTCAGACATTGAACTGACTGCCTATCAGAAGTTTGTCGTTCGACGAATCGCGGATGGTGTGCGGCGCGCTATCACCCTTTTACGTCCAGCCGAAATCGCGTTTGGCAGCGTGGATGTTCCCGAGCACGTGCATATCCGCCGTTGGTTTCTCAAAGAAGGTGCCATGCCGCCGAACCCATTTGGTAAGATGGATCAGGTGAAAATGAATCCCGGTGCTGGTAATCCAGCGCTGCTAGAGCCAGCAGGCCAGCCCGATCCCACCGTCAGTTTCCTGGCCGTGCGCGAGCCTAGTGGTCGATTGATTTCCGTTTATTCCGCTTACTCACTGCACTATGTCGGAGGTGTCAAAGGTGCCGATGTTTCGGCGGATTATTTCGGCATGTATTCAGAGGCCTTGAAGCGTCTGCAACCCAATAGCGCCAGCGACGACCCACCCTTTGTCGCCATGATGGCTAATGGCACCAGTGGAGACGCCAACAACATCAACTTCCGCACGCCACAACCGCGCAAACAGCCTTATGAACAAATGCGTTATGTCGCCGAAGACGTGGCTGCCAAAGTGAACGACGCAATCGCTAAGCTGACTTGGGAAACCTCCGCACCTCTGGCTGCGCGGTATCGTGAACTCGATATCCAGTGGCGTAAGATTGACCAAGAACTCTTGAATTGGGCCAAAGAAACCGAAGCCAAAGCACCCCGCATTCAAGGTGGCAAAGCGGATCTTCCCTTAGCCTACGCAGGCCGCGTGCAGCGCCTAGCGCAGGCCAGTCCAGAGACAAAATTCCCGATTCAGATTCTACGCATCGGCAGCATCTGCATCGGCACCTCCCCCTGTGAGACCTTTGCCGAGACCGGCAGGGAGTTTCGGAAACGCAGTCCATTTCCTCACTCCTTCATGGTCGAGCTAGCCAACGGCTACTACGGCTACATGCCCACCCCGCGCCACTTTGAACTCGGTGGCTATGAAACCTGGCCCGGCACCAACTACCTCGAACCTCAAGCCTCCGTCAAAATGATGGACGCCCTCTTGGAAATGGCCAATGAACTGAAAGCGAAGCCCTGAAAGTTCAAACGACGCTCGAAACGGTGGCCGTAAGAACTCAGTGAATTCATATTGCCTGCGAATCAAAGCAGATTTGAGGTTATCGCAGGTTGCTATTTGGACAGTCTTGCTCGCCAATAATCTTGCTGCCTCTTGTGATGTGCTGCTGCATAGATGATCACCCGCTGCCTCGAACTGCACGTTCATGCATGAAGCTTTAGGGATTCTAAGACCTTCTTGTGGGCATCCTCCGCCGCAATCAAGGGTGAAGAACCGTCTTGCACACTTTGCACACGGTGCCTCACAATTCCGAGTTGGTGATCAAGAAATTCTCGACTCGGCTTAGAACGCTCCAAAATAGCCTCAACCAATTCGGTTTGAGAATCCGTCGGTAGCAGAAGAACTGACTCAAGAAGATGGTCAAACAGAATGCTCATCGTTTGAATTTTCAAAATTGATTTTACTGCCTGTTCGATTGGTAAGATCTGCTCACATATAGGGTTAGAGATGCCTATGCTGGGCGACTAGTGCGACAGATCTTTGAGTGGCATTTAGTGTGTGGTACTTTTTGAGCCGCGGCCTCCATAAATCAGAAACTTGCTGATCATTGTCTATGGCTTGGAGCAGTGCCCTGGCAATGGATCTGTCATCATGACTCGGTGGAACTAAAAAGTGCCAAATAGAAGTCCATCGGTTCAAGCTAAGAAAGTACGTTCTTTTTCGAATGTGTCCGTTCCGTGTCTCTGAGACAATGACATGAATCGGTTGCGGAGCAGAATGAGGGATGATGCCAAGTGTGTAAAATGAAGCCAGAAAGTCCATGCCACAGTTTGGTTGATGACGGATGACCTCAACTCTATCGAGTTTGAATCCATCATTACCTTGATGCCCTCTTGTATAAGCTTCTAAGCGCTGCTCATCGCTGGTCCCATTTGAAAGGCGAGATCTGTCTCGCGGAATCCTTGGTGCTTCTGAATCACAGAAAACTCTCGTAGCGCATGAAGAAAGTAGGTGAGGCAATGCGACGAAAATAAATAGGACTCGAAGCAGTGATTGCATGGTTCTCAGATTGTTCGAGACATGTTTTTTAGCAACCTCTATAATGCTCGTTTTGTCGAGGATGCTATAATTATTGAAGCCCGAAGTCATCCTCCTTCATACTCGTATTCTGGCTTTCTGAACCGTGCCTTGATTCGTCCAATAATCTCTGTGCGCCGATCCCTGGCCCACTCAGGGTAATCTTGCCATCTCTCACCATTGGCAGAGTAAATCACGTGGTGCGCACGGCCCATAAGCATTTCACCATCAATGGTAATACGCTTCCATTCTCCGGCGATGAGCTCCTCGTAATACATGCTGTCTCGTCCTGAGTGACCGACTCGCCATGATGGCTGATCAGTAGCTAGTCCGAACGTTGCTTTGAGAAGACGTACAAATGACATGTGCGCTTCCCACCTACTGCCCAACTACCTGGGCCGCCCCATCAAGGATCTCGACTCGGAAGGACGTGATGTCTTTGGCGTCTCGTGAAATCACGGCGCTGATGGGTGTGATGCCTGCAGGCAGATCAAGAGTTATCTCAGGGGTTGTTTCATGAAGGGCTTCACCACCGACGACCATCGTGATGGCTTTGGTCGAGCTGAGGCCGAGTTTGACTTTGCCTGGAGCGTCCATCTTGAGACTGAATTGGGCGATTTTTGGGAACCAGGAGTACATCTTGATTTCCAGGAGTTCCGAGAGCGGCACTTCACCACTGACTTGGGAGAAGAACATCTGCCACGGATAGGAGGTGTCTTTTTCATGCAGCGCGTGAAGGCCGACATGGCGGACATGATCGATCTGGTCTTTTGGCATGTCTCCCATGACCTTCCAAGTGCGTACAAAGCGGTTCGGTTTGATCTTGTAATTGCCTTCGCGACCGAGCTCGGAAAGGAATCTCACGAGATCGATGAATTCGTCTTCACGGAGGCTAGCGGTGAGGCCTGGGGGCATCATGCTTGCTGGGCTCATCTGACGACTGGCGATCTGTGCTTTGGGGACTTTCTGCAATTGATTGGAAGGATCACGAATCACCACTTCGTCAGCACCTTCCTGCACAAGGCCACCAGCAAAGACTTTGCCGTCTTTCATGCTGAGGATGATCATGTGATAGCCTTCTTTGATCTTCTTGCTCGGCTCTAGCAGGCTTTCGATCAGGTAGTCCACGGGGGCGCTGCCGCCGATGCTGACAAGGTTTGGCCCGAGCACACCGCCGGCGTCACCGATAGCGTGGCAGGACTGACAGAGCATTGCTTGGCGGCGGTAAATAGCTTCGCCACGCACAGGGTCTCCCTGAGATTTGACTTTATCGACCATCGCGGTCATTTGCTCGGGCGTCAGGGCTTGATTCATTTGCTTCACGGCGCCAGCCTTGCGCAGAGCTTCTTCCAGCGGGCCTTTGATGCCGCGTGTTGAGACGAGTCGGATGGCATCTAAGGCCACAAACTCAGGAATCGTTTTGCCTGCCAGTTCTTTAGCCAAGATCCCGGGAAGTTGCTTGTTTTTCAAAAACGCGGTCAAGATCGGTGCGGCTTCTTTGGCTGATTTGGCAGTCGCAAAAAACTCAACGGCTCTCTTTGCCGCGAGCTGAGGGCCAACGTCGGTTAAGCCCTGAACAGCGAGTCCGCGTAGGCTGGCGTTTTCTTGGAACAGTTTGTCAAAGAAGTCGCGCGACTTCACTCCGCCCAGGCGGGATAGCCCCTGAACTGCGCCATCACGAATCGCTGGAATGGTTTCAGCTTTCGTCAAAAGGGCCATCAAGGTTTCACGTGTCGATTCCACTTTCCAAGCGCCAGCTAAAAGGGTGGCACGATGAAGAATCTCAGCTCTGGGGCTTTCCAGCCAAGCTTTGGCGATAGCTTCAGCGCCTTCGGGCTTCACGCCACGAGTTGTGCCTGCTTTGACTAGGGCATCCATCAGGCCTACAACCTTATCCGACATTGCAGGGTCATTGACGAGATCGCACATCTCTTTGGCTTGGCCTGCATTGGCGGCATCGCCTGCCATCGCCATGACGGCGGCGGCGTCATCTGGAGCTAGCTTGCCTGCTTTGAGAGAGACAAGCAATGGCACAAGCGCCTCACTTCGGCCCGTGGCTTTCATGGCATAGACAAGGTGCTTCGGATTGTCATTAAGCTTGAGCTTACCGCTGATCGCTAAGGGCAACCACATGTCGGCTTGTTCACGTGCGGTGAGTTCCATGAGGAAATCGAGACTCTCGTCCATCGGCTGATCCAGGACTTTAAGGGCTAATTCAAAGGGCTTTGGCTGCCGCATGTCTGCCAGCACCGCCAGCGACCAAAGACGAACCTGGGCATTTTCGTCAGCAATGCCTTTGGCCAATAGCTCCATGGCATCTGGCAGTTCGCGCCAGCGATGTGTCAGAATCCGCATGGCTGCGGCACGAATGCGTGCATCACTGGAAGCAAAGACGTCGCGCCAAAGTTTGGGTGAAAATTTATTCAGGCCTTCGCGGGCCCAAGCGGCCTCCAAAAGATGGTGGCCATAATTGGCATCCGCTTTGTCTAACGTCTCTACCCAAGTTTTTAGCAGAGGAACAACTTCATTGGCCCCATGGGCTCGCAACTCTAGCTTGGCAAATTGGCGGGTCCAGCCACGATCACTCTTCAACATTTCCAGCAATTCTGCTACTGGTGCGCCGACAATCTTTGGCATCACACTGAGCGGACGACCTTTGGCCGTGAGTCTCCAAATACGGCCATGCACCTGATCACGGCGAGGATCACGGAAATCGACTTCGCCATGCTGAATGATCGGGTTGTACCAGTCAGCGATGTAGAGCGCACCATCAGGTCCGGTGCGGATATCGATCGGGCGGAAGGCCCGATGATTGGAGGCTAGAACATCAGCTTCTTGTTTAGCGATGTAGCTGCTGCCACTAGGCGTGACTTTAAATCGGTTGGTCCGATTGCCACGGAAGTCATTGGTGACCCACGACCCCTGCCAATCAGCCGGCCAATGTGGCTCATCAATGTATTCCAGACCACACTGTTTTGGTTGGCCTGGGCTAAGTCCGCTCAGCGTGCGCGCGGCGTTTGGAGAGGTGATGAAAACACT
This sequence comes from Verrucomicrobiaceae bacterium, assembly GCA_027486585.1. Lineage (GTDB taxonomy): Bacteria > Verrucomicrobiota > Verrucomicrobiia > Verrucomicrobiales > Verrucomicrobiaceae > Prosthecobacter. The sequence goes on along the minus strand of JAIXOU010000066.1, from coordinate 3,669 downwards.
GCCGGGGAAGATGTAATTCAGGCCCTGACCACCCGCTCCGTCCGTGGCAAAAGATTGACCCCAGCGATCAAACTCGTAACCCCAAGGATTAACAAGCCCCTTGCTCAGAATCTCCAGACGCTTCGTTTCTGAGCGGAATTCCCAAATGCCGCCGCCCATGAGCCTGCGCACGCCATAGGGTGTTTCAATGTGACTGTGGATATAGATGGATTGATTGAAGGAGATCATACCTTCCGGTGTATGCCGAAGCGTATGCACCAAATGATGGGTATCCTCGGTGCCAAAACCACTGAGGATGACGGTGCGCTCGTCGGCTTTCAGGTCGCCATTGGTATCCTTCAGGAAAATCAGCTCAGTTGAGTTGGCCACATAGGCCCCGCCATCCGCTGGGATCACTGCCGTCGGGATGTGCAGCCCTTCGGCAAAGACGGTGGATTTATCAGCCTTGCCGTCATGATCGGTATCTTCCAGCACCAGCACCTGATCCTTGGTGCCATCTCCGGGTTTGATCTGCGGATAAGTCGTGCTGCTCACGACCCATAGACGACCCTGCGCATCCCAATTCATTTGCACGGGTTTAGCAATCATTGGCTCCTGTGCCCAGAGCGTAACTTCCGTGCCCTCTGGCACCACAAAACCAGCCTTTTGCACCTCAGGATTCGGGTCGGGTAAATCCGCCGTGGACTTCGGTTGGGAACCGAACGCGAACGTTGCAGGAATCGTGAATAAAAGGAATAAGCGGGCGATCATGAATGGAATCCCATGATACGACTGCGAATCCCCCATCTAGCAAGCCTATTTCATTCAGAAAAAGCAATTCATCAGGCCTGTCGTGGCAGACTTAGACAAAAGCAGGCTCCACGTCCACTCACAGCCTGATGTGTCAAGCTGCCGCCAAGCTCGCGTGCTAGGCGACGGCAGAGGGCTAAGCCCAATCCAACGCCAGGCGCACTATGGGCGGCTTCTGTCGCGGATTTGGCAAAGGGTTGGAAAAGTTTTTTGCGAGCTTGTATAGAGAGACCTGGGCCAAAATCGCGGAGTGTGAAGCGCACTTCCCTGCCCTCCACAACGACAGAGAGGTGCAGTTCCTGTGGGTCAGAATCAGGTGCCGCGTATTTGCAGGCGTTATCGGTCAGATTAAAAAGCACCTGCTCCACAGCGAGTGCATCTACTTTGACGCAGGCTAGGCCAGCCTCATGATTCACGTCCGTTTTCAAAAGGAGGCCCACTTGATCGGTACGCTGGCGCAGACGCGGCTCGATCCGCTGAATCAGGCTTTCGACACTGACCAGCTCCATCCTTGCCGCCGTTCGTCCACGCTCGATTCGTGAAAAGGAGAGCACGTTTTCCACGAGATGCATGAGGCGTGTGGATTCGTCACAAAGTGTGGTCAAATATTCACGGCGTCGTTCAGGGGCGGGCACCATGTCATCCGCCAGCATCTCGGAGTAAAGACGAAAGGTCGTTAGCGGCGTGCGCAGTTCATGCGTGACGGCTGAAACAAAAGCACCACGCCTTTCACTGAGCAATACGGCCCGATGCAGTACAAAAGCGATGGCTAGCGCTGCGGCAATGAGGCAGGCCCAGGCAATGGCTAAGGCGGGCATCAAGGGCGAGCCGCCATCGAGTTGGATGATCGGCACTTTGCCCGTGAGCAGTTTAACAGGCAGGGTCACAAGAGCTGCTGCATCGGTGCGTGCTAGTTCAGGACTCAGAGATATGAGTTTTGCCTCGGGCAATAAATCACGCACCGCCTCGAGCAGGCGATTCTGGAGCAAGGGCCAGTCTAGCCAAACGCCTTGCAAGCGAGTCACTCCCTCTAAGCTGGCCTGGCGGACAAGCAGCAGTTCTTGATCTGCCCACACAGCTCGGAGGTCGCCAGCGAGACCTGGCAAAGATTGCCGCTGAGCAGGCGCACTGGAACCGGGACGCGCAGGCAATGAATCATCAGTCATGGCAGAACCGGAAGCGCTGGTTTCTTCACCTCTTCTGGATTCATGATACAGATCTTTCACTGCATCCAATGGGCTTCTAGACCGATCCGAAGAACCTCTAGAGGCGACTTCGGGCTTCGGCGCGGCGGCAGGGGCTGGCGCAATTTTTTTGAGCGGAGCATTGCTGATTTCGGCTTTTTCAGCCATCAAATTCCGAGTGATAATCTGCGATCGTTGAGTCTGCTCGACCGCATTGCTAATCATCTGCATGTCCACTGTATCTTTCTTTAATTCAGCCGTCTTAGCTTTATCACCAACAGCTTTTCCCGGCGGAGGTGATTGACCCACTGACAGCGGCAATTGCATTTCGGGATGCTCTATGAGGAGAGCACGCAATTGGTTAAGTTTATCCATCGCCTGCGCTGTCTCTGGGCTGGAAGCATACCAATTCGAGGCGAGCTCCCTCTGCTGTCCGGCAGGGGCCTGCGGACTAGCATAGGTCCCAGACACGATTTCAAAGTTCAATCGCACGAGATCCGGCAAACTGCCAAACAAGGGCGAAGGCATCAGTGCCTGACCTTTGGGAATGCTCTGCGTGCTACTGGCAAAAAGATCATCGGGAGCGTAAAAAGCCTGGTAGTGCCAAGCGGGCCGCGAGTTTTCACGGATCAACAGGGCACTGGCCAGCGAGTCCATACGCCAGAGCGCCAACCGCACTTTTTCCTGCACCTGAGCCTCCTCCGCCGTTCGCTGACGCTGACCCTCCAGATCCAAAATCCGCGCGCTGATCCACAGCATGGCTGCCGTAAAAACGACAAGGCAGGCGGTGAAAAGGAACCAGCGGAGGATGGGGCGCATGAGGGGAATGACGAATGGGGCTAACTTTGGATGATTATGGGAGTATTTTCGGCATTGGGCATTCTTTCGTCATTAGGTTTTACTCATTCGTCATTGCACCAACATGTATCCTTTGCCTCTGACGGTTAATAAAAAACTGGCGTCTGTGTCTCGAAGCTTAGCGCGCAAATGAGCGATGTGCATGTCGATGGTTCGGGTCTCGGTATGCTGTGGTTCGATACGCCAGACGCGGCGCAGGAGTTCGTCACGAGAAATTGCGCGCCCACGATGGGCGGCTAGATACTCGATGAGACCTGCTTCGCGATCCGATAACTCAGCGCGTGTGCCGTCGATGTAGCGCAATTCCATTCGCTCGATGTCGGCGATGCCTTGGGGAAACGTGATCTGTTGCACAGCTCGCGGACGTTCTGGAGATCGGCGCAGGACGGCCTCCACGCGTGCTAACAGTTCCCGCACGCTGAAGGGCTTCACCACATAATCATCCGCACCTAGCTTCAGACCTTTCACGCGATCCGCTTCTTCACCGCGCGCGGAAAGAATGATCACCGGAGTGCCAGGCCGATGTTCCCGCAAAGCGCGCAGGATTTCAAAGCCGCTGTAATTCGGCAGCACCAGATCCAGTAGCATAAGATCAAACGTCGCCTTCTGTGCCTGTTCCATCCCAGCTGAGCCCTCCGCCGCCTCCAGCACCGTGTAGCCGGAGAAGCGTAGCGCATCCGTCACACCGCGCCGGATAGCACTGTCGTCTTCGATGACAAGAATGGTAGGCATAGGGAGGGTATCCGTTTACGATGGTTTACAGTTGTTTACGATGGTTTACAGTTGTTTACGATGGTTTACAGTTGTTTACGATGGTTTACAGTTGTTTACGATGGTT
>JAIXOU010000059.1 GCA_027486585.1 Verrucomicrobiaceae bacterium | reverse complement strand
TTATCCAGAGCTTCGGTCTGGCGCTCGATCTCATACTTGATGGCACGACGCACGGCGGACATGGAGTTCAGATTCTTCAGCTCAATCTTCGAGCCGAGTTCCTTCTGGCCTTCTGGCCGCAGGCTAATATTCACATCGCAGCGTAGATTGCCCTTTTCCATATCGGCATCACTGACACCACCATAGATTAAAATTTGGCGCAGGCTGGTCAGGTAGGCAAAGGCCTCCTCGGCGCTGTCGATATCAGGATCACTGACAATCTCCATCAGAGGCGTTCCCGCGCGATTGAAATCAATGGTGGTAAACTTGTCATGATGCGTGCTCTTGGCCACGTCTTCTTCCAAATGGATGCGTGTCAGCTTCACGACCTTCCCTGGATTGGCGATGCTCTTTTGGACATCTTTCGGGTAAGCCAGATCATAAAGCGGAACGCCACCACCAATGCACAGAGGCAGATCAAACTGTGTGATCTGATAATTTTTCGGCATATCCGGGTAGAAGTAGTTTTTGCGATCCCACTTCACGATGGGTGGGGTTTCGCAGCCCAGCATCATGCCTGTGAGGATCGTCTTCTCGATGGCCGCTTCATTGAGAACTGGCAGCGCTCCAGGCAATCCTAGGCAGGTCGGGCAAGTGTGTGTATTGGGCTCTGCGCCAAACTCCCGCGGGCAGGCGCAGAACATCTTGCTCTGGGTGGTGAGTTGCGCGTGGACTTCGAGTCCGATGGTGACGATGTACTTGGGCATGATAGGCGTAGGAGTGCCGATAGTGGAATCCCTTGGCCTCGATGGCAAGTCTAGCCTGCGCTTGATCCCAGCCAGAAAGTGAGAAAAAGCGTGGCAATTAAGATTCCAGAAAATAATCGGCAGGCAATGAAAAGTGACCTGCGAGCTTTCTGATATGGGCCGCCGTCAGTTGTCTTGAGCCATTTGCTACATCAAGCAGGAGCCTGGTATGAGTATCAGTAAGCTTGATTTGTTCATGGCCTACAAATCGTGGGCTGAGGACAACGGCATTCGATACTGCATGTCCAACAAGCAGCTCAGTCGAAAGCTCAAGGACGGTGGGTTCAGCGAACACCCAGCGCGCCACTGGGCCGACGTGCGCCTGCACACAACGAGTACGACCCTCTCCCTCAAGAGAGATTGACCGCTGCCGCGATGCCTCTCCCTCCTCCCGCCCCCAGTATCACACACACAGTTTTACCGTTTGACCATTTGGAGCCGTTTCCCCCAAACTTTCTATATTTCTTTCCCATAGGGACTTTGGGGGAAAAACCCTTCAAATGGTCAAATGGTAAGCTATAGCGGGCAAAAAAGGCGGAAACGGGAAAAACCGACCAACCAAAACAATCACCCCGCCCCAACTCACCATGCAAAATGAACTCACCTCCGTCACCAAAGCAGCTCAAAAAACATGCCAGAACGCCACGGGCCAGCAGGCCATTGATCTCCTGCGCCTCATCGAACCCGCTTGGCTCGACGAGCTGCCCATGATCTTACCGCAACACCAACCACAAGCCGCGATTTCACGCCTGAAGTGGCTTCATTCACTCAAAGCAGCCGTGAGCGTCAATTACTGCCGTGACGGAGGCTGGCTGCTGATATTCTTCCGCTGCCGGAACTCGGTCGAGCTTGCACGAATCAAGAGTAATCTCAGGTTATGTACGTCCTTTGTGACGGCGAAAAACCAATAGAAGACAAAGGTTAAACTCCTCTCATGAATACCCGCTATCGCATTTAATTTCAATGATCAGATCAACGATTACCATTAAGAAATTCCACGAAATCTCTGGAATAAATTACGGCTGTATGCGATGATACCCTTGTGAGCTATTTCAAAGAACACATTGGCCCTGCCGAAAAAGGCAGTATGAATTCTCAAGTATACGTTGGTAACTGCTATTTCAACGGAGAAGGCGTGGCAAAAGATGTCGAGCTTGCCGTAAAGTGGTGGAGAAAGGCCGCTGAACAAGGCCACATGATTGCCCAGCGAGATTTAGCTCATGCGTATAGTCTTGGAAAAGCTGTAGAACAGAATTTTTCTGAGGCGGCCTTCTGGTACAGAAAAGCTGCAGAACAGGGAGAAAGAAGCTCCCAATTTCAACTCGGAGTCATGCTATCCGGTCTGGTGCCCCGTAGCCTCCCTGTTGTTCCGAAGAATGTCGAGGAAGCAATTCATTGGCTCAAAAAGGCCTCCGCTCAAGGGCACGAAATGGCACCCAAGGCTTTGTTTAAACTGACAAACCCTTCAGATAGCACGGGGTTTGATTTTGAGCTACATCGTCCATTACATCCATACGCAAAAAGTGGATGTCTTGGTGTCGTCGCAGTGGCTGTCGCTTTGTTGAGTATCGTCTCATGGTTGCTGTAGAACGCCCTCCGCCTTAATTTTGTTATCCCTAACACGCCGAACCCATGAATAGAAACCGCGAAGTAGACGAACTTAAACGTATATACTTCCCCGAGACAGTCCCCGGATATAAACCATCAAGAAAGACCATCAAGTGGTGGCTCAGTGGTATAGCCTTGGTCGGTGCGGTTGTCCTTGGACCAGTCCTCATCGGGCCAGTCCTGACTGTTCTCGTTGGTGTCGCAATAATCAATGGCTGTACATGGTTTAACAACCGCAAAAAACCAACATCCCCACTTTGACTGACTGCTCTCGGTTGATCCGTGAAAAGAGTCAGGTGTGAATGGCACGGACTTAAGCACCTAAATGCACGCTTCCAGCAACGGGGTCATTAGCCGCAGGTAGTCTCAAAATTTTCATCCAGTGCAAAGGCCTGCGCTAGTGCCCCCTTTGCCTCTCTGATGCGTTCTGGCTGCACTTTGCCCCTCGCCAGCTACAATCACACTCCCGCACTATTCGGAAGCAGCGAGGCCAGGCTATCACTGCAACAACATCGCACCCGTTGGTGCATGATAGCAAATCTTGAAAAATTCAGGATTTGCAAAAAGCAAAAGGCCCCTTTCACTCGCGTTGGCGCCTAAAAAACAGAATCCTATGAGAAAAATATTTTTACTAATCACTCTATTCCTTGGATTGTTCACGAATTTACATGCTCAAGTGTCAACTGCCAAGCGGAGTGAGATTGAGAAATATCTTCGAGCGAGTGGGATTGAAAGGGATACCCTTCAAAGCAAGAAAAAAATAATCGGCGAATACCGATTGTCTAATGTGTATTCGCCATTGTTTCTCGATGCTCTCGAACAAAAGCTTAACGTCCAAGATTTGATGGCGCTGATTGTTCCAGTCTATGACAAATATTTTTCCATTGAGGAGATTGAATCCATGACCTCATTCTTCCAAAGTCCATCTGGAGCAAAAATGGTCACAGGTGAGTCGTACACACGGGAAGATGCACATGCAGTAACCCTTTTTCTAAATAGCCCAATCGGTAAAAAAAAGGCCGCTGTCACACATTTAATGAAGAGTGAAATTGTAGAGATTAGCAAAAAATGGGGTGAAAAGGCTGGGATGGAGGCAGGCGTAATCTCAAAGTAACTCCGCTAAAATATTCAACCCTTCCTCGTGCAACTTGCAAAACCTAACTCCATGAGAAAGACTCACTTTCATGACACTAACAAAAATTAAATGCCTTATTGCAGCCCTTATGATGATAGCTTCTGCTGCGTCCGCTATCTGGCCTTTTACAACGTATTACGTTATTTACGCTAAGGCTATTAATCCAAGAAATGGGAAAAAACTCGATAAATATTACTCAGCGGGCAAACCTTGGACCGATGGTGTTTTCACCGTTTATAACGAGTATGAGACAAATTTGGAAATAAGAATTAAAACCAGTGATGTTCACTCCATTGACGAATTAAAAGAGGCTCCAAAGCCCGACAAACCAGCGACAACACTAAGTGATGAAGAGATACGGGCCAAAATACGCCCCCCTCAGTCAAAGCTCCCTCTTTGGAGTGAAATCGAGTCGAACCCTACCTTTCAAGAGTTAGCTCCTGAGCAGAAATCCAAGGTGTTGGCGGGGTGGACAACTGACGCACTGAAGGAGGTAACCACCCCTGAAGAACGTCTTATAATAGAAGCCTCCGCTGATGCTCGCAGCAAGTACTTTGCAGGCGCTCCCATGCCCGAAGACATGCAGGCGTATGTCAAAACGTATGCCCAGCAGAAGACAGCAAAAGAAGGTATTATTTACGATATGGCAAAACTAGAGCAAATCGTGAAGAAGAAATAGCCGTGGCCTCTACGAGTGATCCTCAGACATCTCACGCAAGATCAATAAAACCAGCATCCCCACCACAAGGGAAAGTCAGAGCCACCACCGGAACCGTTCTTTCGAGTCCCGTAGCCTTATCACCGAGTCGGGCAGCCCTTTCTATATCAGCCCAGCTCTCAAGCCGTGCAGGGGCCGCAGAACCCAGCGCAGCGGCCACCAACTCCCATACCGTCAGGCGGTGCAGTTCGCCGCGTGCCGCCCATGTCTCCGCCGCAATCTCCGCACCTGACATACAAGGGCTTGGCGTAGCCTTCGTTAGCATGGCTGGACTCGGCCAGCGCTGCCGCTGCGCCCGCTTCTTGACCGCCTCGTAATTCAAGCCAAGCCTGCTGGCAGCGTGTCGGAGTGAGTCTCCCAGCGCATACGCCTTACGGCAGGCACCCCATGCTTTTTCATTGGTCGTTGCTCGCATCTGATATTCTAGCACCACATCGCCATCACTACAACCGTAGGGGACTCCGCAGGGACGCTCGTAGAATTGGAAAAAATTTCACTGCCCCACATAACCAAGATCAGCTCAGAAAGGGGATCGGCACCCCTACCCGTGGCGTCCCCCATCGCAGGAATGGGGGTGTTAAATGAGAGGCAGGCTAATTCACCAAAGACAAAGAACCTTGGGGAGTAAGGTTAAATAGTGTCCGAGAAATGTCCGAGTGAACTTTTTTTATCGCTTTAAATTGGGACCAAAAATCACTCTAACCCATTGTATATCAATGAAGCGCACCCGGCAGGGATCGAACCTGCGACCAGAGGATTAGAAATCCACTGCTCTATCCACTGAGCTACGGGTGCAAAATATTGATTCTTAATGCTTTGTATCTGAAAACGCTTTATTGAGAATATAAAGAAGTGGACAGATAGGGGACAGTTAAGGCATACTGGACGCATGGAATCGCCAGTTGCAGACAATACCGGACTACCTCTGCCAATCAAGCGCAAGAAGCGAGAACCTAAGCCACGGCTTCAAGAACAGGCGCTTCCAGGTGCTAAAGTGCGGTGGATGCTCTCACATTACATGAGCGGCTTAAGGAAGCGTGAATACTTCACCGATCCCGACGCAGCCAAGCGCCGCCTTCAAATGCTGGAGACGGCAAGGACGAACACGGGCACACTTGCCGAACGCATCGCCCGCAGGCCGGAGCACGCGGCAGACGCGGGCCAGGCTGTGGACTTGCTGGATGCTTATGGGGTGACGCTGCTGGATGTGGCGCGGGATTGGGTGGACTGCTGGAAGGCGCTGAAGGGCACTGGGCTAGACATTGTGACCGTGGCACGGGATGCGGCAGCGCTCTTTGAATCGAGACAGGCGGCGCTGACTCTCGCGGCCATCTGGCAGGAGTTCCAGGATGATCCAGAAACGCGCAAGCTCTCCGAGGCTTACAGGCGCGATCTCAAGAAACGCTGGCGAACTTTCGAGGAGCACTTCGGCCCGGAGGCGCTGGCCTGCGATGTGACACCTGAAAGCCTTCGCCGATGGCTCGCAGGGCTGGCGGTGGGTGATCTCTCGAAAGGGAATTACCATCGCACGATTGGCGCGATATTCGCCTATGCCATGCACCGGGGGCGCATCGCCGAGAACCCTTTCCGCAAGGTTAAGAAACCCCGAGTGGAGGCCAAGGACAGCGTGGAGGTGTTCACGCCGGAACAAATGGCAGCGCTGCTCAAGGCGGCACATTCTGACTGGCTTCCCGCGCTCGCCATCGGTGGCTTTGCAGGACTGCGGCCCGATGAAATCGGGCGCTTGGAGTGGAAGGAAATCAATCTGGATTCGGGCTATATCGAGGTAACGGCTAGAAAGTCCAAGGGCGGGCAGCGGCGGCGGCTGGTGGTCATCTCGAAAAACCTGCGGGCATGGCTGGAGCCACACGCGGGCAAGTCTGGTCGCGTGGTGACTTGCCCAATGGGCCGCGAGGACCGCAAGAAGCGACTGGCCGCGATGAAGACGGCAGGCATTGAGCGATGGCCGAACGATGTCTTGCGCCATAGCTTCGCCTCTTACCATCTGGCGCTGCATCGAGACATCAATGAGACAGCCTTGCAGCTAGGACACACGTCCACGGCCATGCTCTTCCGGCACTATCGGGAATCCGTGAAGCCGGAGGCGGCGCGGGCATGGTGGGCACTGATGCCGGAGAAATCCAAACTGCATCCCATCAAGCGAGCCACAAAAACCAAGAAGACCAAACGATGAAGAATCCAACGAAAAAGAAGCGGGGGGGCGGGGGTAAGCCGTCGAAGTCTGCGAACTCCGATCAGATGGATTCAGGGACAGAAAATTATTCTCCAAAGGACAATCAAAAGCCCATTGAGGAGCCGAAGAGAGGCCGAATTTTTCGCGATAAACGCACACTTGCCAGGATCGAGGCAAAAACGACCGATGATCTTGATGCAGCACTGGAAGTAATTAACGCAGGGGCACGAATCATCCATGAAGCAGAAGCCTGGAACATGAAGCCAGAAGATTACTGGCAGCTTCAAAATTTTCCCTCTGATCCAGAAGACTGGGAAGGAAGAATGCAAAGGCTCATCACCAGCAAGCTGGGGGATACCAAGTCAGACGTGGCTGGACTGATGCACTCATGCACATGGACCATAGATTTGCTCTGGAAATGGCTTCATGAGCTGGCTACCAAAGCAGAGAATCCAAACCACAAACGCGATGCCGGAAGAACGCTTGGCAGGCTCTACCACCAAGCCAGACAAGACAGCGAAGAGGAACGCCTATCGAATGCGAACGAAGAGTTTCGGCGAGGCATTAACCCCTATCCTTGGGGAGCAAAAAAGCCGCCTGCCAAAGAGCTAGTGCATTGGGTAAATCGGAAAATGGGCAGGCACTTCGAGCACTGGAAGGAAGCTGTCGAAGTAGCTTCAACTTATGAGCAGAAGAAATTCTTCCATCGCGACGACCGAGATTCACGCGGAGTTCATTACTTCGTTCGACTGCCAATGAGCAATATCAAGGAAGCATGGGACAGCTACTTCATTCAAGAACGCCACGCACATCCAAAGCGCTCAGGTTCATGGAGCGATTTCTTGGACGAACTTGAGCAGTCCCCGTTCTGTCTCAAAGCATTGAGCCTTGATCAACTGATCAACTTTAACACCTGCTGGAAACTTGCCCTTCACGATGTTTTCAAAGCAGAGTGGAATCAGGATTCGGAGATCAAAAAAACATGCCGTTCATTCCCCAAAAAGTTTGGCGATTTGAAGCACCTGGAAGGCGCTGGCTTCCATCTCGGGAAAGATTATTTCGAGCGCTTCTTCCTGCTTCACTGGACTGAAAAGCAGAGACTTCGGCGCATGTTTGAAGAGTCGATGCGGAGAGATTTGAAGGACTTTGATAAAGATGATCCTTTGACAAAAATTCTGCTAGCGAGGGCGGATGCAGAAAAGTCAAGTGCTGGCTGATTTGGATCAAATAGGCCAGATTTCGCCAAAAACGGGGAGGCGTGATCAAGTCGCCAGCATTCACCAAGCGGCGACTGGCAGGCACAGTGCAAGCCACGGAAACGCGGGGTGATGTTTGACGCATGTCACCACGAAACAAGAAACTCGAAACAGACGGGCCGGGCCACAAGGCATCGGCAAAACCCCGACACACAGGCAACGGCACGCTGTTGGCAACACGGCAGGAAATGGCGGCCAAGCTGGGCTGGAGTGTCCGCACACTAGACCGCATGGTTAAGGCGCGTGTCGTGCCTCATGTTCGCGCCGGAAAACTGGTGCGCTTCGATCCGGGCCGCGTGATGGCGGCGCTTCATCGCAAGCTTGAAGTGAAGGAGGTAGGAACACTATGAGCGAACCAAGCCCCTCGTACTCGGGCCGCCTGACGATAAAGTACGGCGTGGAGGTGAGAGCATACAACGCAGACCTGATCTGCATTTCTCAGCCATGTAATCCTGACTTGCCGCACTACACTGAACTCAGTTTATCATCCGGCGAAATCAGACAATTAATTCGTCTCCTCAAGGAGGCAATCAAGGCAGTGAAGGAGTAGCGGAGACGGCGGAGAGCTGGCTATAGGAAAAGAAGGGGGACTCTCTCTATTCTTTCCAACCGGAACCCCTGCCCCATCCCTGCGAGGTTTTCACCGGAGGCGCATTCCCTATCCTGTCTGTCATTCGCTGGCGATTGCTGGCGCACTGGCAGGCGGGCCGGGATTCCTCCTCCGGCTGTCTGAAATCGAGCATGGACTGAGGGCTTAAGGGGACTGGCACCGGGCTGGCTCCTCCTCCGCATCTCCCCCGCAACCGGAGGATTTATCATATCATGGAACGTGGATTGATTGAGCGGGTGAAGGGCTGCTTCACCATTGCAGATGCCTGGCACTCGCTAGGCTTGGAAGGACGCCCGGCGAAATCATGCCGGACGCCCTGGAGAGATGACCGCAGGCCATCGTTTAGCGTGTTCGCCGAGTCGCGGCGCTGGTTTGACCATTCCAGCGGCGAGGGTGGGGACGTGGTGGACTTTGTGAAGGCAGCGGCAGACCTAGACACAGCAGCGGCGGTGCGCTGGTGCGCGGCGCGGGCTGGGCTGGTGGCGGATGAATCCGGCACGGTGAAGCCACGCCCACGGGCACCCCGACGACCGGAGCCGATGAGGAAGCCGGAGCCGTGGCCGACTCTGCGACCGGGCACAGCAGAGGAAAAGAAGGCGCTGGCGAGTCTGCGCGGCTTTTCGCTGGCAGGCATCGAGCTGGCAGCGCGGCGCGGGCTTCTGCATTTCGGCATCTATGATGCGGCCTGCCCGTGGCGGCAGCACTGGCGCGGCTTGTCATTCTGGGCCGTGGCGGATGAAGCGCGGCGGCTGGTGGAGTTGCGGCTTCTCTCCGGTGAATACTGGCCGGAGCGTGATGGCAGCCCACCCCGGCGAAAGGCGCACAGCATCGGCAACGGGAAGGATCATCCCTGCGGCATTGAGCAGGCGATAGGCTTCCCCGTGGTGGCATTGGTGGAAGGAGCGCCGGACCTCGTAGCGGCGCATGATGCGGCGCTGCAACTGGACGCGGCGGAACGTGTGGCCGTGTGCTCTGTGCTTGGCGCGGGTGTTCATCGGCTGGCGCTGGAGTGCCTGCCCTGCTTCCGGGGAAAGCATGTCCGCATTTATCCGCACTGTGACGAGAGCGGAGGCAATGCGGCGCGGCAGTGGGCGGCGCAAATCAAGGAGGCAGGCGCGGCGGTGGTGGATGCCTTCGACCTGTCTGGCTTCACCACGAAGGCAGGAAAGCCGGGCAAAGATCTGGCGGACCTACTGAACGCAGACCCGCACAGCCTGCGGGCAAACCCTGAACTTTTAAATGATCTCTTTCCATGAATCCTGTGAACGAAACTAACAAAAAGCGGCAGAGGGTAATGGACCCGACGGCGATACACAATACGACAGATAGAGCGGCACGCACAGAGGCCCAAACGAAGCCGGAGGAAAAACCACCCTTCAAAGTCTGGACGCTTGGCGAGCTGCGGAAGCAAGCGGAGCCGGAGGGCTGGAATCTTGTGGGCGATTATCATATCACTCGCGGCAGTATCACAGTGCTGGCGGGAAGTCCGGGCATCGGCAAGAGCTTCGCTACGCTGATGCTGGCGATTCAAGGCGCTATCGGCTCCGGCAACTGGCTGGGCTACACCATCAACACGAAGTTCAAAACGTTGATCATCCAAAGTGAAAATTCACTTCTGAGGCTTATTCTGGATGCCAAGCGCGTCGATATGTCGGACACGCTGGACGATTGTGTAAAGCTGTTAGAATTCGAGTGGGGCAATATATCGCTGGGCAACTCTAAACTGGTGGATGCATTGCGAAACTTGATTGCAGAATTTGAACCTGATCTTGTCGTGCTGGACCCGTGGAATCAGTTTGCAGATGATGACAAAGCGAAGGAGACAAAGGCCGCGATGGATGGAATAAAGCACATCTTGGACGCAGCGAATAAGCCGCCCGCCTGCCTGATCGTGGCCCACCATCGAAAGAAACGTGAAGGCGATGCACATAAGGGCCGACAGATGGCGGACCTGATTTCCGGCAGTTACGTCATGCAAAGCAATCCTCGCTGCGTGCTCTGTTATGTGGCCTTTGATCCATCCGACGAAAACGACAACCGAGTGGTGATGCTTTGCCCAAAGAAAAACAACGGCAAGCACAAGGGACCGGCAACGGCCTGGACACTTTGCGAGAATGGTTTTGAAGCTATCCCTGATTTTGATTACAAGGCATGGCAAGACGGCGGCGGTGAAGCGAAGGAATCAAAAGCGAAGATCCGGCTGGAGCACTTACAAGCCATCTTCGCCAATGGTGCGCTAACTCGGGCGGAGGCAGGCAAGAAGCTGGAAGCACTCACTGGCGCGGGCCGTAGCGCAGTGAGCGAGGCACTGACGAAACGCTTTTCTGATGTGATCGAAATCACGGGCGGAGGCCTGCTGCTGAGCTTGAAGGAGGAAGCCAAGGCAGATGCTTCACCCTTTGATGATGCAGAGGAATGATAATTGACACACTGACCAACGCGCTCAGGATGAGAAATGAAGGAAGTGGTCGAATTCATCTTTTTCGGAGTCCCCTTGATCCTTGCCACGCTGGCTATCGTTGGCTGGATATGGGGCATGATGTCAGCCTTGTGGCGGGTGCTGTGTAAAAACAAACGTGAAGACGAAGCAGAGAAGGACAAACTGACTGGCATGGAATGGATGCAAGCCCACATGTTTGGCACGGAACGAGAAAAAGCCGCTGATGATCTTCGTGATAGCTGGAACCGCATTCAGACCATTGCAGTCTGCGTTGTAGGAACTGTCGTCTTAGCCTGGATATTTTATGGCATCACTCTACTTTGGCGGCACTTCTTTGGCTGAATCGAAGAAACGATAAATTCCTCCGCTCCGGGCGGTCTATGTGTGTGGAGACGGAGGAGGAGGATTTTAAACTACTGGCAGCGGCTGGCAATCAGAGGCAAAGAAAGGACTTGTGTTCACACATATACGAACGTATATGTGTGAACATGAACGGGAAATTTATCGCATATTATCGCGTCTCGACTGCTCAACAAGGCAAGAGCGGCCTGGGACTGGAAGCACAACGGGAAGCCGTGAAAGGCCATCTAAACGGGGGAGCTTGGGAACTGCTGGGAGAGTTCACAGAGATCGAATCAGGCAGGCGCAAGAATCGCCCGCAACTTCAAGCCGCGCTGGCGCTGTGCAAAAAGCACAAGGCCACGCTGATCATCGCCAAGCTGGACAGACTGGCGCGTAACTTGCATTTCATCTCTGGGCTGATGGAGGCTGGGATTGATTTCGTGGCCGTGGACATGCCCACGGCGAACCGTCTCACGGTGCAAATTCTGGCAGCGGTAGCGGAAGAGGAAGCGCGGGCCATCTCTGCACGAACCAAGGCGGCACTGGCGAGCGCAAAGGCCAGAGGCACGAAGCTGGGAACGCATGGCGCTATCCTTGGGGCGGTGAATCATCGTAAGGCACTGGAAACCGTGGAATCAGTGCGGCCCGTGCTGGCGGAGATCGAGGAGGAGGGAATCAAGACCGTGCGAGGAATCGCGGAAGCCTTGAACAAGCGCAACGTCCCGACTCCATCGGGCGGGCGCTGGCATCCAACGAGCGTTCACCGGCTTCTGGCCCGCATGAATTGAGGGCAAGTATCAGTAAAGAGAAGCCCGCGAGGCTCCTCTTACTTGCGTGGACAGTGCCGCTCGCGGGACGGCAGTAGCCTTTGATCAAAGAGCCCGGTCTTTTCAGACCGCTGTGAGCATCACCGCAATTCTGGCGGGAATCAAGCCGTGGCGTGTGTGACTCCGGGCGCGGGGGAAAGAAGGAGGAGGAAACGATTACAGCCCACAAGCAGCAGACGGGCAGGGCGCGTATGCTGTAGTATCAAAAGCAGGAACACCACGGCCACACTATGCGGTAACTGAAAAAGGCCCGGCTTCACGCTTCAATGCAAAGTAGCAACCGCAGGCCATCCGACAGTTGAACCAAAGAGAGCGAGACGGCGGCGCGTGCTTCTGAATCTGTGGAGCAATGGAGGAGGCTAGAACAAAGACCGGGGGGAGGGGGATGAGAACCGGCTTCAGGCTGGGCTTACTGAATGGATTTCGACGCCGGAAATTTATTGCCAATAGCGGCCCTCAGATTGTCGCCAGTTAGGGGACAGTTAAGCGGTAAAAACTGGCGTTTTGTGTCATCTTCTGGCAATGCTTGTTGAGACACTGAAAACCGTTAAAGCGCCGAATCCTTTGATTTACAGGGAATTAGAGGCGAAATTTTATTTGCAGCAATCCATAGCTTTCAGGATTAGAAATCCACTGCTCTATCCACTGAGCTACGGGTGCTTGTTTTCTA
>JAIXOU010000145.1 GCA_027486585.1 Verrucomicrobiaceae bacterium | reverse complement strand
TTCAACAATGCCACGCTCTAGAATTTCGGACCATCCCCACGCGGGTGGGGAGAACGAAGCAAAAAGGAAAGCCATGGAGGCTATGACCGGACCATCCCCACGCGGGTGGGGAGAACGCAATGTCATTCCGGACGGCGTCCATGTGTGCCGGACCATCCCCACGCGGGTGGGGAGAACACAAACGGTGCGTGCGTGATGTTCATGCTGGTCGGACCATCCCCACGCGGGTGGGGAGAACTGTGAACAGCTTCAGCCGCGCTGATCCGTCCGCGGACCATCCCCACGCGGGTGGGGAGAACAAATCCGCGTTGAAGCTCAATCTGGGTTCAAGCGGACCATCCCCACGCGGGTGGGGAGAACGCCTGGTGACCGAGTCACTGATGGGGTGGCTGCGGACCATCCCCACGCGGGTGGGGAGAACACTGGTTTTCACAAGGTTCCAGAGTCAAATTAAACAGAAAAACGCCTGTTTTCAAAGTCTCAAAAAGGCACTTTACTCGGATCTATCCAGTCCTCTGCCACCAAATACAGTCCGCTCATGAATAAATCCTGGCGGTCAGGCTTTCCCCAGCGTTCAATTTTGAAGCCTTGGCAGTTAGGCTCGCTGGTGATGATTAAGAGGCTCATGTCCTTCGCGTTCCGCTTCACATAATCCAGCACCTTGTCTCGCGTCCGCCGGTTCACAGTGCCAACAAAGACATGCGGCTTTGGCTCGATGAACCAGCGCTTCAGCATCCCGCGTATCGCGGGCGGGGTGTCGTGAGCAATGAGGACGGTCATGGGACGGAAAAGACTGGGAGATTTGAAGACAATGAAACTACAGTCTGGCGCCTACGGTTACGGGGTGGTGCCTACAGAGCAGAAGGCGGGCGAGCGGTGGCATCGAGCGGATTTGCCTCCTCCGTCCCCAGTAGGTTGGCCAGATCTTTGGGCATCCGCTGGAGGATCTTCTCCTTTTCTACTAACTCCTTCAAAATCTTGCGCACAAGCTCACCATCGTCTGCGGCATCCTGCCGCACCGCCATGAAGGCAGCCGGGATGCTCGTGAGGTGTTTGTAGAGGTCCGCTACATCATAGACAAAGGGCAGCGTGCCGCCATCATGCACAAAGCCGAGGCTTGGTAAATAGCCCAGGCTGCAAACAACAGCGGAACAGAGAGCGTAGAGGCTGGCATTGGCGGCAGAGAGGGCCTTGTTGATGCCGTCGCTCGTGTCCCAGTTGCTGCGGTCATAGTTTCGGCCTTTCCAAGTCACGCCGTATTCCGCGCCCAATTTGTTGTAGAGCATGCGAATCCGCAGCCCTTCCATACCTCGCAGCTCTTTGATATTCTTGTCTTCCACATTCTCTCCAGGGAAGCGCATCAGGAACATGCGCTGCGCCACTAGCTTCCGCCGTTTCTTATCTGCCCAAAGAGTGGCGTGCAGGCGGGGCATGTCATTCGTGTGGTTCGGCGTCAGGCCAAAAGCGTAGAAGCGCAGACATTCCGCACCGGTCCAGCAGACCGGCGTGTTGCTCTCCGCGCAGGCCTTCATGGCCGCGCTGGTGATCGTTACTCCAGGACCGATCAGCAGTGCAGAAACCGTTGCCACGGGGATGCGGCATAGCGTGGCATTGGCACTGATCCATTTCACCGAGGAGTCATCCACCTCCAAGCGGCCATGCTCCAGATACAATGGTGTCCACCGGTCCTTGGCTGGGGCCAGTGTTTCGATAGGCGGACGTTCAAAGAGGGCCATGGTGGAGACTAGGAGATGGCTTGAAAGCGTGAGTTCCAGATAACGGTTAGCGGCTGCCAGTCATGCGCGTCTGCCGCCTCTAGAGCCGTAAAGTAGGCTGCACGCTCTGCCTCACTCTCCGGTGCCAGCTCCACGCGGGGAAGATCCAGACGGCGGCGTAATTCTGTTAGGAATAGACGAATAGTCCGTCCGTTAAAATCGCGGAACGGGTGAATGGTGAGAAAGCGCCCCTCGGCATAAGCCAGAAACTCCAGTGTCAGATCTGAAAACTCAGCCGCAGCAGCTTGCCAGCGTGCTTGCAGATCCAGACCATAATCCCGCATCAGCATGGGCAATTGAAAGGGCAAGGCAGGCTTTAGCCGCCCCACTGTGACTTCAATGTCCCGCCATTTCCCGGCCCACTCTGGAACCAGATCCATACAGATGCGGCGGTGCAGATCTAAAATGAGCCATTCGTCCAGCGGCTGCTCGGCATAGTCTCCGGCTAGGATTGCGGCCTCCACGATTGTCACGCGGTCTGCCAGCAGCGGAGCCAGCTCTGTGTAGCTCAGGACGCCGCGCGTGGTTTCAATAAAGCGGGTGGCGTGATCCGGGCGAGTGTCGCGGTGATCTTCTCGATCGCCACAGGCTCCCTCTCGAAGGCCATGCTCTGCGCCACATCCAGAGGAATCGCTTCCCAGTTGCGCCGCAGCTTCTCCTCCGGCGGCAGACTGCGCCAACGGGTGATGTTCTCCTTCGTGGTCATGAGGCATAGAATACGGGAGTGGAAGGGAGTGAGCAATATGTATTATGTGATGCTGGACTCTGAAGGCAACTTCCTCCGCACCTGTCGCACCCGTCTCGGCGCATGGCGCTCACCGATGGCGGCACCGAAGGCCACGGGAGTGTCGTTCAGCCACTCGCTGTCCTGACCTTCAGCGGCCTCGCCTTCGATGACGTGGTCGAATTGCTCCAGCGTGACCGATTCATCGAGCCGTGCTGCCTTGATGAGCAGTTTCCAGCCTTCTGCCGAGTCGCTGCCCACACCCACCAGCAAAGGCGAGGCTGGAATGCAAGACTTCCGTCCCAGCCAGACGCCCCAGGTAGGGTTCTTTAGCTTGGTGGCGATCTCGGCCAGATAAGCAACCTCACCCTCCAATAGCACGCCGAAACGTGCATCAAGCAGGTAATGCCGCTCACTGAGCACTGTTTCCAGCGTGGCACCGCTGGCGGCACGGGGTTTCTTCATCCAGTCCGTGCCTTTGTCATAACCACCACCGATGGTTTGGTAATCACTCAGGCGCAGCATGGGCAGTTCACGCCCACCGCGATTTTTTGGCAGCGTGATCGTGGTGCATCCGAGTTCAGCAAGACGGGCGACCTGCACGGCTTCATCAGGGCCGTGTTTGTCGATTCCCAGCGCCGCCGCTAACAATCCCACCACTCCGCTTTTGGTCGGGTGCAGGGCCGTGGTGCGGCGGGTGAAGCGGGAGGCAAAGCCCCAGCTTTGCATGGGTCCATCCAGCAGGAGGACCAGACAGGCTTTATTGGACATGGCTGGTGAGTTTTTCAATCAGGGTGGAAAGCGGAGCATCAGGAACGGCTACTTCTTCAACTGTTGTGATGCCCCAGGTGGTTTTCAGAGAGGCATGATGTTCTTCCAGCGCCTTGCGAGAAGCGGCCACGAGTCCCGATCCTTTCACCGCCGCTTCAAAGGCATTGATGAGCTGCACGGGCTGCCCAGCCTCCTTGTAAACACCCAGCACATAACTCGGCGGCACGCTGGCGTTCATGCTGTTCTTCCGTGCGCCAGGAACGGCCATTACGGTGGCTTTGATGAAAGCTGCCAACACTTGCTTTCGCTCATCAGTGCTGAGTTTGCCCAAGTGATCCGCATCAAACAGGAGGTCTAGGTTCACGGCAGCATAGCGGTAATAAACCGCGCTGTTGAACTCCAGCGTGCCAATCATGCCCGCGCCTGCGTCGTCACCCTTTGGCTTGCGGTCATCCACGGCAGAGAAGAAGTCGAGATCGTTCTCAGTCTTGTGGGTGGACAGTGCATGACTGAACATTGCCGCGCCTTCTAGCGTGAGGGACGGCATAGAAGCTGCCATACGACCAAACAGCGCAATATCCGCGCCATCCATAAGACCGGCTTCCTTGGCAAACTTGTCGAGACTCTTCTCGTAGTCCTTGGCCTTTGGGTTGGATTTGACCAGTTCAGCCACCTTTGCCGCGATGCCTTCCAGCTCGCAGGGAGAAAGGAAAGTGAGCGTGCCAACTTGTGGCACCGCACCTTCCTTCACGGACTTGGAATCCAGTTTAGCCAGCTTGTCGGCGATGTTGCTTGCATGCTCCATCGCTGCCTTTTCATCCAGGCCATGCTTGATCAAAGCATCCGCCAAGGGTTGCACGATGAGCTTGGTGCGGTGTCCGCCGAAGCGTGCCTCAGGGAGGTTGTCCTGCGCATACTCGCGTATGGCGCGCTTGAGGCACTGGCTGGAAAGGCGGGCACGCGGCACGCCGCCGAAGGTGGCAGATTTCGGAGCACCCACGTCATCGCGGTTCAGGCAAGAGACGGGGAAGGATTGCAGGATGTGGAGTTCGATCAGTTTCATAGAGTTCGTTAGTCTTTGAGGGTTGTTTGGTTGATGTTTAGGAGAGTGGAGCCAGCGCCAGCAGGCCAAAGCCGAAGGCCTTGGCGCTACCGATGCCGGAGGTGAAGGTGCGGCGGAAAAGTTCGGCATCCGTCACGGTGAGCACGCCTTGGAACTCGACCGCGAAATGCACACCGCTCATGCCTGCTTTTTGGAAGTAGCTTCTCGGTTTGGGGATGGTGCGCAGGCTTTCGACATCACCGATGTCAAAGCCGCCCGCCTCCGCCTTCCGCTGCATCCATGTCAGCAGCTCTTCACGCTTCGTCAGGGGCAGACGGCGTCCGTTTTTAGTGCGGTTGCCGTCGGCATCACTGCGCACCTTGCGCGTGGGATTCACCAGCAGGCTAAAGCGGAAAGTCCCAGCGGCCAGATAGTCATCTGGGATCACTTTCGTATGGAAGCAGTCCGTCGGGCACCAGTCGGGCTTCTCAGGAGCCTGCGGGGAGACAATGAGCACACGGTAGGCCTCATCCATCTCATCCACGCGGCTGAGGAAATCTCGCTTCTCACCATCGCGGCCTTTGAAAGCCTGCCAGACCCGCTGATGCCAGTCATAGCTGTCGCGAATCTTTAGATGGCGGACCGCCGTCTCGTAGGGCACGAGAATTTGAGTCAGGTAGCTCATGCTGCGGCCTCCTCGGTGGCGGGTTGTTCACTGGTTTCCTTTCGGGCAGGCCAGAAGCCGCGTGCCCAGTCCAGCTTGATGCGGTCGGCGTGGTTGCCCCAGGAAAGCAGGTCCCAGAAGAGCTTCTCGTAGTTCACGCCGACACCTTTGGCCGAGGCAAAACGAATCCAGGCCTTCAACTGCCCGGCAGCATCTTCAGCCGAATCACAGGCGAGTAGGCGACGGAAGCGACTGTCAAAGCTATCGGGGATCTTAAAATCCGTAACACCATCGAGAGCAATGCGGCGGCATGTGGAGCCGAAGCTAAAGGCCTTGCTGTCTTCCTCCGGGTGTTCCGCATAAAGCGCGGCGATGGTGCAGGCGGCATGGCTGCTGATGTCTTCGCCAAGGCTATAGATGACCGGCCATGCCTGCCGTTCTGTGCTGGAACTGGCAGCACGTCTGAGCGCCGCCATCTTGCCCCGGTCGTTGGTGATCTTGCGCAGCCGTCCGAGGAAACGTTCAGCGCGGTTGGGAGTGTCGTTAGTGGTGCTCATGATTATTTCTTGATGGAAGCTTTCTTCTTCACGGGTGCGTTGGGGTCTTTCGGTTTGGGCAGGAAGAGCTGCTGAAGGCCGATGGCGTAGGCTTGGATCTGTCGGGGATTCTGACGGGAACAGGCAAAGTCAAAGCTCGCATGAGCAGCCTCCTTCACACGCTGCCCCCAGGCGGAGGCTTTGAGATCGCCCGCCTCCTCTGGCTTGTCGGTTTGCTTCAGCAGTGTGGGCACATGCTGCTCGACCACGGTCCAGAAGTGATGCCGCGCACGGTCATAAGGCACCGGTTCCAACTTCAAGGTTGCGGCATAAGCCTTCACACTTTTGGACACGGCTTCCTGCCACGAAGCGGCGAGGGCGACACCTTCTTCAAAGAGCTTGCGGCCCGCATCTCGGAACATGCCCGCAGGAATGTCGTAAGCCGCTTCGACAACGTCTTCAATCTTCGCCTTGTCCGTCGCCAGCGCTCCAATCCAGAGTGTGCAGCCTTGAGCTTCCCCCAGGTTTCGCAAAGCCAGCGGACCAGAGATTGAGTCCTTGTTGGAACGCCGCTTCACCGTGATCGAGTAGAGCTGCCGCCAGATGCTACGCCCTAGAGCAACTCCGAGCACTGCCGTCTCCTCATCACGCTGCACCATCGTGGCAGCGGGCTCGCGGAAGATGGGAGCCAGCGGATAATCGAGGCCGTTAGCTAGAATCATCTGCCGACCTTCCGCCTCCAATCGAATCGACCGGCTCAGAGGCACCAGCCGGCCAAGATAACTTCCCGTGGCATTAGCAATGGCTTCTTTATCTCCCGCTGTTTTCACCGGCAGTTCCCACACCGGCTTACCCCAGCCCTTCGGCCCCAGGTCGCTGGCTTCTTCTTGATTCAAAAGGTTAAGATGAATCGTCTCCAGCAATGTGTTCCCTTGCAGGTAACTGTGCAGCATGCTCGATGGCGTGCAGGGCGCGTGGTTGGATGAACCTTTGCTGGGTGTATCTGCCCCGCTCCACTTCGCCACACCGATTCGGCCTCCAGGCGCAAAGCACTGAAACGCTAGCAGTGTCAGCGCCAGCCTGCCGGACTCGACCGCACGCGGCAGACCTGCCGCATTGTCGAACAGTGAAGCGTTGTTGCCTGAGGCCAGCGCCAAATCAAGTTTGGTCGCGGGATTGCCTTCGCCTTCCTCTTTGGCGGCTTTTAAACCCGGCACCTGCAAGAAGCGCGGACCATCGCCGAACAGCTCAAACGAAGCGGCCCACTTCTCCAGATAGCGTTTTACCGCCGGTTGAATGGAATCGCGGCAGGTTTCCCAAGCATCGTAATCTTTGGGACCATCCAAGGCTGCTTGGGTGATGCAGATGAGAAGGCGTAGCAGCGCGATCTTTTCGTGAGGCTTCACGGAGAGATCACGAAGTTCATGCGCGGAGGCAAAGAGGTCATGGAGGGAAATGGATCGTTGCCGTCCATCGGCTCCGATGACGGGTATCCAGGGATCAGTAGTCAAATTCATCGTCGTCTTCGGTGTAACGGGGTTGGGGTTGATCTTTGCGGATGTGCAGGCCCAGCGCGGCATCATACGCAAGCGCTGACGGACCTTGGGAGTCTGGGAAATCAAGAGAGCCGTCGTGATTGGCGATGGCCCAAGAGGTGAGGCCGTGGGTGTGTAGTTTCAACCAAGGCGGCATGTCTTGAGGTGGAACCTGATACAGCGGTGTCCGCACAAGATTGCGATGCACGGCCCGTGCGGCAGTCATGCTCCATTCAAACGCTGAGACAGTCAGTGATTCTCCATCAAGCATCGTGAGGTGCCATTGATCTCGTGTGATCATTTCACAAGAACGCACCAGCACGACATCTTTGGTGGGAGCGCCCGCGCGGCGAGTGAGATACTCTCTTTTATCATCCACGGATTGCCTGCCGAGCACTCGCGTGGCGGACTCGGCCTCCTGCGCGAGTTTTTCACGCTCCGCGTCCACTTCAGCCTTCAAGTCAGTCCAAGCCTCAGGCTCCTCGCCTTCGGGACGCTCGGCGTAAGTAGCCTCTAGCACCTCGCGGATTTGATCCGGCAGAGAAATCGTCTCGCGCTGCGCAAAGACCTCCGCCGTGCGCAGCAGAACATAAGGGGCATACACGTAGCCTGATTTGCCAAAGGCGCGTGCCAACTCTTTTGCGCCCGCCTCTGCATTTACGGCGGGGGCATTGATCCAGAACTCAGGTTCTGAAGCTTTGCGGCTCTTGCGTTCGTGCCGCCAGAGACGGCCCATGCGCTGGAGCAGCATGTCTGTGGGCGCGAGATCGGAAACGATGAAATCCAGATCAATGTCCACACTCTGTTCCACGACCTGAGTGGCAATCAGCAGCGAGCCTTTGCCTTCGTCCGAGCGACCTTTGCCCAGACGCTCTAACCAGACGTTTTCAAGTTCCTGCCGCCGGAAGAAGGGGAAGCGACTGTGAAGAGTGGCGACTTCTACTAGAGAGTCACGAACACCTGCTTTGGCCTTGCGACAAGTCTCCTGCGCCTCCGCCACGGTGTTGCGCAGATAGAGCACGTGCTGGCCAGACTCCGCACGGTCGATGCATTCCATCAAGATCTTGTCCTCAGTCAGGGCGGTAGTCTTTAACTTCAACTGCCGCGATGCGGGAGACTCCACAGGCACTTCCACTACAGGCTCTCCTTCGCGGGCCACCGTGACCAGCGGATAACTCAAAGACGCAGCTGTCTCTGCCTGACCACCGGCAGCGGCGATGAGTTCCTGCCGCCGAGCCTTTGTAAGTGTGGCGGAGAGAATGATGACGGAGCAGCGCAGGGCTAGCAGTTCCTTAATGAGCTGCGTGATGAGCGTGCCGGTATAGACATCGTAGCTATGAACCTCATCCAGGATGACGACCTTCCCAGCCAACCCAAAGCGGCGAACAAAAAAGTGCTTCACCGCGACCACGCCTTGAAGCGCCTGATCCACGGTCCCGACACCAAAACGGGCCAGCATGGCGTGCTTTGAAGAAGCAAACCACGAGCGACCCTCACGGACATGATCACTCGCACTCGCATCACCAATCGCGGAAGGTTGCAGAACCAAGGTCTGATCGTTCTCCAACCATGAGGCACCATGAGCAAGGCGGAAGGTCGAAGCATCGGCCAGCGCTACTTGCAGAAACGGGCGCACACGTTGGTGGATTCGATTGCTCGTTACCTGCGTGGGCAGCGCGAAATAAAGCCCTTCATTGGCTTCAGACTCCATGAGGCGATGCGCAGCCCACAGCGCGGCCTCAGTCTTCCCGCAGCCCATCGGCCCCTCAACAATGAAGAGTCCCGGTTGCTGGCAATGCTCATGCAATGCCTTCTGCAAAGGCATGGGCGCATAACCGTCAAATAACTCGCCAAAGGCACGAGGACTCACTGCACCTCCAAGCCAATGAATCTGATCCAGCGCCTTTTCAGCGGCCTCGCGGCTTTGCTCCAAAGTGAGTCCACGATCTACAGGAAAAAAATCCTCATTGGACCCGATCCAATCGGCCACGGAAATGAGTCCAGCGACAAACCAAAGTCCTGCTTCTTGAGGTGGCTGGGCTGGCAATGGTCCCAGAAGGTAAATCAATTCAGCTAATAGCTTCTCTCGCTCCTCTTTTTCCCATGCTTCTCGTTCGGCGATTCGTGCATACTCCGGCTCGGCGATTCGTCTGCCAAAGATGCGCCCGTGATGGACGCCCGCAGCCACGGCCCAAAGTTGAGTACCGAAGGGCTTCAAGGCACGTTCCAAAAAATACTGACTAACCTTAGCATGATCCGACTCGGAATGCTCCAGCCAACGCTCACGCAATGCCACCTCACTCAAGCCTGTCTGCTCCAGCCATACCGGGCATTTCGATTGGAACCCTGTGCTGATCTTGCCGATGTCATGGAGAGCCGCCAATGTTGACGAACCTTGTGGAATCAAGTCGAGCAGGGTTTTACCTGACCGCGCCATTAACGCCTCCGCCACGCAACCCACATTCAAACAGTGATCCCGCACAGTGATGCCAGGGGATCCGTTTGAAAGTGTTTTAGCCCAGAATTTGATCATGGCTGAATGCATTGGGCGTGGAGTCCAGGAAGTCCGCTTATCGGAAGGGGTAGAAATTTCTGTGTTTAGTTTAACTCAAGGTTTGGGACGAATGAAGGGTGGGGTAAGGAATAATTCTTGGGAATCGTGCTTTTTCTGTTCGGCGCGGCACCTGCGTGACTCTGCCTTGATCAATGCGGTTCATGGTGTGGCAGCATAGGTAGAGGCTACAAGTGTGGCAAGCAAGATCTAGGTAGGCCATATTATGGAGGAGATGATACTTTTTTCATTTTTGGCTTTTCTTTCTCTGAGAAATCGGGTGGAATGCGTAGTCAAAACAACTTAACCCAATGAAGAGAAAGCGTCGCAAACCAGAGTCAAAGGTGGATGTTAACGGGTCATTGCCCGAGAAAAAAGCGCCTAGGAAGCCGGTCTTTAGCCTGACCCCTCAGCAGGTAATCCAACGCTGCCAGGAGAGCTGCCATGAACTGATCTGCGCGGGCCAGGTGCTGGCGGTGATGGATCTGATGCGCCTAGCAGGCTGGCCTATCGGGGTGCTGGCGGAAAGGGCGCATATCTCAGAAAGCCATCTCTCTGAGTTCTTGCGGGTGAAGAAATTCTTTACCACGCACCTAGTCAGCCGTGTGGCGAGGGCCTTTGGGCTAAAGCTCTGGAAGCTGGATCAGTTGGCCGAGAAAAAGATCGCAGGCAAAGATTCGCTATAGCGTGGTTTTTTTCTTTGGGGTGTAGCGGACTTTCTGTCCATGAATGCTACGCTGCATCTACAACTGACCAGCACCGGCCTAGGAAACGCCGCGCCGGAATCCGGCAGCAGGGTTGGCAGTCTCAGGAACGCTACGCCGGAATCCGGCGGCACGGTCGGCAGTCTCAGGAACGCCACGCCGGAATCTGGCGGCAGGGTCGGCAGTCTCAGGAACGCCGCGCCGGAATCCGGCAGCAGGGTCGGCAGTCTCAGGAACGCCGTGCCGGAATCCGGCGGCAGGGTTGGCAGTCTCAGGAACGCCGTGCCGGAATCCGGCAGCAGGGTCGGCAGTCTCAGGAACGCCGTGCCGGAATCCGGCGGCAGGG
>JAIXOU010000070.1 GCA_027486585.1 Verrucomicrobiaceae bacterium | reverse complement strand
CAAGAGCAGCCCGGTCAAAGGCTCCATCCGCAGCAAGCGCAAGCGCTGCTGCCTCGACCCCGCCTTCAGGACCGAAGCCACCCAACACATTTTCCATGGTTTTGGTGCGTAAGCCCTGACCGTCCACAAGACGACCATGGAACTTTGGTTGTTGTTCTGTGTGAATGAGTTTATGCTATCGCTATGAACGTTACTTTTGAGCATCTTACCGGACTGACTGCCCGCGTGGATGACATCGCTTATGATCCGACGAGGCCAGCGCCGCCAGATCGTCCGCACCCATTTGTGTATCATGTTTCGATCTTCAACGGATCGGACCAGACAGTCAGTATCTTTGGCCGGAAATGGATCGTCCGTGATACAGATGGTGATACGCTGGTTGTGGAAGGAGATGGAGTAGTCGGGCAGTTTCCAAAGTTAGAGCCCGGCCAGACTTTCAGTTACAACAGTTATCATGTGATCAAAGCCGAGAGCACGGCGACGGGGACCTTCTTTGGCACTACAAAAAAAGGCCAACCTGTTTGTGTGAAGATCCCGCGCTTTGAAATGCATCCGCCAATGCTTGCTTGAGATGTGTTAAAACAAGAAACCCTCTGGCTTATTCAGCCAGAGGGTTCTTTGGGATCCAGCAACCAACAACAGTGAGGATCTTGGCACGAAAGTTAGAAGCTCAAGGAGCTGCAACATCGCGGCCCTTCCGAGAAACCGCTCGGTTGGACAGGAATAGACTAAAAAGTTTTGTCCTCCGAGTCAACACGCGGGCCTATATTTTGCAAAAACAGGTGGTTTTATCATTTTTGAAACGCAATTATGGCTCAAAAGTCTGATAATTTTAGAAGAAAGCGCCTTGACAGGACTGTGCAAAAGTGACTGTTCATGTGAGTAAGTGTAATAACTAAGCGGGTGAAAAGGCTTTTTGAAGGGGCTTTTCCACGCGAAAGATGGTGACTGAGACTTTCGTTTCATACGTTCACTTCATGCGCTTCATGCCGTTAAGGACTCAACAATAGCCTGATAAAGGTATTGAAGAAGTTCCCAGCCGCACGGACGTTGAAGTCCACCCCTCGACCTAATTTAATTCATGGAATCTCTTATCTCTATGCGCTGTGCTGCTGGAATGGCGCTCGCGCTCTTTGCTGGTAGCCACTCTCTTCAAGCCAATGACTGGACCAACTGGCGCGGACCTTTACAAAACGGTGTGAGTTTAGAGCATTACACGGCTGCCGGAAAACTGGCAGAATCGCCCGCTTGGACCTACGATGCACGCAGTCGCGGAACGCCTGTCGTAGTGGACGGGAAAGTGGTGCTCTGGGGATACCGTGGTGAGACGACCGATCTAATCGAGATCCTCACGGTGCTGGATGCCAAGACGGGTGCCAAGCTCTGGGAAGTGGAGATCGCAGATTACCTTTCAGACTCTATCTATAACAGGTACTCGATCGGAGCACCGACCGTCGATCCTGAAACAAAGCGAATTTATTTAGTGAGCAATGCGGGTCGCTTTGTTTGCTATGAGTTGGATGGGAAGAAAGTCTTTGAAATGCCGATGATGGAAGATCTGGGTCGCATGACTTTCCCAAACTCACGCGTGGGCAGTCCGGTGATCGAGGGAGACCTTGTGATCGTTCACTTCATCTTCTCGAACTGGGGCGCTGACGGTCCTGCGGCAGATCGCGTTTACGGCTTTGATAAAAAAACCGGTGAACTTGTCTGGTGGTCTCTTCCAGGCGTGAGCCCACCGGTGGATAGCTCTTTCTCGACACCTGTTCTGGAAACACGCGATGGAAAACGCGTGATGTACTTCACCACGGGCTGTGGGAATCTGGTCTGCGTGAATGCGCGCAGTGGTAAGCCTTATTGGAGAATGCCCCTTTGCAAAAACGGCATGAATCCAAGCGTGGTTCTGCATAAAGGCAAGGTCATCGCCATCCATGGTGATGAAAACGTGGATAGCTCCGAGAAAGGCCGTATGTCAGCCATCAAGCTGCCGGAGAAACTCGTCGCTGCCGCTCCTGGCGCCGAGACGACGATTCTTGATTCCAGCGTTGAGGCCTGGCGCAATCCAATCGGTGCGACTAGTAGCTCGCCTGTTCTCGTGGGTGACACGCTGTATCAGCTCACGGATGGTGGTGAACTCTATGCGATCGATGCCAATACAGGCACCGATCTCTGGAAGAAAAAACTCAGCAATGCGAACCTGCATTCCTCACCCCTCTATGTAGATGGTCTGCTTTATTGCCCGATGATGGAAGGAAAGCTGGTGGTGGTGAAACCAGGCGACAAGGATGGTGAAATCGTTCAGGAGATCAAGCTGGACGGCCAGTGCCTAGGCGCACCGACGGTCTGCGATGGCGTGCTTTACGTAACAACGACTGAGAAGTTCTATAGCTTCCCGATTCCGAACAGTGGTATCAAAACAGACGCGGCTCCTGTCGTGGAAGTGCCAGCGGCTGGCAAAGCGGTCGCCCTGCAAATCATCCCAGCTGAAACCGTGATCATGCGGGGAGACAAGCAGGCTTTCCGTATTCGCAGTGTTGATGGCAATGGCATGGTCGTGAGCGATAAGGTCGAAGGCGTGAAGTGGGAAAGCTTCATCCCACCAACGGCTAAGGTGAAAGCCACGATGGATGCCAGCTTTAATGAGGCGGGCGAACTCGTCGTCGCAGCCGATGCCAAGATCAGTGCAGGTGCTTGGAAAGCCACCGCGCCCGATGGCACCTTTGGCACGATCCGTGGACGGGGTCTGAAAGGATTGCCAATCACCGAAGACTTCGAAGGCTACAACCTGAGCGAAGAGTTCCCAGCTGATCCAGCTAACCCAGCTTACAAGTTTGCTTATCCGCCACTTCCTTGGATTGGTGCGCGTTTCAAATTCCAAGTCATGGAAAAGGACGGCAACAAAGTCTTTGGCAAAAGTTTTGACCGCCTGCTGTTTCAGCGCGGGACGGTATTCGTAGCTCCTGCCACCCTTTCAAACTACACGATGCAGGCAGACGTCATGACGGATGGAAATGCACGCTCCAAGGCTGATCTGGGGCTCATCAATCAGCGCTATCTCATTTGTCTGCGTGGCAATGCCAATAAGATAGAGATTAGCTCTAATCTAGAGCGCTTGGCACAGGCGGCTGTCTTTAAAGTCAGTGCGAATACCTGGTACACACTGAAAACCCGCGTCGATCTGAATGCGGATGGCAGTGGTGTAGTGAAGGGGAAGGTCTGGGACAAATCTCAGCCTGAGCCGGAAGCCTGGACCGTCGAGGCCAAGGTAACCAAAGCTCATACTCAGGGCAGTCCTGGTATCTTCGGTTTCACGCCGATGAATCAAAAACGCGTCTTCCTAGACAACCTTAGCATCACCGAAAACAAGTAATTTTACGCTGCCTCTTTTTTCAAATGAAGCCCCAAACACCCCTCCTCCTTGCGGTTCTTTCTGCCGCTTCTCTTCATGCTGCCGATCTGTCCCAATGGGGCGGCGGTCAAAGTCGTAACATGGTGTCCGCTGAAAAGGGACTGCCAATCGACATTGAGCCCGGCAAGAAATTCGGTCCAAAAGCAGCACCAAAAATTGCTGGTCGCCTGCGTCCTGATGCTGAAGAGGCCAATAAAGGCCCCGGCGCTGAAGATGTGGATATGAGCACCACGAAGAACTGTCTCTGGGTGGCCAAACTCGGCTCCCAGACCTACGGCACTCCAATGATCGCCAGCGGCCAGGTTTATGTCGGCACCAATAACGAATCCCCACGCAATGATAAGCACATCGGCGACCGCGGGATCGTGATGGTTTTTGATGAATACACAGGCCAGTTCAAATGGCAGATGGTCTCTCCAAAGATGGGTTCAGGCAAAGTGAACGACTGGGAATACCTCGGCGTTTGTGCCAGCCCGACCATCGTCGGTGACAAGGCTTATGTTCCGGGCAATCGCTGCCAGATCATCTGCATGGACGTCAACGGCATGTCCAATGGCAATCAAGGGATGCAAGATGAGGCCTCTTTTGTGGCAGCCCCAGACAAGGATGGCAAACCCGTTCCTGTCGAGCCAGGCAAGACGGACGCGGACATCCTTTGGGTCTATGACATGTACAAAGAGCTGGGTGTCTTCCAACACAATGCGACGGCCGGTTATCCGCTGATCGTGGACGGCAAACTCTTTGCTCCAACTTGCAACGGCGTGGACTGGACTCACACCAACATCCCAGCACCTCAGGCTCCTAGCTTCATCATGCTGAATGCCGAAGACGGTACTCTGATGGGAGAAATGGACCATGTGGCCTCAGAGCGCGTGCTTCACTGCTCCTGGTCCAGCCCAACACTGGCTGAGATCGATGGTAAAAAACAGATCATTTTTGGTGCTGGCGACGGCTGGGTTTACTCCATGGACACGGCGACCGAGAAAAAGGACGACTTTGACATCCTCAAAGAGTTCTGGCGCTATGATGCCAACCCGCCGGAATATCGCAAGAATCCTGCGGGCGAGCCAATCAAGTATGTTGAATACGACGGTCCAAGCGAAATCATTGGCACCACAGTCTATCACGACGGTCTTGTTTATGTGAACATCGGACAAGATCCAGAGCACGGTGAAGGCGTTGGCATGTTGAGCTGCATCGATCCAAAACAAACCGGTGATCTTTCGGGCAAAGCGGTCTGGACCTTCAAAGGCATTGAGCGCTCCATCTCCACACCAGCATTGAAAGACGGCCTCGTTTATACCGCTGACTACACCGGTCGCGTCTTCTGCTTGGATGCTAAAACAGGCAAAGAATACTGGAAGTTTGACACCAAGGGTCACATCTGGGCCAGCCCACTCGTGGCTGACGGTAAAGTGTGGATCGGCAATGAAGAAGGTGAGCTTTTCATCCTTGCTGAAGGCAAAGAACTCAAGGAGATCAAAACCATCGAGTTCCCATCACCTCTGCTTAGCAGCGTGGTCGCTGCGAATGGTTGCATCTACATCACCACCCACACGCACCTTTACTGCTTTAAAGAAGGCGCTAAGCCTGCGAATCCATAATTCAGAAGTTCTTTAAATCCTAAAGTCTGTTGATGAAACGGGCCGGCCTTCAAGCCGGCCCGTTTTTTCGTCAATAGGTCGTTGTTCTGGCAGGATCTCTCAACTTCTTTGAAATCGAGATAAATGAGAGTATTTAATATTCGATGGATATTAAAAACATCACTGTTTATTATTTTTATAATTGATTGTTTTTGAATTTATGGATAAATTATTCATAACCGTAAAAAATACATGAGCACTTCATATCATCCAGTTGGCGTCTGTTTCGCGTTGTTGGCGATTTTCATGCTGAGTTCATGCACTCTGCCACTTGATTTCGAGCCAACAAACAAGGTGACTCAAACGGTAGGAAAACCATTGCAGCCTGGTGTGCAATACGTTGTGCGTAAAGCCTTAGCGGCAGGTGTCCCATTTCGTCCGAGCCAGATGCGGCAATACGCATTTGTCATGGAGGCACCGCACCCTCCCATGCTAGCAGCTTCCCTGATACCAGGTCGCCAAATGACCGTACGCACGACTGCCTACTGCCATGATGAAGCTGATCACATTGTTTATGGTACAAAAAATGCCATCGGATCGACACTCAGGTTTGGGAACGTTCGCAGCGCTGCGGCGGATTGGTCGCGTTATCCTGTCGGCACTTTGTTCCGTATCACCAGTCAGCCTGACGTCACCTATGTCGTCGATGATTATGGTAGCGCGCTTGTTGGCACTGGAACGATCGATATTTACAAGCCTTCTCGCAAACAGATGAATGATTGGGGTGTGCGCCATGTAAACATTGAAGTGCTGCAATGGGGCTCCTTTCAGCGCAGCGTCGCTATCATGAAGGACCGTATGCGCTGGCCACACGTTCGCCGCATGGTAGAAGATATCCAATCTAATGCAATGCAGGTCACCGCGGCAGTTATGAAGAAGCCATTAACAGCTTCTCTATAAATTGATGGAAGGCTTAAGGGCGCGCCTTCGTTTGAAAGCGCACATTTATGCGATTTCTCATCCTTCTTCTTCTCTCTGCCTCAGCAGGGCTAGCGCAGCCTCAGAAGGCATTGACAATCTCTCCCTCGGTGCTGAAAGCAGCCTTGGATAAGGCACCCGATGCCCTGCATAGCCAGGAACTGCACGATCAAGTGCTGCGACTTTTTGGAAAACAAAGCCTACTCAAGGGAAAACCGAGCACACGCATCGAAGGTGAGACCGTGGCTTGGGCGATCATGGACATGAAGCCTGCTCAAGTAGTCCGGGGCGACGGAACAGTGATTGGAATGATGACGCCTCTTGGCGATGATGGACTGCAGGTCTTGGTGCAGACGTTCCCAAACTTTACTGAGTTTGCCTATCACATCGTGACCGATGGCGCACCGCGAGTAGCTGGCACCGTTCATATAGAAAACTACACCTACACGGCAGATAGCGATCTTCAGAAAGGTGTGCCCGTGGGTAAACTGGTGAAGTTTGAATGGAAGCAGAGTCGTCTCTTTCCTGAGACTGCACGTGAAGTGACCGTGTACATTCCTGCTCAATACAAGCCAGGTGCTGAGGCTTGTTTGATGGTTTGGCAGGATGGCGGTCGTCATGTCGATCCCAAGGGATCAATGCGTGCCAGTGTGGTTTTTGACAATCTGATTCATCAAAAGCAGATGCCTGTGACGATTGGTGTCTTTGTTGATCCTGGCAGAAAGCTCAAGCAAAAGGCGGGTGAAAAGGCCGGTAATCGAAGCTTTGAATATGACAGTCTAGGTGATCTCTATGTGCGGTTTCTTCTGGAAGAAATATTACCCGAAGTGCAGAAACGTTGCGCTGTCAAATTCCGCCCGGAGCCCGAGGCTAGAGCAATTGCTGGCGGTTCCTCTGGTGGCATTTGTTCTTTCACTGCAGCCTGGGAGCGCCCAGATCAATTTCATAAAGTCCTCTGCTGGGTCGGAACCTTTGTGGACATTCGAGGTGGCAATGCCTATCCGTACTTACTGAGAGTAACTGAGCGGAAACCGATCCGCGTTTATTTGCTCGATGGCAGCAATGATCTGGACAACAAGTATGGCAACTGGCCCCTGGCCAATCGAATGATGGAGGCCAGCTTAAAATACATGAACTATGATTTCCGAATGGATTGGACTCAGTGTTTCCATGGCAGCAAAGGCATGGCACCTACTCTACCTGAGGCGTTGAAGTGGCTGTGGCGTGATGTGAAATGAATTCCGCGCTTGCCCATAGGGCAGGATCATGCGAAAAGAGTCTTCCGCGAACGCGCCCGTAGTTCAACGGATAGAATGGTGGTCTCCGAAGCCGCATATCCAGGTTCGATTCCTGGCGGGCGCACGTTTGTGGTGGGATGGAGGCACACATGAACTCTGAGAGGTGTCTTCAACCTACCTGTTCAATGCCACTCCATCATGACCGACTTTTCGACTGCCGAACTCCAGCGTTATTCCCGCCACTTGGCGATGCCTGAGTTTGGGCTCAAATCTCAGCAAGCCCTCAAATCGGCGCGAGTGCTATGCATTGGTGTCGGTGGACTGGGATCTCCGGTGACGATGTATCTTGCGGCCGCAGGTATTGGTTGTTTGGGGTTGGTGGACGCGGATGTGGTTGAGGTGTCGAACTTGCAGCGCCAGATTCTTTTTTCAGAGGATGATGTGGGACGCACGAAGTTGGAGGCAGCAAAAGAAAGACTGCTTGGCATCAATCCCTATCTAGAAGTGCGCTGTTATGCCGAGAGATTCACTGCGGCCAATGCCATGAGCTTGGCGGCTGACTATGACGTGATTATTGATGGCACAGATAATTTTCCAACTCGCTATCTTTCCAACGATGTCGCTGTTTGGCTCAAGAAGCCTAATATCTACGGCAGTATTTTGAGATTCGAGGGGCAGGTCTCTGTTTTTGCACCGCACCTCGGTGGCCCTTGTTATCGTTGCATGTCGCCGCAGCCTCCAAAACCAGGCTTGGTTCCTAGCTGTGCAGAGGGTGGAGTGCTGGGGGTCTTGCCTGGACTGATTGGCACCATGCAGGCCCTGGAAGCGATCAAAGTGATTACAGGCATCGGACAGCCTTTAGTGGGAAAGCTGCTGCATGTGGACACTCTAGGTCTGCGCTTTCGTACCTTTAACCTTCGCCGTGATCCTGATTGCCCGGTTTGTGGCGAAAAGCCGACGATTCATGAACCCATCGATTACGATGGCTTTTGCGGTATCACTGAGGTTCCCAAGGTGCCTTCTGTCAGTGTTCAGGAGCTTCACACCGTTCGTCAGTTAGGTTCTCCTCATTTTCTTCTCGATGTCCGCGAACCCGAGGAGTATGCGGTGGCTAGTATCGAAGGTGCCACTTTGATACCTCTCGGTGAACTGAGTGCTAGAACGGCAGAGATTCCTCGGAATGTGACAGTCTATGTTCATTGTAAGTTAGGTGGGCGGAGCGCTAAGGCTGTGGCATTGCTGCAAAATTTGGGTTTTGCTCATGTCACGAACGTGAGCGGCGGTATCGCTGCCTGGTCTGAAAGTGTCGATGCTGGCGTGCCGCGCTACTGATGCCGTCATGGCTGCAATAAGCAGGCGGTTACCTGCGTTTAAAGCCCGATGATTTGCTCTCGGCGCTCTTTTCTCCAGACTTCGGGTTGTGGCTTCGGTGCTTTAGCCGCCTCAGCCATGGCTAACGGTCAGTCTCTCATCGGTCATCAGCCGCATCATGCAGCAAAGGCAAAGCGAATCATTTTTCTGTTCATGCAGGGTGGGGTGAGTCATGTGGACTCCTTTGATTACAAGCCGCGCCTTTTTAAAGACGATCAAAAAATCATCGATGTGGCTGATGCACGCGCCATTGCCAAGACAGGGAAGGGGGCCTCTCAGCGTTTGATGAAGCCTTTGTGGAATTTCTCTCAGCATGGCGAGTCTGGACGCTGGGCATCGGATTTGTTTCCGAACATCAATCAACACGTCGATGATCTTTGTTTCCTCCATGGTATGCATACCGAAGGCGTGGCCCATGGTCCCGCGACGCTTTTTTTGCACACTGGCACGACCAGCTTCATTCGTCCGAGCATGGGCTCTTGGGTACTCCAGGGCTTAGGCACCGAGAATGAAAATCTACCCGGCTTTGTCACCATCAGCCCCAGTCTGGGAAATGGTGGTCCGCGTAATTACGGCAATGCGTTTTTACCCGCGATCTATCAAGGCACACCAGTCGGAAGGAGTGGACAGCCTGCCAAAGAATCGAGCATTAAAAATCTTCTGAACAATGTGTGGAAGCCTGATCAGCAAAAGCAGCAGTTTGACCTGCTCCGTTCACTGAACGCAGCTCAGGCTAAACCGGGTGATTCAGAGATCGAAGCGGTCATCGAAAGCTACGAGCTCGCTTGGCGCATGCAGAGCAAAGCCCCTGACGCACTCGATTTATCCTTGGAATCTGAGGCGACTCAAAAACTCTACGGTATCGGCGAAAAAGTCACTGATAACTTCGGACGTCAGTGTCTGATGGCGCGTCGGCTTGCCGAACAGGGCGTACGCTATATTCAGGTTAATTATGGCGACAATTCAAACAATCCCGCCTGGGATCAGCATAGCAATCTACCCAAGCATGGAGATCATGCGGCCGCTGTGGATCGTCCGATTGCTGGGCTTTTGGCGGATCTGAAGCAACGGGGTCTGCTGGAGGATACCATTGTCTGGTGGGGCGGTGAATTTGGGCGCACGCCGTATGCTGAAAAAAATGGCACAGGTCGCGATCATAATCCCAATGGATTTACCGTTTGGTTGGCTGGCGGTGGTGTGAAGGCCGGCTTCGCCCATGGTGCAACGGATGAATTGGGGCACATGGCTGTTGATGGGAAAGTACACATGCACGATCTGCATGCCACTTTATTGCATCTCCTTGGCCTCGATCATGAGAAACTCACCTTTAAATACGCTGGGCGTGATTTCAGGCTGACCGACGTCCATGGACATGTCGTGCGGGAAATTTTGGCCTAAAATGTTGCCATCTCTCAGGACGGCGCGTTTTTAAACTTCGCCAGTACTTGTCGGCAGGCTTTTTTACGCTAACCACTCTTTCTGCCTGATTCGGCATACATTTCGCTTCCAAAATTCTCAAACTTAGCCCCCCACCAACCCAATACTCATATGTCAGTTGTATCCAAAGGTCTCGAAGGAATCGTCGCAGCAGAAACGCGTCTCGGAGAAGTGAAAGGGGCTGAAGGCATCCTTTTTTACTGCGGTTACGACATCAATGAATTGGCCGGTAAAGTGAGCTACGAAGAAGTGGTTCATTTGCTTTTCTACAATCGCCTGCCAAATCAGGTCGAGCTGGACAAACTCACCACAGCCCTGCGTGCTGAGCGTGAATTGCCACAGGGAGTCATCGATTTCCTGCAATTGGCCCCAAAGAATGCGCGTCCTATCGACGTGATGCGCACCGCCGTTTCCATGCTCGGTTGCTATGACATGAAGCGTCATGACGTGGAGGTCGGAGAAAACCTCGCCACAGCCATTCGCCTTGTTTCCCAGATCGGAGTGGTCGCGGCTTATTTCCATCGCGCTCGCCAAGGTCTGGAATTGCCGCCGGTTCGGAAAGACCTCAGCGAAGCCGCCCACTTCCTTTATCTGATGTCGGGTGAAGTTCCTTCCAAAGAAGCTGAGCAGACGCTTGATGTGGCCTACGTTCTCCATGCCGAGCACGGATTCAATGCTTCAACTTTCACAGCTCGTGTCGTTGCTTCGACGTTGAGTGACATGTATTCTGCTATCAGCGCAGGAATCGGTGCACTCAAAGGCCCGCTGCATGGCGGTGCTAATGAAGGTGTGATTCACATGCTCCAAGAGATTGGTTCCCTGGAAAATGTGGATGCATGGGTTGAAGATGCTCTGGCTCAGAAAAAGAAAATCATGGGTATTGGCCACCGTGTTTACAAAGTGCTCGATCCTCGTGCTCCCCATCTCCGCGAAATGGCTATCAAGCTGACTAGTCAGCTAGGTGAAGCCAAGTGGATTCAGATGTCCGAGCGCATCGCTGAGATCATGCGTGAACGCAAAGGCCTCAATGCCAATGTCGATTTCTACAGCGCCACCGTTTACTACAGCCTTGATATCCCAACGGATCTCTTTACCCCCATTTTTGCCATCGCGCGCATGAGTGGCTGGACAGCCCATGTCCTAGAACAATGGAGCGAAAATCGCCTCTTCCGCCCTCTGAGCGAATATGTCGGCCGCCCCTACGGACAAAAAGTCGTCCCGATCGCCGAACGGTGAGTTGTCTAAAATAGGTGTTCAGATAAACATGTAATTGACAATTGTGTTCGCTTGAACATAATTTAAATTGTATGAGTTATCAAACTTCCCCATTACCTCGTCTACTTACTCAGCTTCGTGGTCTCGTCAGTCTTGCTGATACTGAAGTAAATAGGCGAGATCTTAACTGTCCTCGGCACAGTGAAGTTCAGCTTGAGCTGGATTTTCACGACAGAAAAAAGAACGACTCGAAGTGGACTATGCGTGCTAATGCGGGCGCTTTTGGGGCGTGAATAATTGCCAATCAAAGATTTATACTTCAAAAATGTCACAGGAAAGGTGTTTTTGTATGGACAAAACACGCCATGATTGCTTGACTGAAAACTTAAATCGATTCGATTGCCTCAATTTCCCGATATTTCTCATTTATGTCCTCAAAAATCGCTTTGCGCTCAGCTTCTCTCTTTTGTGTCCTAGCTCTCTTCCAAGGAATCTTTTCAACACAGAGCCACGCGCAATACGGAGCGTCACCTTCTCAGACAGGCATGTTCTTTGATGATCTCAGAGCACGTCAAACAAGTGAGCGAGCTGCCGCGAATGCTGCTACGAGGGACGGTGATGTAGCCTATGATTTTGACAGTGGTGTTTACCGCGATGCTCAGGGTTCTGGCATGGGGCAGCGCAATCAAGATCTTGAGCTGGCCCGTGACATCAGCCGCCCAAGTGTGCGCAGTGGAAGCAGCGCTTACGCTGCTCGCAGCGTTGGTGACTACACCAACTACTCTGGTCAATACACCACACCCACAGGCTTCTTTGCCCCAACCTACACTTCTGATCCATTCTTGAGTGGTAAACGCAATTTAAAGGTCGGACCTGTGAACGTCGGATTCGGTTTTTTCCAGGGAGTGGAATACAATGACAACATCACGCGTAGTGCTGATGCAACGAGTGATATTATCACGACAAGCATGTTGAGCATCAATGCTAACTATCGTGTCAGTCAAAACAACACTTTATCGATCAGCACGGCGGTTGGCTTCGATCGCTATTGGGAGCATCCAGAATTGTCTCCATATGGTGGATCAAGCGGCTTCGTTCTAAATGTGCTTCCAGGAAGCACGATTGCTTTTGATATCAAAGCCGGTCCCGTTTTCTTCACTCTTTACAACCGCTTTTCTGTCCGCCCAGCTGCGCAAAACAATTTCGCTTTGTCGCAAAATCAAACCTTTGGGGTATTCCAAAACGACTCTGGTCTCGCCGCCAATTGGCGCATTAACTCTGATTGGACCTTGGCTTTGAATTACATGCATTCGATTGCTAATGCTCTTTCAAACCTGAGCGGCACTACTGCAAATAATACCGTCGTAAATGCAGGAAGAGCCACAGCATTCAATCGTACCACTGACTCTCTGCAGGGTTCGTTAACCTTCAGCCCAAATGGCACTTGGACGGCTGGTCTTGAGGGCGGTGTCACAAGTGTGAATTATGAAACCCAATTCAACAATGATGGAAATCTCTTCAATCTTGGATTATTCATCGTGATGCCACTTGGTAAAACCACCTACCTCCGAGCCGCTGCCGGTTCTCAGATTTATTCCTTTGGGCAAAATGGAGAGGGCACTGAAGGTTTTGTTGCTGGAGGTATTGAAGGTGGCAACGCTGTATTCACAAATCTGTTGAATGCGAGAACAGGTGACAAGGCTGACTTGAATGATTTTTATTACAGCGTGACTCTTTCAAACACTTTGAATTCTCGAGTGAGCCAAGCATTATCAATCGGACACGAATCATCGCTAAACTTAACCTCGAATTACATCACCTCAGATTATATCAATTATGGTCTTTCTTTAGTCGCTTGGAAAGGAAGTAAAATCAGTTTGAGTGGCTACTTTGAGAGTGCTCAAGCTTCGGGCGGTATTTTCGCTCAAGATATCATGCAGCATGGATTTGATTTTTATGTCGCCCATCGCATCAATTCAAAATTGCAGCTTGGAACTGGTTATCACTATGGTTATTCCGATCCGAAAGCTGCTGGTCGCGCAGATCTTGTTAAGGGTGGTAGTCAGAATTTCACACAACACGCATTTAATATTGATCTAACCTACATTTTGTCCGCAAAATCGACGCTGAACTTTGGATTTCGTCATTTTGTGACAGATGTCACGGGTGCTGGTGAACAAAACTTTGACCAGAATCGGTTGGTCCTTGGTTACAATTACAATTTCTAATTTGATTCTGAGCCTCAGAGGTCACTGCGCATCCTGTTTCCATTTTGTTATGAGTATTTCACGTTTATTGCTGGTCGCATTGATTGCGTCAGCGGGTATTTCCCAAGCTCAGGATCCTGGTGTGCGCGAGTTTCAGGATCGCCGCCCAGAGACAAATGCTGCGCCTGCGCCCACCGGTGGCGTTGCGATGTCTGCTGGTGTCATCAACTCGATGGATGTCTTGGATGATACCCAGCCCATTGAGTCTGGTGACTTGATCAGTATCCGTATCGTTGAGGATCGCCGTGAAGCTTTGCAATTGCGTGTCGGGGCCACTGGAGAGGTCAATGCACCTCACATCGGTTTGGTCAAGGCCGCTGGCCGCACCTGCAAAATTTTGGCTTATGAGATTAAGCGCCGGCTGGAGCTTAATTATTATAATGCAGCCACGGTGGTTGTGGCCATCGACTTGAAGCGTATTGATAACCCGAATGCTAGAACCACCACCTCTGGTTATGACATCGAGTTTTTTACTGTTTATGGTCAGGTCCTTCGCCAAGGGAAGTATGAACTCCCACAGGATGAAGATATCACCATTAGCCAAGCGATCTTGCGCGCTGGTGGTTTTGCCCAGTTTGCCCATCCTCAGAAGGTGAAGCTGGTTCGTAAGACACCGAGTGGTAACAAAACGATCCTTGTGAATCTGGATCAGATCATGCGCCGAGGTAACCTTGAGTATGATGTTTTCATTCGGAAGAATGACGTCATCATCGTTGATGAGAAAAAGGTGAATTTCTAAATTTCGCTTTCATTTTGATCATTTATCGATGCAGGCACTCTCATTTAGCCGATCAAGGTCCGGTTTTTTTGATGGAGAATGAGTCTCTTCTGAGTCATACTGCCGCCCGCATTTAATGGATCAGCAAAGGTGACTTAACGTCGGCTCCCTCCTTTGCTGCTCACTCTTTTCAACCCTAGAACGTCATGGAAAATTCACTTTTACTGCCTCCTCAGAACCCGGGGCAGTCATCCACGCTCAGCCGCATTCACGAAACATCGGCCAAGTTCCAACGCTACAAGATCTTGTTGCGCCGCCGTTGGTGGTTCTTGCTTCTGACTGCTAGCATCGGTGTCTGTATCATGGCCCTGCGTATCACGAGCAAGCCTGACACTTATCAAAGTTTGGCCAAGTTAGTTGCGGGTGGTCGCATTGTTGCTCAAGAAGGCAATGTCGGATGGCAGGAACAATTGACAGACTTCTACGGAACGATCATTGAAACACTTGAAAGTGCTGAGATGAAAAAGAGAGCTCTTGCTCGAGTTCATGCGCTGCACCCAGATTTGAAGGACACGAATGTCGAAATTCGTGTGGCTCAGACGAAGGGTTCGGCCATTTTTAACGTGTTTGCCGTCGGTTCCGAAAAGACCTTCACGAAGATCTTTTTAGACGCTATGTTGGATGAGTTTGTCGCCTTCCGTCAGCAGATCCGCGAGCAGGGGCTGGAGCGTGCGCTGAATACCTTCACCGAGACGGTGGTTAAAAAGAGCAAAGAACTGCAAGAGCGCACAGAGCGTTTAGAAGCCTTCCGTAAAG
Organism: Verrucomicrobiaceae bacterium; assembly: GCA_027486585.1. Lineage (GTDB taxonomy): Bacteria > Verrucomicrobiota > Verrucomicrobiia > Verrucomicrobiales > Verrucomicrobiaceae > Prosthecobacter. The sequence goes on along the minus strand of JAIXOU010000070.1, from coordinate 5,293 downwards.
CCAATGACAAGGTGGTTCTGACAGATGGCCGCAATGAAGCCGCAGCCTTCCTTCTCAATCTGAAGGCTAAGAGGGAAAACCTCAATAGCGAGCTGACGGACATCCGAAACGCCCTTGAAGATGTCGATGCAGCCATGGTTGATCGCGAGCGTGGCATCATCGCAGGTGGCACTGCTCAGCCGATCCAAACAGGAGCAACCAGTGCTGCTCCAACTGGGGAGTCCAATAAGCCTAACCTTACTCAAACTAACCTGAATAGCACTTCGGTAGCGAGTCTCGGGATGACGTCCGCCGAGCATGATTATTTGGAAGCCAAGAAAACGATCATGAAGATCCAAAATGAAAAGTTGGCCCTGATCAAGTATCTCAAGCCAGGTCATCCTGATGTCGTACGGTTGGAAGAACAGATCGAGTCTGCCAAGCAACTCCAGCAAAACTTTGCCGATGAAATCGTTAAAGAAATGCGCAGTCGTGAAAACACGCTCAACCGCCAGTTAGGGAGCTTGGATAAGCAGATCGAAGAAAAGCAAAAGGAGGCTATCGAACTCGGCGGAAAGCTAGCCGAGCATGAGCGCCTTGAGGAGGAGTTCCGTGCCACCAAGCTGGCTCATGATCAGATGTTTGAGCGTGTGCAAAAGTTCCAAGACTTTCAAAACGTGCAAACGGACTATGTCGCGATTCAAGAACATGCTTCTCAAGCCTACAAAGAGGTGGCAGACTGGATCAAGCCGCTTGTTGGCGGATTGGCTGGCGGCACGCTTTTAGGCATGATCATTTTGGTTCTTTTTGATCGTCTGGATGACCGCATGAATTCCTTCAGTGAGTTTCAGGGGCTGTTCCCTGCGGAGGCTGTCCTGGGGCAGATCCCTGAGCAGCGTCAGCGTGGTGACGTGGCACTTCTGCGTCCTAACGATGATCGTCACCTCTACGCCGAAGCGTTTAGAAATGTCCGCTCTTCCATTCTCTTTAAAAACTGGCAGGGCAAGCCACCCAAGACGATTTTGGTGACCAGTGCTGTGCCTAATGAAGGAAAGACCACCGTGACATCCAATCTGGCTGTTACCATGGCCACCTCTGGTGCCCGAGTTCTTCTTGCCGACTGTGACTTGCGTCGTGGTGGTGTGAGTGAGCTTTTCAAGCTTCCCGGCGGTCCTGGTCTTAGCGAAGTGCTTTTGGGTAAATTGCACTGGCGGGATGCTGTGCAGGAGACGGGTATCCGCGGTCTGGATCTTTTGGCTCGTGGTGAGGTCTTTGATCAAACGTCTGAAATGCTGCTCTCCAAAACGGCTGAAGAGGTGCTTCGTGAAATGGGCGATGAATACGATTACGTCATCTTTGACAGTGCTCCTGTACTTGTTGCCGATGATACGCCTAGCTTTGCTCCGAAAATTGACATGGTCCTCTTTGTCGTTCGCTTATCCTCAACCATGGCCCGCCTGTCCGGTAAGGCTTTGGACTTGCTGTATGATCGCCAGGTCAACGTGGGAGGTGTCATTCTCAATCGTTCCACCACGAACCTCAAAGAGTACACTTACTACAACTACGCCAGCTACTATTACGCTCCCAAGAAGACAGGCTCTGAGGCTCCGGCTTCCAAGGCTTAGTTTTTGGTCCGCGACTCGGAACGCTCTTTTCAGTGAGTCTAAATTCGGTAATCGAAGATCGGCTGGCTACGCTACCTGATCAATAAACGGGACTTGTCACGAGACACCGCGATATCTCACCGTGGCAAGTTGGGCGCAGTTTTGAAACCACTCACACCCTCTTCAGTGACTGCCGATCATCCTCAAATCCAAATCGTGTCCAGCTTTCAAGAGCTGATCAGCACGCCGTTTGCGGGCGAGGTGAATGCGCTCTGCTGGCCGCGCAAGCTGGCGGGTGATTTTGGCGAGGTCGTGGCGCAGTTTGGTGTAGGGGAGGGGATCACGATTCTCGATGAGGACTGCTTGAAGCGTCTGTCTCTCAGCGCAGCGGGTCAGCAGGCGGTGGAGATCTTGTTGGAAGACCAGCGGCTGCTGCGTGAGCGTGATCTCGATCCTGTCCTCAATTGCATCCATGGTTATCCCCGCGATGAGGAACCGGGGGCTGTGCGCACAGATGTGTTTTCCTTCCATGTCGATAGTGCACCCGTGCAGGCAGACACTTGGCTCTGCACCTATCATGGTCCTGCCAGTGATGGTCTGCCCAATGAGCAGGCTGTGCGCCGAGTCGATGTGCCAGAGACACGTGCGGCACTCCTCCAAGAATACGGCGGTGCCGATGATGCCGACTTTCTCGGCTACCTCAGCGACCACTGCTACGACCTCCACTACGCCCCCACCACCGAGGCCAAACCATACGGCTTCGGCCTTGGCAATCTCTGGCGCATCGCCGTCGCCTACCCTGGCTCCCCAGTGCCGCCCTGCATTCATCGGGCACCAGAGACAGGTCCAGGTGATCCGCCACGGTTGCTATTGATCAGTTAGGACAAGCCTGCCGGAGAAGACAGGGGATTCGTAGAATCGGAGAGGTTCACGCAAGTAACTCCCTTCCATCAAATCACGCTTCACGGACATTCTTGTGGATCGGGTATCTCATCTTTTGCCTCAATTTTTTTGTCATCAAAGTGAATGGCGGGGTTTCGTCCTTCTCTGAAGACAGGCAAAAACATGGCAGACAAAAAGATCCTGATTCGACAGCGCCAGAAAGGTTTACCTCGCGTCCTCAAGTTTTGTGAAAACCTATTTTCTCCCACAGATTCATGGAGGCCCACAGATTGCCTGAATCAGAAAAACCAATCTGCGAGCGCTACCTGCATCCATTTTGTTCGGCTTGAGGATGTCGGGGTCATGTCTTCTTGGGACGAATGAGGGAGGTAAGCCATCCCAACAGACCAAGCCTCCTGCGAACGGCAAGCACTGGATATTTTGGGTGCAATGCGATCACATGTAGTATAGCCAGATCAACTCCATCGCCAACCTTCGAGCTGCGGAAATCGAATATTAGCGCGTCACTGGGGAGATGATTAGCGAAATCAGAAAGCTCATGATCAGCCCTTGCTAATATTGTGTCTCGGGAAACCAAGTCATCATTCAATGTTCGAAATGGGCGAAGCCTGAATTCATGAACGTCGTCAATCAAGCTAGCGTAAGGCGGGGTCATGGATCGGATGCACTCGCGAACAAAATCCCCAATACCGTCGGACTGATAGAAGATCATTGGTCCTTCGTGCTGGTAATAAAAAACCGGGCCTAGTGCAGGGCCAATATGACTGGTCCAGTAAAACCAAAAGTTCCCGAAACCGTCGGGCGAAATAGTGCGAAAGCGTCCTCGTAATGATGGCAGTAAATAATCAGTCTCTGATCCTCTGAAATCGATTACCTCCATCGGTCCTTCCTCCAAGCCACCGCAATACATGAGAAGCTCCCTCACATCTTCCGTGAACCTGCATCCATAAGTCGTCTCAAGTTCGGAGATCTCCGTGGCTGACAATGCGGGCAATAACTTTGTGCCATGTTCCTCACCATCTTCGTTAGGGCAGGGGGCTGCCATGTAGTCTGAGATAATTTTGGCGATGCTCATGGGAAGGCTCTTCGTTTCTGGGCGTCACTTCTACGCTGAGACACGGGCGGGACGCACGCGGCGGTTCTTATTTACAGGAGACTTTGACACCCCACCTGGTGTCTTCTGCGTTTCGTTCTGCCTTGTTGCCGGCCCCAAGATTCACGAAGTCGCCAGGGTGTTTCTTCTGCTCGGCATACATGGCGTTGCAAGTGGCCTTCAGGCTGTGGCCGAGGCTCGCCGAGAGCGAATCCTTGATGGCCCAAACTTCGGCAAGAACGTCTTGTGTGGATGATGTTTTCATATTGCTGGTAGCAGGTCCTCCGGTGTGCAAATCGTGGGCAAAGTGTAGCCCAAGGATGCGATTAGCATACGCAAATCTTCGCGCACATGGGCATTCGCGATGTGACGGATGTTCCACGTCAAAAGAAGATTCATCTGGTGAAATGTCGCTACCCCAATGTGCAACGCATCACGATCTGCTTTCGCCGGTATCAGTTCCGAAACAAGAATGGCATTGGCTATCGCTTCACACTCCGGCGTAATCTCCAACATGGGAATCCCCACCAACGAATCAAGTCGGCGCTGCGCCGCAGATGCATCGCCGCTCGCGGCCTCCTGCTGGGTCACCAGCGAGGTATAAAGCTCGTAGTTCTGTCGATGGTTATCCCACCAGTCGTGGGTGCTGATCTGGTGCCCGGCATGAACGACCTGCGGCGACGGCCAAGAGGTAAGGTAGCTCGGAATGGTGGTCTCGATGTAAACTCGCATCCTCACCTATACGTCACGGGAGTGAAGGTTTTGGCAAGAACGAAGGCGTGGCGCCTGGAGGAAAAGCCAAAAGTGTTTAGTGCCCAGTCTGCCTTGATACTGAACACTGTGCCCAAATCACCGATGCCAAACCCTATGGCTTCGGCCTTGGCCATCTCTGGCGCATCGCCGTCGCCTACCCTGGCTCCCCAGTGCTGCCCTGCATTCATCGGGCCCCCGAAACCGGTCCCAGTGATCCGCCACGACTGCTCTTGATCAGTTAAGCCGAGAAACAGAAAATATTGCCACAGATTCAGAAAACCCACAGATTCTCAGAAGGTATAAACAATCTGCGGGTTCTCTGAATCTGTGGGAATCACAAACCATGACGACAGGGCGTATAACTTCTGTCGTTCAAACCGTGCTCCACTGACAGCCTCTTGATTCATACTAGGCCATCCACGCCACGTCGGCCCCATCTCTGAGAAGTCGCCCATTGTCAGCTGTTCAGTATTCGGCCTCGTCGAGCTCTAAGTCTTTTGAATAGTTTCTGTTCTTCTCTGCTGTCTTCCAATCTCTGCGGTGCAAAAATACCTTTGCTGGATTGGGTATCTCATCTTTCTGCCTCAATTTTTTTGCCATCAAAGTGAATGGCGAAGTTTCATCCTTCTCTGAAGACAGGCAAAAATAGGGTAGGCAAAAATATCCTGATTTTACTGCGTCAGAATGGTAACACCGCAAGAGTTAGGATAACCGCAGAGAAACCCTATTTACTCAGACCTTCTGCTGAATGAGGGAGGGCAACGATTTAGAGGTTCTGTTTTTTCTGTCCACCTTCTTTCTGTCAGTATTCAGGGATGAGGAATCAGGGATCAGTCAGCGGTGCGGTTTCGGAGGGCTGACAGAAACAATCAGGACAGAAAAAAGGGGAATCGATGTTCAAGGCTTCGGCTGTGGAGAGAACGCCATCAGCGGCCTCGGGCGTCACATCATACGCAGTGTT
>JAIXOU010000025.1 GCA_027486585.1 Verrucomicrobiaceae bacterium | reverse complement strand
GCATCTTCTTTGAGTATGGTGAAGAACCGCAGGCTCGCCGAATTGCTCGTGCCATTGTCAATGACCGTGTTCAGCTGCCTTTCACCAGGACGCTGCAACTTGCTGAGATGATTTCTCGTGTCTGCCCTAAGTATAGCAAAAAACATCCAGCTACCTTGGTGTTCCAGGCACTGCGCTGTGAGGTCAATCAAGAGTATCAAGCTCTGCGTGAGTTTTTGGCAGCAGCGCCTCAGTGGCTGAAACCAGGCGGTCGACTGGTGGTCATCAGCTTTCATTCCATCGAAGACCGCATCGTTAAGCAAGCCTTCCAACACCAAAGTGCTCCTTTCATTGACCGCCCTGAGTGGCCGGAAGCCAAGAGAAATCCTGATTGCACCCTGCGTGTGTTAACCAGGAAACCGCTCGAAGCGACCGAGAACGAGCTTGCCCTCAATCCACGAGCTCGAAGCGCGCGTCTGCGTGCTGCCGAGCGTCTAAACTCATGAAACGTAACCAATATCGTAATGCAATCGGGCTGCCTGTTCTCACGGCAGTTCTTATTGTTTGCAGCGCTGTCCTACTGGTGGCGCTGAGCGTAGTGGTGAACAAGAATCGAATTACTGCCCTGGCTGAACAGCAGCGTCAGGTTGAGCAGGAGATGAAGTTATTAAATTTCGAGATTGTCAGTCTGGATCGAAAGATCGACCAACTTCTGGATGGAGCACGTGTGCAGCCGCTTTTGGAGTCGAAAGGCACGTGGCTACAAAAGATCAATCCAGATGCCCAAGTGATCATTCACTTAAAACCCATCCCTGCGGCAAAAACCGTGGCACAAGTGGAGGGTAAATCTCAGCCATGATGCCGACACCTACCCAAGCTCAGATCCGTCGTGATCGACCAGTCTGCCATCGCATGATGGTCGTGACTTGCTTGTTGACGCTAGGTTTTTCAATCGTGGCCTGGCGCTTGTATGACCTCCATCTGAAAAGTGGGCCGAAGTTTGCAGAGAAGGCATCTGAGAAATTTCGTGAAGAGCGTATTTTGCCTGCTCAGCGTGGATCGATCAAGGATCACGGTGGTCGCTATCTTGCCTATGATGAAGAGATTTTTGATCTCAGCACAAATCGCGTCCATCTCAATGAACTGCCAACGATCAAGCCTTGCTTGGCGCGCGTGCGTGGCATGAAGCTCCGTGATATGACTCGTGTCATGGGCGATGCGGAGATTCGCAATGCCTACCACGCTCACGTAGCTCAGGCCTTGAGTGTGAAGCTTGGCAGACCTTTGGATGAAGTGCTGGCTGTCGTGAAATCGAATGAGCAGGTCGTGGTGCTTGCCGATAAAATGAATGAAGAACAGGCCAAGGATTGGCGTGAGTATTTGACGAAACAAAACATCAAAGGTGTTTATGTGAAGTCCTCAGTGCGCCGCCACTATCCGACTGAAAATCGTCTAGCCTTGATTGTCGGTGGAGTTGAAAATGGCAAAGGTGGCGTGCGTGGTGTTGAGATGACCTATGAGCAGACACTCGGCGGCATTCCAGGTAGTGTCATCGTCGAGCATGATAAGTATGGCCGAGAAATGCCTATGTATCGTGGAGAGATCAAGGAGCCGATCCATGGTCGTGATATTCAGCTCACCATTGATATGCCTCTGCAGGATGCAGTGGATCAGATTGTGGCAAAGGCAGATGCCCTCTGGAAGCCCAGTAAAATCATGGTGGTCGTCACGGAGGTTAGCACAGGATCGGTATTGGCCATGAGCTACCTTCCAAGCCATGACCGCAATAATCTGGCCGAAACTAATTGGAAGAACTTGGCGATTTATGAGCCGTATGAACCTGGATCGACATTCAAAGTCGTGGCTTTCACTGCGGCCTTGGACCAGCGTAAGATCAGTCCTCAGACGATGATTGATTGTGAATTGGGTGAATACACAGACCCTGTTTTGAAGGCTAAGTTGACCGATCTGAAGACTCTCGGCATGGCTCCGGTCCACGATGTTCTGCGTTATTCCAGCAATATTGGCACCTACAAGATCTTTAAACGTGTCGGCCAAGACAGCTTTGTAGATTACGTGAAACGTTTTGGATTCGGACGCCGCACCGACATTGCCCTTAACGGAGAAAGCCGCGGCTACATTAATGAGAAGGAATGGTCGAACACCACCTTTTCCAGATTCCCGATTGGTTACGAGGTGAATGTCACTCCTATCCAAATGGCGATGGCTTATGGTGCCTTGGCTAATGGCGGGATTCTCATGCGTCCGCGTTTGATTGATCGTATTGTTAGCGAGGGTGGCCGAAAGATCGAGATTGCTGCACCGGAAGTCGTTGGCCAAGTATGCTCGGGCAAGACGGCTGAGACCATGCGTGATTTACTCAAAGAAGTCGTTTCTGAAGGCACGGGTAGCCGAGCTCAGCTTGAGGGCATCGAAGTCGCTGGGAAAACAGGCACCTCACGCCGCTATGACCCTGAGTATGTTTATCGAGATGATAAAGGGAAGAAACACAAAGGTGGTTATCCCCCGAATCAATGGATCACTTCATTTGCCGGATATGCTCCTGCCAAAGATCCTAAAATTGCCTGTGTTGTCGTTTTAGATTATCCGAAAGCGGCAGATCCTCAGGCTATTGGTGGCGGTAAAGTAGCCGCTCCTATCTTTGGCGAAATCGTCGCTGAAACTCTCAAACAACTTTCTGTCCGTCCCCAGCGTCCGCTGGCCCTACAAGGAACCCAACAATGACTCTGCGCGAACTTATTCCCCATCTCGACAAGCCCGTGGTAAGCGGCAGCTTGGACACCAATATCAAGAGTCTGACTTACGACTCACGAAAGGCGACGAAGGGCACTGCCTTTGTGGCTCTGCGTGGCACTAAATCGGATGGGCATGATTTCATTCCTGCTGCCATTCAGGCGGGGGCTTCGGCGATCATCGCTGAGCAGGCACCACCAGATGATGTTTCGGTGCCCTGGGTTCATGTGAAGTTTACTCGCGTTGCGCTTGCTCAGGCTGCTGCTGCTCTTGAAGGAAATCCCGCTGCAACTCTAGCCATCGCAGGTGTGACGGGCACGAATGGTAAAACCACGACGGTTTATCTGATGCATCATTTGCTCAATCAGGGGCAAAAGCGTGCCGGCTTGCTAGGTACAGTGACCTATGATTTGGGCGGTGGAAAACAAGTGCCTGCAACGCATACAACACCTGAATCCCTAGAGATTCAGAGTTTGCTAAGCCAGATGCGCGACAACGGCTGTCGAGCCTGCGCGATGGAGGTGAGTTCTCATGCATTGGATCAAGAACGTGTTCACGGATTGCCTTTCGCTGCTGCGGTTTTCACTAATTTGACTCAGGATCATCTCGACTATCATCAGTCGATGGAAGAGTACTTTGCAGCGAAATCACGTCTCTTTGAAATGGTCGCCGCACAGCCAAAAGGCCAGATGATCATTAACAGTGATGACGCGTGGGGGCGTAAGCTCATTCAGCGATTCGATGACACTGGCCGCGTGACCAAATTTGGTTACGGCGTTCACGCCGATTTCCGCGCAGTGAATGTCCGCTATGACTTCACGGGCACAAGTTTTGAGCTTGAAGTCAATGGTCGTGCCTTTCTTGTGCGGTCACCTCTCATTGGCGATTTCAATGTTTACAATGCTCTCGGTGCCTTGGCGGCAGCTCATTCACTGGGCCTGAATTTGCGGGAAAGTGTGACGAATCTGAAGAATGCCCCACAGGTGCCAGGACGCCTTGAACGTGTGACAGAAAATGCGACTCGATTTCAAGTCTTTGTGGATTATGCGCATACGCCTGATGCTTTGGAGAATGTGCTGCGCACCTTAAAAGCTCTGCGTCCTAGCCGCATCATCACGGTCTTTGGCTGTGGCGGTGATCGTGACCGTGCTAAGCGTCCGATTATGGCTGCCGCTGCTGAGGCTGGTAGCGATATCTGCATTGTCACCAGTGACAATCCGCGCAGTGAGTCACCGGAGTCCATCATTGCAGATGCTGTCAAAGGCTTCGCTCGTCCGAAGAATCACGCGTCCATTGTGGATCGCCGCGAAGCGATTCGCGGGGCGCTTGAAAATGCCAAGCAGGGAGACATTGTGCTCATTGCTGGTAAGGGGCATGAAGACTATCAGGAAATCCAAGGCAAGAAGTTTCCCTTTGATGATCGCCGTGTGGTCAGACAACTCATGACTGAAATGTACAGTTCTCGTGATGCTGTCCGTGCTGAACGTGAAGCCGAACGTGAATTCCGCAAAGCCGAAGGAAGGCGGCCTTATGATTCATGAAACCTATTGAGCTTCAAACGCTAGCCAGTTTTGTGGACGGAACACTTTCCTCCACAATCAATCCTCTCGTTTCGCGCGTCACGACTGACTCGCGGAAGGTTGGTCCTGGAGATGTGTTTGTGGTCCTCAAGGGGGATAAATTTGATGCGCATGACTTTATTCCGCAGGTTATTGCTGCTGGTGCATCTGCTGTCGTGGTAAGTCGTGTCGATGCTAACTGGCAGAAGGATAGCTGCGCTTTCTTACAGGCTGAAGACACATTAGTGGCACTCCAGCAAATGGCGCGTGGCTATCGTAGTTGGCATCAGCCGCTGGTGATCGGATTAACTGGCAGCAATGGTAAAACCTCAACCAAGGATTTAACCAATATCATTATGGCGCGGAAGTTCCAGACGCGCGCCACAATTGGTAATTTAAACAATCACATCGGAGTGCCTCTCACGCTGCTTAGCCTTGAAGATGGTGATGAGTGCTCTGTCGTGGAGATGGGCATGAATCACGCAGGAGAGATCAAAGTCTTGGTGGACATTGCTTTACCCGATGCTGCGATTGTCACCAATGTCGGTATGGCGCACATTGAGCATTTAGGATCACAGGATGCGATCGGCTGGGAGAAAGGTACCTTACCAGCGAATGTTCACGGTGAGGGAATCGTTGTCTTAAATGCCAACGATCCTTATAGCGATTTGATTGCTCGTCATTGCCAGTCAACGGTCTATCGTGCTGGCACTCAATTGGGAGATGTTCGCGCCTTTGATCTGCGTGCTTCTTCAGAAGGCACTGCCTTTAAACTCGATTTTGCCGGAGAGATTGTCGAGACGTTCTTGCCTGTCATTGGCGATCATATGGTCGGCAATGCGGCCTTGGCTGCTTGCATGGGCTGGGCTCATGGTATCTCACCGCATGACATCGCTGATGCCTTGCGCTCGGCCAAGCTTACAGGCGGCCGTATGGAGACCAAGACGGTAAGAGGCATTCATTTCATCGATGATTCATACAAT
>JAIXOU010000116.1 GCA_027486585.1 Verrucomicrobiaceae bacterium | reverse complement strand
GGACCTTCCAGAGTCAATCGAACGTCCTTCGCGAAATCGAGCCGCACCACGCCTGCTGCCAATCTCAGGTGACCTTTCCCGACCTGCGCACCGGGAAGGAGCTCCTGATTACCAACCCAACTGGCATCAATCTGATGCGCCACGGTGGCGAGCGACTCGTCGGCCTTTGGCAAACTCCACATCACGAACCATCCGAGCGTGATCACCGCAGCGATGCCCGCCACCCATTTCGGTGTCGGATACCAGCGCGTGCTCGGCTTCGAGGGTCTCAGCGCAGACAACACCGCAGCAGACATATCACGCGGTGTCCTGCCGGGGAGAATGCATTGCATCACATCCTGCACCCTGCGGTCCGCTTCATCGAGCAAAGGCAGCCCGCGCAGCGAGTTGTGAAGCCGCAGTTCATTCAGAAACCGCGCCTTCAAATCCACATCCGTTGCGAACGCCGTCAGCAACTCCCGTGACGTGTCGTCATTGAGCGTCCTGTCGGCATAGGCCTCCAGCAGTTCGTTGAATCGTTCGTCGTTCATGACACGCCTCCCGATTGAGGTGACCTCTCCATACACTCACGCAGCGTCTTCCTGACGCGATTCAAGGTCGTCGTCACCCAGCTCACCGTGCGCTGCTTCTGCTCCGCGATCTCCTTGCAACTCCGCTTGTTGAAATAGCGCAGCGCCACCAGATCCGCCGCCTCGCGTCCCAGCTTGCCCACGCAGTCGCGCAGCCCCGCCAATTGATCCAACCGAACATCCGGCTCCATGTCCTCAGTAACCGCCGTGGCAATCTCCACCTCCAACTGCTCGCGATAGCTCGATAAGTTGTTCGCCTCCCGTCGCTTCTTTTCCAGCTCTGTGAGGATCAGGTATTTGCAAGTCACGCACAGCCAAACGCCGAACTCCTCCTCCACCCGAAACTCCGCCAGCCGTTGATAAGCTCGGATGAACGTCAACTGCACCACCTCCTCCGCCAGCGTCCAATCACTCAGCCGCCGTAGCGCATACCCCAGCAGCATGTCCTGATGCTCCCGCACGACCTCGCCATAAGCGTCGAGATCGCCATCTAAGATGCGTTGTTGAGTGAATGGGTTCATGCCGTCTCCGAAGTAGGGGCTGGAGTGAACTTTGTCACAAAATACATCCTTAACCTCGGAGAGAGGCCAATGCAGGCTTTTCCAAGTCCGGCAACTTGGATTCCAACTGGTAAAGCTCGTCCTGCAGGTTCAGCCCCCAAGAGTTCCACATCAAGACCCGAGTCCTCCCGCCATGCGCCTCCTCAATGAAACCAGCCTAACCTCCGCCGAGATCGCCAGCAAAACCGGCTTCGTCGATGCCAGCAGCTTCGCCGAACAATTCAAGCACCGCACTGGGATGACACCCATCGAGTATCGAGCGAAGCAGGCAAGATAGGCATCGTGGTTCACCCATCGACCGACAGATGAAGCCGCCTTTGATCCTGCCGATGGATTCCCGACAGATGCCACGCTCACCAGCCATGGCGGACGTGACTCAAACCCGTCGCTTCCCGTATTACCCGCCAGCGCCTCGGCAACCGGTCCGGGATATTTGAGCTGTGTTTTGAGTCCAAGATCACGCTGATGCGGCCAGCGGTGCGAGCAGCAGGGCGAAGAGGTGTCGAAGGAATGATTGCATGGCTGATTCAAAGGGAACGGGGCTGAACGCGCGGTGTCGATCTTAGCGCAGCACGATTCGCGGGGTGACCCACGTCGCCCAGTCGCCTGAGGGATCGGTGAGGGGATCGACGATGAAGGTGATGCTGACTTCGCGACCACGGAAGTCGGCGAGATCGATCTCTGCTGGCACGCGCTCCGCGCCCTTGAGCTGGCGTGCGAAGACTTCGCGTCCGTCCATCTCGATGGCGAAGGCAGCGCCGTTGCTCTTCGGGTTGTTCAGCAGCGCGTCAAAGGTGAGCAGGCAGCGCTTCGCATCCGCAGCGGGAATGGCGACGCGGTAGGTCAGCAGGGCGCGGCCTTTTGGCTTCGGATGCTGCTGCAGCGCATCCTCCGGCACTTCGTCTGGCGGGCCGATGCGCCGCAGCTCGACTGGCTGCATATTCTGCTGCTGCGCCTTCGCCCGCTGTGCGACGAAGTCGAAGACCACCTGCCCCGTCTCGCGCTTCACCGCACGCGGCGTGTCGAACTTGGTCGCCACGACATCACTCCAATCTTTGCGCCCTACGATTGGCAGGGCAAAGGCGAACGCGGCATCTTCCTCCGGCGTGCTGGCCTTTTGCACGACGTCCCATAGCTTCCTCGCGCGGCCAACACCGTTGACGTTCGCACTGCCATCGTGCTCGCGGATGCCGAAGAGGAGACCGTTCTCGTTCGGATGATCGACGTGGCGATGATACAGGAAGGACTCGATGCCCGGCAGCGCCTGCACCTTCTTCCACGCGAGCGCGAAGGCGGCGGCTTGCACGAGTTCACCGTCGGGACCGGGCGGGCAGTCAAAGCCTTGTTCGGTCAGCACGATCCGGCGGGGCTTGCCCTCGAACAGGAAGCGCGGCTGGCGCAGGAAGGCGGGCAGCACCTCGAGATTGTGAAACGTGATCCGCGGCGCATCGAACCGCAAGGGCGCAGAGCGGTCATTCCAAAAACTTGGCTTCCTGAGGTTCTCTGGATACGGATGATGCGCGAGGTTCCATGGGAAATCGCCTTCCCGTCTCGCACGCTCGTGGACTCCTTCCAGAACCTCCACGCCGGTGAAGTCGTGTGTCCGATCCGTCGTCGCGGTAAGCGTCCAGTGATGGTCGAGCGAGATAAAGATCGGGAAGTCCGCATGCACACTCCGCGTGGCCAGATCGGCGATGCGCAGCGCGACGCTGTATTCACGCAACAACACCTCCGGCTCGACCGCGCCCAGGTGATACCAGCCCCAGTGGTTCTGCACTTCGTTACCGATCACGAGCCCGGCGATCCGGCCAAACTGTGCGTCCTCGCGCGTGTAGCGATCCACCAGCCAATGGAGGATCGCACGGTAGAAGAAAACGCCTTCCTCCGTCGCCGTGTTAAACGCCGCCGGGCCCTCCGGAACCGTCGCCGGATCGGTGAGCGGATGCACGAGCGGCGATGTCCGTGACATGGTTTTTTGAACGGTATTCCCGAGGATGCCAGTCACCCGCATCTTGGCCGCGTGGAGCGCCTGCAAGTCGCGATCAAGCGCCGCGACCGCAGCCGGACGAAGCCCGATCTTTCTCCCCTCAAACTCGAAGCTGAGCTTGGGCTCCGCACTCTGCCAATCGATCAGCCAGCCGATGTTGATGTTTTGGTTCGACTGCCCGAAGCCGAGCGACTTGCCATCCTCCACGTCGAGTAGGCAGGCGATCCCTTTCTTGTTCGCGAGCGAGCCGAGGGAGTTCTTCCGCTGCGGGAGCGCGGAGAAATCCGTGACATGCTGCGGCGGACCAAGCGCCTTCCCACCCGCGCGGAGTTCAAACTTCGCGAACAGCCGGTCGCGTTTGCCATCGAAGCGCGGCACCGTTGCCTCCGCACCCTCACCACTCCACAAAACGTGGCCTTCTCCCGCCGCCGAGGTATGCAGCGGCAACTCACGAATCTCCGTCGTTCCCGCACTGGGCGACCACGCAAAGCGCAGCGAATCCGGCGTAACCGCGACACGTAGCGGTGGTTCATCGGCGTGGACAAGACTGCTGAAAACGACGAGCGTAGTCAGCAGGCAAAGAGTGAGTAAGTCGAAGAAGCGGCGGCATTTCATGAGTAAAATGAAACGCCTTTCGATTCGGGAAACCATGGCCTAGGTCTGCCAAAAGTTGTCATCATCCTGCCATGCCACCCAAGTCCATCCAGAGTGCCTTTCATGTCAGGATCGGCAAAGCCAGTGTCCGGCGTGCTCACGCCGTTCGTGTTCGCGGATGAGCAGGCGTCTCGCGGCCTTGGTGGCGCTGCGTCGATGTCTGTGAGCGGGAATAGAAGTATGTCTGGCGAATCAGCCATAAACGGCTATAATCGGCCAAACAATCAGCCAAAACAGCCATGTTGCCCCCCGTTTTCAGCATCACGCCCGAGATCCTTCGGCTCATCGCCGAGCTGGACGAGTTCAAAGGGCAGTGGCGCATGATTCGCAGCCTTTCGCCGGAGAAACTCACGTCGTTGCGCAAGGTCGCCACCATCGAGAGTGTCGGCTCGTCCACTCGCATCGAGGGCTCCAAGCTCACCGACCGTCAGGTCGAGGACTTGCTGGGCCGCCTGCACATCACCGAGTTCAAGACACGCGATGAACAGGAGGTTGCCGGTTACGCCTATGTCATGGATCAGGTGTTTGATGCCTTCGAGCAGATCCCCGTGACCGAGAACATGATCGGCCAGCTCCATCAGGACCTCCTGCGCCACAGCACCAAGGACGAGCGCCATCGCGGCCACTACAAGACCCTGCCGAATAACGTCGCCGCCTTCGATGCCGATGGCAAAGAGATCGGCATCGTCTTCCAGACCACCTCGCCCTTCGATACCCCGCGCGAGATGGAGTCCCTCGTTGCTTGGTTCACCAAGGCCGACCGCGAGCGCTCCCTGCATCCGCTGCTGCTCATCGGCAGCTTCATTGTCGTCTTCCTCGCCATTCATCCGTTTCAGGATGGCAATGGCCGCCTCTCCCGTGTGCTCACCACGCTCATGTTGCTCCGCGCCGGTTACGGCCACGTTCCCTTCAGCTCATTGGAAAGCATCATCGAGGCATCCAAAGAAGGCTACTACCGCGCCCTCCGCCGCACCCAGACCACGCTCGCCTCCAAGAAGCCCGACTGGGAAGCGTGGCTCATCTTCTTCCTCCGCTCCCTCGTGAAGCAAAAGGACGCCCTCGCCAAGAAGATCGCGCTCGAAGACACCCAAGCCGCCGACCTCCACCCGCTCGCCAAGAAGATCGCCGCCCTCCTCCCCGATCACGAAACCCTCACGCTCAGCCAGATCGTGAAGCTCACCCAAGGCAAGCCCAGCACCGTGAAACTGCGCCTGAAGGAACTCGTCGAGAAAGGCTACCTCGTGCCGAAAGGGCAAGGGCGCGGGGCGCATTATGTGAAGGCAATGCCTTCGTAGATTATCATCGGCAAACTCCTCTTCTCGCCTAAAACTCTCTTTTCCAATGTCACAACTAATTCCACAGACAAAACATGATGATCGGCAGCTCTGCCTTGATCATCTTCAGCTGAGCAGACGTGCCTACAACCGAATTGTTGAACAGGGATGTCGAACTGTGCTGGATGTTGCTACAAAATATGACTGTGGACAATTGTCGCCAGAATCCATTGGGTTGAAATCCAGCGAGGAAACTGCGAATGCACTGCGCACGCTAGCAGATTCCACCGATCCAGATGGTTCCGTAAACTGGTCAAAGTATTGCCAAGCGCGCCCGGTAGTTGACTACAAGTTGGCATTTTTTGCGCGAACCTTTCAGATGCTCAATTCACCGGTTCTTGAAGAACATCTTGGAATTCTCCATTTGAACAAGGCATGCACGAAGCTTGAACGTGTGGGCATTACTTCAGTTGGATTGCTATTAGAAGCAGCAAAGAATGGAATTTCCGATGTGAAAAGTTTTGGCAAAGCAGCACACGAAGAGACCTTGCAATCACTGATAACACTATCTGATTCAATTCTTGAGGACGGCAATGTTGATTGGTTACGGTTTGCTTCACTCCGACAGTATTTAGTCATTCCACATGACCCTACGCCACAGATAGATGGCGAACTTTTACTGCGGCACCTTGAGGATGTATGCCGAGCTGTGATCCCCAATCAGTTCGATGAGCGTGCTTGGAACGTTTTTCACCAAAGATTTATCATTCCAGATGAGAAACGTCCCACGCTAGAGAGGATCGGTGAAGTTTATGACCTCACTAGAGAACGAGTGCGTCAAATTGGCAAGGAGTGCATCGAGGCGATCTCCAAACCTATTTTTGAGAACGACTATCGTGGCCTTCAATTCCGTCTCCGCGATGAATGGTCTGAACTGTTCATTCGTGCCCGTGACCACTTTCAATCATTAGGCATCTCGGGATGGCGGAGTAGCGTTTGGCGTGGCGAACTTACCAACTTATGGGGAATCAAAGAAGCAGTTTTAAATCGTCATTTTAGACTAGTGACGGCGTTGCTTGGATTCGAAGAAAAGCAACTCGAGCACGACGGACTGGAGTCGCTGATTTTTGATGAACAGACGGACGATAAGGAGCAAAGAAGAATTGTTCGTCTGGTTGGCGCACTCCATGACCTGCTGTTACAGAACAATCTTGGCCTCGATAGTTTTGGCATCGCTATGGCTTTGAAAAAATCTGATCGGGATTTTCAAGATTTGGAAGAGATTCCGACTTTGGTTGAGCTTTGTTCATCTTTGGAAAAGATCGGCGAGAACCAGTTCCGCGTAAGGTTCGATTATTTGAAGGGACGCGGAGAGCAAGCATATAGAGTCTTGGCGGAGCAAGGGATGGCATTGCATCGTGCAGAGCTTGTGCGTCAAATTAATCACAGACTAAGATCAGGCGGCAGGATTGAGTCCGAATTAAATCTCGTGAATCAGATCACCAATGATTCTCGCCTCGAACCAATCGGCAAAACCGGTAATTGGACGCTGAGGGAATGGGGGCATGAAGCGAGACCATTGATTGAGATCATCGAGGAGGTATTAACGAATGCAAATGAAGCGCTCAATGCGGAAACTATAACTTCTGAAGTCCTCAAAATGAGAGCTGGCTCAGAGCACTCGGTTAAGCTTTTACTTTCCATGAATCCCGACCGCTTTCGGAAAGTGGGACCCAATATGTTTGGGTTAGCCTCATGGCGGGACATGGCATCCAGCGGACTTTATTGGAACAAGGAGGCGATTGGAGATTTTGTTACCAAGTTTTTTGTAGAACGCTCAAACAACAAAGCTCCTTTTAAAGAGCTTAGAGTGGCCTTCTCCGAGATGAGCGGGTTCGGAGAAAGGTCTGCTCAAGGGTTGCTGGCGTTTCACCCAGCCATCAAAGTAGAACACGTGGACCATAGAACACGAGTCGCATGGTTTCAGAAGGATTGGACATCCGTGTCGTCAACGGGCCGAGAGGGCAGTCGTGAGTTGCAATCCGATCGCATCTGCTCCTCGGCACGGCGTAAGCTCTTAATGTCTCCAATCGGAGAGCTTCAACTTATTGATGTAGTTCGGCATATTGAGTCCGAACTCGGAGTGGGTCGGCCTAACATATATGCAGCAATCAGCCAGTCCGAGGAAATTGAAACTATTGGAGTGGACGGCTCTGTGTTTAAGATATGCCGTCTGCATGGGCATTCTGTTGCTACATTTCCCCAAGTTGAGCAGCTTAAAAATGCGCTTTGGAGAGAAGAATGCCAGCGTGCCCTGAAACGGCTCACGGTAGATGATGTCGATATTGGTCTGTTCTTGCTTGGCCGCCAGTTCGACCAATCAATGAAACAGCTCTTAGAAGCGGCTAAAACCTCGGGGGCTCTTCCTGTTCTTGATGGTCACCTAAAGAACCTCCAAAACCGGATCGACTGGGCCATAAGTCAGAAAGTGTTTGTCGATAAGGCCACTCTCATTCTGCTGAAGACAGAACGAAATGAACGTGGGCATGAGCCGCCCCCACCCGAGGAGCGGCAAGCAATCTTGAAGTTTGCTCCGTTCCTCGCGGGTTTGTATTTAGACTACCTAGTGATGATCGAAACAAAAATTGAGATATTTAATCGGCAATGATTTTGTCATTCTAATTCCCTCGAATTCGAGGGAATTAAAACCAGGGTTGTTGATGCGCTCCCAGACTCCGAGGAAAAGGACGGTGTCTTTGTTTTTGATCCACTGCTCGATGAGGGCTCCAGCTCCATCGAAGTTCCTCACCATGTCAGTGAGTGAAATGTAGTCGCCGTCCGGCTGAGACAGAATTCCGATGGCTGTTCCCTGGACTTCGATAGTGGTTCGCTTGGCTTTGCTCCTAGGGTCAGAAAAGAGTGCGGTTGCAGATTCGCCATGGTCGGCTTGGATCTAGGAATCTGCTTCAGGACGCAGGTTGGCGGGATCGGTGAGGAAATCTCCGCCGCAGTCGAGTATGGGGAATCTCCAGACCGCCTTGGGCTTTGGGTCCTCTGGGAAGCGGGTGATGAAGTGCTCTGCCGCCTTGCGCATGACCTCCGAGAGCGACCAGTCCTGCTGCTCGGCGATCACTTTGAGCCGCTGATAGAGCGGATCGGGGAGCTGGATTTGAGTCCGTGTCATGATGTGTTTTATAGCATCACAAAGGCCTTGCCGTCAAACTGTCGGCGGCAGGATGGGGCATTCGACGAACCCGTTTGGTTGGCTTGCGCAAAGTGCGCCTCACGACACAGCCTTCGATTCTCCCCGCGTCGCTGTTCTCCTGCGACGGACCGGCTTGGCGATGAAGAAGCTGTTTTTGTTGCCTAGCACTCCGGTGAAAACATCCTCAGCCGCGAACTGGACCTTCAAGTAGGCGACGAGTTCTGGCTCGGTCATTTGGGAGGTGGGCTTGAGCTTGGTTTTCATGACGGGAAGTTAAACTTGTGAGCTTGCAGACTCAAGGGGGCATTAGCATCACTACTTCGGCAGCGGCACCTGCGACGTGGCGCGCAGATACGCGATAAGGTCGCGGACATCGTCGTCTTTGAGGGTTTTGAGCGGAGCCTCAGGCAACTCTTGAAATAGCCCCAATAAGCCCCTACACTCTGCCCCATGAGCGCGATCACTGCCACCCTCGATCTTGAAGACGACATGACTACCGTCGTGACGAACATGCTTCGACAATTTCCGAAAGGCTCTCGGGTCAAGCTCGCGATCTCCGAAGTGCCGCCTGCAACGCCTGTGCCGAGTCTTGAGGAGTATCGGCAAATGATCGCCACTGCACGTGAGAAGGCTCCGCGTGGCCCGTGGACAACGACCGCAGAGACGATGAAGGCGCTGCGGGAGGGCGAGGAAAACTGAAATGGCGTGGGTGGTCGATACCTCGCTGGTGGTGGACTTGGTCACGGGCGATCCGCTCTTTGAACCTGCCTCCACGGCCTGTCTGCAAGCTCATCTCAACGATGGACTCGTCGTCAGCCCGGTGACGTTTGTGGAGCTTGGCCCATCCTTCTCCGGCGACGATGTGGCGGCGGAGGCCTTTCTAAAATCCTCGCAGATCGGCACGACGGAGTTTTGGACTCCTGCGGACACGCTTCTGGCGCATCGCCTCTGGCATCAGTTCCAACAGAGGCGCCGACAACTCCAAGTGGTGAAGCGCCCGGTAGCCGACGTGTTGATCGTCGCCTTCGCCGAGCGATTCCAAGGCATCATCACTCGCAACGCCTCCGACTTTCGCAATATCCTCCCTACGCTGCGAATCGTCGAACCGTGGGGGTTGGGTGGTTGGGTGACTGGTTTTCTGAGTTGTCGATGGTCGGCTAGATGAAGCCGCTGGGGCATCACGGCTTCGGCAGCGGCACCTGTGCGGTGGTGCGGAGGTAGGCGATGAGGTCGCGGACTTCGTCGGCTTTGAGGGTTTTGAGCAGGCCCTCGGGCATCATGGAGATGGGGGATTTCTCGCGGGAGAGGATCTCGGATTTGGTGACGATGCTGTCTTGCCCGACGAGGCGGAGCGTGAGCTGCTGGTTGTCTTCGGCGGCGACCGTGCCGGAGAGGGTGCGGCCATCGCGAGTGGTGACGATGACGAGCTGATAGCTTTCCTGCATGACCTCGCTGGGGTTGATGATCTGGGCGAGGATGTAGTCGAGGTTGGCACGATTCGAGCCGGTGAGATCGGGGCCGACAATGCCGCCAGCGCCATAGAGCATGTGGCAGCCCATGCAGGTGCGCTCGAAGATGGTGCGCCCCTTACTGGTATTGGCTTTGGCAATCACGGCATCGGTGAGCATGGCTTTATACTTCGCCATCTCAGCCTGTTTATCGCTGGCGAGCTGGGTGATGGGGCCCCAGAACTCAACAAACGATGGCCCGAGCACGCGGTAGAGTTGTCGTGCATCAAAGGCGGTGACATCGGTCTTCGGAATGCTGTTCTTCTTCAGCTCAGCGACCAAGGCCTGCGCGGTGCTGCGGCGGGCGGAGAGCGTGATGACGACCTCTGCTTTCTCGGCAGCGGAAAGCTTGGCGTAACGCTGGATCAAGGTCGGCGCGATCTGCGGTGCGTCGAACGAAGCCAGCGCGCGGATGGCATCGCGGCGAACGGTGGGTTCATCGAGCAGGGACAGCACCACGGGCAGCGCGGCGGCATAAGCATCGCGGGCAAAGGCGGTCAGGATTTGACGGCGACGCTCAAGGGGCGCGGCCTTGTCCTTGAGCACGGCAAGCTGGGCTTCGGCGGCTTTGGCATCGCCGAAGAGTTGGCCGATCTGTGCGGTGAAGTCGGTGAGCTTCGCATCCTTGGTGGCATCGAGCGCGGCAAAGGCTTCGTCCCAGTTCTTTGGCTTCGTGACCACATTTCGGCCCAGCGATTTGAGGCCATCACGCACGCCTTCCAGAAGCTGGAGACGCAGAGCGAGATCGGTATTGCTCAGCAACGTGGCAGCCACGGGTTCGAGCTGTTTGGCAGCGATGGCGCGGCGGGCGATGTATGGCGCGAGCAGCGGGATCTTGCTGTGCGTGGCGAGTGCCATCGCACGCGTGGCATCGGCTTCGACCATCGGCTCGATGCCAAACCAAAGCATCTTCGGCAAGTTGTGATCCGCAGCGTCCTCGGCATGAGCGACGAGGTTCTGCGCGATGGACCAGCGCTCCGCCACATTCATGCGCTGAAGCGCCGCCGCGAGGTAAAGCCGCACGATGGGCGAGCTGTCCTTATTCGCCATCGCGGTGAACTTTGCCAGGGCCGCCGGGCTGTAAGCGCGATCTTCACCAAGCAACTGAATGGCCCAGCCGCGAACATACGGCTCAGCATGATCAAGC
Source organism: Verrucomicrobiaceae bacterium (assembly GCA_027486585.1). GTDB lineage: Bacteria > Verrucomicrobiota > Verrucomicrobiia > Verrucomicrobiales > Verrucomicrobiaceae > Prosthecobacter. The sequence continues at coordinate 959 of JAIXOU010000116.1, read as the reverse complement.
AGCGGCAACAAACGATCCGCAGGGAGATTCTGCGTGATGTGCAAAGCCCACAGAGCGCGGAGTTGATGCGCGGAGGTCTTGGATTGCGCGAAGAGTTCCCACAGCTTCGCAGGCACTGCGGCATTGAGTTGACCCGCAGCAGCGCGTTGCTGGAGCAGCACGCGAGCACGGCGGCTATACCAATCGTTGCGATGCGTCAGCAGACCGACGAGTTCGAGATCGGACTGCGCGGCAAGGTTGATGCCAGTCTTTCCAGGCAGGCCCTTCGGCGCGAGGCGGTAGATGCGGCCGGTGTCTTTGTCGTGCGTGGCATTGCCGCAGATTTCGGTGTCATGCCAATCGAGCACATACGCCGCTCCATCCGGTCCGATCTCCATGCTGAAACCCACCCAGGCGTTATCATTGGCGAAGAGCGGTTCATTGCCATGATGACCGATGAAGCCCGAGCCGCTGGGTTTGAGGATGTCGGTGATCACATCATGCTCGTGCAGGTTCGCCATGAGGATGCGGTCGCGGTATTCCTTCGGGAACTCATCGGCGAGATAGACACGAGCGCCGCCATGCGCGGAGCGATGCCGATGATCGGCGATGGTCTTGATATCATCGAAGACGTAGGGATTGATGTGACTGCCGCCCTGGCGGTGATAGATGCCGCCGGGGATCACATGCCAGAGATGCGGGATCACGCAGGCCGTGATGAAGATCTGGCCGTGGTCATCGAAGTCGAGTCCCCACGGATTGCTGAAGCCGTGCGCGACCACTTCAAAGCGATCCTTCGTGGGATGATAGCGCCAAACACCACCGTCGATGTATTGGCCATCTTTGACAGGCATCTCGACGGGGAATGGATCGCCCTTGCGCAAGATTTTGCCGCCATCCGCAGGCTTGCCAACGGTCGAGCGTGTGGCGAAACCCTGGCAGCCATAGAGCCAACCATCGGGTCCCCAACTGAAGCTGTT
>JAIXOU010000008.1 GCA_027486585.1 Verrucomicrobiaceae bacterium | reverse complement strand
GCGAAGGCGAAGAATGTGATCTTCCTCTTCATGGCAGGCGGTCCGTCGCAATTGGAGACCTTTGAGCATAAACCCCTGCTCACCAAGCTGAATGGTCAGCCGATCCCTGAAAGCTATACCAAAGGCAAGCGTTTTGCGTTCATGGATAGCAGCCATCGCAGTGATCTGCTGGGGCCAAGAGTCCAGTTCAAGCAGCATGGGCAGTCGGGGGCCTGGGTGAGTGATTATCTGCCGCATACCGCCAAGATTGTCGATGACATCAGCATCGTCACCACCTGCAAAACAGATCTCTTCAATCATGCGCCAGCTAAGCTTTACATGAACACGGGCAGTGGGCTCTTTGGCCGACCCAGCATGGGGGCATGGGTGACGTATGGTCTTGGCAGTGAGTGCGATGATCTGCCTGGATTTGTCGTCTTGCAAAGTGGGCCGCGCGGTCCTCGTGGCGGAGCCGTTTTATGGGGTAGCGGTGTTTTACCCACGACTTATCAAGGCGTGCCTCTGCGCAATCAAGGAGATCCCATCGTGAATCTGGCCACGCCCAAGGGAGTCAGTGTGGTTCAACAGCGAGAGCTGGTGGACGCTGTGCGTGATTTGAATAGCAAGCGTCTCGCAGTGACCGGAGATGATGAAATCTCTACACGGATCAATGCTTATGAAATGGCCTATCGAATGCAGACGAGTGCGCCTGACTTGATGGATACGAGTGGTGAATCTCAGGCCACTTTGGATATGTATGGGATCAAAGATGCTAAAGAGACAAGCTTTGCACGGAACTGTCTGTTAGCACGTCGGCTGGTGGAGCGTGGTGTGCGCTTCGTGCAGCTTTACGATACGAATTGGGATCATCATGGTGGACCCACAGAGAATCTTGAAAAGCATATGCCTCTAAAGTGCGCCGATGTCGATCAGGCAAGTGCTGCACTGGTGAAGGATCTCAAGCAGCGTGGACTGCTGGATGACACCATCGTTATTTGGGGCGGGGAATTCGGTCGCACCCCGATGGGTGAGGTACGCGAATCAACGGGAAGAAATCATCACATCGACGCCTTCACGATGTGGTTTGCAGGTGGTGGCTTCAAGGGCGGCACTGTTTATGGGCAGACCGACGAATTTGGTTTCGGAGCTGTCGAGAATCCTGTGCATGTCCACGACATCCACGCTACGATCCTGCACCAACTTGGCCTAGATCATGAGCGACTCAGCATCCGCTCCCAAGGCTTGGATTTCAGGCTCACAGGAGTCGATCCGGCACGGGTGGTAAAGGGGATTCTGGCATAGAAAAAAAGGCCCACTCAGTGTTTGTGACACCGGTGGGCCAGATTTGACCATCAAAGCCTACGCCTTGGCCGCTTCGTAGCCTTTGGCCACCTCAGCCCAGTTGACCACGTTCCACCAAGCGGCGATGTAGTCGGGACGCTTGTTTTGATATTTGAGGTAATAGGCGTGTTCCCAGACGTCCAGGCCAAGAATAGGAGTTCCGAGATCAGCGTCAGCGACGATGCCTTTCATGAGAGGATTATCCTGATTTGGCGTTGAGGTGACAGCGAGCTTGCCATCTGGTTTGACGATCAGCCAGGCCCAGCCTGAGCCAAAGCGTTTGGTGCCGGCTTCACCGAAGAGTTTTTTGAACTCCTCGATGCTGGTGAAGGTGCTTTGGATGGCTTCTCCAAGTTTGCCTTCAGGACCGGCTGGGCCGCTGCCAGCAGGGGCCATCCATTTCCAGAACCAGCTGTGATTCACGTGCCCACCGCCGTTGTTGCGGATGGCCATTTGCTGCTCAGCTGGAGCTTTGGAGAGATCGGTGATGAGGTCGATAACGTTGCCCGCAGGGATGCTGCCCGCTTTGAGCGCGTCTGTCAGCTTGGTGATGTAGGCCACGTGATGTTTGCCAAAGTGGATGTTCATCGTCAGCGCATCGATGTGCGGTTCCAGTGCCTCAGGCGGATAGGCCAAAGGTGCCTGCTCCAGTGTGATAGGAGCCAAAGCTGCCTGGGTGGATGTGGTGACGAGTGAGCCAGCGATGGCAGCTCCTGTAGTGGTGACGAATGTGCGGCGATTCATGGTAGGTGACGAGAAATACGTTCCGATAACGTGAATGTCACGGTTAAATCTCTCTGCAATTTCTGAAATCCTGCTTAAAGAACCCAGAGCAATGTCCGCCTTATTTATTCCCCAAGACTATTTCAGTGAACTCCGCCGCGAGGAAATCTTTCCTGACGCCACCCGTCCGTTGGAGGTGGAGCTAGGCTGTGGCGATGGCACTTTTTTTCTTGGCATGGCTAAAGAGTATCCTGAGCGCGACTTCTTTGCCATGGAGCGGATGCGTGGTCGAGTGTCTAAAACCTGCCGCAAGATCCACGAGGCGGGCCTAACAAATGCTAAGGTGATGCGACTGGAGAGTGCCTACACCGTGGGCTGGGTTCTGCCCACCGCCAGTGTGTCGCGCCTTCATCTTCTTTGTCCTGATCCTTGGCCGAAAAAGAAGCACGCCGAGCGTCGCCTCGTCAATCAAGAGGAGTTCCTCACAGGACTCGCCCGTGTGCTAGTGCCGGGGGGTGAATTTTTGCTAAAAACTGACGATACCGTTTATTTCGAGGACGCGTTGATCAGTCTCGGCGCTCGCTCCGAGTTCGAGCGGCTGGAGTGGCCAGCCGATGCCTTTTTTTATCCGATGACGGACTTTGAGGAGCACTGGCTTTCTCTCGGCCGCACGATCAACCGCGCCCGCTGGCGGCGTCGGTGAGTTGTCTTGGATCAAAGCATGTTGCCTGTCAGATTGGTGTGATGCGGGTCTGAAGCCTCATCTTCTTCTTCTACAGGCACTGGATTTAAAAGATCATTGATCAGCAGCTGACTGTCCTCCAGGAAGGTTTGTGCTGCTCGACGGAGGAAGTCGGCCTCTTCAGCGCGTGTGTGGAGCAGGGTGATCACACAGTCACCTCTAAAAAGAACCAATGCATGACAGGTTTCGTAGCCGAACCAAAAGGTGTGAACATGGCGGTCTCCGCCGCTGGCAAAATGGTCCTGAGCATCATGCAGACTTTCCAGCAATCGCTCGGCACGGAAGTCCTCATAAGGCAGCAGATTTAAAAGCAACTGCCGCCGCCAGCCGAGCATGATGCCGTTGATAGCTCCGCCATTTTTCAGGCGCTCGATAGCTGAGCGGATTGAAGGAGTGATTTGGGCAGCCATGGCTTAGAGATTTTGAGTGGTGACTTTGGTGAGTATATCGAAAAGAAGCGCTTTCTTGCTGATCATCGCGCCAGCCCCTGGGTCTTCAGGGCCGGTGCCTTCGCCAAAGTAGGCGTAGTTCACCGTGAGATCATCTTCCTGAGCTGTGCCAGTCCATGGCTCACCCAGATTCAGGGCTTCACCGATCTTGATGCCGAAATGTCGCAGCCCCTGAAAGTCAGCCGCAAACGCATCCACCAGATGCTGGCCTGAGGTGCTCTCGACGATGCCTTCTTTGAGGGTGAAAATAGTCAGGGGTGTGGGTGCGGTCGCGCTCATGCCTCTGTCGTCTCAAAAAAGCCGGTTGATGGCAAGCATAAACTCTGACGAGAGCGAGATTGTCTCTTGGCTCACAAGGATCCTTTAACCTGCCTTATCTTCTTACTCGTCAATTGACGTTTTGGCGTATTCTGGAATGGTCTTTTATCACTATGACTCCTCTCACCCACGCCAGTCAGATTCTTGATACCATGCTCGGTTACCTCGGGTTTACTGTTCAGATTGACCAGATCGAAGGTCCAGATGGACTGACACTGCAAATTCATACCGATGACAGCCAGCAGCTGATCGGGAAGCGTGGGTCCACGATGGAGGATATTCAGTATCTCGTGAATCGGATTCTTCAGCGCCACATTCCTGAGGCTCCGCGTATCCGCGTGGACATTGAGTTTTATCGTTCCATGCATGAAGACAAGCTGGTCGATCATGCCAAAGAGTTGGGCGACAAGGTACGCGCTTTTGGAAAATCAGAGATGCTGCAGCCAATGAACAGCTACTACCGCAGGCTGATCCACAATGTCTTTGCCGATGATCCTGAGGTGATGAGCGTGAGTCTGGACCCGAATTTGCGGTTTAAGCGCATTCAATTAAAGAAGCGCAGGTGATTAGTGGGGCTCTATTTGAGTCGGCCTCTCAATGACAAACGAAGGCCTTGAGGTTAAATGACGAAGGTCTAAATCCGAATGACGAAAGAATGACTAAACCCGAAGGCCTAAAGACACGCGCTGCGTTCGTCATTCGAACCTCGTCATTATTTCGTCATTGGGTGTTTCGTGATTCGTCATTTTCACTGGGTCGCGAGACTAGTTGCCGTGGCGATTCCACTATACAGCCTGTTGTTGAGCTGTTGACTCTTGGTTTCAAGCCAGTTGCTCTTTGAGATAGCGGATGCTTTCCCGGGCGATGTGCTGGGCACCGAGACGGTAGTCGAAGACTTCCACGGAGAGGAAGCCGTCATACTTTACCTCTCTCAGTGCGCTGATGATGGGCTCATACTTCACTTCACCCATGCCTGGGCCTAGCAAATTAGGGTCGTTGGCATGGAAGTGGACGAACCAGTCTTTGCTGTCTCGGATGATGTCGGCGATGGGCTTGGATTCGTCGCTCATGGCTTTGACGTCGAGATGGAGCTTGCAGCTCGGATGATCGACGAGCTGGCAGAGTCGGATGGTTTCTTCGGCGGTGTTGAGGAAATTGGTCTCCTTCTTCCCCAGGGGCTCCATGGCGATAACGACGCCGTATTTTCCAGCTTCTTCGGCGACGGCGCGCACGCTGTCAGCGGCGCGTTTGAAGGCATCTTCATAGGCCCATTCGGGAAGTGTGTTACGGGCTTTAGGGCTGCCCCAGACCATGATGCGGCCGCCGGTCATGGCGCAGAACCTAGCGAGGTGGCGGCCAAATTTGGCGGTTTCTTTGCGCTGAAGATCGTCTGGCGTGGTAATGTGAAACCAGGTCGGCTTGGTGAGTAACCAGTGGAGTCCAAGGATCTCCAGGCCAAAAGAAGAGGCGATGTGGCTCAGGCGCAGCGCGTCTGCTTCAGTGAGTTCACGCGGATCTTCTTTGAGGGTGAAGGGGGCCAGCTCTAGGGCGTGATAGCCTGCGGCAGCGGCGTCTTCACAGACTTTTTCAAAGGACCAGTCAATCGGGTAGGTTTCGTTACAAATCGCAAAGCGCATAGGGCTCTGAGACTGGATTGCACTGGCGGCAACGTCAATCAGGCTTTTGGGATCAAGTCGCTTTGGTGCAGGGCTAGGCACCCAAAAATAGGGCACCAGACGTTACAGGATTAACAAGAAGACAGGATTTACATGCCTGAAAAAATCTTGTTCTTCCTGCGAATATTGAAAGCCGATGGCCGATAGTCGAGAACCGGGAACCGAGAACCGAGAACTCTTCACTCAATCAGCTTATCAAACCATTGTTTGATGGCGGCTTCAATGCGCGGACGTTGGGTGAGTCTGCTCAGCCATTCTTTAGGGATGCCTTCCATGCCGAGGCTGGCACCCAGCCAGGCACCGACCATGGCGGCGCGGCCTGCATTGTCTCCGCCTGCGCGCAGGGTGTTCAGGATGGCCGAGGAAAAATCGTCGTGATGGGTCCATGCCGCGTGCAGTGCAGCTGGGAAACTCTGTGGTAGCGGACAGCTCTGACCAAAGCGACCGGTGGCGGTGATGACATCCATCTCACGCAGCATGTGGGCAAACTCAAAGTAGTCGGATCCATCACAGCTGACTTCCGCTGATTTACGAGTGGTCTCAAAGGCCTCACGGAAAGGGGTGCCATTGAGCAAATGCTGTAAAAGGACTGCGCTGGCTAGGCAGCAGGCCTCTGCGGTGGCGTGGTTTTGAGTCACGCGTGTCAGTCGGCGGATCGCATCTAGCCGATCATTTTCTGGGTTCTGATGATAGCCGATCACCACCGGTGCCAAGCGGGTGATGGTGGCCATTTGGTCATCGTTTGCACCATTTTGATAGTTCCCCGGTGTCGCTAATAGGTTGGCGAGTGTCTCGCAGGTGGCGTGGTCCTTATAGCTCTTGCAGATTGGACTGTTGAAGTAGCCTTCAAAGCGCAGACCAAAATCATTTTCTCGGAAGTCTCCGCATGCGGCTAGTGATTCAAGTAGCAGTAGGGCGGTGTCTCCATAATGCGTCTGATCACCAGCTTGCTTGCCTTCATGGTAGTGGCCTTTTCGGGGTGTTTCAAAACCCTGAATGCCGGAAGGAAACTGGACCGCTAAGTCATCGAGATCATAAATCCAATGCGTGCCAAGTCCAGCGGCGTCGCCGACGAATTGGCCCCAGATGGCGCCTTCCAGAGATGAGAGATGACTTGGCACAGTGGTGGGAGTTAATCTGGATACGATGCTAGTATCCATGCGGAACTAAATAAAGGGCTAGATGTGAGTGGAGGAATCGATCAGAGGAGATTTTCAGACTGGAGCTGAAAGCTACTTCTTGGTCGTTGGTAGCACTTTGACGGCCACAGCGTGGTCTTTTCCGAGGAATTGTTTGGCCAAGTCTTGGGCTTCTTCGAGAGTGATGCCGTCAAAGTCACTGATCAGATTTTTGGACCACTCGATTCGCTCTGGGTGTTCCTGACAATTGCGGACAACGTTTTGGGCCCAGTAGCGGTTGTCTCGGCGCATCTGTTCGATCTGCGTGAGGATGGGTTTCTTCGCACGCTCGAATTCATCGGCCGTGATTGGACCAGCGGCGAGTTCTGCGGCGATCTTGGTGACAAGTTCGGTAAGTGGTGCGGCCTGCTCGGGCTTGCACTCGATCATGGCGGTCATGTATCCGTAACCTGTGAAGGTGTCGCTGGCCACGTGGTAGCAGGCGGGGCTGTAGGTCTCGCCAAGTTCTTCTCGCACTTTGATACGCAGGCGATCATCCAGCAAGGCACCGACGAGAGAGAGACGGCGTGTGCGTTTGATGTCCAGCATGTCGCCTGTTGGCCAATAAAGCGCGGAGATGGCTTTGGGAATCTCGGTTTCAAACGGCATGTCCTGGGTGCTGGGGCCTTTTGGGAAAGGCACGGCGCGTTCTTTGGCATAGGCTGGTTTCTCAGCATCTCGCTTGGGCAGGGCTCCGACGGTTTTGAGGACGGCTTCTAAAGCCGCTTTCACTTCGACGTCACCGACGATGGAAACTTCCACGTAGTCAGTGGCGAGTGGGCCTTTGAGCCAGGCTTCTAGCTCGGTCAGGCTGCGCTTTTGCATCTCCTCAATCGCTGGGAAGCCAAAGCGCGGGTCGGCGCTGTGGATGTAGCTGACGACTTTGTTCATCATGATGCCATCGGCCGTGTGGGCTAGATCGACGTACATGGGCTCGATGTTTTTGCGGAACTGGCGCTCGGCTTCTTCGCGGTAGCCTGGGGCCACCATGAAGGCGGTCAGGAGTTGCAGCTGAGCCTCTAGATCCGCCGGTGTGGTGCGGCCACTGAGCATGAAGCCCTCATCACCGACATTGAAGTCCATGCCGACGGTCTTGCTGGCAAACAACTGGCGGAGCTCGTCGGCACTGTGGGCTTTTAGGCCACCGAGAATGAAGGTGCTTTGGGCGAACGGAATGAGTCCTGGTTTGTCTAGCGGAGCCACCAGCTTACCACCGCCGAAGCTGATGCCGACACGCACGGTGCCTTTTTCAAAAGGAGTTGGTTTGATGTTCACCCGCACGTTGTTGGAAAGCACGGCCTGAGTGATCTCCAGGTCTTTGACTTCGGTTTGTGAGGTGACGCTGCCAGCTTCGCCGATTTTAGCATAGGCAAAAGCGGCGGTTTCCTTTTTGGCAGGTGCGGCAACAGGCAGCTTTTGGCTGTCCCGATAGGTGGAGATGATCTTGGCTGAGGAGTCTCCTTCAAGCTTCAAATTACCACCGACAAAGATCTGGATGTCTTGGCCTTTCCAGGATTCGACAAAGGCCTGATGGCACTCTTCCATTTTCAGATTGGCCAGGGCAGCTTTCACCCGCACGAGGTCGTCACTTGGATGCGTGATGACTTTTTTAGCGGCCAAAATGCTGACCAGTCCACTGGCGAGATCACGTGATTTCCGTGTGTCTGCCTGGGCGGCACGCAGCTCGACGGATTTCAGGAAAGAGGCCTTGGCCTCTTCGAACTCGGCCTCCGTGAAACCATGCTCCACGGCGCGGCGGATCTCCGTTTCCATGAGGGCTAAAGCGCGCTGCCACTGGTCTGGCGCGCATTGGGCCATGATGCCGGTGACGTGGACAAACTCCAGGTATTCGTAGCTGTAGGCTTCACTGCCGAGGATCGGTGTGTTCTCTGTCTTGGCCAACTCGGAGAGGCGTAGATTCACCATGGAGTCTGCGAGATCACGCACCATTTTTTCACGGCGATTGGCGGCTGTGTCTGGTTTATTCTCAGCTGGACTGAGCAGCTCTACCGACAGATCCACGGCCTTGGCTTCGGTCTCCGTGTGGAGTTTGGCGATGATGCCACGGCCTGTGGTGATTTTACCAAAGCTTGGGTCCGCGGCCTCTGTGGCAGGTCCTTTGGCATCGGCGAAGTTCTTTTCAATTTCAGCTTTCACGGCAGCCACGTCTTTGAAGTCGCCCACAGCGACGATGGTGGCGCGTTTGGGGGAATACCATTTGCTGTAGAAGTCCACGAAACGCTGACGCTGCATGGTCTTGATCGTCTTCTCGATACCGATTGGCAGGCGCTTGGGTAGCAGCGAGTCAGGCATGGCGAACTCGTAACCGGCGATCTGGGTGCGATACTCGATGCTGTCACGGCTGAGCTTTTCACTCAGGATGATGCCGCGCTCTTTATCGATCTCCTTTTCGCCCAAAGCCATGCCGTCGAGGTAATCACGGAAAAGCTGCATGCCTTCTGAAATCAGCTTGGACTCAACCTTCGGCAGTTCCAGCATGTAAACCGTCTCTTTAAAGGAAGTGTGAGCATTTGTATCGGCACCAAAACCCATGCCCAGGCGCTGGAAGTACTCCACCATTTCTCCACCCGGAAAGTGGCGGCTGCCATTGAAGGCCATGTGCTCCAAATAATGCGCCATGCCCTGCTGATCATCTTCTTCCATCAGCGATCCCACATCCATGTAAATGCGAATGCTAGCGCGGCCTGGAGGCTCGTCATTGGGTAGAATCACATACTTCAGTCCATTGGCGAGGGTGCCGTAGTTAGCCTTTGGATCGGCTTTCAGATCACTGGCATCTTGGGGCCATTGAGCATGAGAAAAACAGAGGCTAGAAAAGCTGAGGGCGGCGCAGAGCAGAAATTTCATGGTGGTCTAGAAGAACGCCGCTACAGGCCACACTGTCGAGAAAATGTTACG
>JAIXOU010000010.1 GCA_027486585.1 Verrucomicrobiaceae bacterium | reverse complement strand
GTTCTCTGAAAGATCGATTTTCTGATCGCGATATTCGGAACACCGTAGCGTTTCGTTTGCCGTTTCTCAGCCGCTCCTTTTCGGTGGCGGATGTTGAGCTTATCAGAGTCCTTTTCTTCTGCAAGTCCTTTCTGTCTTTTTTGTGAAGTTTTTTCAACTTTACGCTTCAAGGCCCACATTTCCGAGACATCAGCCCTCAATCGTCGGCCATGACTCATGGACTTGTTTTTTAAACTTTGAGACATTTCAAAGAAAACTGAGTCTCACTTCTGCAGTCGTAAAGCTAGTTATTCCAGCCTAACGTTTGTTGCTAACATGATCTGACTAACTGCGCTTGTTTCTCATGCGCCACACCAACCATCCAATGATGTTAATCAGTCCCATGGCTGCGAGCAGTTGAACGAGTGTCTGGGCAAAGCTCCCCTTCCCTAAACCGCTGCCGACTAAACTAAAGGTGATGTTAAGAGGGAGATAGCCCAGTAGGGTTCCAAAAAGAAAGAGTCGATGACTGATCGAAGTGACTCCTAACATGATGTTTAGCACAATTCCTGGAACCATGAGTTGCCTCACCCAAAACACCTTTGCTAGCGAGGGTTGATTCATCAGACCAAGCAGCCAAGGCCACTGATCTAAGCGCACCTGCACAGAACGCCGAGCACCTTTGCGAGTGATGAGAAAGGCCCCATAAGACCCTAAAGTCGATCCAGCTAATGAAAGCAGCAATCCTTCAGTGAACCCAAAGATCAATCCTGCCGCGGCGCAAAGAGGAAGACGCGGGACTCCTATCATGACGACCGCAGCACATGAAACAAGAAACATCCCATGAGCAATCCACCCCAAATCGCGGATGTAAGCTTTCCAAACCTGCACATTGGTGATCCAAGCCCGCAGAGGAGTGAAATGGGCAATTGTCATGAACACCGCCACACCTATCACCAATCCAATGACCTTCCGACTCTCCTTGTTCATCGAGCGTGTGACCTCTTGTCCGAGTTTTTCTTCAGACTCTTCGGTAGTTGCTTCGACGGTTTGGTCTTCCATGTGAATGTAGTATGATTTAGCAGTGACAGAGGCCTCATATCCATGCTTAGCACGATCTCAACCAATCAATCTCAGCGCCCACAACCTGGATTCATGAAAAAGAGGGCTTCCCTATAGTTGGTCTTTTTGGTAGAAAGTCTTCATGAACCCACTTTCCACAGCTTTCTCGAATCGTCGGCAATTTCTCAAGCAGAGCACTCAAACGATGGTCGCAGGCTGGTTGGGAACAAGCGCTGCCGCAGAATCGGCAAAAGCTATGCCTGCCTCAGAAACGCTGGTTCAGCAACTTTACGGCAGCCTCGACGAAGCCCAGCGTGCCGCAGTTTGTCATGGATGGGATCATGCCCTTCGCCAGAAAGTCGATAACAATTGGCATATTTCGCCAAAACGGATCCGTGAAGTCTTAAAGCCGGAGCAGCAAGACCTAGTGCGACAGATCTTCGACCACTTGCATAGCGAGCCTTACAGAAAGGAAGTCTGGCGCCAGTTTGATCAAGATAATAAAAGTGATGGCGGCTTCCCAAGTGCATCGATTGCTTTGTTTGGAACTCCGGGCAGCGGAAAATCTGAATTTGTCTTTACAGGACGACACTGCACCCGCCGTTGCGATGGCGATAGCGAGGCAGGTACGGCCTTTGGAGGGCCCATCTTTTATGGTCATGCAGCCAAGGGATTCAACGAGAAGCCTGATCATGAGGGCAACGCCTACTGGTTCCAGGCAAAGCGCGCCAATGAAGTCTTTCAAGCTTTAGACGGCAGACAGAGGGCTTTAGCTTTATGTGATGCCAGCCGAGATGAAGAAGGTAACGATACCGTCAAACTTACAGGCAAGACCAGTGGTCTGGATGGCATACCCATGACCGAATTAAGCAACGATCAAAAGGGGCTCGTTCGGGCTGTGCTCAAAGACCTGCTTGCTCCTTTCCGCGAGGAGGATGCGACAGAGTCCTTTAAATACATTGAAGCAGGCGGCTTTGATCATCTGCACTTAGCCTATTACAAGAATCAAGACATTGGCAATGATGGCGTCTGGGATGTCTGGCAGATTGAGGGACCAAACATGATCTGGTATTTCCGTGGTGAGCCGCATGTCCACTGCTGGGCACATATTAAAGAGAAGGCTTGAAACACTTCCACCGTTTTACCGGGCAGACATGAAGACAATTGAAACAGTCACAGAACTCGACGCCCAGCTCAGCCAGCCAACCGCTGGAGTGCTCGAAGCGCTACAGGCCATTGATGGCGATTTCATCGTGCTTGGAGCAGGTGGTAAAATGGGACCCACTCTTGCGCGTATGTTGCGCCGTGGCCTAGACCAAATCGGGCAATCACAGCGGCGCGTCACTGCAGTGTCACGTTTTTCCTCCACGTCTACGGTGCAAGAGCTACAGGCCCACGGAATCGTGACCATTCGCTGCGATCTTATGGATCGAGCTGCAGTTCAGGCGCTCCCGAGTGCAGCCAATGTCATTTTCATGGCAGGTCAAAAATTTGGCACCCATGAAAGCCCCGAGCTGACTTGGGCCATGAACACAGTTGTCCCAGCCTTTGTTGCTGAACGTTTCACTCGGTCACGCATCGTCGTATTTTCAACCGGCTGCGTTTATCCACTCGTACCTGCCGACGGCCCTGGTGCCAATGAGGATGCGCCACTGACACCACTTGGTGAGTATGCTAATTCCTGTGTCGGCCGAGAACGAGTCTTCAGCCATTTCGCCAATCAACATGGTATTCGGACTCTACTGTTTAGACTCTGCTATGCGATCGATCTGCGCTATGGTGTGCTATGTGATGTAGCCTCAAAAGTGGCCCGTGGATTGCCAATCGATGTCACCATGGGTGCTGCGAATGTCATTTGGCAGGGAGATGCCAATGCTCGAGCGATTCAATGTCTGTCGCACACCACCTGCCCACCCATTGCACTCAATGTCACGGGCATTGAACGCGTTTCGATTCGTTGGCTTGCGCAGCGATTCGGCGATCTGCTAAAGCGCGAGCCAATCTTCGTGGGTCAAGAAAGCAGCACAGCTTGGCTGTGGGACGCCTCTCGTTCCTATGAACTCTTCGGACCACCCAGTGTTTCTTTGGATGAAATGATCACTGCAACAGCGCACTGGCACATGCTAGGCGGCTCAGTCCTGGGTAAACCCACCCATTTTGAAGTTCGTGATGGTAAATACTGATCTTCGTGAACTGCTCCTAGAAGGACTTGCTATTCCGGCACATCCCCTCGCTTTGACTTCAGCTCGTCAGCTGGATGAACGTGGACAGCGTGCGCTCACCCGATATTACATCGCCTCGGGCATTGGTGGGCTCGCAGTCGGAGTTCACACCACACAATTTGCCATCCGAAATCCGAAAATTGGATTATTCAGGCCCGTTTTAGAGCTAGCCGCTGAGGAAATGGCACGATCCACGACACCACTGGTTCGCATCGCTGGCGTTTGCGGACAACAGAAGCAAGCCATCAAGGAAGCCAATCTTCTTTGTGAACTCGACTATCATGCAGCACTGCTTAGCCTAGGTGCACTCAAGGAGGCGAGTGAAGATACCCTGATCTCCCACTGTCGTAGCATTGCCGAGATCATTCCGATCATCGGCTTTTATCTTCAACCAAGTGTCGGAGGCCGCGTTTTATCCTATGGTTTTTGGCGTCGATTTGCCGACATTGCGAATGTCGTAGCGATTAAGATTGCTCCGTTTAACCGCTATCAGACGCAAGATGTCGTGCGCGCGGTCATCGACTCTGGCAGGGATGACATCGCTCTTTACACTGGCAATGACGACAATATCGTTGCCGATTTTCTCACCCCTTTCCCGTTTGCGGGCAAAGAAAAACGGATCATTGGTGGTCTGCTCGGCCACTGGTCCGTCTGGACAAAACGCGCCGTTGAGCTTCACCAGCGCTGCCACCGCGCCAAAGCCACCCCCGATCTGCTACGCCTTGGTGTCGAAGTCACGGATTGCAATGCCGCGTTCTTTGATGCCGCCAATGGCTTTCATGGCTGCATCGCCGGATTGCATGAAGTCCTACGCCGCCAGGGCTTAGTCAAAGGCATCTGGTGCCTTGATGAAAAGGAAACGCTGAGCCCAGGTCAACTTGCCGAAATCGACCGTGTTTATACAGCCTACCCACACCTTAACGATGACGACTTCATCGCCGAGCATCTAGACACATGGTTGCGTTAGTACTTAGTCCTTATCATCCAAAAACTTGAGCGCCTTTTCCAGCCAGTCTTTGCCTGGGGCTCCATGGCCCTGACCTGGGATATCAAAAAGCGTCACATGTTTAAACTCATTGGCCATGAAGCCCTGCTCATACACCGCCTTTGTATTATCGAGATTAAAATCCTTATCTCCCGTCACCAGGACGATACGTGATTCATTTTGTGCCTGTGTCGCAATCTCAGGATGCGGGATGTAGCGGGCCTCATAGGTCGTGCCATCTTTCCCCTGCGTGGGAAAAAAGAAATTGGCACCCATAAAACAAACAGCCCCAGTAAACATATCGGCATACGCTACCGCTAACATCGACGCCACACGAGACCCGCCCGAATGCCCGCTGATGTAAACTCGCGCTGGATCAATGCTGTACAGGTTGCGCATCTGATCATTGGCCGTGATCGCCAACTGCATCCTTGCGATCGTTTCACGATTATTGCCTGACTTGAGAGCACCGATGAAAATGAGCTTTTCATCCGCCAACACTTTTTCCCAATCCGCCGGCAAAGCTGCTTTATCATTCGGGCTAATCCAAATAAACAGGCCGTGCGGCACCTCTTTTTTGTAACTCCTAGGGACAATGACCTCAAATGTCTCATTGGCCAGATTCAAGGCCGCAGGCGTCTCCACCGAACGCAGCCGCATCTTGAGCTGTGCCGCCCCTGCCATGGGCGTAGTTTCTGTAAAAGCAATCGGGCTGCGGACGCCTAGCTTCACCTTGCTCGTAGCCGTTTCAGCCGAAAGCGAGAAAGCCCAAGTCAGACAAGAAAATAGAAGCCCAGTTAAGAAACGCATGTGAACCTATCGAAGCATCATTCACCAAAGGTGTCGATCACGAAGAATGGAACCTCAATTATTAACGTTCCGTTTTCACCCTGATTTTGGGCAATAGCCGCTGCAGCAATATCGGGCCAATCCCAGGGACTCGCTTTAAATCGTCCAAGTCACCAAAGGGGCGCGCCGAGATCACACGCTGCGCCAAAACAGGACCAATGTCAGGCAATGTTTCCAGCTCCGCCTGCGTTGCCGTATTGAGATCAATAAAAGTCAGATTCTCCGTCACATCGCGATCATAGAATCGCTGAGAATGGCCCTGATCAAATTTCAAAACACCCGTGACTACAAACATGAGAAACGCCACCAACCAAGGCAGTTGAACTGTCCAATGTGGCACTTCCGGCTGTTCTTGAAAATCGCATCCCATACCGAAATCAAATGCACGGCTTCCAGAATTACGCGAGCAAGAATTCTGATGTCCGCCCGATCCGACACAGAAAGCCAGCTAGAAAGAATGAAAGAGAGTGGGCAAAGCCCTCATGCGGCAGAATTAGGCTCGTAAAATGTGAAGGGCACGATGGTCACAAATCGTTGGCTTTCATGTCATGAAACCTTGAGCCTGAAACTTGAAACAGGATTTTAGGTTCATCGGATTGGACGTAGCATAGGCTTTCTAGCCCGTGGATTGTTTCAGGGAAGGTAGTGACAAGAAAGGTTATGCTGCAGGCCCGGCATTCCATTTCTTTCAGCGCCAGTTCGTATTCTGGAACAACCTCTTCCCAATGAGATCAACGCCAAAACGAAAGCTTAGCTCTCTGTTAACGATTCTCTCAAGTGGAGAACCTGCCGATACTAGAGCAAACGCTCCCAAGCAGCATCCACCCAGAAGAACTGGGAGTAATAGAGCTTCGTGTAGTCGTAATGAGCGATCACCTTTTCTACATCGGCGCGGCGTTGTTTCAAAATGGCAGCGTCAGGTGCCAGAGTTACGACCCACGCGGCTGCTGTGGGCTCGCGCACAAAGGCGGTCTCTTTGCCGCGACGCGGTGCCAGCTTCATGAAGTTCTTCAACTGCACATGAGCGAGATCCTGCGCCTCCTGCTCCGTCTGCTGGGGCTTCCAGTCTTTGTTCATCACACGCCAGTCCATTTCAAAATAGCTCTTATCCGCGTTGTCGAACTGCTGCGCCATCGGCAGGCTTTTGAAGGCTAGATCCGCGCTGGCTTGCAGCCCTTTGGCATACGCGGCACGGAGGGTTTCATCCTTTTCCATCTCCCATAGCGCCCGCACGGCGCTGACACAGGTGCAGGAGGTCCAGGTGTGATATTTGGCATACTCAAAGACCATGCCGTGCTCACAGACCTCCAGCCGCGTGCGGTTCTCTTTACCGCCGCGCTCCACTAGAGCTTCGCGGTAGAGTTTGTCCCATTTCGCATCGCTCGTGACGGCGTGCAACAGCTTGCAGACGAACAACATCCGCGGTACGCTGTCGAAGCCGAAGCCGCTGAAGGCACCACGCCGACCAAAGGGTTGCTCGGCGGGCATTGCCCACTTCATGGCCACGATCACCTCCGCCGTGGTGACAAGATGCTTGGTGATGCGCTGCTTCTCCTCTTCAGTGGCGAGCCCCGACTCCCAGTAGCGCCACAGCCCAAGAAACCACGGCGACGACTGATCATTCGAGCCCATAGGGTAATGCGACTTTCCATCCGTGGTCACTCCGCGTCCGATGAAGCCCTTCACCTCGCTGATTGAATTTAGCAAAAGCAATCCTTCCATGAGTTTGCGGGCCTTCGCGGCATCTTCAGCCGACTTCGTACGCTTCCAGCGCAAAATCGCCGCATCCATATAAAGTCCGTTAAACATCGCCCCATTCTCAATCGGTGCCCACCAGCCCAACGCGTTCGGCTTGCCTTCGCGCAGCTCCTCCGGCGTCGGCAGCGAAACCTTCCCGTCCATATCAGCGAAGTCGATCATGATCCCGTACTGGTCGATGAAGCGGCGCCATATTTCGCTGTGAGCTAGCTCTGCCGCAGACGCTGGATCGCGCGCAAACAAAGTATCTGGAAGAAATGCGCTCGCTGCGACAGAGGCCTGTAGGAATATTCTGCGGTTCATGAATAAGAGGTTACGGATTTTACCATCTCATCGTGCCGTGGACACAGCAAGGACTTGCTTATCCGCCAGCAGACGCTCGCGCAGTTTCACATAGTCCACGCTTTGCACGGAAGTATCCGCTTCCATCGCCATCACCGCTGCTGTGGCCGCTGACTGTGCGGCGACCATGAAAGTGAACTCGATGCGATACGCGCCGTAGGCCACGTAGCTCGATGACGGGCAGGTGGGGCTGAGGAGGTTGGTGCATTCGGCGCCCTTAGGCACGAGGCAGCGATAGGGGATGCCACAGGGGATCCAGTCGGGCTCTTTGGAGACATTGAAGACCGCACCCTCATTCCACACGCGACCGTTTTTTACGAGGCAACGAGCGCTGTGAAAGTCCGGCGGCCACCAGACCATGCCGATACTGTCGCGCACGGGCTCGGGGTTCGCTTGGCGGAGCTGTGCCTCGGTCAAAACGAAGTCGCCGATGAGGCGGCGACCGTTACGAACATAAAAGGCACGCGGCCAGCCGCCGTTGTCGGTGAACTCATCTTTGCACAGGCCCCACGTGGCCCAGGCCTCGCGCTGCTTCGCGGGCACGGCGTCGTCATGCGCCATGAACCAATACAGGCCGTGGATGTAGTCGCGGCTCTCACGCAGCATCATTTCACGCTCGGAGTAGCTGGCGATGGGGTAGCGATGATTCCATCCGGTGAAGTTCGATGCCAGCGAGTGCCAGGTGCCGGGATCGCTCTTGCCATTCGGCACCGCGGCATGGGGCGGGCTGATGACGCCGCCCGCGGCGAGGTAGCGGCGCTGCATTTCGTAGTGCACCGGATCGTAATTAGCGGGCTTTTCGATGAAGAGGCGGTTCTTCGGGTCCTTCGTCAAGCAGAGGCGAAAGCAATAGCCCTGGATGCTCTCATCCGCCGCGCCGTGCTCGCCAAGCGGCGTGTCCTGCACGCCAAAGATCAGGCCGCTCTTTGGATCACCCAGCGTCACATACGGATCGATGGGCTTGTCGTGCTGCTTGTGCGTTGTATCCGTGCGGATGCCGTTGTTCGTTTCGCCATACTTGGCATTGCCCTCACGCCCCACAGCAAAACTCAAGCCCGCGAACGCCAGCAGATCGCCCTCATAGGTCGCGTCGATAAACATTTTGGCCCGCACCTCGGCCCCATTTTCAAAATGCAGCGCCGTGATACGCGTGCCGTCCTTCGTCACGCCCGCCGTTTCCTTTAAACGATGCCCACGCAGCACGGTGACGCCCGCTTCCTTCAACCAGGCCTCCCAAACCGCCTCCGCCACATGCGGCTCAAAACGCCACAGCGAGGTGTTCTTACCTTTCGCCGCGAGCATCGCCTCAAACTTCGCCGAGCGACCACATTGCGCGCTGATGCGACGATAAAACTCCAGCGCCAACCCGCCCACCGTTGGGCTGTTTTGAAACGGCTGATTGTCGATGTCCGTGCCGCCCAGCCCTTCCACACTCATGCCACCGAGATGCTGCCCCGCTTCAACGAGGATGACCTTCTTTCCCATCGCCGCCGCCTGCACCGCCGCGATCACGCCCGCGCTCGTGCCGCCGTAGATGCAGAGATCGGTTTCAGACGGAGTCGCATGACAGGTGAGCGAGAGAGCCGTGGTGAAGACTAGGAACAATGATTTCATGGATATACTTCCTCAGGTACCGGACGAACATTTTTGAACATGTTTATCGTTTTTGGTCTTCCAGCTTGCCAAACATGATGCGGTCGGTGCTGCCGCCGGTGCCTTGAGTGACTGTGAACCAGATGCTGCCGCCGTGCTGGCGCAAAGTGGGATACTGGAAGGAATCTGCGGATTCAAAGCGGTATTTGCGCTCCCAGTTCACGCCATCGCGAGAGATGTCGATATTAAAGATGTAGCGACCGACACCATGCCCATCGGTGATGCGCGTGGCTTCCTGCCAGCCGAGGTAATAGATGCCGTTGAACTTGTCGAAGGTGGGCTTGGAGTTGCTGCCTTTGCTGACAAAAGGTCGAGGCTCGCCTTGCGCCCACGTCTTACCGTCCTTGCTCCTCGTGAAGACGTAGTTGCGGTCGCCGCTCTCGGTGCGGCAGATGGCCATCCAGGTGCCATCAGGCAGGCGATTGACGGAGGACTCGGTGAGCCTGCGCTGGGCGGGTTCGTTGTAGTGGCCGATGACTTCAATGGTGTCGCGTGATTCATTCAGCATCGCGAGCGCGTTCTGCGCACCGGGGAAGTTGTTGATGGCGAGATAGGTCTTGCCGTCGATGACCTTGAACGCATCGAGCAGGTAGAGACCGAAGGCCTTGGCGGGTTGCTTGAAGCCGTGCTTGGCAGCATCCGCATAAAAATACTGCGGCTGCATGTCGAAGGTGCCGTCGCTGGTCTTGAGCTTCACCCGATGGATGTCCGGCGCGAAGGTGAGCGAGGCGATGTCGAAGTCTCGATACCACGTCTGCGACTGGCGCTTGCCGCTCTGATCCTCGCAGACAAAGAAGCAACGTAGTGTGGTGTCGTTCATCTGAATGATGCGCGGGACAAAGCAGGCTCCCGCCGGCAGTGTTTCATTGGCGAAGGCTTGTGCAGACTTCGCCATCGGCACGACTCGCTCCACGCTCATCGTCTTCACATTCACGACCGTCAGCACGCAATACTGCGCCTTCCCCGCGCCGTGGCCCGGCTTAATGTCATTGTCGTGCTCGACGATGAAGGCTCGCTCGCCGACCAGGACGAGGTCCGCATCGTGCGCACCCTTCACCTGCGGGGCACTGACTTTGATGATCTTGGCGAGGACTTCATCGCCTGCGCGTTTGGCATCCCAGTTGGCAGGCAGGAGTGATGGCTTGTCGAGCTTGCTGATGACCTGCTTCAGCACCACGGCACCCGAGACGTCCTTGCCGGCGAGCACGTCTTCTTCTCGGAACTTCGCGAGCAGGATCTCGCCCACGCTGTTGCGACCACGGTCGTAGGTGATCCAGATGAGACCGTTTTTGTCTTGGACACCGTCGGGATACGAGACGCCGCCCGGCACGCCGTTGGAGTAGTTTTGGCCGCCCCGTTCATCAAGCAGCAGCCCGTCGTTCCAAGTCGCTCCGTCGTCGGTGGAGAGCTGCGCGGTGAGATGGCTGCGACCGGTGAACTTGTAGTGATTCACCAGCAGCAGGTTTCCCGAGGCCAGGCGTCGGATGAAGAAGCGTGAATGCGGCGTGGCGATGCTGGTGGGTTTGCCGGCTGTCCAGGTGCGACCTTTATCGGAGGAATAACTTTCCCACAGCACCTTCTCGGTGCGAATGAGCATCCAGAGACGGCCATCCTTCAACTCCACGATCATGTTCTCAAGTCCCGCCTTCGCCGTCTTGATGGCACCATGCAGTTTCCACGTCTTGCCTTCATCGGTGGAGATCGCCGCGCCAAAAACTTGTTTCGGATCAAATCCCGCCCACGCCGCCAAGGGTTCCAATGCGTGCACCACTGGCAGCGCCCACTCGCCGTTCGAGAGCACCGTCGGCTTGTTCATCCGGAAGCTGAACGGAACGTCAAAGCCGACGCGGAACTCCGCGCCCCAAACCGGCGCCGAAGCATCGGGATCGTCGCAGATGCGTGCATAGACCCCGTGCTGGATGCTGTCCTTGACACTGCGATTGAAGAGATACCAGAGCCGCCCTTTCGGGTCGATCCACAGGCAGGGGTCGTAGCACCGTGTGCCATCGCTCAGCGGCAAACCCATGGCCTGCGGTGCGGAGAAGGTCTTACCACCGTCGTCGCTATGTGTGAGCACGACCGTGTTCTCAGGCTCGGGCTCTTTGGTTCCTCCGGTAAACCAAGAGACAAACACGCGTCCCTTCGTCGTGCATTCAAGGCCGGGAATACCCTGCCAGGTGCGTTTGCTGAGGTCGATGGTGACCGGTTCAGCGGCTTGGAGTGCGGCAAAGGTGAAGATGAAGCATGGTAGGCAGCGAAGGATCATAAGGTCATGGCGTGGCTTGAGATGGTTTGGGGCGAATGGAGATGGGCGTCTCGGGATTGACGAGCAGCCAGGCGAGTGAGCCTGCTAGACAGGCGGCAGCAGCGACCAGGAATGAGGCAGTCCAGCCAAAGTGCTCTGCGATCCAAGGCGTGAGTGATGCGGTGACCGCGCCGCCAATCTGCCCGCCCATATTCATCAGGCCGGACACCGTGCCCGCCGACTTACCAGCAATGTCCGCCGTCACCGCCCAAAACGCACTTTGGGCCAGATAAATCGCCCCCGCACCACCGGCCAAGACAATGCTCGCCACCCGCGCACTCTCCACCTGCGTTGCGACGGCTAGAAAAACAGCCGCGAGCATCAGCCCGAAAATCGCCACGCCACAACGTCCAGCGCGCTTGCTGTAATCCCGCGTGATCCTGTCCGCCACCCAGCCACCCAACGGAGCGCCACACACCATCGCAATGAACGGCAGCATTGAGTAAACAGCACTGGACTTGAGATCGAGTCCGCGCACCCGGCTCAGGTAAATAAAGAACCAGGTGAAGAAGATGTAAGTGACATAACAATACGCGAAATAGCTGGCCGTGATTGCCCACACATTGCGGCTGCTCAGGATCGCACTCCATGGCAAAGGGCGTTCAAGTGCCTGGTTTGCCACAGGCATTCCGGCTTCGATCTTCTCCACCTCCGCTGCGCTCGCGAGCGGATGCGTGCGCGGCGTATCCCGCACGAGGAGGAACCATACAAGGCCGACGGCAAGACCGATCCCAGCGCTCACATAAAACGAGCACTGCCAGCCCCAGCGAGAAAGAACGTAAATGATGAGCGGCGGCGTGACTCCGGCACCCGCGCCCACACCAGCAAAGATCAGCCCGTTCGCCAATCCGCGCTCTGATGAGGGAATCCACGCCGATACCAGCTTGTTCGACGAAGGAAACAGAACCGCTTCGCCAAGCCCAAGAACAAACCGCGTAGCAATCAGCAGTGCGAGCGATGACGCCATGCCAGAGGGCACCAAGGCCGTCAGCGTGGTGAACAGGCCCCACCAGACCACGCCTACCGAAATCACCAGTCGCGGTCCAAAACGATCCGCCAGCCACCCGCCCGGCACTTGGAACAAGGCATAGCCGATGAGAAACGCACTGAACACCCAGCCGAGCTGCACATCCGTCAGCCCGTGGTCCTTCTGAATGGCCTGGCCTGCGATGGAGACATTTACGCGGTCCAGATACGCGACCGCGCTGACCATGAACATCCAGCCGATGAGCAGCCAGCGCAGGCGACCCTTCACGGATTTTGCGAGCCAATGCAGTGATCGAGGCGTGTTCATATTTGGGGTGGTGTTTTAGCGCTTCACGCGACCCGCCGAGTCTCCACCGACCAGCGCTGCGATTTCCTCGCGCGTGTTGAAGTTGAAATCACCTTCGATGGAATGCGCGAGGCAACCGGCGGCAGTGGCGAAAGCGATGGCGCTTTGGGGCGCGTCGAGATCGGGTTTGGTCAGTGCGAAAATCAGCCCCGCCGTGAAGGCATCGCCTGCGCCGAGACGGTCCACGATGTTTGTGATCGAATAGAGTCTGCCATTTTCAGGAGCATGGCAGACTTGATCCGTGGCCTTATCGAAAAGCAGGCCGCCGAAGTTATTGTGCGTGGCAGAAATGCCTTCGCGCACGGTCATCGCGACGCGTGAGATCCGGGGAAATTGTTGCGCGATCTGACGTGCCAAGTCATCGAGCGATGCGGAGCCGTGAATGCCGAGCATGGCTTCCGCGTCCTCGCGACCACCGATGAACAGGTCTGCGAACGGCAGCACCTCACGCATCGTGCGTGTCGCCAGTTCGCGAGGTGGCAACGGCGGTGCCCACTGCCACAGCTTGCTGCGGTAGTTCATGTCGATGGCCACCTTCACCCCGCGCTGCGAGGCTTCACGCAAAGCGGTCATGGTCACGTCGGCTGCATTGCGCGAGATTGCGGGCGTAATGCCAGAGACGATGAACCATTCCGCGCCATCGAAGATCGCGCTCCAATCGTAGTCGGCCGCTGGCGTGATCGCGACTGCTGAACCTTCGCGATCATAGATCACATTGCCGGGCCGTTGATTTGCGCCGGTTTCGAGGAAATACAAACCCAGGCGGCCTTGTGGCGTGCGCAGGATGTGGCGAGTGTTCACACCGAGCGAGCGCAGGTTCGCCACACAAGCATCGACAATCGCATGGGCCGGTAGCGCCGTCACAAATGCTGCATCGCCACCGAGATAAGCAATCGAGGCAGCAATGGAGGCCTCGGCTCCCGCAAACGTGACATCCAGCGTGCCGGGCATGGCTTGCTGGAAACGCTTGAAACCCGGTGCCGCCAGCCTCGCCATGATCTCGCCAAAGGTGACAACGCGGCTCATGCCTCACCTCCCCGCACACGCTTCACTGTGGCCGACACGTCACGCGCATTGGCCGTGATACCGCTCCAATCCTTGCGCTGAATCAGCTCGCGTGGAGCCAGCCATGAACCACCGAGTGCCAAGACTGAAGGCTCGCGCAAATACGCTTCCGCATTCGCTGCACTGACGCCGCCGAGGGGAATGAATTGAATACCGAGATGCAAGAACGGTGCAGCGATGCTGCGCAGATAAGCGAGCCCTCCGCTCGGTTCGCTGGGGAAGAACTTCAGCCAGCGGCAGCCTTGCTCAATGGCCAGTTCGATATCCGTTGGCGTGCAAATTCCAGGTGCAAAGGGAAGCCCAACGCGCCGCGCTTCAGCGACCACACGCGGATTCATTCCGGGGGCCACCCCGAATGCGGCACCGGCTTCTTTGACTTCGTTCACCTGCTCCGGCGTGAGCACCGTGCCCGCCCCGACGAGCATCTCAGGCACCTCGGCGCGGATACGTTTCAGTGATTCCATCGCCGCTTCGGTGCGAAGCGTCAGTTCAATGCAATCAATGCCACCCGCAAGCAGTGCACGCGCCAGAGGCACGGCATCGGCGACGTCATCAATGACCAGCACCGCAAGCACACCCGTGCCTTTCAGATGGGTCAGAAGATCGAGGTCGATTCGTTCAGGTTTGGTCATGTGGTTCTAATGCTGAGGGTCGCGTTTGCATGCAGAGCAAACACCTTGAAGTTCCCCCGGCAATGCTCCAGAGATGTTATGGTAACAAGTCTCTTCATGCCGACGTCTCAAACACCCAATCTCGATGCCATAGCCAACGCTGCCGAGGTCTCGACGATGACGGTTTCCCGCGTGCTGAGAAACGCCCCCAACGTCTCGCCAGAAACACGGGACCGCGTGCTCGCTGCGGCCCGTTCCCTCAACTACCAACCCGATCCGCACCTCGCCCGCATGATGCATCTCGTGCGCGGGCGCAAAGCCTCCAAGCAGCGCGCCGTGATCGCCGTCATTCGGGAAGACATCCCTGGCGATCCGATGCGCGACGCCGCGTATCAATTTGTTTCTATCGACGACATCCGTCATCGAGCACAGCAGCACGGTTATCAGGTCGAAGAGTTCTGGCTTGGACGCGACAAACTCACCCCAAAGCGCCTGCAAAAAATCCTTCACGCACGCGGCATTGAAGCCGTCATCGTTTCACCGCAGAGCAGCGTGCTCCCGTGCCGCGAGATGGATTATACGCCCTTCGCCGCAGTTACCTTCGGCTTCGCCATGCGTGAGCCCCCGCTCCACATCTGCGGCACCAACTTGAACCTCGGCATCCAAATGGCTGCGGCAGAACTCGACCGCCGCGGCTATCAGCGCATCGGAGTCGCCGTTACTCGGTGGATCGATTTCCGGTCTCAAAACGGCTACAGCGGCGGCATGTATTTCTTTCACCAAGACCTGCCGCCAAAGCGCCGCGTGCCGACACTCCTGATGCCTCATCATCAGATCAGCGAGAACTTCGCCACCTTTTCGGAATGGATCAAAAAACACCGCCCCGACGCACTCATCACCTTTGACACCCATGTGCCCGGCTGGCTGAAACAACTCGGCTTGCGAATGCCTGAAGACATCGGCCTCGTCGTGCATGATTGGACTCCCCAAATGAAAGCCTACGCTGGCATCGATCATCGCAGGGACCAGATAGCCGGTGCCGCCGTCGATCTGATCGCCACCCAGCTCCTCCATCACGAGTTCGGCATCCCCGCCGTGCCCCGCCAGATCCTAATCTCACCCGAGTGGGTGGACGGGGCAAGTGTGGTGAGGAAATGACGGCGAGACGGCGATTTGGAGGACATCTAAGCTATTGGGTGATGGATTGAAGCCGGAAGCGATTAAGGCAACTCGCGCACGCGAAGTTTACGGAACTGAATGGGTGAGCCTTCGCTTTCCAGGCATAGGAAACCTTGGCGCGGCTCGATGGCGGTGCCGCCGGAGACTTCTTCCCCATTCACCCAGAGGCGGACTTCGCCGTTGATGGCGCGGATGTAGTAGTGGTTCCATTCGCCGTGACCTTTGGCGAGGTGCTTGCGCGGGAAGCTGCGGCTGCGATCGGGCGAGAGCGGCGGGAAGGGCGTCATTTTCACGCGCACGGGAAAGACATCGCCATTGGTGCCGAACCAGTCGGTTTTGGCCCCCTTCGCCTTCATCATGTCGGTGAAGCCGTGATCGAGGATCTGCACCTCGGTGCCATCCGGCAGCCCAGGCTTGCCTGCGGCGGTCAGTTTCTCAATGGAGGCGGGTGTGGTCCACACGAAGACACCGGAATTGCCCGCAGCTTTCTCATGCATCCACTCGACGACCAACTCGAAGTTGCCGAACTCCTTCGTGGTGCGCTGCACGCTGACGGGCTGGCCGGTGCAATGCAGCACACCGTCTTTCCAAGACCAAGTGTCATCCGCGCTGTTGACCTTCGTAAAATCCGCTGCTGTGAGCGAGCGCCAGCCGGGGCCTTCATCGTCGATGAAGGCACGAACAGCGGCTGCGGTGTTGCTGGTTGTTGATGCTGTTGGTTTGTCCTGCGCGAAGCCCATGATGGCTGCGGTAGCGATGATGATAGCGGTTACGATGCGGGTGTGATGTATCATGTGTTCGAGTTCTGGATATGGATTGAGCGCTGAAGGCATGTAGATATTTGTAAAATCCGTTTTGTCCCAAAAATCAGAAAACCTCACAGCGAGAGGGAAGCGCTGCCGAGTTTGGATTCGAGGTTCCGGCGCACATCTGCCTCGAAACGATGGATGGCACCGAGGACGTAGTTGATAATGTCGCGGTCGGGATCCGTGACGAGGGGCGTGAGATCCATGGCGTAGGCGATGGTGCTCGTGGTGTCCGTGCTGTGGGCGTCCAGAAAGGTGGCATTGGCACGATGACGGCCTGCCACGGCGAGGTCGTAGCGCTTGCCACCGGCGATCTGGGAGTCAAACAGGCTGTTCAGGGCCATGGCGAGACTGTCGTGACCGGTGAGGTCGAGCAGGACTTTCTCCTCATCGATCAGCCAGTCCAGATTTCGCCAGACCTCGCAGCCATAGACGGCGCGTGGACGTTGGGAAGGCGGTAGTTCACGCATGGCTTGCAGAGCGGCAACGACCACGCCGATGTGCGTATCGTGCTTGTCCGCAGGATTGTGGGTGTAAACGACTTCGGGCTGTGTGAGTCGCAGGATGTCGAAGAGGTCCTGCTGGAGGCGGGTCTCGGAGGGAGACTTCACCTCGGAGCTGGAATAGCCAAGCTGGATCATGATGCCATAACCGCCCACGACGGCAGCCGCATCCTGCTCCTCCACGCGGACGGACTGCATCTGCTCGTCCGTGTAGCTGGCATAGCGGCCAGTGCGGGCGCTACCCGCGCCGTTGGTGCAGGTCACGCCGCCGAACCACTGATCCTTCTTCCGGTAGCAATTCTGAATGCCGTGAAAGGCCATGAACTCCAGATCATCCTGATGCGCACCCAACCCCAGGTGCGTGATGCGC
>JAIXOU010000107.1 GCA_027486585.1 Verrucomicrobiaceae bacterium | reverse complement strand
TGAAGAGAAAGAAGGGAGATGATTCTCCGTAGGTTTGCTGGTCCTCCATGCTACGCCTACTTGTTCTCTCTTTCGGTCTCACCACCGCCTCCGCTTCTCTCGGCGCGGAGGCGCTGATCACTTTTGAAAAGGACGTGCGGCCGATTTTGAAAGCGCAGTGCTTTCACTGCCATGGCGAAGATGGAGAACTCAAGGGTGGGCTGGATGTGCGCTTGGCACGGTCCATCCTCAAGGGAGGCAAGTCTGGAGCCGCAGTAGTGCCGGGGAACGCCTTGGAAAGCCATTTGCTCAAACTGGTGCGGGAGGGCGAAATGCCCAAGGGAAAGGCAAAGCTAAAGGCCTCTCAGATCGAAACAATCGAGCGCTGGATCGCCCAAGGTGCCAAGACAGCTCGGCCGGAGCCCGAAAAACTAGGAGCAGAACACGCCTTCACCGATGAGGAAAGGGCATGGTGGGCTTTTCAGTCGATCCAAAAGCCGGTCAAACCAACCGTGAAAGGTAGCGCTCGGTTCAACCATCCGATCGATGCTTTTGTGGCTGCCAAGCAGGAAGAAAAAGCTTTGTCCTTTTCACCAGTCGCCGATCCAGTGACGCTAATTCGACGCGCCACGTTTGATCTCACGGGGCTACCGCCGACTCCAGCCGAAGTGGAGGCCTTCGAGGCTGCTTATCTGCGAGATGGTCATTCAGCGATGCAAAACCTCATTGAGCGGTTGCTCGCCTCTCCTGCCTACGGCGAGCGCTGGGGCCGACATTGGCTAGACATCGCCGGCTACGCGGACAGCGATGGCTACACGGACAAGGATCTGGAACGCAAGTATGCTTACAAGTATCGAGACTACGTGATCAAAGCTTGGAACAGCGACAAGCCGTTTGAT
The DNA here is from genome assembly GCA_027486585.1 of Verrucomicrobiaceae bacterium. Classification (GTDB taxonomy): domain Bacteria; phylum Verrucomicrobiota; class Verrucomicrobiia; order Verrucomicrobiales; family Verrucomicrobiaceae; genus Prosthecobacter. The sequence continues at coordinate 14,700 of JAIXOU010000107.1, read as the reverse complement.
GCCTTCATTCGTGAGCAGCTGGCAGGCGATGAAATGGTGCCGCAGCCACACAAGAACTTATCGGCAGACGCGATCGAAAAAATCACCGCCACAGGCTTCCTGCGCATGGCAGCCGATGGCACAGGGGCGATGAATGACAAGATCGCCCAGAACTCAACGATTGCGGACACGATCAAAATCATCAGCACAGCCTTTTATGGCATGACCATAGGCTGCGCTCAGTGCCACGATCATCGCTATGATCCGATCACCCAGGAAGACTACTACCGGCTGCGAGCTGTCTTTGAGCCTGGATTTGATACCAAAAGCTGGCGCACACCGGCAGGCAGACTGGTTTCTCTACTGACCGATGCTGACCGTGCCAAAGGCGCGGTGATCGAAGCGGAAGCAAAGAAGCTCGATACGGCACGTTTTGCCAAGCAGGAAGAATTCATCACCGAAGTACTGGAGAAGGAGCTGGCTAAGGTGGATGAAAAAGATCGCGAGGCTCTGCGAAAAGCCTACCGAACCGTGGCAAAGGATCGAAAGCCTGAGCAAGTGACGCTCTTGAAGGCCAACCCCAAAGTGAATCAACTCTCTGCGGGTTCGCTGTATCTCTACGACAGCACCTACAAAACCAAACACGCTGACACGCTCAAGAAGATGACCGAAGAAGCAGCGTCCGTGCGAGCTAAAAAACCGCGAGAAGAGTTCCTGCACGCTTTTGATGAACAGCCGAAAAAACCAGAGGCTATTCCGGCCACCTTCCTGTTTCATCGGGGTGATATTGAGCAGCCAAAGCAGGCCGTTAAGCCCGGCGATCTGACGATTCTTGCCGGACTGCGTCAGGTAGAGGTGCCGGAAAAATCATCCGCACTGCCGACCACGGGCCGCAGGCTGGCCTTTGCTAAATCACTGACAGATGGCAAACATCCGCTTTTGGCAAGGGTGCTGGCGAATCAGGTGTGGATGCGACACTTCGGCAAAGGGCTGGTGAACTCACCTGGAGATTTTGGTCAACTCGGAGAGCGACCCAGCCATCCTGAGCTACTCGACTGGCTGGCTGCAGAGTTCATGGAGAGTGGCTGGAGCATGAAGCATCTGCACCGTTTGATGATGAACTCACAGACCTACCAGCAATCTTCTCGACGTGAATCAGAACGTGAGCGGATCGACCCTGACAACCGCCTGCTGAGCCGCATGAACGTGGTGAGGCTGGAAGCTGAGACTCTGCGAGACTCCTTGTTAGCGGTCTCGGGACGACTGATGCAGAAAATCGGTGGGGAACCGGTGCCTGTTACTTACAATGAACAGGGCCAGATCATCATCGGCATCGATACGCGGGACACCGCCGGTCGGCAGACAGGGAAGCTGGCACCAATGAATGGCTTGGACTACCGACGCAGCATCTACATTCAGGCCCGGCGCAGCATGCCCCTGGAGGTATTTGCTGCTTTTGATGCGCCTGCCATGACGGAGGCCAATTGCGCCGCACGCCCCGTCACCACGGTCAGCCCACAGAGTCTGCTGCTCATGAATAATCTCTACATGCGCGAGCACGCGCAGGATCTGGCCCAGCGTGTGATCCGTGAAGCCGGGACCGATTTAGAAGAGCAGGTCAAACTCGCCTGGCGCTTGTGTTATGCACGGAGTCCTAGTCTGGCAGATCTCGATGCCGCGGTCGAGTTTGTCCAAGCTCAAGTGGTCCATTACAAAGCCCATCCCACCAAACTAGAGCACGTCAATGCGCCAGCGGAGAAGTCCGATGCGGCTCCAGATCTCCTCGGTCTTGCAGCTCTCTGCCATGCCCTGATGAGTGCCAATGAATTCCTTTATGTCGATTGAGTCACCCTTATCTCGGCGTCAGTTTCTCTCCGGTGCTTACGGCATGGGCACGGTGGCCTTAGCGACTCTGTTGCGTGAGGAGGGACTGCTGGCCAATCCGGCTTTGGCGGGACTCACCGGCCACTATGATCTCAAGCCAAAACCTGCGCATGGCTTTGGTCAGGCTAAAGCGATGATCTCCCTGTTCATGCAAGGCGGTCCGAGTCACATCGACCTCTTTGAGCCGAAGCCAGAGCTCGTGAAGCTGGATGGCAAAAACTTTCCCGGTGAGATCAAGTATGACGACGCCGCAGGTGCCAGCCGCGAGGTCATGGGACCGCAATGGAAGTTCCGCCAATACGGCCAAAGTGGGCTTAACTTCAGTGATCTGGTGCCACACATGGGCAGCATCGCCGACGAGATGACGATGATCCACTCCATGCACACGGGAGTGAACAATCACGGTCAATCCATCTATGCACTCCTCAATGGCTCCATCACAGGTGGCCGCCCAACACTTGGCAGTTGGCTCACGTATGGGCTAGGATCTGAGAACCAGAATCTGCCTGCTTATGTCGCCCTCACTGACCCACGCGGACTTCCCGTGCTCGGTGTGGATAACTTCAGCAATGGCTGGCTGCCTTCCGTGTATCAGGGCACCGTCATCCGCCCCAAAGAGCCACGCATCTTGAATCTCGATCCGCCCATGTCGCTGAAGGGCGATGCGCAGGAAAAATACCTTCGCTTTGTGCAGCGCCTCAATGCTGAACACGCCGAACAGCGCCCCGGCGAGTCCGATCTCGAAGCACGAATCCAGAGTTTTGAACTGGCCGCCAGGATGCAAATCTCAGCGAAAGAAGCGCTCGATATCAGCCAAGAATCCGCCGCCACCCTCAAAATGTACGGCATCGACAAACCCGCCACCGAGGAGTTCGGCAAGCGTTGCCTCATCGCCCGTCGGCTTGTCGAGCGCGGGGTGCGCTTTGTCAGCCTCTTCACAGGTAATCAGACCTGGGATCATCATAGCAGCATTCTCACCGGCCTTCCCTCCGCCTGCCTGCAAGTCGATCAACCCGCTGCGGCCTTGGTGCTGGATCTGAAACAACGCGGGCTACTCGACACGACCATCGTTCACTGGGGAGGCGAGATGGGCCGACTGCCGGTGATTCAAAATCGCGCCGGAACCAAGGGCCGAGCCGGCGTGGGTCGTGACCACAATACCTACGGCTTCAGCATGTGGGTGGCAGGTGGTGGATTCAAAGGTGGTTACGCGCATGGAGCCACCGATGAGTTCGGCCATCATGCCGTCGAAAAAGTCGTCAATCACTTCGACTACCACGCCACACTCCTGCACCTCTTCGGTCTGGAGACCAAGAAGCTCTCCTTCAAACGCAACGGCACCGAGCAAGTCCTCGTGGACAATCCCAAAGCACGCGTGATCACAGAATTGCTGGCCTAGCAGTCACCTTTTTTCATTCCCAAGTGTGGCGGATTCTTCAAAACAATCTTCCTTGCCATACCTCCCCCTTTCTGGCCTAGGATAGGTCATGCTTGAAGCTCTCCATGTTTGTCTCGAAATCGACGCGCCTCCAGGCTCTGAAGAGGAATCTCTGCATCTGTTAAGAGAAGTCCATTTCCAGGTGCCGAGCGGACACCTGATGGCGATCGTGGGACCCTCTCGCTGCGGCAAGACAACCTTACTCAAAGTCATTGCAGGCATCACGGAGCAGACGGATGGAAGCCTGAAATGGGAAGGGCGAGACCTGAAGGAGGAAGAGGATCTCCACCCAGGTGAACTGGGCTATGTGCCGCAATTCAGCGTGGCTCACGATTTGCTGACGGTGGAAGAATGCATTGCCAATAGCATGGCTCTGCGCACGCAGTTACCAGGGACGGAAGACTTTGAACCGAAGCTCGACAAGATTTTAGCGACAACAGGCCTCACCGATCTAGCAGACCGCCGGATCAAGGTGCTCTCAGGGGGCCAAAAGCGCCGGCTGGGTCTAGCTTTGGAGCTGGTGACGAATCCCTGCCTGCTTTTGTGTGATGAAGTCACGAGCGGACTGGACCCTAAATCAGAAGCAGAAATCACCGAACTGCTGCGCGTATTAGCGCGAGAAAATCCACGACGCGTGGTGATCAATGTCACGCATAGTTTGGCCAGTTTAGAGGCCTTTGATAGTGTGCTGGTCATGTATCAGGGCAGGCTCGTCTTTCATGGGCCGCCGAAATTACTCACCCATTATTTCAGTGTTCAACACCCTGAAGAAGTCTATCTGCGACTGACTCAGCGGGAGGCGCAGGGTTGGCATGAATCCTGGCAGAAGAAGCGTGAATATTATGAGCAGATGCTGTTTGAAAAAACGGCTGAGTCCCCCCAACCTGCATCTAGTGAAGCTGCGGATTCCATGACCCATGAGGCCGTTGCGCCCGAGGAGCTACCCAGTCTGATGAGTCAGGTCTTTACGTTGTTAAATCGGCGCTGGACCATCTTCCGCCGCGATAAAGGCCAAGTTTGGCTGCATCTGGCCATGCTGCTAGGCTTTCCTCTTTTGGTGGTTATCTTTGCCCTAGATGGCATCAAGCCACTGAAGCAGCTAAGCCAACGACAGGACTCCAATGTGGTCTTTGAAATGCAGCAAAAGGCGCAGCATCAGATCGATCAACTCAATGCAGGTGGACTCGTCAGCGGGCTCATCATGCTACAGGTCGTGCTGGTCACCTTGATGGCAAGCAACAACGCAGCTCGGGAGATTGCGGGAGAACGCTTGATCCTGGAACGGGAAAAACTCGGTGGGCTGAGCACGATGGCCTACATCCTCAGCAAGGTGCTTTTTCTGGGTGTCTTCGCTTTAGCTCAAAGCATCTGGATGGGGATCTTTGTGGACATGATCACAGGTGGATTGCCAGGAGATCTGATTGTGAAACTGGCGCTGCTAATCCTCGTTTCCGCCGCCATGACCAGCATCTGCCTTGGCATCAGCGGCCTGTGCCGGACCCCTGAAAAGGCCACCATCCTCAGCATTTACCTCGTCGGCTTCCAACTGCCACTTTCTGGCGCAGTTTTGAGTCTGCCCGATTGGATCGAAGGTGCGGTGAATCCCTTCATCGCTGCCTTCTGGGCCTGGTCTGGCAGCCTCCGCAGCATGAGTGACACGGCCTTTTATGATGCAGTCAAAAAGGTCACCGAAACGAGCCTCGTCTCACCGGAACTGGCGGCCTTTGTCCTGATCGCTCATGTCATCATTGGCCTGAGCATGGCTTATGTCGGTAGCAAAAGTAGCCAATGGGAGTAATCACACGAAGTCTCAGTCCTGTGAATCTAAGCACCCGCCACACCTTGCGAGTTCTGAAACGCAGTCTAGTCTGCCCGACCATGCGCTTTATTCGTCCGACTCTTCATCCTCTTTTTCTGCTTACTTTAGCAGGAGTGGGCTCTGTGCTCGCGGTTGAACTCCAGGAACAACCCGAGTACCGCGCCGCACAGCAAGCTCTGCAAGATGGACTCCCTGCGGTGGCCGCGATCAAAGCCGCCCGATTAATGGCCGAGGCCCCCGCCAAATCCACAGAGCGGCAAACTCTGGCGACCCTGGCGGTCGAGTCTTGGGTAAGAGCCAAAGACGGGATCGCCGCACTGAAGGTGATGCAGCAAGAAAAGATCGCCAATCAAGCTTATTGGCAGGCTCAGGCCTTGTTCCTGAATGGCGATTTAGAAGGCGCTGAAAAGCTGCTCAGCGAGCGGGTGAATGAGGACCAAGCCCCAAGCTTGGAACGTCTGCTTTTAGCCAAGATCAGTCTCAAAAATGGTCACGAAGCCCAGGCCCGCGTCGTGATCCAGCCAGTCCTGAAAAGCGCCGATCCAGAGATGGCGCGTCGGGCAAAGCAGATCGAGGATGAACTCAATGCGCTAGAGGGTAAGTCTGCGCCCGTTGTCACCAAAGAAGTCACCAGCAACCAGGAAGCCTCAACTCTCTTGCTACAGGCGGAGAGTCTCGTGCAGCTTGATAAGCAGATAGAAGCACAAAGCATCCTGCGCAGATTACTCGCCAGCAAAGGTGGCGGCGAGCGCGCCCATCACGCGGCAGCCGTGCTTTTAGCTGATTCTTATCTGCATCAAAAGAATCTGACGAAGGCCACTGAAGCCTTGGTGCAATTTCTGGATAACACCTTGGAATCAGAAGCTTGGAGTCCAGCCTTTGATTTATTGGCGAGCTGCTTGGAGGAGACCGAAAAAGGTCTGCCTCCGCCGGATGCGACGTTGCGCTGGATTAGCGAGGGCAACACCGTGCAGAAGGAGTCGCTCACCACATTGCCATCCACCAGCACCTTCCAAGGGCATGCGATGCTGCTCCTCTCACGTTGGCTTGTTTTCCAAGGTCGCCAAATGGAAGCTTTAGGCATGTTAGAAGCTGTCATTCAGCTGCATGAAGGTCACCCCCAGAGTGATGAGGCCATGCGCTTAGCCCTGGAAACCTACAGCTCACTCAAAATCGATGCCCGAGTCAGTTCACTTACTGATCAATGGCGCAATCGTTTTGGCAGCAGCGGCTCATCCATGGTTGAGTCCGTGAGCGCGGGTACGGCCTTTAAGCGGGGCGACTATCAGCAGGCCTGTGAGCTTTTTCAAACAGCGGCCAACCTTGCCACGACTCTGGCTGAACGCCGGTCAGCTCTTTACAATGCGGGGGCCTCAGCTCTGCGCGCTGGTGAGATGGCGCTCTATCAGTCCATGCTGGGCCAGCTCCAAGTCGCCAGTGCAGAAACAGCTTTGCCTAGTCAGGATGGCTCTATTGATCTGGATCTCGACAGCACTCTGGAATTAGCGGCCAAAGGACGCCCAGAGGCGGAAGTGGCACTGACCCGAATCACCCAAAAGCAACCTCCACATCCACGCGCGATCGAAGCTTGGCTGGCACTGGCTGAACTTGCCATCTTACGAGTTCCTGCCGATTTCTCCTTGGCCGATAAAGCTTTTAAAACAGCCGAGTCTTGGCCTGGCATCACCGAAGCCCAACTGCAACGAGCCCTCAATACCCGACTGTGGCAGCTGGATCGCCAGGGCCAACTCAAAGCCTTAACAGAAGTCGGTGCCGATTTCCTCTCCAAATGGCCCACAGCCAACCTGGCGGCTCAAGTGCGCATGAAGGTGGCAGATGCTTTCTTTCGGCTCGAAAACTTTGCCGCAGCACGCACGGAGTTTGAGCTCGTTGCCAAGAATCACCCAACTTCGCCCTACGCGGACACAGCACTCTATTTTGCCGGCATGTCGGCCATGTCTATGATGAGCGATGAGGGTCGAGCCAGCGCTATCACGCTTTGGCAGGCTGTGGCGGAAAAGAAAGGCCCGTTAAGTATGGCGGCGCGCCAGCAACAGGCCTTAGCAAAACGACGCGGCGGCCAAGAGGCTGAGGCGCTCAAGATGTTGGATGCCTTATTGAAAGAGACGACTCTATCCGAAGAAGCTCAACGATCACTCACCTGCGAAAAAGCTGAGATCCTCATGTTATTGGGCAAAGAAGATGTTCTGCAATTAAACACAGCCATCCAGGTCCTCCAGGAAGCGCTGCACGTTGATGATCTGCCGTATAAATGGCGTGCACGTTTAGGCTACACGCTAGCCGTTGCCTTAAACTCTGCCGGACGCGGTATCGAGGCCCTCGAGGCCTGCTATGACGTGGTGAAATCCACGGGGTTCACGGGTCCTGCTGACCCGGCCGAATTTCGCTGGTTTTACCGCGCTGGCTTTTTCGGCATTGAATTAATCGAAGCCGGAAAACAATGGGAAGCAGCCGCGCTGCTAGCGGAAACTCTCGCTCAATCCAAAGGTGACCGAGCCTCTGAAGCCAAAGAACGCGCCACCAAGATCCGTCTGGAGCACTTCCTCTGGGATGGCAAAAAATAATCCACCACACTCTATCATCATGCCCACCAACGTCCTCGGACAAGAACTCCAATGCTGCTGTCGCCAACCTCTGACAGGGTTTTATCGCGATGGTTACTGCCGCACAGGCGCTGATGACAAAGGCCTGCACACCGTCTGCGCCCAGGTCACTGAGGAGTTCCTGAAATTCTCCAAGCGGATGGGCAATGACCTGAGCACACCACGCCCAGAGTATGATTTTCCAGGCTTAAAGCCTGGCGACAAATGGTGCCTATGCGTTCAGCGCTGGCAAGAGGCGCTTGAAGCGGGAGTTGCCCCACGCGTGTTTTTAGAGGCCACCCATTCCTCTGCCACGGAGTGGGTGGACTTTCATGATCTGCAAGCGCATGCCGTGATCGAGGAGCTCTGATGCTCACCCGACCAATTCAGCCCGGGTGAAGGCCGCGACGACTGGATAGCCTTTGCCTTCGATGTTTTCACGACCGCCTTCCTGACGATCAACGAGGATCAGAGCAAAGGCCACTTTACCCCCTTCTTCTTCAATCGCCTGAATAGCTTTCAGTGTGGAATCACCGGTGGTGATCACATCGTCCACGACGACGACCGCCTGATCTGGGGTGAAGTTTCCTTCAATGCGTTTGCCACGGCCATGGCCCTTTGGCTCTTTACGGACAACGAAAGCCTGCAGAGGCTTTGCATCCCCAACCATGCTGGAACTCATGGCTACAGCCAAGGTGATGGGATCAGCGCCCATGGTGAGTCCTCCAAGTGAGCCAATGGTGAGTCCACGTGCTGCTTCTTCTTTTTTTAGCAAATCATGCAACACCCGCCCGACTAAGACGGCACCACGTGAATCCAGAGTGGTCACGCGACAATCGACGTATAGATCGCTCTCCTTACCAGAGGCGAGAGTGAATTTGCCAGTCTTGATGGATTTGGCACGGAGGATCTGGGCGAGTTCGGCGTGGTCGGATTCGAGGGACATGCTTAGGTTTTAGCGGAAGGTGACGCAGACGCAAGAAAAGGGTTTCTGTTAATGTAGGATTCCTTTTCAGGACTTGAGCTCAACGTGATTCACGGGATTGTAGCTCCTTCCCATTCATGCCATTTCGCACCGTCATTTTCAACCTGGCCATCACCGCAGCTCTGTTGCTTGTGATCGTGCTTGGCGGCATTCTCTTACGGGAACGAAAAGCTGTGGTTGTGGCCCAAGCCGTGAAGATTCCTGTGGCCGGTGTTCCAGGTCAAACGACACCCGATGAAGGCGGTGTGCCAAAACCAGTGGAAGATACTTTTCGCATCCTGCCCTCCCCAGTCTTGGTCGAAAGCCGCGCTAATGAAGGGGACACTCTCAGGATCCGCTATGGCAACGAAGAGCATATCTTTGTCCTGTATTTTGTCGATGCTATCGAGACCTCCATGAACCATCCCCAACGTGTGGCGGATCAAGGACGCTGGTTCGGGGGCGTTCCAGATAAGACATTGCTCGAAGTTGGCAACGAAGCAGCGGCCTATGTCACGCAGCTGCTGAAGACCAATCATTTCAATGTTTTGACTCGCTGGGAACGTGTGCCGAACACAGTGCGCTATTATGCGGTCATCAAAGTTCAGCAGCCCGGCGGTCCCGTTTATTTAGCCGATCTCTTGATCCGAAAAGGCTTTGCCCGTGTTGTGGGGCTCATGACCGAATTGCCTGATGAACGTAGAGATCAACCAACCTATTTAGCTGAGTTAAAAGCACTGGATGAAAAGGCGCGAAATACCAAATCGGGCATTTGGACAAAGGTCCCTAAAATACCAGGCCACTAGTCCCTTAAGATACTCTATTGCGGCGGATTTGTTCCTTCAGTTACTTTGCCTTGCTTCAGACGCGTGCGAAGTTTTGACCAGAAATCTTCATCATCATCGGAAGGTCCTTTATCTGGTAAATCGGCCGCAGGTTTTCCTTTCGGTAACACAGGCACCTTAACGGTCTCACCACCATCAATGCGATCATCAGCCGAAGTCTTTCCATAAGGTGAAAACAGTCCTGTTGGGATCGGATACTTTTGAAAGCTGGTTTGCAGCACTCGGTGTTTATTGATGAAATCTCGCGGGCTATAATAGTTCGAGTTATCCCGAGCAAACTGCATGCGGTTCATGCCAATGCGAAGATTTTTCCGCATTTCGAAATGCAGGTGTACTGCATACATGCCAAAATTTCCACCCATGGTGCCGATCAACTGACCTTTCTCCACCACTTGTCCGACCTTGGCGATCCTTGCATGCAAATGCCCATACTGGCTATCGACCATGGCTATCTTGCCAGTTTCATCCCGGTAAGCATGCCTGATGACAATGCAGTGTCCCCAGCCGCCGCCGATGTTCTCCGAAATCATGACGACGCCTCGAGCCGCGGAATAAATGGGCGCTCCAAGATCTGAATCGCCACCACCTCTGCCATTCCAATCTTCCCCAAGATGTCCGTTCGGCCAATAACCACGGAAGACATAATAGCCGTCTCCATTGGGTTTACCGACTGGATAATCGAATCCGTCCGCTAACTGACAACGAATGGTGTCCGCTCCCATCAATGAACCTGTCACCAAGACGATCAGCAAAAGTGAAAGTGTCCAGGCCGAGTGCATAGTGGAAGATTTGAATAGCGTCTTAACGCACTGCCCAAAGGAAAAACCCCAATCCATGGATCGGGGTTTTTAAAATTACGGATTCTTTGCGGGAGCCGCAGGAGTTTTAGCGGCCTCTGGAACTGGAGTCACGGCGGCGGCGGCAGCTGGAGCAGCAGGTGCCGTGGTTGCTGGCGCGGGTAACGCTGGTTTTGGAGCTGCCTCAGCTGGTTTATCTGCTGGTGCAGGAGTTACTTTGACTTCAGCAGGCTCTTTCATTTCCGGTGCTTTAGCAGCATCTGCCGATGGCTTCACCTCAATTGCTGGAGCAGGCGTTTTTGCTGCATCGCCAGTTTTGGCTGGTTCAGCCGCTGGGGTAACAGGTGCTGCGGGAACTTCAGCTGGAGGTGCCGAGAAAACTTCTTTCTTCTGACCTGCTTGCTTTCTGCTGGTCAAAACCGCCAAGGAGATCGTGAGGACAAAAAGAGTCAGAGCAAGGTAGACCGTTCCTTTTTGCAGAACATTGGTGGTCTGGGCACCGACGAGCTGTGTCATTGCACCGTCACCGAAAGACGCACCCAAGCCCTCTTGCCGCGGGCGCTGCATGAGAACGATGAGAATCATAAGGATGCAGACGATAACTTCGACTACTGTGAGAATGCCAATCAGGATGTCCATAAGGGGTCGCGAATATGCGGGTTTACCTGACTTTGGCAAGCAGCTTCTCATCCCTTCATTGTTATCATTTTGAAACGCCTAATTAAAGTATTTATAGTGGACATGGCGACGTTGCGCATTCAGACGTGATTCCCACTCCTTATTATGTCCTACCAAACACAAGCCGAGGCCTTGGGCCTCACCTTCCAGAAACAAGCCCCCGGATATCTCAATCTCTGCATCCGCTCCGGAAACCAACTCATCACTTCTGGTCATGTCAGTGACCTGAAAGGCAAGCTAGGCGCTGATTTAAGCGTCGAAGAGGGCTACCAGGCTGCGCGGAATTGCACGGAAAAGATTCTGCGCTCCGTCTGGGATACACACGGCACATTAGATGGTCTGCGTGTCATCAAAGTGCTGGGCTGTGTCAACTCCACACTCGACTTCACGGACCAACATATCGTCATCAATGGCTGCTCAGATCTGCTCCACACGATCTTCGGCAAAGAAGGTGATGGATATCATGCCAGAAGCGCCCTCGGCTTCGCTCAACTGCCTACTGGCGCAGCGGTTGAAGTCGAGGCGATCTTTGAGATCACTGGCTAGTTGAAGTCTAGATCGTTACTTCTGCATCCTCTTCAAACGCATCGGCAATCGGTTTTAAAATCATGCCAGCAGCAACCGTGTTGTTGGTCTGTTCATCGACCAACACAAAGCTGCCTGTGATCCGATTCTCTGAATAGGCGTCAAAGAAGATCGGTGCGGAAGTCCGAATGCGGATGCAACCGATGTCGTTCAGGCCAAACTCCAAGACGTCTTGTGATTTCTCCAGGGTACTAATGTTGACCTTATAGAGCACTTCAGTCACGACGGCCCTGACATCATTCGTCGTGTGACGGAGATGGAATTTCCCGCGTGGTTTGAGCGTCTTTTTATCGGCAAACCAGCAGATCATGGCATCAAACTCGTGCGAGCTTTGGATCGGCTCATCAGCCTTGACGATCATACCACCGCGGCTGGTATCAATCTCATCGGCCAAGGTGATGCTGTAACTTAGCTGAGAAATGGCTTCCTTCTCTTCACCGGAAAAAGTATGGATGCCGACAATGCGGGATTTCATGGCCGATGGATGAACCACGACTTCATCGCCTGGGCGGAAGGTTCCGCCTGCAACGCGGCCTGCAAATCCACGATAGTCATGAAGATTACCCAACTTAGCGTCCGTTTGATCAGAGATAGGACGGATCACCCACTGAACAGGGAAGCGCGCTGCACCCGTGATGCTTTCGGCTTTCACCTGGACGGTTTCCAAGTGCTCCAACAGACTTGGGCCTTCATACCATGGAGTCTTTGTCGAATGATCGACCACGTTATCGCCATTCAAGGCACTGATAGGAATCGGTCGGATTTGTGGCACGTACTCTAAGCCCTTCGTGAAGGCCATATACTCACCCACAATGCGATCATAAACGGCCTGATCAAAATCGACCAGATCCATCTTATTCACGGCCAAAACCACATGCCCAATACGCAACAAACTCGCCAAATAAGTGTGGCGCATTGTCTGCTCAATCACGCCAAGACGAGCATCAATCAAGATGATGGCAAGGTCAGCGGTAGAAGCACCTGTCACCATGTTACGGGTGTATTGAATGTGCCCTGGAGTATCAGCGATGATGAACTTACGCTTTGGCGTAGCAAAGTAGCGATAAGCCACATCGATAGTGATCCCCTGCTCGCGCTCGGCGCGAAGACCGTCAGTGAGCAATGCAAGGTTTACATGAGCATCGCCACGACGCTTGGAAGATTCTTCAACAGCAAGAAGTTGGTCTTCAAAAATAGATTTTGAATCGTAAAGCAAGCGCCCAATGAGCGTACTTTTACCATCATCCACAGAACCAGCTGTGGTGAAACGAAGGAGTGATGATTCAGTTGGGTTGACGAGAACGTCCATGAGAATAGAAAAGTGAAAAGTTAGAGCAAGCTGGCTGGTTGAATTTAGAAGTAACCTTCTTTCTTGCGATCCTCCATGGCGGTCTCTGAGCGCTTGTCGTCGGCTCTTGTTCCGCGTTCAGTTTGACGAGCAGCCGCCACTTCAGCGACGATATCATCAATGGTGCTAGCAGTTGATTCAACCGCGCCTGTGCAGGTCGCATCGCCAACCGTTCTGAAGCGAATGGTCATTTCTTTGACCTTTGGAATCTCCTCATCCAACAAAGGAATGATCCCTGTGCTGGCATCAAGCAGCTGGCCATGACGCTCGATGATTTTGCGCTGATGACTGAAGTAAAGACTTGGAAGTGGGATGTTTTCCTGACGGATGTATTGCCAGATGTCCATCTCGGTCCAGTTACTCAATGGAAAAACACGAAAGTGTTCGCCGAAGTGTTTGCGACCATTAAAGATATTCCAAAGTTCCGGGCGTTGATTCTTTGGGTCCCATTGACCAAACTCATCGCGATGACTGAAGAAGCGCTCTTTGGCACGAGCTTTCTCTTCGTCGCGACGACCACCGCCCAAGCAGGCATCATACTGGTTTTCTTCGATCGTATCGAGAAGCGTGACCGTCTGAAGTTTATTGCGACTGGCATTGTGCCCTTTTTCCTCCTGAACCTTACCATCGTCGATGCTTTTTTGGACACTGCCGACCGTGAGCTTGGCACCGATCTCGTTCACAAACCAATCGCGATAAGTCATCGCTTCCGGGAAATTGTGACCAGTATCCACATGCAGAAGAGGAAACGGAAGTTTCGACGGGTAAAAAGCTTTTCTGGCCAACCAGGCCATTACAATAGAGTCTTTTCCACCGGAGAAAAGAAGTGCAGGCTTTTGAAATTGAGCGGCTGTTTCCCGAAGGATGTAGATCGCTTCGCTTTCGAGAAATTGTAAGTGGGTAATGGCGGACATTGCTGAAGATCAGAGGGTAGAGTCTAGTTTATTTAGCATCGGTCACCAGTTTGGCATGCAGACCGCATTCATGTTTTTCATCTCCTTTGGCGGGATCGTAATAAGTCTTCTCATTCGGCAGGTTATGCAGCTCGACATACTGATCGAGGTCTGATGGCAACCAATTGAGGATAGGATTTACCTTCAAACATTGGAACTTAGCATCCCACATCACCAATTGCAGCGTTGCTGCCCGCTGTGGATTCTGTTCTTTGCGCAGCGCTGTGATCCAAACCTTTGGTGCCAACTCTTTCATGCCGCGTTCAAAAGGTTCTAGCTTCATGATGCGGCTAAACGATTCCACGCGCTCGACCTCATCAGGCATTGGCACAGCTCCGCCGTTTAATGCCAACCAATGAGCACTGGTCATTTTGGGCAGATACGGCTTCAAATTGAGATTCAAGAGCTTCTGCGTTTTATCCGCAAACCAATAGGTCTCAGGTAGATTCGTCCCATGATCGACCCATAACGCCGGTACTGATGGCTGCACTAACGTAGCAAGATGCAGAATGACCGATTCATAGGGCCGGAAGTTCGTCGTTACGATGGTTTCACCCTGTTGGAATGCCCATTCGAGCAGTTCTTTGGGTGAGCTGCTGGCGAATCGTTCATTGATCTCTTGGAGCTGTTGTTCAGTCATGGCGAATGATTTGTCAATAAACCCTATCTGTAAAGTCTAGATTTGGGGTGGGGAAGAAAAAACCCCGCTCCGTGAGGAGAGGGGTTTGTAATCTGGCAACGTCCTACTTTCGCATGACCTTTCGTCATACTATCATCGGCGCAACAGCGTTTCACTTCCGTGTTCGG
>JAIXOU010000094.1 GCA_027486585.1 Verrucomicrobiaceae bacterium | reverse complement strand
CCACCGCTCCACCGCTCCACCGCTCCACCGCTCCACCGCTCCACCGCTCCGCCGCCATGCCCTACGACCCTTCACTCCCACTGCCGAACTCGCCGCTGGAATCCCAAGTGATCCGCGACCAGCTCCAGTCACTCTTTGTCCTCGTCAATAACATTGCTACCGTGACCGCCGCGCAGGTGGACAGCACGAACACGCTGCCGCAGGGCAGTCCGGCGAATGCGAGCGTCAGTGTCATCGGCAACACGCTGCACTTCACTTTCGACATCCCGCAGGGGCAGGAAGGCCTCGTCGGGCCCGCTGGGCCGCCCTTTGCGAATGCGGTGGTGGATAGCGTGACGACGCTGAATCCCTGGGAATCGGCCTCTGTCGGTGTGAGCTTTGATGGCAGCAATGTTCGCTTTAACTTCGCCATCCCGCGTGGCAACGACGGCAGCACAGGCCCGCAAGGCGGCAGTGGCAGTGACGGTGGCCAAGGGCCGCAAGGCATTCAAGGCCCGCCTTTTGCCCAAGCGGTGGTGGATGGCGTGACCACCCTGAATCCCGGCGAACCAGCGGCTGTGCAGACCAGTTTTGACGGCAGCAACGTGCGCTTCACCTTCGGCATTCCGCGTGGAAACGATGGCAGCAACGGCAATGACGGTTCCCCCGGCGAGGTTTCCCAAGCCCAGCTCGACAATGCCATCAGTGGCACGAGTGCGAACACGAATAGCGTGGGCACCCTAGACTCGGGCTTTGCCGATGCCGACATGGAGGCGTTGAGGCAGAAAATGAATGAACTGATCAGCGCGCTGAGGCGCTAAGGCCTGAATCAGTGACTTACTTCTTCTCATCCACAGCCTTGGCGGCCTGACCAAAGCGGAGTACGTAACCGAGCAGGGCTTTCATGCGGCCGGCCTGGGTGAAGCGACCGGTGATGCGCCAATTTTCGCTGAGGTCATACATAGCCTGCACGGCATCGCTGCTGCGATCTCCGCCAGAGGGATTGACGCTCATGTGCAGGCGTGGCGGTTCTTCACGGACGACTTTCTTTTTGTTAAACGTTTTCCGATACAGCTCGCTGATGAACAGCAGCGCGGCACGGCTGGCAGCTTCTGAGGCGAGGTCACTGGCGCTGCCATTCAGCGTGGTGCCGGTGGCGAGTAGAGTGACGATGTCGGGCTCGCTCATGGGTGGGGAGCTGACGAAGCGGGTCTTGGGATTCGTGGAGTCACCATAGACATAGAGAGTGATGTCGTTGTTACCGATGCGGGACTCACCGCGGATGTCCAGAGATGGATCAAAGGGCGTCTGCGGTTTCAGCGTGATGGCCCCTTTGGTGATCTTCACGAGGCTGAAGGGCAGCTTCAAAAGCAGGCGGTCAATGTTGGCCCCGCCGGTCAACTGCGGAGCTGCGCCGTTGCCGCTGAGCAGGACATCTGCGGAGATGGCTCCATTGGCCAAATTCCCCGCGATGAGTAAGGGATCACGGGTCTTGACCCGCAGGTCAAAGGTCCAATCCTTCAGCGCAGGTGGCAGGGTTAACTTGGCCTCGCTGCGCTGGGTGTTTTCTGGCACGGGAGGCACGTCAGCAGGCAGCTTCAGCACAGGCATGAGATCGATCTCTTTAAAGACGCGACCACGCACCGCCTCAACCAAGCCAGCCACGCGCGCAGCGGCGAGAGTGCCGATGCAGGTGATGTCGGCATTGGCACGGAGAGAGGTCGTGGGATCACGGAAGACAAGCGCTTCACGGGCCTCCACCTTCAGATTCAACGCGGGGTTCTTTGTATCGGCAGCATCGACACTGCCACCGAGCTTCACGCGTCCGCCCGCCATGAGGAGTGAAAGATCTTCGATGGTGAGCTTCCGATCATTGACCCGCAAGCGCACACGCACATCTCGAATGGAAGGCATGTCGGCTTTGGCCCAGGAGACTTCTTTGGCATCGACATCGACAGCCGCCTGAATGAGCGGCTTGGACACGGTACCAGTGACGTCGGCATTGAGCTTGAGTTTGGCAGGCAGACTCTGGATCATGTCTGGCGCGTATTCGCGTAAAAAACCCAGATCACTCTCGGCCATGCGCACGGCTATTTTTAAAGGTGTGTCATTGAGTAAGGCAGGCTTTTTCACCACGGTATCGACATCGAAAGGCATGGAGGCATCGACCGTCAACGGCTGCAAGGGTGGCTGCGTCAGCTTGATCAGGGATTTCATCTGATCACCGCGCAGGGTGAGATCGAGATCCAGGTTGGCAGGCGTAAAGGCTTTCGGTACCTTCGGTGCTTTGACGTCACGCAGATTCACTTTCACCATGCCATCCAGCGTTTCCAAACGACCTTTGATGGCAATGTCAGCATTGAGGACTCCAGGTGGGATGTCTTTGATGCCCGCCGCAGCCAGCACTTCATTCAGGCGGAGATCCTTGGCTTTGATGACAACATCGACCGGGGTGCTATCCGCCTTAGACGTCTGCATGACATCAAAGGGCGCACTGGCGTGGCCTTCCATGAGCAGCGTGTCTTTTTGCCACACTTGCAGTTGGGAAAGATTGGCCGACTTGTCATCCACCGCCCCTTGCATCGCGAGCTTCCAGAGGCCGAGCTTGGCTTCGATGGATTTCAAATCGGCACGAGTCCCAGCAAAGGTCGCGTCTAGAGTTAAATCAGCAGGTTCTGGCAGTGAGGCGGGGTGGACCTTGGTTGCGGTGAGGGTGGCTTTCCCTTCACAACGCCAGGGCTGGATCTGACCCGTGGCATTCAGGCTGCTGAAAAGACTGCCTGACTTCATCTCAGGCGCGCTCAAGCTGGCCAGGAGCGCATTTAACTTCACCAAGGTGGGCATGGTGATGCCACCCTGAGTGGTAAAAGCGTAGGGCGGCTTCATGGCGACATCAGCCGCGAGTTCCAGATGATTTTCATCATCGAAGCGGATGGAGCATGGCTTCACCTGAGCTTTACCTTTTTGAGCGTGAGCTTCTAAAGCGATGCTAGGTAGCTGGCTTTCGCCAAAACGGCCTTTTTGCACCTGCAAAGTGAGATCTGCGAGCACGCCTTCGTAGTTGCCTGCGCTGAGATCTTTCACCTTGAAATCGGCCTTGCCAGTGAGGTCGATGATGCCGGAGATTGGTTTTGCGGGCGCTTTCAGACCGGTGGTTTTAAAAAGCTCCGCTGGCTCACTGATGCCCAGCTTCCACTCCGCTTTCACGGGCATGGCGTCATCCATCAGCAGAGTCGCCTTGACAGAAAGTTGGTTGCCGATGCCGAGCTCTAATCCAGGGATCTCAAAGCGGGCCTCTTTGCCATTGAGCGCAAACTGAGTGGCCAACTTCGGCAGGCGATACTCTTGAAAGCTAAGTGCCTCACCCGTCAGCGTGCCAGCGACTTCGCTGGGAGTGGCTCCCACACCTTGGGCTTTGGCTTCCAAGGTGATCGCGCCACCAGCAGGCGGTGGATTGTCCAGCAACTGAGTTAAGTCGCGAAGGCTGGCTTTCATCACCGCATTCCATGTCGTTTTCTGCCATTCTTCGATCTTCTGCGGGAGCTGCGCCTGTGCTGTGGCCTCGATTAAATTACTGCCGCTGGTGACACGTAGCGCGGTGACTTTGGCCACTGCGTCGGCGATGTCAGCCTTCAGCTCCACTTGGTCGATCTTTGCCCCTGCCGCGCGAATATTTGCGAGTGCAAACTGCGCCTGCAATTTCATCAGCGGCGGCGTGAGTGGGTCGCCTTCGACGTGAAGGTTCAGGGTGCCCTTATCAAAAAGAATGTCCTTGGGCAGACCGAGCATCTGCAACTCGGCTGAGCGGAGATCGCTCATTTGGGCGTCAGCTTTGACGTTCAACTTGGATCCAAAAGCATCTGCAACAGTGGCATCGACCGCGACTTTGGCTGCCCCTAGATGGGCCAGGATGCGCGCTACGAAAGTTCCGTTCTCGAAGTCTTTTAGATCCACTCTCAACTCGTCTAAGACGACGTCCTTTGGCAAAGAAAAGCCTTTGATAACCAGAAGTCGCGGCTGCCATTCCACCTTTGCTGCGAGATGATCTAGCGTCAATCCATCGGGCTGAATGTGCAGGGCGCGACATTCAAAGACACCGGGCATTCCTTCACCCACTTGCAGAGTGAGCCCTTGAAGCAGGATCTTTTTCCCATCGGCCAGTGTCACGTTGGCATTGATGTTTTTGAGGTCGATAAACCGTGGCCAGATAAGCGGTGGTGCCTTGCCTGGGGCGGCATTTTTGACCTCCACTTTGATTTTAGCATCTGAGACAGGAAGATTCCGCAGATCCACCTCAGCTTCGAGGTCATGAATTGTAATGCCTTTGAGGATGTGCTCCAAGCCCGAGCGGGGATCGTAGCTGAGGGCTAGTTTTCCGAGTGTGGCCTTGGGCAACCAATGCGCTGAACCGCCGCCTGTTTTAAGATCGGTGATTTCCAGATCCTCCCAGAGTGAACCATTCACCTTCCAGGTCAGAGGCAGACCCTGAGTGGCCGCGCCCTGAGGCCCAGCCCAGCGGACCAGCGCCAAGATTAACGGGCGATGAAACACCACCAACCCAATGATCAGCAACAAGCAGATGACAAACAGCCTCATCAGCCAACGACGGAAACGGCTCTTAGGCTTCGCGGGTTTTGTTTCTGCAGTCACAGCTCTTCCATCCGCGCAAAGTGAGCGGATGGCAAGCGGCGACAGGATTCACTAGAATTTACCAAGACAAGGCCGAACTCACGAGATAGTCTACCGATCATGAGCGCCACACTCACCCTCATCGCAGCGGTCTCTGCGGATGGCTACATTTCTAGAGGCAGCGGTGTGCCTTGGGATCTGCCTGCGGATCGGGTGCACTTCCGCCAATACACCCAGGATAAGTGGCTGCTGTTGGGACGCCGAACTTATGAAGAAATGCTGGGTTGGTTTAAGCCAGGCCATCATCCACTGGTGCTGACACATGATCCAAAGCTCATCGTGCCGAATGGAAAGGCCGTGTCATCTGTGCCTGAAGCTTTGCGCTTGGCGGAATGCCAACGGGAACTAGTTTGCTGCGGTGGGGCTGAAATTTATCAGGCAGCGATGACTCATGCACATCGCCTGATCATCACGGAAGTGCGCGAGATTCTGGGCAGCGGTCTAGCCTTTCCGAAAATCTCCAAGCAGGATTGGGCGTCTGTTTCACGAAGGTCTCAGGCCAGGGATGATGATCATGCGTTCTCTTTTGAAATCGTGACCTATCAGCGTATCCACCGGATGGATTTGGCGGCTTAAACAACTGGAATGAAGGTTTAACAGGAGGGAGCTGAGACAGCAGAGATCCAAGCTGTGAACTTCGGCATGGCTATTACAATTGAACTCTCTGCTACCTCTGCTTTCTCCTGTTTCTGTTAAGCTGCCTCGACGGCATTGCTAACAACACCTTCGGCGCGCAAAGCGGAGATGAAATCGTCTTCGGCGTTCACTCTGGCAAGCGCGATGCCATGTTTAGCCGAGGCATTTTTCCAGAGATCAAAATGACGGGCATAGGCGCGCAGGTAAGTCTGCAAAATATCTGACTCTACGCGGTGTTCGTGCGGCTGCTGGGTCTCTGAGTCAATGAACTCGTAATTGCCATCCCAGTCTGGGGCGGACTCTTGTGAGGCATGCGGAGCAAAGACAATGCCACGACCATGGCGTGAGCCTAGCGGGGCCAGCAGGGACTCGGGTTCCGCAGGGAAAAGTAAATCACTGATGAAGACCCGCATGGCACCCGCACGGAGCGGGAGTCGGGCTAATACTGGAGCAGCTGCACTGGCTTTCATGGACTGCACTTCCTGTGACCAGCGACCTGCGACAACAGCCTCTGTTTCTAGCACCTGATGCACCTCACCACGCACCGCATAGCAACGCACGGAGGCTCCCGTTTGCAGCGCGGCCTCGACAGCAAAGGCCAGGAGTTCCTGAGTCCGCTGCTCTTTGGCAGGATAGGCAAACATGGATTCTGAGGCATCGAGGATCACGTCCACGAGCGGGCGGACTTCTTCGCGATATTGCTTCATGGTGTAAGTGCCGGTGCGGGCATAAGCCTGCCAGTTGATCTGCCTGGGATCATCTCCGGGCAGATACACACGGTGATCCTGAAAGTCGAGACTGCTGCCCACACCCGTGCCCGCGAACTCCCCTGCATGACCGCGCCAGCGCTGCTGCCGAAACGGCAATTTCAAAACCCGCACCCACTCCCGAGCACGTAGCTGAATGGCTCGGAGATGTTCAGGAGAGCTTGGCATCGGTGAGTGAGGGGGTGGAGTCAGAAGATATAGCCAAAGCGCGGAGGCGATTGATCTCTCGTATGGCTAAAATTATAGCAACACTGAAGAAGCGAGTCCGCAGGCCTTGACGCATTTCTTTGACCACCATGGGACTGAGGCGATCACTGAAATCCTGGAGAAGTGGACTGGGCGAGTTCATGCAGACATACGCACGGCCTCATCACGCATCGGCCGCAGTTTCCTCCAAGCATGAAGGGAGATCAGCGCCATGATGACCGGCCAGGCGGTGGCACAAAGCATGGCGGTGCGCATGAATGTTTCCCTCTCAGGACCCGAAGAAATCTGGGCTGCACCGATCATGGCCGATGGTGGCAGCAGCGCCAGAAACGCTGGCTGGGAACCCATCGACTTGGCCATAAGCACGCCAATTCCACTAAACATGCCGATCACCAAATACATCAATGCAAAGGTCCCCAGAAAGATCGGCAGTAAATCGTCAGCACGCCGACTGGATGGAAAAACCTGAATGAAAGCGGTCACCATCCAGAGGGTGCAACAAGTCAGATAGTAGTCCTGCACATCCGAGACACCGGTGCGGAGGTAAAAACACAGCCCAATGAGCGCAGCCATGATCAAGGTGAGTAAAAAACCACTGGCCCAGCCTGGGGAGAAGAGCAAAAGCAGACGACCTAACCAACCGTGCCTATAAAAAGGCACATACACTGAAGGCACATCATTAAGCTTCTCGGTCATGACATCCAAGGTTAGGAAGGCCATGACAACCAAAGCTGCAGCGATCCAGACGGAATCATGCGTGACCAACGAGATACCCAACAGCAGAAGGATCGTCAGGACATGCACGGTCCGCTTTTGCCAGGCCAAAGGTGCCGAAGGATCGGAAATACGGCTGGCGGCAAAACTCAAACAGGCATAGATGCACCAGAGCGAGGCGAATAGCACGACCGATAAAACGATCCACCAATCAGCCAGGCCGAAAAAGCTGGCCATGGCTGATCCGCCCTTAGAACCAAACATCATGCCAAGCAGCCCGATGCCACCAAACAGGACTGGCACGATGATGATAACCATCCTGAGCCAAGATTGCTTGATCGTGGAAAGCATCACTAGCAGCGCTGCGAAAACTATGCCAGTTAGCCATTTCAGACCCAGCATGTTCAGCTCCATCATTAGATCCATGCCACCAAAGACATAGCGTGCTACGACATAGGGCATAAGGCTCAAAGCGATGAGCAGTGACTGCAAAGCCACGCTGGCCCATTTACCAAACACAATGCGGCTACAGGTGAGCCTGGTCAGCATGAGCATGTCCAGTGTGTTCATCTTCATCTCTTCTGCCAGCGCATTCGTCACACGAAACGGCATGACAAAGCACAGCACCAGAGTTGCCAGACCGTCCAACATCCAGCGGGTATCATCACTATTCTCGGCCGAACCACTCATGAGCGTGATGAGGATCAACATCACATGCATCAACAGCATGGTGCTGCCGAAGGCGCGCGTGCGCAGTCCCTGACGCAGCTCTTTGACGACCATGGGGGACAGATAATCTGGGAAGTCACGGAGAGGAGTCAGGGCAGTCGTCATGCAGATCTCTATGATTGCGCTAGCACTGGGGGGAGTGGCAATGCATTTCTCTGGTTGAAACCTGATTCTTCAAGCTTCACCCATAGGGTCATGAAGCAACCCGGCTTCCAAGCCTCTGAACCCAAGCCCCTCGAAGCACCGCGAACCCGCAGTGCCCGTGGCTATCACCGCCCTGGAAGGTTGCTGCAAGTGGCGATCCTGCTTACTCTGGCTTTCTTTGGCTCACTGGCCTTTCTGGTCGGTGCCACAGGACTCACACTGACCAATGAACCCATGTGGGGCTGGCTAGCACTCGGTGGCCTGGGTACATTCACGCTTTGCCGAGTCGCGGTCTTTGTTCTATCCAAAACCCTGACCTGTCCACTCTGCCATGGCACAGTCATGCACGAGAAGCGCTGCCATAAACATGCCCATGCTTTCCGTATCTGGCCGCTCAGCTATCGCGCCTCAGCCGTGATCTCCATCCTTTTTACAGCCGGCTTCCGCTGCATGTACTGCGGCACGCCCTGGAGACTGCAAAGAACCTCACGTTACTAATCTGCAGACTTGCCACAAGGGCAGGTGTAGAGTTTTATATACCTAATTCATGATCTTACAGCAGTTTCTCTTTCTGGCCGCCGCCGTCGTCTTTGCGGTGGCGTGCCGCACTTTTGAGAACCGCTATATTCACAAACTCGGCTGGCTATCCCTGCTGGGTGCCTCTTACCTCGGCGGTTACTTCCTCACGGGCAGTCACGCGGCCGGCGCTGGCAGCATCGCCCTATGGTTCATGCTGCCATGGGTCGAGATCGTGGGCCGCGTGCGGAAACTGCGCTTCCCGATGAAGAGCGAGGTCAAACACCGCTTCCCACCCTCGCGCGATCTTTTCCCTGATCTGGAGGAACTGAGCAGCGAGATCGAAAACGAAGGCTTTGAGAAAACAGACGACACCGGCTGGAAGTGGAGTGAGACCCAGCACTTCATGCGACTGTTTTACCATGCAGAGTTGCGTACGCAGGCCGCGATCGCCCTGGCGCAGCAGGAAGAATTTGTCTTTAGCTATGTCAGCCTGACCTCACGCACGGATCGTGGCATCATCTATACGACGACCAATTATCCTTTTCCTCCGACGATGCAGTTCTCCCCGAGCCATCGCATGAACCGCTATACCCATGCAGACAGCATGGAAGATCTCATGGCTGAGCACGCCGAGTTTCTGGAAAGTCAGGGCTTAGAAATCACCGACCTGAGTGCGCTCGAAGCCGAGCAACTGCCAAACTTTATCGAGCAAGACATGAACGAGCAGATCCATCACAACATCAATGTCGGACTTATCGAGATGGCCGGGGAGGGCGAGTTCCGCTACTCCTGGCGCGGTTGCTTTTACCTCTGGTTCGAAGTGGTAAAGGATATGGTGAAAGTGTGAGCTTCCCTTGACCTGCGCGGAAGCCTTGCCACATCGGATAGATGCCCCGTATTGATGGCCGTAGTGCCGACCAACTTCGTCCGGTCGAGTTCGTTCTCGACGTCGCCCCCCATGCCACCGCCTCTGTGCTGATCGCCTTTGGCAATACGCGCGTGATTTGTGCTGCCACCATTCAAGAAGAAGTGCCGCGCTGGATGAAAGCCCAAGGCGTGCAGGGCGGCTGGCTGACAGCTGAGTACTCCATGCTTCCCTATTCCACGCTGGATCGTAAAGAGCGCGACAGCAATCGCGGCAGGCCCGATGGCCGCAGCATCGAAATCCAGCGTCTCATTGGCCGCAGCTTGCGCGCCGTGGTCGATCTGAAAAAACTCGGCTCTCGTACTCTGAACATCGACTGCGATGTCCTCCAAGCCGATGGCGGCACCCGCACCGCTTCCATCACCGGAGCCTGCGTCGCCGCAGCCATCGCCTTCAATCGCCTCTTGGAAAAAGGCAAAATCACGCAACAACCACTGAAAAAGAAAGTCGGTGCCATCAGCGTCGGCCTCTGGAAGGACGAAGCCCTGCTCGATCTCTGCTATGAAGAAGACGCCAAAGCCGACGTCGATTGCAACATCGTCCTGACTGAGGATGGCGACTTTGTCGAGATCCAAGGCAGTGGCGAAGAGGCCACCTTCACCCAACCTCAGCTAGATGCCATGCTCCTCCACGGCCGCAAAGGCGTGAAGGAACTCTGCGCCCTTCAGCAGCAGATCATCGACAGCGCCATGAAACCCGCAGGCGAGACAGATTTGAAGAAACTGGCCGATTTCTTTGGGAAGAAATAGATTTCTTATGCTGTCGGACTCCACACGCCACCGCGACTTTCCCACGCTTTCAGGCATCACCTACCTGAACACAGCGGCTGAAAGCATCCCACCGCTAGCAGTCAAGCAGGCGCTGGAGAGCTACTGGGCGGACAAAGCACGAGGAATGCGCGGACGTGAGGGGCACTTTGCTGCTGTGGAAAATTGCCGTGAAATCAGTGCAAAGATGCTGGGGCTCACCACGGAGGAAGTGTCGTTTTGCTCATGCAGTTCGGAGGCCTACAACCTGCTTGCTTCAGCGTTAAATCTCGGACGAGAAGATGAAGTTGTGGTGACTGATCTCGACTTTCCAGCTGGAGTCACCGCGTGGATGCGTGCCCTTCATCCGCCCATTTCACGGCTTTGGAAATCCGTTTCCGGCGAGCTGAATGTGGCCGACCTCATCCCGCTGCTGAATGAAAAAACCAAGCTCGTACAACTCTCCCTTATCAGCTTCTACAATGGCCACCGGATCGACTGGCAGCCGATCCATGATGCTGTGCGACAACACGCGCCAAAGGCACTCATCTCGGTGGACATCACGCAGGCTTTCGGTCGGGTGGTCTTGAATTGCGCAGGTGCAGACATCCTCATTAGCAGCACACACAAATGGACACTTGGTGTGCATGGCGGCTGCGTCATTGGCATCCCAAAACAAAATGCGGAACGGCTAACGACCCATGCAGGTGGATGGTATCATCTGAGCAATGCCTTTGATGCCGACCGCTTTGAGCGCGCGCAGACAAAGGCTGGTGCGCTGAGTTTCTCCGTTGGTATGCCCAACTTCGCCGCACTTTACGCGCTGAATGCCGCACTTCGCTATGTGGACGGCATTGGTGTGGCGGCAATCTCAGCTCAGGCTGATCCTTTGGTGAAAGACATGTATGAGGGCCTGATAGAGCTGGATTTACGGCCGATGTGTCCCTTGTATCAGAATCGTCCAACGGGTATCCTTTCCTTCAGCCATGACCGCAGTGCAGAAATTCACGCTGCCCTGGAAAAAGCTGAGATCCACGTCATGCATAGCGCTGGCAGAATCCGCTTGGCCATGCATGGCTACAATACAGTGGATGATCTACAGAGGGCTCTAGCAGCACTAAAGTCCGTCCTTTTTTGAACATTATCTCGGATATTCGTTTCCTAATGGAT
This sequence comes from Verrucomicrobiaceae bacterium, assembly GCA_027486585.1. Taxonomy (GTDB): domain Bacteria; phylum Verrucomicrobiota; class Verrucomicrobiia; order Verrucomicrobiales; family Verrucomicrobiaceae; genus Prosthecobacter. The sequence continues at coordinate 41,757 of JAIXOU010000094.1, read as the reverse complement.
CCGAACGAGTGACTGGCAGCAGTCGTTCAGACGAACAGTTCATCCCTTGCAATTTAGAATTGCCAGGTACCACTGAAGACTGGTAGATTGTGTATCCCTCCCCCGTTGGCATGACTTCCCCCCGAACCAGTTATCTGAAAATGCTCTTGCTTGGATTCTCCCTAGCAATGGCTGGATTGGGTATGGCACAATCCTTGCCTAAAGTCAGTGCCACTGGAACAGCCGCCAGCAGCAAAGGCAGCTCTGGATTAGTGATCCCACGTGTCAACTCGCCCACAATGCCAAGACTGGGTTATGCCAAGTATCCCTGGAAGACAGACATCGTCGCCACTGTCTTTTGGATCGGTGAACAGCCAACTGAAAACAATCCCACGCCGAATAACATGAGCTCCTGGGATACCGAGTGGGAAAAGAACTTTGGCGGCTATGACGACCCTGATCCAAACAAGCGTGGCCCGAATTACTGCCCGCGCGGATTCACACCCGGACTCAATCCCTTCTACATCGCCCTACCTTATAATGACTGCCTAGACTACAACTCACACAAGTCAGAGGCCTCAAAGGTCATCCCTTGGTTCAAAGAAAAGTATGTTCGTGGCGGTAAAAGTGTGGTCCATGGCACTTGGCTAGCCATCCGGTATGGCAATCGCGTCTGCTATGCCCAGTGGGAAGACTGCGGCCCCTTTGTCACGGATGATCATGAATATGTGTTTGGCAATGCACGCCCCAAAAACACGAGCAACAAAGGTGCCGGTTTAGACATCTCCCCAGCCGTGCGTGACTACCTAGGAATGTCCAGCAGCGGCAAATGTGACTGGCGTTTTGTGGACGTCAGTGAAGTGCCCCAAGGACCCTGGCGCAGTCTGGGTGCCAATAACCACTTCGTCCGCAGTCAGCAGCAGCAAAAAGCCAATGATGCCACTTCGACCGCCGCACGTATCGCCGAACTGAAGCGCATGAGGGATGAATACTTCAAGCAGAACGGCAACGCAGCGTATCAGAACCGCTAGCACTCTGAATTCACTCAATGCACGGTGCCGCCGCGCACATGAATCATCTCCCGCGCCTGCTCCACCGGCACATGTCGCGGTTTCACCGTCACTTGTGATTGTGGCTGCGCCCAACGGATGCCATTCGCGATCACGCGCTGCACTTCGGGGTGATGGTAAATCGGATAAACTTCATGCCCTGGGCTGAAGTAGAAGATGCGACCACTACCGCGAGTCCACGTCGCGCCACTACGGAAGACTTCGCCGCCCTGGAACCAGGACACGAAGATCATCTCGTCCGGCGTCGGAATGCCAAACGGCTCGCCATACATCTCCGATTGCTCGATCTCGATGCAGGCGCCGATGCCTTCCGCGATAGGGTGGCCCGGATTCACCACCCACACCCGTTCCCGCTCACCTGCCTCACGCCAGCTCAGCGCACAGCTTGTGCCCATGAGCCTCTTGAAGACCTTCGAAAAATGGCCTGAATGCAAGACAATTAGCCCCATGCCCGCCAGCACCCGCTGCTGCACTCGCGTCACCGTTTCATCCAATACTTGATCATGTGCCGCATGACCCCACCACAGCAGGACGTCGGTTTCATTGAGAATCGCCTGCGACACGCCTTGTTCAGATTCATCCAGCGTCGCCGTGCGGATGATGAAGTCATCGTTTTTACCCAAAACCGCCGCCAGCAACCCATGAATGCCTTGGGGGTAAATTTCAGCCACGACAGGATTCTGACGCTCGTGCACGAATTCGTTCCAGATGGTGACGCGGATGGGAGAATTGGACATGAGGGTGTGATCAAAGTAGGATTTTCAGTCAAAATTATGCCGGTTAACGCTTCAGCTTCGTCTCCAAATCAGATACAGCTTCGAAGACAAACGATTTGGATCGCTTCCGCTGATTTAACATACCTTTCTCCACTAGGTACAACACGTCCGAACGTGCGGTGCCATAGCTGATGCGATGGCTGTTTTGATGGCTCTCGATGGTGAAGATGGTATCGGGATGGCGGATGGCCTTATTCAGCAGCGCCTCCTGGCGGTGATTGAACTCACCGAGACCACGCAGCAGACTGCTCGCTTCACGGATCTGCTTCGATTTACGCTCGATGTAGTCATAAAGCGCTCGCGTGGCCTCTTCGATGACGGTGAACTGGTGCAGCAAGAAGTAATTCACATCGTTGCCGTCCGTCTCCGTTTTCAGGAAGGCCGCACCATACTTTTTCCGCGAGCGGAGGATGATCTGCGAGATGGAAATAAACTCGAATAGCCAGAAACCGCGGTTCAGCGCCAGCCAGTAGAACAAAGCCCGTGCCGTGCGGCCATTGCCATCTTTGAACGGGTGATCGTAAGCGAGCCAGAAGTGCAAAATAACTGCACGGACGATGGGATGAACAAATGGGCGTGAGTCATCCGGCTGATTCGCGAAATCGCACATCGCCTGAAGACGTTTCTCCAGTGTTTCGGCGGGTGGGGGCACATGCAACACCTCCTCCGTTTGCTCATCCACGACTTCGACCAACTCCTCCGTCCGCCGCAGCCTGCCTGTGGCCGTGGGATCATCCAGTGTGTCTTCCGTGATCCGGCGATGAATCTCGAAAATGAGCTCGGGTGTCAGTTTTTCCGATTTCCAACGCCGCATCTCCTGCATCGTCTGGTAGTTGTTCAGGATCATCCGCTCGCTGGTGTCCTTCGGTCTGCGTTGCGTGCGCAGCATCTCTTTGGCGACCTCCCGTGTTGTCGCGGCTCCCTCGATCTGGCTGGAAGTGATCGCCTCCTCCATCAAGCTGCTGATGTAGTACTGATCTTGCGTCTCCTTATTGGCGACTTGCGGCGGCATGGAGACGGCTCCGCCAGCCCTCATGTCGATCTGGTGTAGCAGCAGCTGCATGGTGTCCGTGAGGAACCAAGTGAAAGGCTTTCCCTTGGCGTCGCGGAGCGGAAGCTGCTTCGATTGGGCCATGCGTTGGTAGCGCAACGCGAACCACCACTCTTCCGTGGTCAGACCCGCAGGTATGGGGTGACGGCGAACTTCCTCCCAATGATAATATCGGTCATCCGGTAGTTCAGAACGCGTCGTCAGCTCGAAAAAGCGATCCTGACCCAGCTTCTGGATCAGTTCGTTTAAAGAGGGCGGTGTTCGGAGCATTCTCACAGCATCAATTTGCTATTAATTCATTTCAAATTAATACCACGCCACCAATTTGCTATCAATTTATCATGAATTAATAGCAAATTAATAGAACCTCAATGCTTCACCGAACACCCCGGCCCGACGGTCTGGAAGAAGTCATTCCCCTTGTCATCAATCAAGATGAACGCCGGGAAATCCTCGACTTCGATCTTCCAGATGGCTTCCATGCCGAGTTCGGGGAACTCGACGACTTCGACCTTCTTGATGTTTTCCTTGGCGAGGATAGCGGCGGGGCCGCCGATGCTGCCGAGGTAGAAGCCGCCGTGCTTTTTGCAGGCATCCGTGACCTGCTGGCCGCGGTTTCCCTTCGCGATCATGATCATGCTGCCGCCGTGGCTTTGGAAGAGATCGACGTAACTGTCCATGCGGCCAGCGGTGGTGGGGCCGAAGCTGCCGCTGGGCATGCCGGCGGGTGTTTTGGCGGGGCCGGCGTAATAAACGGGGTGATTCTTGAAGTAGTCAGGCAGCGGCTTGCCGGCATCGAGCATCTCCTTCAGCTTCGCATGCGCGATGTCGCGGGCGACGATGATGGGGCCATTGATGAGGAGGCGCGTGGTGGTGGGATACTTGCTGAGTTCGGCGCGGATCTCGGCCATGGGGCGATTCGTGTCGATGCGCACGGCGTTGGTGTCTTTGCGGTGGCGCAGCTCCTCGGGGATGTATTGCAGCGGATTCGTTTCGAGTTTCTCGATGAAGACGCCCTCACGCGTGATCTTGCCCTTCGCCTGGCGGTCGGCGGAGCAGGAAACGCCGATGCCGATGGGTAAGGACGCACCGTGACGAGGCAGGCGGATGATGCGGACATCGAGCGCAAAGTATTTCCCGCCAAATTGGGCACCGATGCCGCAGGTGCGCGCTTCTTCGAGCATCTGCTCTTCGAGCTCGACATCGCGGAAGGCGCGGCCGTGTTCGTTGCCGGTGGTGGGGAGGTTGTCGTAATACTTTGTCGAGGCGAGTTTGACGTGTTTCATCGTCGATTCGGCCGAGGTGCCACCGATGACGAAGGTGAGGTGGTAAGGCGGACACGCGGCAGTGCCGAGTGAGGTCATTTTTTCGCTGAGGAACTTCACGATGCTCTTCGGATTCAGCACGGCGCGGGTCTCTTGATATAGAAAGGCTTTGTTAGCCGAGCCACCGCCTTTGGCGATGAAGAGGAACTTATATGCGTCGCCATCGGTGGCATACAAATCGAGCTGCGCGGGCAGGTTGGTGCCGGTGTTCTTCTCGTCGAACATGTTCAGCGCGGCGTTTTGCGAGTAGCGCAGGTTGTTCTCCGTGTAAGCGAGATAGACGCCTTTCGAGAGCGCGGCCTCATCGCCACCGCCAGTCCAGACCTGCTGGCCTTTTTTGCCCATGATGATGGCGGTGCCGGTGTCCTGACAAAACGGCAGGAGGCCTGCGGAGGCGACGTCGGCATTCTTTAGCATCGTGAGCGCCACCATGCGGTCGTTCTCGCTGGCCTCAGGATCATCAAGGATGGCAGCGACTTGCTTGAGATGCTTGGGGCGGAGGAAGAAGTTGATGTCATGAAACGCCTGGTTCGCCAGCAGCGTGAGCGCCTCGGGATCGACAACTAGCAACTCTTTATCGCCAATCTTTTCGATGCGGACATGTTCTTTAGTGAGCTGGCGATATTCGGTGTCGTCGGTGCCGAGTTCGAGGAGTTCTTGATAGTGGAAAGCAGGCGTGGGCATGGTGGTGGAACAGTTTGAAACGAATACGACGCTGGGCAATGAGGGAAAAACTGATTTTAGGCACAAGTACAAGCATTGCATGACAAGCGGCTCATTCACGACGAGTGAACAGTTATTACATGCAAAAATTCACCTGTGACTGTGACTGCGGCAATGTGCTCTTCTTTGGCAGTTCGCGGTGCCTGAGGTGTTTGGGCAATGTCGGCTATGATCCGCAACAGCGGGTGATGGTCAAACTGCGCCCAGATGGTCCGATGAAACGGTGCGCCAATGGACTGAAGCATGGCGTCTGCAATTGGGTCGTGCCGACTGAATCAAAGGAAATCCTGTGCATGGCCTGCCAGATGAACCGCATCATCCCCGACCTGAGTTCTGGACGAAATCTAGTGCTATGGGGACGCATGGAGATGGCGAAAAGGAGACTCATTTACACCCTTTTGAAGTTGGGCATCACTCTACCCTCCAAGGCGAGCAATCCAAAATACGGACTGGCTTTTGACATTGTCAGCACGCTATCCAATCCATCAGTGACCATGGGCCATCTGAATGGCATCATCACGGTGAATTTGGAAGAAGCCGATGATACCTACCGACAGTTCAATCGCCAGCAATTAGGAGAAAACAGCCGCACCCTGCTCGGCCATTTCCGCCATGAAAGCGCGCATTATTTGTGGCAACGGCATTTATCGGAGCTGAGCTGGGATAATCCCATGAGGCTAGCTTTTCGCGAGCGCTTCGGCGACGAATGGCAGGATTATTCGGCCGCCCTGAGCAAGCACTATAAAAATGGAGCGCCGACAGGCTGGGAGCAGAATTACATCACAGCCTACGCGGCATCTCATCCCTGGGAAGACTGGGCAGAGACATGGGCGCATTATTTACAGATCGAGGATGGGCTAGAGACCTGTGAAGGCATGGGAATTGATGTGAAGCACTTGGCATTACCCCTGGTGATTTTACCAGTCGAAGCAGGCTTCTTGCCGACCATGCTGGTCTCGACTTTGGAGGAAGAGGGGGCTTTTCTCGCCTGGCTTCAGCGCTGGATGTGCGTATCCACAGTGCTCAATGAGATCTCTCACAGCCTTGGCGAGCCTGCACTGTATCCCTTTGTCATCAATGTCCGCGTGGCTCAAAAACTCCGACTGGCGCACTACTACGCCAAGGTTTGGGGTGATCCCTTGGCAAAGTGAGGCAGGGCTTGCATAGAGCGGTGAATGCCACTATCTAAAATCGCGCACCAAACAAGCGCTCAACATTATGGCCAAAGGCAACAACGCTCACAAAAAAGAAGTTAAAAAGCCGAAGAAGGAAAAGCCGAAACCAGCTCCTGCAGGTCGTAAGATCTAAGCCGCTTAAAAGCATCCCTTCCTTGTCTCAAAGCCCCACGATTGCCATCGGTGATTGTGGGGTTTTGTATTTGAGCTTATGCATCAATCCAAGGCATTGACCCGCAATTGTCTCAAAGAATAGAGCGCTGCATCAGCTTCCCCAATCTTGCGTGCTCCGGTCTTTCTTTTCGGGCCAAACTGACCTCGGTTTTCCGTGAAGATACTTTCCACAAACTCGCGACTTCCTAGCACCAGCCCATCGCTGAAGTAGCGCACACGCAATCGGACCAGTTCCATCGTGCTAAGTTTACCCTTTTCTCTGAGGACCTTACGCGCTGCATCTGCAGTGACGCCTAGACGCACAACATTCACATTTTGCGCATCTTTGATCTCCCCCCCGCTGGAAAATAACAGAGAGCGATACGCCTCAGCTCCCCCCTTTTCCCAGCCATCGACCTTTGTCCCTGTGATCTTGCTTAACCCACGCTGAGCCCTTCTAATCCCACTGGTAGCCTCCGCATATCCGCACCAGCGATAGTCCTTTGGATCAACGACCAGCCCAGCTCGCACAGGATTCAGGTCAATGTAGGCAGCCATGGTGTGCAATGGCTCACCTTTGCCCTCCACCATCACACTTTTATAGCGTTCCATCCAAAGCGTACCTTTACGTTCACGCCGCTTGTTGAACCAACGGCTAAAACGCTCTTTCACCTCCTTCATGTAAACCGAGAGATCACAAAAGCGCTTCTTGATGGTCCCAAGCTTCATCTGCGCTAGTGCCTCCAGGCCAAGCTTGCGCAGATCAGCGATCTCTGTCCTCAAACAGTCCACATAGGCTTTGCTGTATAGCACCCTCAAATGATCGAACAATCGTTCCTCGCCCGCCGGTCCAGCGAACCTTTCTAACCAAAGCTCACGTTTTGGCACCTCCACCAGAGCGTGAAAATGGTTCCCCATGATGCAATAAGTCACCAATCTCACCCCAGAGAAGTCAGCCAGCCGCCACAGCACCCTCCTAAGCGCCTCTTTTTCAACATCATCGAAGAAAACTTCACCACCACAAGTGCGAGACATAACATGGTAAGTATAGCTCTCCATCGCGCCCTTCCCGAGAATCCGCCTCCGCCCACCAGACCAAGATCGCGCCGCCATATAAGGAGCCGTTTTGGCATTAATGCCCAGAAGATGTGTTTCGAAAGATTGGTCCTGACGATGAGTTGATTGCATGTCTTTCATAGCTGAATTTTGAGTTCCGAAATAGAGAATTTCAAGCTGATTTTTACTGCATGCCTGGCATTTTATTTGGCATTTTATTTGAGTCAAACAAGACAGCCAAAGATGCTTTGGCGAGCTGAAGTTGCTATTTTTGCTTCGCTTTCTCGAGAGAGGTCAGGGCTTTTTGAGGGTCCCAGCCTTTGGGCTTTTTGATGCCGGTGCTGCTCCATTCCATGCCTCGCTCTAGCCAGTCTTCGCGCCATTCCTCGTAGCTGATGCCGTCGTCGTCGTCACTGACGCCGAATTGGAATCCGCAGGCTGGACAGATCTCAAAGGACCCGCCACCAGAGGAACTGCGAGGGGCTTCTTTGAGCTTAGCGTAAGCGCAGACTGGGCAGGTGTGGGTAGCTGTTTTCATTATTTAAAAGGGAGCTGTGCGGGTTGAACCATGCGACCGGGTTGGCGATCCCAATAGCTAGTGCTATTTGGGCGGAAATAGGTTTTGGTGGTGCCATCCCGGTTGTAAGCGGCAAAGGCTCGCGTTTTAGGGTCAAAGACGCGCAGAGTACGGTCGGACTCATCCCATTTCATGGACAGGCTGCCAGCTTTTGCGCGCTGGAGGAATTGCCAAGCCTGAGCGGCATAGTCGTCAGGAGACTTGCTCTGGAAGTCAGCTCCATGGCGGTCGTAATGATCCTGAAGCGAGCTGATACTGCCCCAGGTTTCGCGGGTTGGCGGGGCACGAACAGGCACGGGGAGCGCTGGCTTTTTAACTGCTGGCGCAGGAACCAGTGCGTCCTTCATGCGCTCGAGAATGGATTTGGATGGCGCGGCGGCGGCAGGAACCGATGAAGGTTGGGCTACACCGACGGTAAAGGTGCCTTCAGCCAGCTTCTGACGCGCACTGCCGACGGTGTAGTGATAGGTTGTGCCTTTAATCAGATCTGGCAAAACCACGCTATGGGTCGCGGAGACTGGCCCTTCTACCTTTTGAGTCAATTGAGCCGCATTCAGTCCAAAATTAACGCGTGTGCCACAAGCGACATCGGTGCGCCAATTAATTGTCGCTGTTGAATCTGTGACAATGACAAGGGGAGGAGAAAGCAGTTCTACAGCTGAGGCTGCAACCACGAAAAGACTGAAGAAGAAAGAAGTCAAAAACCTGGACATAGGCACACCGTAGCGGGTTCATTCAAGATGCCAAATAGCTTCCTTCATGAAAATAGTCGGCCTCATTTTGCTAACGAATGCATTTGCCAGCCGTTACCAGTTGCCGATTTCACACCTGCTGGCAGTCTCGATCCTATATTTTCTCTATGAACCGCTTTTCGACTTTCACGGCCCTGCTCACGCTGGGATGCATACTGAGTTCCTATGGACAGGAAGCCGAAACCAGGCCTGAAGCCAGTCCATCTGCCACTGAAGAATTCGTCTTTCCAGAAGCCGTAGACATTGGCGGATTTGGCAGCGATGAGCCGGTCGAGCGAGAGGACATGCCCGAGCGTGGCATCATCACCTTTGGCGAAGGCGAATACACTCACTCAAATGGTGCCCATTGGGAGACCTTCTCCTGGACCAAATTCAAAGCAAAGCGCTGGGGACGTTATCAAGTGCGTCTTACCTACACCCTGAAGCGCGCCTCTTTGGGAATGAACTTCCGATTGGGCGATCTCTCGGTAAAAAAATCACTGGTCACGGCTTATCGTCCGACAAAGACTTATTTGGGCACAGTTTACATCGCTCAGCCCGGTGACATTCCTTTTTCTCTGCTCACACCACCTACCGATGACGGCACATTCACGGTTGAAGAGATCTCTCTGATTCCAGCGCCAGAAGGTGACAAAATCGTCCCTAGCGCCGAGGGAAACATCACTTTGTTGGCTAAAGATGCGACGACTTGGTCTGAAAACATGCGTTATGAACCAAAAGCAGAAAAGAATTGTCTGGGCTATTGGACCGAACCTGATGACATGGCGGAATGGGAATTTGAAGTGACTAAGCCAGGACGCTATAAAGTAGCCGTTTTCCATGGTTGTGGCGGTGGCAATCATGGTAGCGAAGTGGCCATCAAGCATGGTGAGCAGGAGCTAAAATTCACCACACAAGATACGGGTGGCTTCCAGCAGTGGAAGGAAGTTCCCGTCGGTGAAATTGAGATCAAAACCCCAGGCGTTCAGCGTCTCGTGATTGATCCAGCAACCAAAGTCAAATCAGCAGTGCTAGACGTCCAAAAAGTCGTGCTGACACCTGTAGGCTGAAATGATGCGGCTACTCCACATGCTCGGCTGGCTGGTGCTGCTGCTGGGCCTGTTGCTACAGCTTTGGCTCAAGGACCATAATGCTGCCTGGGCGGTCTTTTTTTACGGGATGCCTAAACCCTGCCTTCTTGCCTTGAGTGCCCTTTTGGCTTGCTGGCCAAAGATGAGTCACAAGCGCAAGCTGCCTGCTCGAGTCGTCAGCATTTGTCTGGCGCTCTGGTGGCTTTCCACCTCTTGGTGCATGCCGGAGAGACTTTCATCGTTCAGCCAAAATGCACCTAGTGCCGAACCTCTGACGATTCTCTACTGGAACCTCTGTCGTCCGAACGGCCTGGATCAGGAGATGGTCGATTTAGTAAAGCAAACGCAGCCTGACTTGGCTGTGTTTGTTGAAGCCGGCAATGCGGGCTCAGTTCTCACCAAGTATTCAGAGATGTTGCCGGACTATCGTCCAGAGTTGATGCAGCGTGGTATCATGCGGCTCTCTCGGATAAAAACAGCCAGCGAACGCAGTGGCGTCGTTCCACGTATGGCCGCCTACGCGCAGTTTGATCTCGCCGGCCGTGGACCGGACTTTCCGGTCATCGTCGCCGACATTTTTCCGCATGCCTTTCACTCGCGAAAACCGCAAATCGACAGCGTCTTTGCCCAGACTTTCAAGCGTCCTGACGCCATCGTGATTGGAGATTTCAATACTCCGCTGGAGTCTGTGCATTTGAGCCAATTCCGTCAGCATTTCACAGAGGCCTTTGAGGTAGCAGGCTTGGGATTTAAGGAGACCTGGCCCTGCGGATTGCCACTTCTCAGCATTGATCATATCTGGGTTGGTCCGGATTGGCAGGTGATTAAGGCCGATAAATTCTGGCGTCTGACCGGCAGCGATCATGCAGCGCTGCTGGTTACAGTGCAACGAAAGCCAAAAATACCGTAACGGCGACCATCCCCAGCTGCCCTGCAATCAAATGCGGATTCTTCTTGCCGTGAGGCGCAGGCTGGGAAACATCCAGACTCCCCATAAACCATGAGTAAAGCCCCCATCACAGTCGCAGTCACCGGTGCCGCCGGTCAGATCGGTTATTCCCTCCTTTTCCGCATCGCTTCTGGTGCACTCTTTGGCCCTGACCAGCCAGTGAACCTCCGCCTCATCGAGATCGAACCCGCCCTCGGTGCCCTCGGCGGCGTCTGCATGGAGCTGGATGACTGTGCCTTCCCTCTGCTAAACAGCATCACGCCGACCGCCGATCTCAACGAAGGATTCAAAGGTGTCAATTGGGGCATCCTCGTGGGTTCCGTGCCGCGCAAAGCTGGCATGGAACGCAAAGATCTCCTCAACATCAATGGCAAGATCTTCACAGGACAAGGCCAGGCCATCGAGAAGAATGCCGCCAGCGATGTGCGCGTTCTCGTTGTCGGCAATCCTTGCAACACCAACTGCCTGATCGCCATGAACAATGCCAAAGGCGTGCCAGCAGACCGCTGGTTTGCCATGACGCGTCTGGATGAAAACCGTGCAAAGAGCCAACTCGCAGCCAAGGCAGGGGTGCACCATAGCACCGTTTCAAACCTGGCCATCTGGGGCAATCACAGCGCCACTCAGTACCCCGACTTCTACAACACTCTGATCGGTGGCAAGCCAGCGACAGATGTGATTAGTGACCACGACTGGCTCAAGGGTGACTTCATTAGCACCGTGCAACAACGCGGTGCGGCTATCATCAAAGCGCGCGGCCTTTCCTCCGCCGCCTCAGCAGCCAATGCCGCCTGTGACACCATCCGCAGCCTGACCAGCCCGACACCAACAGGTGACTGGACCAGCGTCGCTGTTTGCAGTGATGGCAGCTACGGCATCGACAAAGGCCTCATGTTCTCCTTCCCGATCCGCACAGACGGCAGCAAGTGGGAAATCGTGCAGGGAGTGCCTGTCAATGAATTCAGCCAAGCTCGCATCAAAGCCACGGAAGACGAACTCAAAGAAGAGCGCGTCGCCGTGACTGAACTGGGTCTGATCTAATTCCCCTATCTCTAGCCGCTCATGTTTCGCACATGGGCGGCTTTTTTATGTCCTGATTCTTCGAGCCCGCAGTTGTCATCCACTCTTGCCCCGCCATAGTCGCTGTGCCAGAGCGCCCCATGAGCACCTCTCAAATGCCGAGACCCCAGATCAATCGCCAGCCGGAAGTCTCCGGCCCTGTGGCGACGGCACGAAGTTGGTGGCATCGACTGCTCAATAAGCCGCAAGAAGGTCTGCAACTCGGGGCTACGCGTAATGCCATGCTGCCAGTGTTGATCGAGGTCTTTGCTGGCTTTTCGAAGCTGGATGGTGATGTGGAGGAAGAAGAAATCGAATCCTCACTCGGCTATCTCCGCTACGACTACTCCGGCGCCATTTATGCCGACATGCGGCGGCTGTATTTTGAGGCCCTACAGCAACCTCAGGATCTAGGACAGCGAGCCAAAGAACTGAACAATCAACTGTCGCCAGAACAAAAGGTCCTACTTTGTGTTCAGCTCTATCTACTCATCTCACGCTCGGCGTCTGGCCAGCGTCAGATGGTGGAGTTTTATCTCTTCATGACGAATCTGGGCATCGCGGCCCAAGCCATCGACATCGTTTATCAGCTCAACGCAGGTGACCATACGGAGGAAGAAGAATTCACTCCCAAGACAGGGCAGCCTCTGGAAACACTTCGCGTAGGCTCCGCCGCCACTTGTGATGTTTTACTGAGATCTCTGTCAACTGACTGCGAGGTGGTCGCGTTCCGATATCAGAATCTGGTGCTGCTGAAAAATACAGGTAATGTTCCCATCTTGGTGCGCAGTCGCCGTCAGCCACCAGGCGACTTTTCCCGACTCTATCCTAGCGAGCGCGTCGTGCTGGAAGACGTCACCTTGGATTACAATGACCTCATCGCCTACTTCAACTCCAAGAAGACGGTCACGGGTGCCCAGCTATACCTAACGCTGACGGACACCGGTGATGCTGAAATCTCACAGCAGCGTGGTCGTGGCACCAACTTACGCGTCAGTTTCGGTCTAGGTGTCACGGTGGAGGCGCTGCGTAATACGGATGCCACTTTGACCGAAATCGCCCTGAAAGAAGGCGTGCGCATCGAGGCCAGTATCGAAGACAGCATCGTGGCTCATGGCGAGATCGAAATCTCACTGCGTGACCTACGCGTGCGAGCTCAAGAGTTCGGTGGACAGTTTCGACTCGAAGGCAGCCGCAATACCTATCTCGTTTCCAACAAACCCGAACTGCTAGACGAAGGAGACATCCTTTTATCCGAAGACACCGAGGGAGAGATCTTGCTACGAATCGAGTGCAACTATGCTCAGAAAAATGGCAAACTCGAAGTGCTGAGATCCTCTCGCCCAATCTTCATCGGTGAGGTGCCTGTGCGTGAACGGATCTCGCTGAGTGATGGCGATACCATCACTCTTGGCGAAGGCCAGTTCCTCCGCTGTCACTTCAGTGACCGCATCATTGAAGAAGAAAAAAACACCATCCGCCAGATGGAGATTCGCGAGCTTGCTCATCGCTTCGATAGCAAAGACACCGCGCTAGACGGCATCAGCTTCATCGCCCGACGAGGTGAGATGATCTGCGTCATGGGGCCCAGTGGTTGCGGTAAAAGCACCCTCTTACGTGTCCTCGGTGGTCAGCTGAAAACCAAAGGAGGCGAGGTGCTCATGAACGGGCTTTCGCTTTACAGCAACCTACCAAACCTCACGCCTTACATCGCCTACATCCCGCAGGATGATGCCTTTGATCCCCTGCTTAAGGTGCAGGAAAATCTAGACTTCTCCGTAGCAGTGCGCTGTCCACATTTAAAGACAGAAGAGCGTCGCAAACGGGTGGAGGCCAAGTTAGCCGAACTTGGACTTGCTGACATGCGTCAGCGTCTAGCTGGCACACCGCAGCAAAAATTCCTCAGCGGTGGCGAGCGCAAAAGGCTCAATGCCGGTCTAGACATGATCGGCATCTCAGATGTGTATTTGTTTGATGAGCCGACCTCCGGCCTGTCCTCCAAAGACAGCGAACACGTGCTAGAGATCATCCGCAGTCTCGCACGCCACAAGATCGTACTTACTTCGATTCATCAGCCGAGCATGAGGCTGCTGCAAATGTTTGATAAAGCCTTGCTGTTGGATAAAGGCGGTAAGATGGCCTACTTCGGCACACCCCAGGGCCTGCTAGATTATTACTGGAAAGCCTACAATGACGAGACCGGCCAGCGAGATGCCGAGATGCCGAGCAACATGACGCCAGACTTTGTCTTTGACGTCCTGGAGACACCCCTGCGCGATATCAGTGGTGACATCATTCAAGAACGAAGTGCTGATGGCCACATGGTCGCCGCACGCCGCTTTCCGCCCAATTTCTGGCGTGATCGCTATCAGAGTCATCTGCTTTTAGAGAGCATGGCCAAAGCACAGGCCTTCCCTGGCAGCACCAATCTGATCGCCCGACCCAGGGAGGACAGCAATGCCAGCAAGCGATCACGCGCGGTGCCAAAACCGCCCAAACACACACTTCGTGAGGAAAGCATCCTATTTTACACGATGCTGAAGCGGGCCTTTCTCTCGAAGCTGCGCAACCGTACCAATCTGCTAACGACTCTGCTTGAGGCACCTCTGCTGGCGTTTCTCATTTCCAGCGTACTGAAATACAGCGAGGAGGAGAATTATACCTTTGCCACAGCCTTTCACATCCCCACCTACCTCTTCATGAGCCTAGTGGTGGCCATGTTTCTCGGCTTAACCAATAGTGCGGATGAGATCATTCGGGATCGCCACCTGCTCAGCCGCGAGCGCAATCACAACCTACGCACCTTTTACTATCTGATGGGGAAGATCACCTCTTTAAGCACCTTTGCGCTGATCCAGTGCGTCATCTATCTCTTGATCGGGAACTGGGTCCTAGAAATTCAGGACATGTTCTTCCCGCATCTATGGTGGATGTTTATCACCGCTCTTACCGGTGCCTGCCTGGGCCTGCTCATCTCCAGCGTCGTCACGGATAATCGCACCGCCATCAATGCCATCCCACTCATCTTGATTCCCCAGATCATCCTTGGTGGGGCTCTCATTAAGTATGAGGAGATGAACAAAAACTTGGACTTCGTTTATTCCGTCACACGCTGGCTGGAAAAAGCAGGTGTCACAGAAGAAGATGAAGCCAGCAAACTGAAGGTCCCTTTCATCTGCCAGTTCATGCCGCTGCGCTGGAGCTACGAAGCCATGCTCATCTCTCAGGCAAAGCTGAATCCACTCACCGCTGCCCAAGACCAACTGGAACAACGCATTCAAGAACTCGTCAGTTTGCCTCCAGAGATCAAGATGACCCCGACTCAGCAGCGTGAGCTAGACACCGCCAAGCAAGGGCTAGCGGTCGTCTCAGGCCTCTATGCCAAAGATAAAAACGAAGCTGCCAGAAAACTCATCGAGATCCGTGACGCAGCCATTCGTGGTAAAGTCACGCCTCAATTGCTTAAGTCCGCTCTGGATCAGCAGGACGGTGTCAGTGCCGAAGAAGTGTATGTGAACCGCAAAGTCCTCGACCTAGTCACCAAAGCCGAAATGGAACGTGAAGACTACCGTCGCAAGCGCAGCCCTAATGTCTTCTTTGGCACCACCAAACGCTACTTCGGCACCGAGTTCAGCACGCTCTGGATCAATGGACTGGTGATCTTCTTCTCCATTTCCCTGATCATTGCAGCGGTAGAATTCTCTCTGCGCCGGCAATTGACCCGAGTTTAAGTTACCCGCAAAGAGGCACCCGACGTAAAGACTATTGAACGCGATTGCCGTTACTTGCCTGACCGCTTTGCCACGCTAAAAACTTTCGACTCATCGACGTAGCTCGATGTCGCTGCTATGCCACGCCAAAAGACATCCAAAGCCGTCACTCTCCCGCCAGTGAGCGACGGGGCTGTGGCGTTGCATCCGCGACTTTTGAAATGGATCAAAAAGGCGTTCGGAAAACTGACGGAGGCGCAGGAACTAACGCTGCCACACATTCTTGAAGGGAAGTCGGTGCTACTGTCTTCACCAACAGGCAGCGGAAAGACTCTGGCAGGATTTCTAGGCGTGCTGGATCATCTGGTCAGGGCGCATGAGGCTGGGACGCTCGGAGATCGGATCCAGTGCGTGTATGTCTCACCCCTGCGGGCACTGACTTATGACATTCAAAAGAATCTGCTACCGGCTTTGAAGGGACTAGGGATGGAGGAAGTGATCCGAATCGGTGTGCGCACTGGTGATACGACGGCCGCGGAACGGGCAAAGCTAAAACGCAAGCCACCGCATATCCTACTGACGACACCGGAGAGCTTGGCCATTCTTTTGCCCCAGGCGGGATGGGCCGAGGCACTGAGCGAGGTGCGATTTGTCATCGTGGATGAACTTCATGTACTGGCTGAAAACAAGCGTGGTGCACATTTGACACTTAGCCTTGAGCGGCTGCAAAGGCGCTTACAAGGAGGGCTAACCAGGATTGGCCTGTCCGCCACAGCATCCCCTTTACTACTGCTGGCAGAGTTTCTAGCGGGCCAAGGGCGGGCCTGTGAGATCGTGGAGGCCAAGATGGAGCGGCGGCGGCGTGTTGAGGTGCTGTCACCACTCCGACGTGATCCCTACCCACCCGCGGGATACACGGCAGGACGAGTGATGCAAGACATCGCCCAAATCGTGGAAAAGCACCGAAGCGTGATCGTCTTTTGCAACACGCGCAGCAGCACAGAAAGCATCGCCCTCCGATTAAAGCAGGCCCTGCCTAAACTAGCGAATAAGATCGAGGCGCATCATGCGTCTCTGGATCGCGACCTGCGATTGGATGTGGAGGATCGGCTAAAAAATGGCCAACTGAGGGCTGTGGTATGCAGCACAAGCTTAGAGTTAGGCGTCGATATCGGCAGTGTGGATTGCGTGGTCATGATCTCTACCCCAAAAGGAATTAACCGAGCGTTGCAAAGAATAGGCCGCAGTGGACACAGCATTCATGCTGAGAGCCATGGCATCTTGGTAGCCACAAATGTCAATGACTTGATGGAGTGCTTGGTTTGTGCCGAGATGACGCGCGCGGTGCAGCTTGATGCCGTGCGTCCGCTGGAAAAACCACTGGACGTGCTGGCTCAGCATCTCGTCGGTATGGCCATGGAAAGCGTTTATACGCGAGAGCTTGCTTTAACGACCCTCCGGTCTGCCTATGCTTTCCGCGAAGTGACAGACGTGGAGTTTGATCGCTTGACCCAGTATCTGGAAGGCGGAGGCCGATCTCTAGAGAAGCAATACCGAGACATTTTTGGCAAGATCACTTGGATAGATGATTGCCTGGCAGTGCCGAACAAAAAGGTGGAGCGCGATTATTTAGCAAATATCGGCGTGATCCATACGGAAGGAATGGTCAGTGTGATTCTGAAAAAGCGCCGACTCGGACAGATCGAAGAGAGCTTTTTAAAGCGACTGAAAATCGGCGATATCTTTGTTTTAGCGGGTCGCATTGTGAAGCTAATCGAGACGGGTGTGGCTGAAGTGAAAGTAGAAGATGCTACGGGCAAATTACCCACTGTGCCCGCCTGGAATGCCAACAAAATGCCTCTGTCCTCTGGCTTAGCGCGGGAAGTGGCAGGCTTGAGAACTGAACTTAGCCACCGATTAAAGCAAGAGTCATCTGAGGAGACTCAGGATTGGTTGGTGGAACGCTACGTCATTTCACAAACCAATGCCGAAGCCATCCTGAAGCATTGCCAAAATCAACAACGAGTTTCCAGAATTCCGACAGAGGATAGCTTTCTCATCGAACGTTTCGTCGATGATCGTGAGGGAAGCGAAAGAGACCTGATACACTTCTTTTTCCATAGCTTGATCGGACGCAGTGCCAATGATGCTTTGAGTCGGATCATCGCTCATCGCATCAAAGAAGCTGTCGGTGGTAACGCCATGGTCACAATCGATGACTACGGCTTTTTGCTCACTCTGCGCAGCTTTCAGGATCTTGAGCTCGATGCCTGGAAGGAGCTATTTCAGACGGTTGATCCTGAGTCTGACATGCACGCAGCCCTGGAGCATAGTGAACTAGTGAAATGGAACTTCCGCGGCGTAGCACAAACAGGACTCATGGTGCCGAGAAATCGCCCCGGCCATGAGCGAAAGATCAAAGACCTGCGATGGAGCAGCGAGATTCTCTTTCGCGTGCTCAGTGAGCATGAACCAGATCACCCAATCCTGGTGCAGTCCTACCGCGAATCGACTCATTCGTTTCTGGACCTACCTCGTGCGATAGGATTTTTAGAGCATGTCAGTGGTCTGGCCTGGCATCTAGTCAATGTGCCTGTCGTGACGCCTTTTTCCTTTGGCATCTTTGCCAGCAAGATCAAAGAGGGCATGATGTTGGAAGATCCAGAAGAAGCCATCGAGCGGCTATGGCGTGAGTTTGAGCGAAAGACGAACACTGTAGATTCACTGCAAGTCAGGCACAAATCCTGACGTTGGACGACAAGTCATGCGTGTATTTCTTTCTTTAATCACTGTTGCTACGTTCTCCCAACCACTCGTTTTTGCCGACTGGCCACAGTGGCGTGGACCGAATCGAGATGGAGTCTCTGTCGATACCACACCGATTGCGGAGAGCTTTCCTGAGGCTGGACTGAAGAAGGTCTGGGAGAGTGACTTCATTCCCAGTGATCACTACGGCGGCCATGGCAGTCCGGTCATCTCGGGCGAGCAGATGATCCTGTCCGTGGTCTGGCATGAACGCATTCCTTCGCAGCAAAGAGAGATCGACAGCGAGACGATGCAGCAGATGAACTATCGAGGTGTCTCGCCTGAACTCATGAAAAAGATGGAGGAAACCCGCCTCAATCTGCCCGCCATGCGTGGCTCTAAATTTGATGAATGGATGCTGGCTTGGCGAAAAGAAAATCTGACTCCCAAAGAAGATGTCAGCTTGGGCAAATGGGCAGAATCCCGATTCAAGGCTGGCAAAACAGCGTTACCCCTCGAAGAATTAGCCAAAGTGGCCAAGAAAGAAGGCAAACCCTTTGCCACAGCAGAAGCCTTTAAAGCCTGGATGGAAGAGGAGAAATTCTCCGAAGCGGTGAAGGAAAAACTACTCAGCGCAGTGCCAAACACCATCAAAGTAGCCAAGGATGTCATCATCTGCTTGGACATGAACACCGGTAAACAAGTGTGGAAGTTTGAAACCGAAGGTAAGCCAAGCGGGCGCAGCTCCAGCAGCACAGCCGCTGTGGTGGACGGGCGAGTCTTTGCTGCGTGCAGCACACATCTCTACTGCGTGAACCAAAAGGATGGCAAACTAATCTGGAAAGCGGCCCTAGCCTCGCAGGGGCCGGCCGCATCTCCTCTCGTCGTCGGAGAAACACTCTATCTTGCTGCCGGCACGGCCCAGGCTTACTCAGTGACAGATGGCAAGCTGCTTTGGGATCAAAAACACGCGCGTAGCAACACTGGCAGCCCCACGTGGTGGGCACCAACCTCAGGAGAGCCTGTACTACTCATCACAGGGAACAACAGCCTCCAGGGCCTTTCCCCCAAAGATGGTAGTGTGCTGTGGGAAGTGGAAGGTGGGGGCCAGTCAACTCCCGTGACACAAGGAGACTGGCTGGTGATTTATAGTGGTGCCAAGGATGTCGGGTTGCGCGCCTATGAATGGCAAAAAAATGAGAAACCCAAAGCTATCTGGTCACATTTCTGGGTCACCATGCGCTACAGTGGCAGTCCGATCATTCATGAAGATCATGTCTATCTTACCTGTGGCGGAAAGAACCAGTGCGTCGAATTAGCCTCTGGCAAAGTGTCCTGGGTCGAGAATGAGGTGAACAGCACGATCACCTCCCCCATTCTAGCCGATGGCAAACTGATGGTCTTTGAGAGTAACGGCACCCACTTACGCATGGTCAAAGCAACGCCCGATGCCTGCACACAAATCGCACGACCTAAAATCGAAGGCATGGGCTGCACATCCCCTGCCCTCAGCAATGGCAAGCTCGTGGTCCGCCAGCGAGAGAAAGTGGTGTGCTTTGATCTACGACCTGAGAAGTGATCAAAAAGGCTGCAATTCGTTGATGCATCCCTGCCGTGCAGGTCTATTTTGCAGGCCATGACACTGCCTGATTGCATCACCCTTGAAGACTCCATCCCCGGTTACCCGATCTACGTCATCAACCATCCTGCAGCGACCGCGCGGATTGCAGTGAATGGCGCGCATGTCATGGAATGGAAGCCCACTGGACAGGAAGCTCCTGTTCTCTACATGAGCCCAGATGCCATCCTTACTCCTGGAATAGCCATCCGTGGCGGCATCCCCATCTGTTGGCCCTGGTTTGGTGGTCATCCGACCGATGCCTCAATGCCGATGCATGGCATCGCCCGCACACGCCCTTGGGAGCTCCTAAGAGCCGACGCTAAAGAAGGCCACGTAGCTCTGCTGTTCAAACTTCAAAGCAGCGAAGAAACCAAGGCACTATGGCCACACGATTTCATCTGCCATTTGGGCATCAGCATTGGAGCTGCGCTGGAAGTATCCCTCATGACCCAAAACACGGGAGATTCCGCCTTCGTTTTGGGCGAAGCGCTGCATACTTATTTGACCGTCGGTGACATCAAGCAAATCACGGTCAAAGGTCTGGATGAAACCAGGTATCTCGACACGGTCGGCGAACGAGTCATGCGTGATCAAGTAGGAGACATTGTTTTCGAAGGCGAGGTAGATCGTCAATATGCCAGCACAGGCGGCGTGATCGTCGAAGACCGAGCTTTGAAACGAAACCTCGTCGTCAACAAGCTCGGCAGTGGTACCACGGTCGTCTGGAATCCATGGATCGAAAAATCCAAGCGTCTCGCCGACCTGCCAGACGAGGCCTACCACGGTTTTTTATGCGTCGAAGCTGCCAACGCAGGAGATGCCTGTGTTACCGTCGCCGCCGGCGGCAATCATGTTTTGCTCACGCAGATCTCGCTGCCGTCCATTGTTTAAATCGGACGATTTCACTCGTGATCAGGATCTTCTGTGATTTTGATCCATGACCGTTCAATCAAAGCGAAAGCTTGATCTTTGGACATACCACCATGCGCGAGCTGACGGTGAATGTAGCGGGCTGTATTCATATCCAGATCATAATACCAAGAGTTATCCGTTGTTCCATTAGGATCAGTGAAGCCTAAGTGCTGAATCTGCACGGAGCTATCTTCCAAGAATTTAACTGCGGCGATGACCGCTAGAAGAACCCAGTGTTCGCGGGCTGTCTGAACCGTCTCACCAGAGGTGCTTAACAGTGGAAAAGAGCAACTCACAAAAATCCCAGCGCGACCCTTGGAATCACGTACAGCGTGTGGCCAAACACTCGTGTGGACGAGGTCTGGCAAAGACATCATTTCTGCGATATTTTTGGAAATACTTTTCAGTTCATTTAACTCATCGCGATTCAGTACCAGAGAATTGACCGACTGTAGAGCAAGTGATTTGGCATCCGAGCTAGGAACCAAAACAACAGACGTTGGGGCCGGTGGATTTGGGGGTGAAAATTTACCAACGCCTAAAAGAGTTGCAGTGAAAGCAACACCAAGTCCAAAGATGAGAGATGAACGTTTCATGGCTTATAAAATCGGTAAAGTTGCGTTTGTCAGATTTGATCAAAGGAAGGTTAGAACTTCCTTTGGCGCAGGTTGTGGAAGGCATTATTGCACTGGCTTGATCATCCACGATGGATGGCTTTGACGCCTCTTGTGGCTCCATCTTCTCTTCGTGAAGCTGCTGCGCGTGTTTGCAGTGTGTGACGGATTTTGTCGGCCATCTTTTTTAGCGCTTCTTCAAAGGTGAAGCCATCACCATGGGCCAAGACATCTGGACCTGGCATTCGGAGAATCGTCGTTAGATGATACTTTTGGCTACTTTGAGTCAGCTCTTCCACGCGGACGCTGGCCAAAGAGATTTGTTTGAGAGTAGCCATTTCTTCAAGCATCTGATGAATCTCAGCCTCCCATTTTTGGGTTGGGTTACAGCTGAACCATTCAAGTTTAATGATCATAAGGGTAGTTTTGTTTGGTTAGAATTTATTCGTTAACTATTGCTCGGGAGAGTCTGCCACGTGCTGTAGCAGGGCGTGATCTTTGCCTTGCTGTGATTTCCATGGGTCATGACGACAAGAGGTAAGAGCTGCTGCCACGACCAGTCTGAGAATCAGCGCGTTTTTTCATCTAGGTTGGGTTTTGGTTTGAGTTGGCGATGCAGCCGAAAGTCGAGATAAAAAAGCCTGCTAATTTGGTTGATCGGCAGCTTGAAGCTGCCGCTCAGCGCGTAACCAAAAGTCAATCTCTCTGCCAGCAGGTCGTCCTTCTTGGATCCATAGGTCGTAGGCCAGCTCGCGAATTTTATGAATGTCAGTGGTCTTCATTTCACCTTGGTAGTCGCGGATGCTTTTAGGGAAATCAGACAGGTGCGTATCTTGAATAGGCTCTGCATCCGACGTGTTATTAAGATCCCCCTCGTCTTCTTCGTTAGATCGTTGAAGCTTGCGGTTAATCTGGCGTAGCAGTATCTGACGGTGTCTTGGTTCAGCCATGTGATGGCAGGAAATGGAGGAAGTTCTCCAGCGCTGTGCCTCCAGCTGGATGAAGTTGCACATGCTATCCAAGTCCGCTGATTGCAGCGCTACATCATCACTCAGAGTCACGAGTAATGCGCGATATTCTCGTTGATGGTGCATGACTGATTCCAGCCAGCGCTTCAGCTGTTCTGTCGGCTTCAATCCGCCTGAGCTCACAAAAAGAATTATGTCGGCGTCAGCTGCTGAATGAATCGCCATGGACCGAATATTTGGCACTTCAAGCTTTGCCAATGACCATGACTGGAAGACCATTGAAACATCCGCCTTAAAGGATTGGTATAACCAATCAAAGGCCTGATTGACCCGAGCTTCACCCGCTTGGGTATCGTGGACTGCTACAACGGTGAAAGATGGCTCGATGAGAGAGTCATCCAGTTCATCATTAAAAGTTGAAGTAGAGTCGTTGCGCATGTGAAGAGCTTGCCTTGTCCCGACAACAATCACAATTGGGAGGCTTTCTATCTCTCGTTCAGTAAACGGCTGAGATCGTTTCAGCCCCATTCCCGTGGCAGCCCTTAGCCACCTAGCCTTATCACTGCACGCTCACCAATCAGCCCTGCCCAACAATCCAGCGCGCTGCAGAATGAACCACTCAATGAGCCTGACAGCCTCTATTGAACCATCAGCTTCGCAACAAACATGGAGATCTGCTTAAGTGCTGCAAGACCTGCCAGAAGACCAAATGATCGTTCACGATGAGGACTTTTTTAGTCGCACACTAATGATTGAACGGCTGTTTCCGTATCATGCGTGATCCTCGGTTCCACGGCACATTCAATCCTCGATGTGCGTCCCTAATGATGAAGTATTCATGGATATTTTCAGCGGTCAACATGCCCACAAGGACGCCATTATTGAGGACCGGCAGAGACATGTTTTCGTCTTCACGCTCCCTGAGTAACACTGCATCTAACAATTCAGATTCATTCAGAGTCGGTATGTCTGTGCGCATGATTGCAGCTACGGGCGTTTCCAATTCGCTTCCTTGTATTGCAGCAAGAATGTCAGTATGCGCAAGCATACCGATCACGCTTTCGCGTTTAACGACAGGGAAGTCTCTTTGCGCACCAGAAAGCATTAAAACAATCATTTCCCGAAGTGTGGTGTGGACTGTCACTGTATGAAACTGTGTGACCATCGCGTCACGGACGCAGGCTCCTGAAATGACTGCCTTGACCTGCGCCATTGAAGCCTCCTGCGAGGCACCAGACCAGACAAAATAGGCGATGAGGATTAGCATGGGATTGGCAAACAAGCCGTAGATGGCAAAAAGCACAGCCATCGTCTTTCCTACAGTTGCGGCGATGTTCGTGGCGCGGGCGTGGTCCATACGCATGGCGAGCACGGCGCGCAGCACGCGCCCACCATCCATCGGGAAGGCTGGCAGCATGTTGAAGATCACGAGACCCATGTTCACGGCGAGCAGACGCTCCACTAGACTGCCATCCGCGATCCCGAGTGTGGAAAGTGGCTCCCAGGCATTTTGCAGCGTGAGCCATGCCGTCAGTAGCAGCGCGATGACGACATTCACCGCAGGTCCGGCGAGCGCTACCCACAGTTCTTGCACAGGCTTCTCTGGGATGCGCTCCAGCCGCGCCACTCCGCCAATGGGCAGCAGAGTGATGTCCCGCGTGCCTACGCCAAATCGTCTTGCCATCAACGCATGGCCATACTCGTGCAGCAGCACGCAGAGAAATAGCAGGGCAAAGAATAGCATGCCGCTGAGAGCTGTTGCTAGACTGCGCTCCGGCAGCCAGTGCGCTATACCGATCACCACGAGGAGGATAAGAAAGGTGAAGTGGACGAAGACGTCGATGCCGAGAAAGCGACCGAGTTTGAAGGACCATTTCATGTGGGGAGTCTGGGTTGAATTGTAGGTGAATGAATCAGCGCTTGCGTATCATACGCGCCACCAGGGCGGTCCATCCAGTCTGGTGAGAGGCTCCGCAGCCGCGTCCGTTGTCGGCATGAAAAAATTCGTGGAACAAGAGCAAATCACGCCAGGGGCCTTCTTTGCCATAGCGAGCATCTCCGCCATGACATGGGCGGTTTCCTTCAGCATCAGGCTCAAAGAGGCGGCTCATGCGGCGGGCGATCTCGCGTGCGGCCTCTTGCAGCGTGACATGGTGCCCGCTGCCTGTTGGTAGCTCCACGGTGAAGCTTTCACCGTAGAAGTGATGGTAGCGCTCCAGCGCCTCAATGATGAGATAAGCGGTGGGGAACCATACGGGGCCACGCCAGTTTGAGTTTCCGCCAAACATGTAGCTTTCACTCTCACCAGGCACATAGCTCACTTCTTTATGCTCACCCTGAACATGGAGTGTAAAGGGATGTGCCTCGTGATGGCGTGACAGCGAGCGTATGCCGAAGGGACTCAAAAACTCCCGCTCATCCAATAGATATGCGAGCAGACGTGTGAGCCTCTGACGCGATGGGATGGCGAGCAGTCGATGCCCGTGCTCACCACCGCGCTGGCAATAGCTCACATACTGCGCGAGATCGCCGCGATGCGCTAAAAACCAGTCCATACGCTTTTTGAATCCTAGCAGAGTGAGGATGCGCTTTTCATCCAGCAGCTCCACGGCAATGAGCGGCAGCAGACCGACGAGCGAGCGTGTACGAAGCGGCACTGGCGGCTTTCCATCATCGAGAATCTGATCGTAGTAGAAGCCGTCTTCCTCGTCCCAGAGTCCCTGGCCGCCGAGGGTGTTGATGGCATCGACGATCTGCACGAAGTGCTCGAAGAATTTCGATGCCATGTCTTCATACGCTGTGTTCACAGTTCCATCAGGCCGCTGAGCTAGTTCGAGTGACATGTTCAGCATTGTCAGCGCATAAAAGGCCATCCATGCAGTGCCGTCGGCCTGCTCTAGTCGCTGACCGTCTGGCAGGGCGGTACTGCGGTCAAAGATGCCGATATTATCGAGTCCCAGGAATCCACCTGCAAAGAGATTGCGCCCTTCGCTATCCTTGCGGTTTACCCACCAATTGAAATTCAACAGTAGCTTCTGAAAACAGCGCTCCAGAAACTCGCGATCTCGCTGACCTGCGGGCGCTGAAATCTTATAGACTCGCCAGCAGGCCCAGGCATGCACGGGCGGGTTCACATCGCTGAATTTCCATTCATAGGCCGGTATCTGGCCATTCGGATGCATGTACCACTCACGCAGGAAAAGCAGCATCTGTTCCTTGGCAAAATCTGGGTCTGTCTCGGCAAACGGCAGCATATGAAAGGCTGTGTCCCAGGCCGCAAACCAAGGGTACTCCCATTTGTCTGGCATGGAAAGGATATCGCGTGCGTATAGATGCTTCCAGTTCCGGTTACGCCCGGCCTTGCGACTCTCCGGCGGCGGGGGATAGGCAGAATCTCCATCAAGCCAATCGCTGATGACATAGCTGTAGAACTGCTTTGTCCACAGCAGCCCCGCATGAGCCTGCCGCTGGATCTGCGCGTGACCCGCGTCGCTTTGGAGGATGGTTCGGTAAAACTCATCCGCCTCGTGGAGACGTTGAGGGATGACATCTTGGGTTCTTTTCTCCACCACTGCGTCGCAGAGCCGCAGATTAAGCGTTACGCTGCCGCCAGCACGGATGGTCATTCGATAATACGCAGCGGCCTTGGTGCCTGTTTGAGCTGGATTTACGGCCTGAGCGTCGCCATCGATCACATAGCGATGAAATGCATCTTTGGTGAATGGCGAGACATTTGGTGTGCCAAAGAGCTTTGTCTGGTTGGTTTCATTTTCCGTGAAGAGCCATTGCGGAGCCGTGCCATCACTCGCCGCGTCTGCGTGCAGCCGATACAGACCTAGATCATCCACCAGATCTGACTTTAGTTCGCGATGATCGATCACGATGTGATCACCATCAAGACTCAGCGACGGTTTTGATGAGCCCTTTTGCCACGACCACGTATTCCTAAACCAGATCGTCGGAAGCACATCGATCTGCGCATCTTCTGGGCCACGATTATGAATCGTGACGCGAATGCCAATGTCTTCGGGCGTATCTTTGGCGTACTCGATGAAGACATCAAAGTAGCGCTCTTCATCAAAAGCACCCGTGTCCGCCAGATCATACTCGATAGCCTTGAGCCCACGACGGCTATTTTCAGACACCAGTTGCGCATAGGGAAACTCGCACTGCGGATACTTGTAGAGCGCCTTCATGTAGGAGTGCGTCGGTGTGGAGTCCAGGTAGTAGTACAGCTCCTTCACGTCCTCACCATGATTTCCCTCTGGCCCAGTCAGGCCGAAGAGACGCTCTTTTAAAATAGGGTCTCGGTGATTCCACAAGGCGAGTGCAAAACACACACGGCACTGCCTGTCAGTGATGCCGAGCAGCCCATCCTCCCCCCAGCGGTAGGCTCTAGATCTGGCGTGCTCATGGGGAAAGCTGCGCCAAACGTCGCTGTTCGCGGAGTAATCCTCACGGACGGTAGCCCATTGGCGTTCGGAGAGGTAGGGGCCCCAGCGCTTCCAGTTGGCACTGCGCTGACGATCTTCTAGGAGACGTTTATGTTCAGCAGTTTGAGTAGTAGCAGGCATGTGGAGAAAAAATGAGACGACTAAAAACCGAGGTCCCTTGAGCAAAAAGCGGTAGCGAAATCATATTGGAGGACTCGAAGCCAAAACCTATCGACATCCTCTAATCACAGTCATCAATCCAGACTTCGCCATGCGATCTTGGGTCAGATGCGCTGAAGACACCTCGCGGTGCCACTTGGTTGTCAAGTGTATCAAAGTAATCATGAGGATTCATACCAGTGTGCCACGAGCTTTGCCCATCATTGCAGCGAGAGACAAGCGCCAAGGTTAGGCCAAGGTTGAGGATGATGCTTTGAAGTGTTTTCATGATCATGAATTGTGATCAGGAGTTAAGTCCGTCTTCCATACAAGCTTAGGATGGACTAACCGCCAGTTTCAAATCCGGGATACAAGGTCATCCCACCGTCAATAAACAGGGTGATTCCATGCACATAATCACTCTGATCAGAGGCAAGCCAGACGGCGGCACGACCGATCTCCTCGGGTTCACCGATACGTTTTTGTGGGATCAACTTTAGCAGATCATCATAGGCTTCGCGGGTATTCCAAGCAGCGGTATTGGTCGGGGTGCGAATGGCTCCCGGAGCGATGCTGTTTACGCGGATGCGCTGCGGTGCCACTTCCTGTGCTAGACTCTTCATGAGTAGCATGAGCCCACCTTTGGAAGCAGCATAATTTACGTGACCCGCCCAAGGGATGACCTCATGGACCGAACTGATGCAGAGTATCTTTCCTGCGGCACAAGATAGGCTAGCGTCGATGCCTTGCTTTTTAAAGAGTCGTACGGCTTCCTGGCAACAAAGGAAAGGCCCGGTTAAATTCACGTCCATGACACGCTGCCACTGTTCCAGCGTCAGGTCCTCAAAGGCTGCATCAAGTTGGATGCCCGCATTGTTCACCAGAATATCCAACCGACCGAACTCGGCCACGGTTTGCTGAAACATTAGCTGCACTTGATCAGGCTTCGAAACGTCTGCAGCCACGCTTATGGCCCTCGATCCACAACGCTGGATTTCCTTCGCCACTTCCTCCGCCTTCTCAGGACTGCCTAGATAATTAATGACGACATTGGCTCCTGCATGACCAAGAGCGATTGCAAGCGCGCGCCCAATACCGGAACTCGCGCCAGTAACGAGAGCGGTTTGACCATGCAGGAGTTTTAAAACGGGGCAGGCAAGCACAGGTGGCTCTGGCCATTGAAGTGAGGTTGTTTGTACGCCCATATAGGAATGGTAGGAGTTAGATTCTGCTAAAGTGAAAGGTGCAGCCCGCCAGACACTAACCGCCTATGACAGAACCAAGACGTCGCTCCCGAGACGCAAATGGTCTGGTGTCATTCGGAGGAAATACGTTGAGACTGATGAACTGCACGATGAGAACTATGTGGTACCTCATTCATACCGCCAATGGGGAACCTGCCCCACCCGATCTCCGTAATCGGCTGACATGTCATGGCCGCTACTTCCCAATGCACCAGAGATGGGCATGAGTGCGGATGAATAGGTTTCCATCACTTGCAGCGACTGAAGCATTGGTCATACCATCATTAAGCGGATTGTGAGCTAAGACCTCAAAGGTGGGTGAAGCCCGCAGGACAAAACAGTCGCTGCCTTGATTCACCAGATAAAGTCGGTCACCTGCCAGCACTAAGGATGACCAAGACTCCGAGCGACTGCCGCTGCCTTTCAGACGCTCTTTCCACAGGCTCTTACCAGTTTTGAGTTCTACGCATTCCACGATACCGTTCATGTTTTGAATGTAAATGTGACCCTCTTTGATCACGCCAGAGCCAATGTGCCCTCGATCACGGGGCTCATGCCAAAGTCGGTGGCTCGCAGTGACATCGCCGTCTCCTCCTGGCCGCACCGCCACAGTGCTGCCACTGTAGCCACCCATGGCGATGAGGATACCCTCACCAAAAAGGGTGCTGCTATAAACCAATGGATTCAAGCCCCCACAATGCCAGAGTGGTTTGCCTGTCTTGGGGTCATAACTGCGCACCTGCTGAGGCCATGGCATGATGAGTTCTTCCCGTTGCTCGGTCCTGATTAGAAGCGGCACACTCCAGGATCCGACCACGCCTTCCTTGGCAGCAAAGCCGTCGTTTCTTGGCATCGTAACCTCCACCTTGCCCAACTCCTGCCTCCAAACGTCGGCGCCATTGAGCTTATTGACCGCGAGCAGGAACGTGCGCGGGCCAGGTCCAAAATTTAGGTAACAAAAATCACCGTGAAGTACAGGTCCCGATGAATAGCCCCACTCATGGCGCTGTTCCCCGAGATCCCGCTGCCAAAGCGTCTTGCCATTCATGTCAAAGCAGTAAAGACCCGCTGAACCAAACCAAGCATAAACTCGCTCCCCGTCGGTCGCAGGAGAAGCAGAGCAATACGGATTGGTCTGGTGAGTCGGCTCATCGGCCACATCCTTGACACCGGCGCGCCAGAGTTCCTTGCCGTCCTGGCGGGAGAAGCAAAGAACAAGTCGATCCTTACCGACTGCTTGGGTGATGAAAACGCGATCACCCCAGATAATCGGAGTCGAATTGCCGCGCTCAGGGAGAGCTGCTTTCCATTTTACATTTTCCGTCGCACTCCATTTCAGCGGCAGATCGGTTTCAATGCAAACCCCATTCCCATCAGCTCCACGCCACGCAGGCCATGGGGCCGCCAAAACGGCTGAACTCAACATCAGGAAAATCAAGAAGAGGCGAAATGATGAAGGAATCATGGATGAAGATTGGTCGTTTGAAGCAGCTAACTCACGAATGAGTACGTATGACGTAACGTGATGTTTTGCTCATTTATCAAACAATTGAAGTCTGTTTCCTGGGCCACTTTTGTCTTTTTCTTGGCGGCCCCAGCTCTGAGCCAAGACTCTAAAACTGAAGCCAAACCTAGCATGACTCTCATGGAATTTACGCAACCTTCAGACAAAACCCTTTGGATTGCGGTGAATGACGGCGTCATGGGAGGGCTCTCACAAGGCGGCGCGAAAATTGATTCAGGGGTGCTGCATTTTTCAGGAACGTTGTCTTTGGAAAACAACGGCGGATTTTCCTCCATACGGACATCAGGATCGGGCTTTGATTTAAGCACTGCTACGTGCATGGTTCTTCGTATCAAAGGGGATGGCCGGACGTATCAGTTACGCCTCTCCACCAACGCACGTTTTCGAGACTCACGCATCTCTTACGGCGCGGAGTTTGCGACCCAAGCCGACACTTGGATGGAAGTCCGAATTGACTTCTCCACTCTCAAGCCAAGCTACCGTGGCACAAAGCTGGATGGACCTCCCCTAGATCTCTCTAAAGTCGAAGAAATAGGACTGCTCATCGGTGACAAACGTGCCGGTAATTTCCTGCTGCAAGTGGACTGGATGAAAGCTGAGTAGCTATGCTTTATGAATGGCGACTGTTGGCATTGCTTTTTCATTGAGGATCTGTCATTTCAGTCAAACGATGAATCCGCTGACACTGATCCGCCATGAGGGACACACGCCGAGGGAACGCAGCACCTGTGGCTGGAGGGACCGACTGATTAGTCATGAAGATGCAGATCAGGGACCTGCAGCTTGGGCTCATGCGGTGGATATCGACGGTGCGCGGCTGCATTATCACAAACGCAGCACGGAGCTTTATTATGTGTTGGAAGGGCAAGGAACGGTCCTGCTAGACGGCGTGGAGCAGGCGGTGCAAAAGGGATCTCTGGTACATATCCCGCCGGGAGTAGTGCATGGCGCTCAAGGTCGGATGCGCGTGCTGGTGGTGGGCATCCCTGACATTGCCGATGATGACTTTTATCCGATGGATGAACCTCTTATTTCCCAAGCCGCATGATAACCCCTAGCCCCTTTTCTGAACATGCGGTCACGGAGGCACTCTTCGATGCGCTGCCGGACGTGGTGTATTTTATCAAGGACTCCGTAGGGCGCTACGTGCGAGTGAATCAGACGCTGGCGAACCGCTGTGCAGGCGGGGATAAATCGAAGCTGCTCGGCAAACGACCTGAAGAAGTGTATCCGGCGGCACTGGCGGTGAGCTATGCGCGGCAGGATGAGCTGGTGTTGCGCACTGGCAAATGTGTGGATCATCAGCTGGAACTTCACATTTATCCTGGCGGCATCGCCGGCTGGTGTCTGACGACGAAACACCCACTGAGCGACGATAAAGGCCGTATCGTGGGTATCACAGGTATCTCCCGTGATCTCAATGCACCCAACGATAAGGCGAGTGGTTTTGCAGAACTGGCAGCGGCGCTGAAGTTCATGCAGCGACATTTTGCAGAGAGCATCCGCATTGAAGAATTGGCGAAAAAGGCGGGCCTGAGTGTGTATCAGTTCGAGCAGCGGGTGCAGCGTCTGTTTCAGATGAGTCCGCTACAATTACTGCATAAACTACGGCTGGATGAGGCCACGCGCATGCTGCGGGAGACGGATCAATCGCTGGCAGACATCGCTATCGAAACGGGCTGGTGTGATCAGAGTGCGTTCACTCGACATTTCAGCCGTTATGCTGGCATGGCACCGGGCAGGTTTCGGTCGCTTGGGCGGACGAAGTGAGCGGCGCTATTTTTTCGCCCTTGCGCGAGCTGCCTGAATCAGGAATACCTGAGAGCTGACATTCCATGATGTCTGCGGGTCGGTTTTCCGACTGGATGACTTTTTTGTATGAATGAATTCCTAACACAATTTAACACTTTCCTGGCTTCGGCGACTGCGGAGCCTTCGGCCTCGGCATTGACACGGCTGCATGAATTTCTGGCCATCGGTGGCTATGTGATGTTCTTCATCGTGCTCTGCTCCTTTCTAGCGGTGACCGTGATGATCTCTGCCTGGCTGCGACTGCGGGAAAACCTGGTCTTGCCCGCGAGTGTGGCCAGTCAGCTACGGTCTCTGCCCAATTACGCAGCAAAAGGCGACATTAAGCCGCTGCAGGAGTTTCTGGAGCGAGATGGCTCGCTCTTGGCTAAACTGGGCGCATTGGCTATTAGCGGCACGTTTTCATCCCGTCAGGAGTGTGTAGATACGCTGACAGCTCGGGCCAAAGAGGAACTGCATCACTTGGAGCGTGGCATTCCTCTGCTGGAGGTGATGGTGACCGTTGCTCCATTGCTAGGACTGTTGGGCACTACAGCAGGTCTGGTCGGCATGTTCTCCGCCTTTGGTAGTGCCGAGGGGCCTGATACAGCAGCGGTGGCCATGGAGATTGGCGTGGCGCTACGCTGCACGATTGCGGGTCTTTTTGTCGCGGTTCCATCCGTGGTGGCGCATACGTATTTTGTCAGACGGCTGGACAGCGTGGCCGTGCGGTTGGAGTCGATCTTGCATGAGACGATTCAGACCTTCTTTGCTCACTTCGAGGTACAGCGCCCCTCATCATCGGATCGCAACTGATGCACCTGAACCTCCGCCCCAAAAGACGCCCTGTGCCGGCGATCCCCATTGTGTCGCTCATCGACATCATGGTGATCCTGCTGATCTTTTTCATCGCCACGACCACTTTCCGTGAGAAGAAGGTGCAGATGAAGATCAATCTGCCGGCGTCAAAGTCCATGGGCGAGGCGGAATCCAAGCCAGAAGCGAGGAAGTCCATCATGCTGACAAAAACGAAGGAGCTTTTTTTAGATGGCAATCCTGTGGAGATCGAGAAGCTGGCTGCGGCCCTGACCCAAATGAAGGAAGCCAATCCAGATGTGAAGCTGGAGCTGGAGGCCGATACCGACATTGCACTTGGCACGCTCATGAAAGTCTGGGATGGCCTGAGAGCTGCTGGTTTCTCCATCAATGACGTCCCTGCGCGAATTCAGCGCACTGAAGGCAAATAGCCCTAACTTTTCCTATGGTCCTCAAAATCGTACGTTACCCCACCCCAGTTCTGCGCGCCAAGTGCCGCGAGATTTCTGAAATCACCCCTGCCATCCACAAACTGGCGGAGGATATGATCGAAACGATGCATGCCGCCAACGGCGTAGGCCTGGCTGCGCCACAGGTGGCTGTGGATCAGCAGATCGCAGTGATCGATGTGTCGCACAATCCGCAGTGCCTGACCTTTTTGCGCATCAATGGCGAGCGGGTGGACATGGTGAAACACATGCCAATTGTCTTTATGAATCCCGTGCTCGATCTTGGCAAATCCAAGGCCGTGGATGAAGAGGGTTGCCTGAGCTTCCCGCGCCTGCGCGGTGACATCCGTCGCAGTGAGGAGATCAAGGTCACCTTCCTGACGCTGAACGGTGAAACCCAAACCTGGGAGTGTGATGGGCTTCTGGCTCGTGCTTTCCAGCATGAGATTGATCACCTGAATGGCATCTTGTTTATCGATCGCCTGTCAGCCGTAGGCAAAGTGAGTCTAAAGCGTAAGCTGGCTCGTCTGATGGAAGAGTGGGAAGAAGATGGGGATGCAGTGGGTGAATAATACACTGCCGTGAACCTCATCAATCAGCCGCATCCGCTCCTGCCTGAGATCGAAAGACTCTATCAGGCGGAGGAGGTGAACGCGTTTGGGAAAGATCGCGGGGCGGCTTTTTACGAGATCTGTCATGAGTATGCGCAGACACTTTGGGTCACGGGTTTTCCGGCAAAGTGCATCCTGTTACTGAACCGCGCACTGTCCTGCACTCTGCCTGCCAGTGAACCGATCCTACAACGCTGGCCTCTGCCCTATCAGGCGCTGGCCTGGCTGCTGATTCATCGGCCCGAGGATCAGTTCATTGGCAATCCGCGCCGTCACTGGCAGCATCTGGCTACCCGCATGGTGGAGCCTAACAAAGAACTGCGCTCTTGGCGTGCCTGGGCCTGCTGGTATCTGGCCAAGGAGATTTTACCAGAATCTGAGTTCCCGAGTGATCTGAAACAGATCCGTCTTGAACAGGTGACTGAGCCGACTCATGCCGAGATCACAGCGCATTTAAAAAAACTGTCTCCAGCTGACGACGTCTCACGCTGGCAGGCAGCGTTGGATTGGAGTCGTGGACAGCTAGGCCTTGCGGCAGCAGAGATGGCCGAGACAAGGATTCGACGAATAGCGGCGGATGAGTTGCCCATGGTTCAAAAGTTAGGACACAAGATCTGGGCGCAATGCTATCCAGGCATCATCTCCGAGCAGCAGATCGACTATATGTTATCCGTCTGGTATCAACCCGCAGCCATGGCGCGGGAGATGGAACTGCGTGACGTCTGGTATGCGCTGGTAGAGGTGGCTGGCCATGGCGCAGTCGGTTACGTATCATTTGAAAAGTATCCCGCGACCGAACTTTGTTTCATTAATAAGCTTTATCTATTGGCCGAAATGCATGGGCGCGGACTTGGCTGTCTGATCCTGGATTGGGTGTCAGATCGCGCCCGAGAGATGGGCTGTAAGCACCTGCAACTGCGTGTAAACAAAGCCAATGCACCAGCGATTCGTGCCTATTTACGCGCAGGCTTTGTTTTCCTAGATGATGTCTGCTCAGACATTGGCAGTGGCTTTGTCATGGACGACTTCCGAATGGAAAAGGCCCTGTAGATGGTGCTTCTTTTGGAAGGTGCGGTAAGTGACTGACGTTATCTGGCCCCAACTCATGAAACTGTTCTGCCTCTCACTCCTCGTCGCTACCTGCCTGCATGCTGAACTCACGAGCGAGCAGCAACAGGTGCCATTGGAAGTTTTGCCCACGGATGCTTCGTTGGCCAAGATTGTCCTCATCGCAGGCAGCACCAGCAACAAACCGGGGCAGCATGAGTACTTTGCAGGTTGTGCTCTGATGATGGATTGGCTCAAAAAGGTGCCCGGTGTGGCTCCAGTGCTTGTGGCGGATGGCTGGCCGAAGAATGAAGCTGTGTTAGATGGGGCCAAAGTCGTGCTGCTATTTCTGGATGGCGGCGTTAAACTCTCCTTTCTAGAACCCACACGCTGGGCACGGATGCAGTCGCTCGCGGATGCTGGCACTGGCTTTGTCGTTCTGCATCAGGGCATCGATTGCTCTGCCGATAAGGCGGCGACTTTTAAAAACTGGTTCGGAGCCGCTTTTCAGCCAGACATCGGCTGCAGAGGTCACTGGGACGTCAAGGTTGATGCTATACCGACGCATGAAATCAATCGCGGCATGGCCCCCTTTGAGCTGCTGAAAGATGGCTGGCTTTACAATCTGCACTTTGCCGAAAAAGGCGTCACACCTGTATTGGCCAGTCCAATGCCTGATAGCAGTCGGAAGACCGCCGATGCTAAAGCCAATGCTGGGCGCGCAGAGACTGTCGCCTGGGCCTATGAGCGCGCAAATGGCGGCCGCAGCTTTGGATTCACGGGTTGTGATCTTCATGCCAACTGGGCAGAGGAGAACCAGAGATTGCTGATCCTCAACGGCATTCTTTGGACCGCCAAAATGGAAGTGCCCGCCGCTGGAGTGGCTAGCGAAGTCAGCCCCGAAGCGCTCAAAACAAACTGGGATCGAAAGGTTTTTCTTCCCAAAGCGGCCAAGGTGAAATAGGCAGCGCCCTTTGGTGACGGCTCTTCAGAAGTCGTCATCAAAGTTTTATTTATACAGCCAGATTGATAATTTCCATAATTTAAGCTAGCGTTCATGCTGGCTTGTGGTGATATTATGGAAATTATGGTTAAATTCAGCAGCCCTCGAAACAGCCGATTCTGGTTACTGGGACTTTTGTGCCTCGGATCGATAACTCTTTTTTGCACGTGGCTATTTCTAGCGCCTCAGATTCCTGCCGTAACAAGCTCAAAATCAAAGTTTGAAGCTAAGCAGGCCAAGATCCATGTGCCGGCTAATTTAAGGACCGTTGCTCTTCCTGTGGCGAAGACACCAGCGCAAGAATTGGCGGAAACAGGTCTGGTGACATTAGCGGAGTCGAATGGGCGGAAACAGCGTTACAGCCTAGCCTTGGATGAAATTTTTGATCGTGGAAAGGGCAGCAGAGGTGCCAGGAAGATTGCCCCTTTGCCGACAGCCCAGTTATTCTTAAACCAGGCAGCTACAGAGGCTAAATCAGCAGGCGTCTGGCCAGCACTTGTTCTTTATCCTGAAGCAGGCCCCAAAACTCCAGGGACCCGCCGCCTACTCACGGGTCGTATTCTAGTAGAGCTGCACAGTGAAGAACAAGTCACGCCCGACTTGAACCGCTATGGAATCAAGATTCTGGATCGCCCCAGCTACTCGCTCTCTCATTTAGTGACAGAAAGCCAGACCGGCAGTCCAATCCAGGCTCTTGATGCTATGTGGGAGTTGCAAAACGAACCCAAAATTGCAGCGGTTTCTCCTCTGTTAGGTCGCCAGGCCGTGCCTATGGCAGCTCCGAATGACGCTCTTTTTGCTCGCCAATGGCATCTCCAAAACAGCGGTCAGGGCAAGGGGAAAATCGGCATCGATATCAAGATCGTCAATCAGTGGAACTTTGCGGAGGGCAAAGGGCTTGGTAAAGGCATCCGCATTGCCGTGGTCGATGATGGGCTGGAGCTCAATCATCCCGACTTGCGACAAAATATTGATCCCAATCCGCTAAACCATTTCAACTGGACCGATTATTCCACAGGGCTTCTCAATGGAGTGAGCTACTGGTTCAATAAGAATCCAAACCCAAATCCAGTCATCGAATTAGACGATTTTCATGGAACAGCTGTTGCTGGCGTGATTGCAGCCCGAGGTAATAATGAGATTGGAGTCACGGGCGTCGCACCTTTGGCGTCTTTGATTGGCCATCGTTTTTTAGATCCCTCCATACCTGCTGATGACGCGTTTATTGCGGATACTGTTAATAGAGGTAAAACACGTCTCGATATTACTGCCTTAATCCCCGGTGCCTTGGCCAATGAGTCCTACATTACTGATGCCATTGATGTGAAAAACA
This sequence comes from Verrucomicrobiaceae bacterium, assembly GCA_027486585.1. Lineage (GTDB taxonomy): Bacteria > Verrucomicrobiota > Verrucomicrobiia > Verrucomicrobiales > Verrucomicrobiaceae > Prosthecobacter. Next base: position 5,064 of record JAIXOU010000094.1, on the reverse strand, counting down.
ACAGTTGGGGATTTGGTGGTTATTACGCAGGCACAGCTGATGTGGGACCTTTGTTTAAAGGGGCTATGAAATCAGCTGCACTAGGCGGACGAGACGGGCGCGGAATGATCTCTGTATGGGCCGCAGGTAATGGTCGGCGCTATCACTACCAAGGAAATAAAAATGGTTTGGCCAATGATATGTATGCTGTGGCCGTCGGTTCTTTGGCTAATACAGGTGTGCTTTCAGACTATTCGGAAACGGGGGCTCATCTCTGCGTCGTAGCACCTTCAAATGGAGGAACCCTGGGCATGGCGACGACTGATATCGCGGGCACGGTTGGCTACAATCCTGATCCGAAGATCCCTGATATTGAGGAAGAAGATTACAGCTATACAGGGCGTTTTGGCGGCACTTCTTCCGCAGCTCCTGTCGTCTCAGGTGTGATAGCGCTCATGTTGGAGGCTCGGCCTGAATTGACTTGGCGTGATGTGAAGGAAATCCTAATCAGGTCGGCTCTCAAAGTCGATCCACAATCAAGATCCTGGACAACTCATAAAGTCGCCGATACCACAGGTCTGCCACCGCTCAAGCACAGCAATCTCTACGGCGGCGGACTCGTGCAGGCTCAAGCAGCCGTGTCGATGGCTAAGGACTGGGTGCTTCTGGCACCACAGATCACTTTTTCCCAAAAAATCAGTCCAGGCAGCTCAGTCAACTTCGAGGGCAATCCAGCTAAAAAAAACACTCCAACAGCAGCCTCGCTGATCCCATTGAACAGCACGGTATCGTTCCCTGATCGTTCAGATGGCAAGTCATCAGTGGGCAAGACTCAGCGATGGACGCTGGACCTGACGAAGTCCCCAGCCATGAGGGTGGAGCATGTCACATTGAAGCTCAATCTACCGCATAAATATCGCGGTGATTTGAGGATTCATTTGCGCAGTCCTAATGGTGTCGTCAGTAATTTAGCGACAGAGACTCTGTATGATGGAGGTTCTGACTATGCGGATTTCACCTTCAGTTCCTTGAGACATTGGGGTGAGCGTGGGCAGGGTCTTTGGACCTTGGAAATTACAGATACCTACCCATTAGATGACGGCGTTCTCAATGAAGCCACCTTGAGTCTTTATGGCACTGCTGTACCAGGACCTTCCATCGTGGCTTATCGGCCCCAGGAACTTTTATCGGAAGGCTCTCCAATCAGCCTCTCTGTGACAGCCAATAGCCCAGCTGATACAAAACTGAGCTGGCGGAAAAACGGTGTAGCCATTCCAAAGCAAACGACGAATACGCTTTCCAATATTGGTTCAACAATGACGGATGGGGCAACCTACCAGCATGTCCTGAACAGTCAGTGGGGCTCAGCGACAGCTTCGATTGATGTTGCAGTCGTGAGAAGAGTATTGCCCCCACAAGTCGTCAATGAGGGCACAACAACGACATTCAGAGTAACAGCTACAGGCAAAGGCTTATCTTATCTTTGGTATCGAGGAACTGTCCCTCTAGTGGAAAATGGCCGTGTAACTGGAGTGCAAACACCCATCGTGACCTTACGTGATATTCGCGCCAGTGATGAAGCCACCTATACCTGTCGCGTTTCCATGAACAATGGCACGATCTCCCCTTTGACGCTTGATACCCTGCCCACTCAACTGACGATTAGACGGCGTCCATCGGTAAAAGCCGGTTTCTTGAGCTTACCCAGCATTGTCGGAGATGCCACTCCACGACAGCTTATAGCTGACAATGAAGTCAGGCGCTGGCTTGTCACGGGCCTGCCTGCTGGCATGACCTACAATCCACTTACCGGACTGATCACAGGCTCACCGAGTCAGCCTGGCACTTATTTCATTACCGTCAGTGCTGGTAACTCCATCGGCACCAGTGCTCCAATCACGTTTGCTTGGGAAGTTCGGCCTTTCCCTGCATCCGTTGTCGGCACTTATCATGGCTTAATCGATCGACATCCTGTTTATAATGGTGACTTTGGAGGCGCGCTGACGATCACCACTCTAGCTTCGGGTGCCTTTTCTGGAAGTCTGAATCGTGGTATGCATCAGCACAGCTTCAGCGGCACGCTCAGCATGGGGGCTGGTGCTAGCCATGTGAAAGGAGAGGTCAGTCTCACCCGCCGTGCTCCATTTGGTCCACTAAGCTTACGCTTTGACCTTTCGACCACGGGCAATGAACTTATGGGGACCCTTCGTGATTCAGCAATCAATCCACCTGACATTGCCAACATTTCAGGCCTGCGCGCAGCGCGCGCGACTGATCTGCCAATAGGTCTGCTGAATAGCCGCTGGAATACCAGCTATGAACTACCTCTGCCATTGGTGGGCAATGCTGAGTTCCCACAAGGCGCAGGCTGGGGTAGTCAACTTATCAGTCTGTCAGGCACAGCCACTTGGACAGGTCGTCTAGCGGATGGCACGGCGATTACTGCCAGCAGCGGCATCGCCGCGACTGGTCAAACTCCACTTCACGCCATGCTTTATGCTTTTAGTGGATCGGTTCAGGGATGGCAGACGCTGAACTCGACAACAGCCCAAAGCTCAGGTGCCCTGACTTGGTCTAAAACGCCTGTCATCTCGGCTAACTACATCGCAGGATTTGCTCGGCATGATCTCGTTGGCACAGGCGGCCGCTATACAGTACCTATTGCCAATCAGCCTTTATTTGGCATCCCACTGATCGCTAATAATGCACGCTTCATCTTTACTGAGGGGGGGCTGTTCACGCCATTCCAGCAGGTCTTCACATTGAGTGCGCAGCACGCCATCCTAATGCCCAGCGCGGCAACTAATCCATCCCAAATCCTAGCTTCTCTGGATCTCAGCACAGGCATCATCCTTGGCTCTGGTAGCGCGATCGAGATTGATCCTCTACAACCAAATCTCAATCGTCAGCGGCCTGGTAGTTTCAGCGCCTTGCTGAATCCAGCCTCAGAGACGGCTGTCGGCCACTTTTTGCTCCCGACCTCCAATGAAGTAGGCGCTCCAATCCTCTCTGGAAAAGTCATTGGTGATGAGAACTTTCCTACTGCCCAATAGACTAAGGTCCCATTTTTGCTGCTTGTGAAAATGGGCGAAATCACGGAAGGGTTGATTATCAATCTCCATGTCTGACACACCTCCTTTATTAAGTCCTATCGAAGCCCGAATCGTCGGCTGCCTGATCGAAAAAGAAATCACGCTGCCAGATTACTACCCGCTGACGCTGAACTCTCTCACGGCAGCCTGCAACCAGACCACCAATCGTGATCCCATCATGACTCTGGACGAGTCCACCGTCCTGCGGACCACAGAGGCCTTAAAAACACGCGGCTGGGTTTTCCAGGTGACCGTTGTGGGCGGACGGGTGAATAAATTCCGCCACAACATCCGCACCAAGTTTGTGGGGTTGGAAAAGCCCACTATCTGTCTCTTGAGCGTGCTGCTCCTGCGCGGAGAACAGACTTTGGGCGAGCTTCGCCAACGCACGGAGCGCCTTTGCGCCTTTCCCGACCTCGATAGTGTTGAGGCCGAACTCATGAAACTGGTCACTTACAGCGAGGGACCCATCGTTGCCTGTCTGCCAGCCGGACCCGGACGTCGCGTCGCGCAGTGGGCGCAACTTTTAACCGGAGAACCCGGCGGCTTAGCCCCAGCTCAAGAAATCATCCATACAGCACCCATGATCACGGTGGCACCTGCCAATGCGGAAGATCAGGCTTGGAAACAGCGCATGGAAATGGAGATCGAGATCCTCAAAGCCCAGCTTAGCCGTTTGAAGGTCAAGCTTGGGGTCGAAGACTAAGTCAGAGCCAAGTGGTTTTGGCTGCTTTTTTTCCCAAAAAGGCATCCGAACTTGCTAAGTCGGCGTTCCCAATGCAATTAGAATCATTCTAATTCTAAAAACGCCATGAATGCCTCTGCCACACGTGCTCCCGCCAAACCGACCGGTCTGGACTGCCGTCTTGCCGTGCTAGGATCTGATGTGCGCCTCACGCCCCATCGCCGTGAGGTCTTTGACGTTCTTGCTTCCTCGACGGATCACCCTACTGCCTATGACATCTTGGATCGGGTAAAAAGCCGCTCTCCGCATATCTCGCTAGCCACCGTTTACAATTGCTTGGAGCACCTCACAACCGCGGGCCTCATTAAGCAGGTGCAGCTAGAGCGAGGCCAGAGCCGCTACTGTGCTAATCTCCACGAGCACGTCCACTTTCACTGTGAAACCTGCGGAAAAGTCAGTGATGCCCACCCAGCGGCTGACTTTGACCCTGCCAAGTTCTGGAATCTTCCCAAAGGCACTAAAGTCACCCGCATGGACATAGCCATCCACGGCACCTGCGAAGCCTGCACCGCCAAACACTAATTTCAGCCTTTCAAATCCCCTCCCCCTCATGTCACTCGAAATAAAAGCCCTCCACGCCCAAATCCCCGGCCGCGAAATCCTCAAAGGCCTGAACCTCACGATCAACCCCGGTGAAGTACACGCCATCATGGGCCCAAACGGTTCTGGCAAAAGCACTCTGAGCAAGGTCCTCTGCGGCCACGAAGATTATGAAGTCACTGGCGGTGAGGTCCTCCTTGATGGCGAAAACATCCTCGACATGGCCGTCGATGCCCGTAGCCGCGCCGGTCTCTTCCTCGCCTTCCAGTATCCGCACGAAATCCCCGGCGTGAGCAACGCCAACTTTCTCCGCGCCGCGCTGAAGGCCCGCCTGCCCAAGGGCGAGGACATCGACGCCGTGAAGTTTTACAAGCAAATGTACGCCCGCATGGACCAGCTCGAAATGGACCGCAGCTTCACCAGCCGCAGCGTCAATGAAGGCTTCTCCGGCGGTGAAAAGAAGCGCAACGAGATCCTCCAGCTCATGATGCTGGAGCCGAAATACGCCATCCTCGACGAAACCGATTCCGGCCTCGACATCGACGCCCTCAAAATCGTCTCACGTGGTGTGAACGCTATGCGTAGCGAGAACCGCGGCTTCCTCGTCATCACCCACTACCAGCGCCTCCTGAACTACATCCAGCCCGACATCGTCCACGTCCTCAAAGACGGCCGCATCGTCAAAACCGGCGGCAAAGAGCTCTCCCT
>JAIXOU010000103.1 GCA_027486585.1 Verrucomicrobiaceae bacterium | reverse complement strand
TCACGGAACTGCTCGCGATGCCCGAGCAACCATCCCTCGCGTGCATCGGGTTCGCCATTGGTCACGTTGCGGGCAAAAAAGCCGATGGGGTAATTGGGAATCGGCAGCGGATTGCAGAATGTCGCTGGAGGCTCGACGGCGTGCAGTGCGGCCAGCGATGAGAGCAGCAGGGTGGTGAGGAGGGCGAGGGTGGGTTTCATAAAGGCAGATCCATTCATGGATTGCGCGCTTGTTTTTAAATCCGTTTCACTTCGGAGTGTTCGTGAGCAGGGGAATAATCTTCTCGCCGGGGGCGATGGCCCGCCGCGACTCGAAACGGGTATCCGGAACTTCTCTCACCTGCCCCTTGCGTTCGTCGCGCAGCATGACCGATTGAACCGGAACATTGAGTTTGGAGCCGCCAAAAGCATTGAGGCTCAGGGCAACCTCAGAGTCGATTGACATAACCAATGGAAGCGATGATTGGCCATTGCGGACGTGGTAAAGTCCGCCCAACAGTTCGAGGCGGGATTGGTCGCTGGCATGGAAGAAAGTCCCGCTGGGTGTTGCCATTTCACCCTTGTATCCCAGGATCCAAGCATCCGAGTGCTTGAATGCCACTTCGACGATGTAATATGAATTTTCGATTTGGCGCACCCAGGCGTGGACATTCTTGACTGCCAGGCTGGCATCATCTCCCCCGCCGGCAAACCCCATAACCATGTTGGCAAAGACCTCCTTGGGTGCCCCTTCCGGCCTCGTGTTCCGATACAGCCGCGGGAGACTCGTCTTTTGTGCTGCCGCGCCCGGGAACAACATGCCGGGGTTGCGTGAGAAGTAGTGGGTATGGATCCACCAGGTGATCATGTCTTCGAGGATCACCGGGCGTTGCGCCTCGTGATCGAGGAAGACGCTACCTGCATGATGCCCCTGGTGAATCAGCAATGGCTGGTCGGAACTCTGTGCCACCCGAAAGAGCGCCGGCTTGACTGCATCAGCAGGCTCGTCCTTGATCAGCATCGCTCCGGCCTGTTGCGCCGTCAGGTTGGTTGGTTGGTCAGGATCGGTGCGATAAACGCTCGACCACAGGAAAGCGACTTCTCTCACGGTGGCCGGGATCGCGACCGTTCCGTTGATCACATAACAGGCCTTCGGAAACCAGACCACTGGCTTGCCGGAGTTCATTGCCCGTTGCACGGCCTCGGTGTCATCAGTGAGGCCGTCGCCCTTCGCACCGAAGTCATCCACACTCGCCCATTTCATCAGGTCGCTTTCCGGCAAGATCACCGGCGTTTCTTTGACCGGCAGTCGCAGGGTCGTGGTCGGTCCCTCCGCATACGCCGAAACCGGCGCGCCGGAGACATGCTCCCCGATGAAATCGCCGGTAACCACCGGCTGCTTGTCTTTGGCCACGGCGGAAGCAAATCCCGACAGACGAATATCCCGCGCGAGCAAGTGCCCTCCCTCCACGGAGATGGCGGGGCCGAGGCTCTTCTCTGAAAGGGCTTCACAGTCGAGCAGCACCACATGTGCTGAACCAGCCGCCCTCAAGGCCATGGGCGCATTCCGAATGAGAAGTTTACGTCCGCAAAAGGTTTCGTTCTTACTCACGCGAACGGCCACCTCGCGCTGGTTGCTTAGCGTGGCGTGTTCCAGGACAACGTGCGAAACCGAGCCTGCCGCCATTTCGACGCCGACATCGAATCCATCCACCACGATGTCGTGCTGGTAGCCGTGCGCATTGCGCCGGTCCATCATCAGCCCGGCTCGCCCACTGCCATCGCCCGACCGGATCGCTACGTTGTAGATCCCTCCCCAATCCGACGCATTCCATTTCATGCCGACCGCGCCCGGGTTCCCCTTGCCGGTTTGGATGGTGAGGTTCTGCGCGTAATTCCCCTGGTTGATGCTCGAACCGTTCTTGAGCAGGTAGAACTGAAGCACGGCGTTTTCCTTGCCCTTTTCAAACCCGGGGCACTGATCCTTCAACCGGATCACCGTTCCCTGTCGGCTTTGGCCGAAAACGCGGATGCCGTAGTTTCGCTCGCCACGCAGTTCAAGCTCCGGCGTTTCCGCCTCAGGCGATGCGACCGATACCCGGCCGCTATTAGCCCAGCCTTTCTTGATATCGTAGGCGCGCGCCGGCCACCCCTGGCTGATGGTATTGCTGACCAAATACTCGCCGTTGGGCAGATAAATGATCCAGTTCCGGTCAAACTTGTAGCCGCAATAGGAATAGCCTTCGCCCGCCAGGTCTTCGTAATGGTCGCAGACGAACCGCATCGCATCGCAAAGCGCCTGCGTGTCATCGGTCTTGCCGTCGCCCTTGGCGTTGAATGGCGGTTTGGTGACGTCCAGCACGCGACCGCCTTTGCCGTTGTGGTAGAAAGCCTCTGGCGGATAGATCTGGTTGATTGGCAGGTTCCGGTCGCCGGGCGGTGTGATTGCGTCAGCAGCATGCAGCGCGGCCAGCGGCGAGAGCAGAATGGCGGCAAAGATCGGGAGGAAAGGGTTCATGCGGTAAGGTGTTTTCACTTGGTTTGGGAGTCCTTCCTGGCTTCTGCATCGAGTTGATCAGCCTTCTGCTGGATTTCGCGGTCGAGAGCGGCGGAACGTGTGCGTAGCTCAGCGAGGCGGCTCAGTTCTTCCGTCGTCGGAGCGATGAGCACCGGCACTGATGTGCCGCAATCCACGCGGCAGTCCTTCTCGGTTACGTCCTTGGCGTCGGCGAGTTTCGCCAGGCCGGGCACTGGTGCGGGGGAACGGGCGACGACGCCATGCAGCGACAGGCCTTGCACGTCGTCCCCGGCGATGAAGGCGCGGGCATCGGGCTTCTCCACGGCGTATCGCACGTTCTCCAGGCGCACGCCTTTGACGTGCCGCAGATAGAGCGCTGAGGCGGGGAGTTCGCCGTCGAAGGGAACCGCCCATTTGATGTATTCAAAAGCTTCAAGCAGCTCGCCCACGTCGAGACGAGCCGCTTGCTTGGCGGTGCCGCCGCCGGGAAAGGTGATGTCGATGTCGGAAAACGAAATGTCCTCGATGCGGCCGCCCGGCCCCGATACCACAGCCGAGCAATATCGCTTGTAGGGGGCCTCCCATCCGCTCTTGCTTCTGAGAATACCGCCGTCACCCACGACCGCCTTGATGTGCTCGAAACGGACGTTCCGTATGTGCCCTATCGGGGGGCGACGCGTCTGGTGGTGCTTGCTGAAAGCGAAGCGCGAGGCCAGCACCATGATGGGCTGACAGACCTTCGTCATCTCGATGTTCGAGAACGAAAGGTCTTCGTGCGTCTGCCCGCCGGCAGACTCGATCTTGATGCCGCCCTGGCAGTCCGTGAACGTGCAGTCGCGCATCGTCAGGCGTCTCGTCGCCCCGAAGGACTCGCACCCGATGCGGATGGCGCACCAGCGGGTGGTCAGGCGGCAGCCGCTGATCTCGATGTCCTCGTTCGGCCAGTCGGGGTGAAAAGTCTGCAACGCGATGCAGTCGTCTTTGCAGTCGGCGTCACAGTCCTTGATGGACACGCGGCGTGAACCGCCGAGGACGAAGGCATTGCCGTAGGCGGCGGAGTCACGGCTGCGCACCGTGACGCGCTCGATCTGGATATCCGTGCACCGCGCGAAGAACGTCGTGAACATCGCCGGGTCGATCAAGGTGAGTCCGCTGAGTTTCACGTCGCGGCAACGCTCGAAGCGGATCAATATCGGGATGCGGCGCTGGGGGTCGCCTTTATTGGGGAATATCTTGCTGGCTACTCCGCCTTGACCGTCGATGACACCCGAACCTTCCAGTCCGACCTGTTCGGCGTCTTCGGCATAGATCAGCGCCGGACGGTGTTGCGTGTTGATGCTCTTGAACATGTTTAGACGGTCTTGTGCATCGAACCAATGCAACTCCGCCGTCTCCACCGCGTAGTCGGCGATCTTCGGACTGCCGCGCAGGATGGCATCTTTCTCGACGCGCAAGATCACTCCGCTCTTCAGGCGCAGCGAACCCGTGAGGAAGACTCCCTTGGGAACGCTCACCACACCGCCGCCCGCCTCATGACAGGCATCCACCGCCTGCTGAATCATCTGGGTATTCAGGGTCGTGCCGTCGCCTTTTGCGCCATGGGCCGTGATGTCGAAGACCTTGGGCTCAGCGGCGTTGAGGGAGAAAGCTGCGCGATAGAACTCCCAGTTCGCCTCACCCAGACCTTTGAGTAGCGCCCGCGTGTCGTGATCGACCCCGGGCACGATGGTGAATGTGTGGGCGATGTTCAGCTTCTTGAGATGCTCGGAATAGGCGAGGTTGAGTGGCTCCGTGTTGTCCCGTGCGCCAACAGCCATTCGCACTAGCACGTTGCCCTGCACGGCTTCCGCCTGCTGCTGCGCGATGGTGATGGGATTCTGCGAGCGGTAGTAATTGAGGTCGCCACCGAACGTGCCCTTCAAGATGCGCTCGCGTTCGGCGGGATTGGCCGTGGCACGCGGCCCGGCGAAATCCAAATCCAACGGACCGCCTGCGAGGATGGAGACCGCGCCAAAGAGTTGCGGATACTTGAATCCCAACCGCGCCGCTCCATAGCCGCCCATGCTGAAACCTTCGATGATTCGCCCCTCCCGCTTTGCTAACGTGCGAAACGTCGCGTCAATGCGCGGCAGCAGTTCCTTGATAACGATGGTCTCCATCGGCACCGCACCTTCCTTCGAGTTGCACCACATGCTCGACGCCAGCCCATTGGGAAAGACGACGAGCATCGGCGGAATCTTCCCCTCCCGAATCGCCGCATCAAACCACGCCGACACCGGCGCGATGCCCTGCAACCCGCCGCCGCTGCCATGCAGCCAATAGAGCACGGGAAACCGGCGCTCCTTTTCTCTCTCGTAATCTTCCGGTGTGAAGACTTGGCAGCTCACTTGCCGGCCAGCGGCCTTGCTGTCAAAAAGCACGCGCTGCACGCGCGGAGCAGCAACTTCAGGCAGCACCCAGAGGGTTTCATTTTGTGCATGCAACACCAGCGGTGTCAGCAGGAGGATGGCGATGAGTGTGAGTTTGGTTTTCATGCGTTCAAATGCTCGTCGCTATTTCAAGTGCAGTTCGACCTTCTCCACCTTCACAGACTTGGAGGGTGGGAACGGGCCTTTGCGGTTCACGGAGATGTTGATGCGGTTGTCGCCGCGCTTCAGGATCTCGGTGGGGACGAGGAACTCCAGGCGGGTGAGCTTCTGGGCGGCGGGGTTCTTGACCAGGGCGCCGGGTGTCACCGTGGCAGGTTGAAGGTCGGGGGAAAAGAGGCGCGGGTCTTTCCACTGCGCATCGACGAGGTCTTGCTTCAAGGCGGTGCCGTTGAGCTGCACGGTGATTTCATCGCTCTCGATGTGCTGGAACAGCACCAATCGCAGTCGCGCTGCGGTGCCGGATTTCACCGGTTCCCAGATGGGAAGGGTGAGCGTGGAGGGCGCTTGATCGTTCCTCAGTTCGATGGGCAACGGCGCGTCGTTGTTGGAGGAGCCGTGCCCTTCGTTGTGGGCATAGCCGCCGCGCCGGTCGATCGGATAATACCTCGCCTTGCCGCTCATCGTCGTGAGGCTGCCGATGGTGGAGAAGACCTGAATGTCTCTCGTATCCGTCTGCGTCAGGCCGAGTTTTTTGGCCTGTTCCGGGAAGCCGATGATTCCGTTGAAAGTACCCACGCCGTCTGCGCCTTGATGGAGATAGTTGCCAAAGACTCCGCACACCAGATCGAGCGACTGGTCGCCGTGGTAGCCGTCTGTGGCATGGAAGCAGTCGAAGCTGGGCATCAGCTTCACATGCGCACCGGCCATCGCTTTGCGGAAGGAATCCACATCCACTTTGATCGTGCGCGTGCCGAGGATGAGCACATCGACAAGGCCTTCACGCGCCCAGGTCTCAATATCGAGACCGTCCGTATGACATCCCTCGACCGAGTCCGGCACCCGCGCCGCGAGCATGAAAGGGCGGCCGCGTTTGGCTGCTTGCGACTGAAGCATCAAGCGCACATCGCGCATGAAGCGGGTGAGGTGTTCGCGATTTTCCCACTGCTTGCCCGGCGGGAGAAAAGGCGTGTGCCGGAGGAAATCGAGATGCACGCCATCGAAGTCATACTGCTCCGCCACCTCGCGAATGATCGACAGACGATAGTCGCGCACCTCCTTTACCGCGTAGTTCCAAAACCCCTGCCACCACCAGGAACGGAGCAACCACTCGGGATGCGCCGCTTTGACCGGATTGCGCTCCTTCATGTTGGCGAAGGCTTTGATATCATACACCGCCAAGTCACCGCGCTCGACCTCATTCATGCGCAGGCCCCACCAGATCTCTTTGTCACGCTTGTGCCCTTGTTTGATCAGCTCATCAAAATAGTCGAGCCCCTGGTCGCGCCACTTCATCAGGCCCGGATGCTGAATCGCCGGAAGGATCTTGCTGCGGTAATGCGCCACACCTTCATTCGAGACATCAATGCAGATCGCATCGAGCTGGCTGCCCGGCTGGCAGGCGGCATCAAACACATAACTCATCACCGCATCCATGTCCGCGCCGAACCCACCCTTCCGCTGAATGTCCGCCGCTGGATCGTATTGAAAAAAGATGCGCCGCTGATGATCAACCGCCGCCTGGTGGGCAGGCGTGAGTTGAGTTGCCGCATCAGCGGCGTGCAGCGTGGTAAACGATGCGAGCAGTAGGGCGGTGAAGTGTGTGAGGGTGCGTTTCATGGTTGCTGTGTCATGGTTCGGCGGCTCAGCGTGCGAATGTTCTGCGGAGGTAGTCTGCATCGAAGCGGATGTCCTGCTCGACGCCGTTCGGGAGTTGCGTGCCCTCGATGTGAACCCACGCGTCGTGCCAGCCGATGTCGTGCATGGCGTCTCGCATTTTTCCGAAGTCGATGTTTCCCTGGCCGTAGAGTCCCTTGAAGTCCTTGGCGTGAAACTCACAGATGCGCTCTTTGCCAAGCCTGCGGATGGCCTCGCCGTAGTCCTCGCCCTCTTTGTCCATGTTGGCCACGTCATACCAGACCTGGATGTTCGGCGAACGCACGGCTTCGAGCATCTTTTCCAAAACCGGCACCTTCAGAGTGGACTCGATGCCGTAGATGACGCCGGCGTTCTCGGCGAGCGGCGCGAGTTTCTTGAGGATGCCGGTGACCTTCTCGATGCCCGCCTCATCGCCAGCGAGGCTTCCTTTGCCAAAGAAGGCCAGAAGAATGCAACGCGCTTTCAGGCGTTGAGCGACCTTGGGGCTCGCCAGCACCCACTTTGCGGCCTCGGGCTCGCTTTTGAGCGGCACACCGTTGAGCGTGGCCAAGGCCAGAGAAGGCACCGCGATCCCGAGTTCGGCGGATTTGGCGAGGTAGCTGTCCTGCAGCTTTTCATCGAATAGCGGTAGCCATCCCTGGGCATCCGGCTTGCTCCCGAAATCGACTTGCACGCCATCCAGCCCGATGCGCTTGGCGAGATCAAGCGAGGCCGGTTGCGCGGCGAGCTTCATGGTCCAGTCACAGGCTCCTATTTTGATCTTCGTGCCCGCTGTGGCAGCGCGCAGATGTTCGACCTGCGAGGCAAGCGCGGCGAGTGCGGTGGTGGTGAGGAAGGTGCGTCGTTTCATGGGAAGGTTTCCTTTTTTACTTTGTCGGAATGAGGAGGGTTGTCGGCTCGCCTGGGGTGAGTGGCAGCTCGCGCCAGCCGTCATCCCTCAGGGTGCCGACGGTGAGGGGACCCGTTTTGCCTGTCGCGTAATCAGGGACGGTCACGGTCAACTTCACATTCGCCGGAGGAGCGAGGGTGATCTCTTGCGCGCCGTCCTTGAGTTGGGATTTGAAATGGATCGGGCCGCGCACGGTGAAGAGGTCCGTCTCCAATCCCTTCAGGTCGCCGAGTCGCGGTTGGAGCTTGAAGATGCCGTCGGGTTGTTCGGCAGGTTCAAAGCGGAGCAGACGGTTTATCAGCATGGCGTTCGGGGTGTAATGATCAGGGTCTTTCGGATTGCCTGGATTGATCGGAATGTAGTCGTGACGCGGGGTGGTCAGTTTGTTGGCACAGATCTTGAGGCGGCTGTCAGGTGAGACGACCTTGCCCGCAAGAACGTCTGCTTCGTGGATGCGCGCGACCACGATCTCCCGTGCGTCTGCGCCGTAACGGCCGAGATCATAGGTCAGCCAGATCGTGCCGTCCTTGGTCTGGTCTCCGCAGGGCGAAGTCGTGAGCTTGTCCAGCCTTCTGAAAGGAGATTCATCCGGGCTGTAGGAGGGGCTGTCGCGATCATCCAGCCGCAATCCCCCTTTCCAGGTGACCCCATCATCTTCAGAGAGCCAGGCAGTCATGTGGGTCCGCTCCCGATACTGCCTAAGGTTGACCAGCGGACCCTTGGTGGCGAGGGGATCGGGGGCTTCGGGGACGCGATTGGTCACCAGTAGCAGGTTGCCTGATTGCAGACGCTGCACGAAAAATCGAACGAACGCCAAGGCGCGGATTTCCTTTTGAAGCGGCTCAGCGTCGCCCCAGGTCCGCCCCCCGTCGGCGGAGATCGCTTTTTCTGCGCCAGCGGCCGTGCGGAGAAATAGCGCGATCCGTCCGTCGCGTAGCTCCACGGCCCATGGTTCGCCTGGGGTAAGGTGACCAGGGTCTTTGTTGGGCTTGAACTTAAAACTGCCAACGAACGAAAAGCTCTTCCCGTCATCCTTCGAACGATAAAACGTCAAACCATGGAATCCTAAGGCCGGGTAATTGTTCTCAGCGATCCAAAACCATGAACCGTCCGCCAGCACGGCCGGCTTGTTTCCGAACAAACCTGAGGTGACGTAAAACGGAGCCTGAAAGCGTGGTTTCGCGGCTTCCGGATCTTCGGCGATGTTCGCCACCGTGCCCCCGTGCGCATAGTAATACCACCACAGCCGTCCCTTTGGATCAATCCAGACGGTGGAAAGCATGACCCGTGCTTCACGCGGTGACCTGGCCACCGCCAAGGGTCCTTGAAAGGTCTTGCCACCGTCGTCGCTGGTGAAGAGCACCGAATAATTTGTCGATTCGCGGTCACCTTCAAAACGACCTCCCGTATCCCAGGTCAGCCAGATCCGGCCATTCGGGCTGACGGCGATGTTGGGTTGGTTTTGGATGATTCGTTTGTCGTCGGCGAACTCAGGCCCCGGATCAAGGATAGGTGCCAAGGGGGCGCCCGAGGGCTTATTGCTCGCGAGTTTCGCGATGTCATCAAAAGAAGCAGACGACTTCGGCGCGTCAGCAGCGTGCAGCGCAGCCAGCGACGCGACCAGGAGGGAAGTGAGGAGGGGGATAGCACGGTTCATAACAATAAATGGCAGCAATCACGCCGAGGTTACCCTGCGCGGGGAAAAACGATTCATCCTGCGGGCAGTCGAGTATCCATCCTTTCTGCCATCATCGAATCACCGTCCCATGGCGAGGTGGCGGTGTGTAGCGCATTAATGAGTGAGAAGGAGGGGTTCATGGTCAAGGCAGCAACGAAGGCGTTTCGCCGCGTTCGTGGTTCCGTATCATTCCACGAGCTCCCCCGACGGTCACATTTTTCTGCACGAACCCTGCGGGCACGAGTCAGCGCGACGCCTTCATCAATCCAATTGCCGCCTCCGTAATCGAAACTCTCACGAGCCAACCCATACTTGCTAAAACCCAACGCTTCCCGGAGTTCCTGCAAGCGCCTCGGCACCTGCTCCTGCGGAGTTTTATTTGGATTTGAGCGAGGTCAGTGAAGCAAACCGCTCGTTCCACTCGATGCCGAGACCAGGCGCATCGGAGACGTGGTAGTTGGCTCCTTCACGGATGATGGGCGATTTGAGAAACGCGTTCGCGGTGTCGAGGACATGCGGATTGAACTCGCAGAGCCGACAGTTCTCCGCCGCAGCGGCAAAGTGCAGGGCGGCGGCGATTTGAGGCCCCATGGCGATGCTAAGGTGAGGAACGATCTCGCCAGTGAAGGCTCTTGCGATTTGCATGGAGCCGGTGATGCCGCTGCGGCCGAGGTCGGGCTGCAATACTTTGGCGATGCCGAAGAAGGGTCGTAGCTCACGCAGTGTGCGATAGCTTTCGCCAAGTGCGATCGGTGTGCGGACAGCGGCAGCGAGAGCGGCGTGTGCATCGATCTCTTCGGGATAGAGCGGGCATTCAAGCCAGCGTGCGTTGCGTGTGTCGAGTTCGCGAGCCATGTCGATGGCGTGATCGGGCGGCAGATGCCAGAGGGCATCGACAGCGAAGCGCAGGGTGCTCGGCAGCGCATCCGCGATAGCGATTAGAGCGCTCCAATCATTCTCATAGTAGAGCTTCACAAGACAAATGCCCTCGTCGGCGTAACGCGCAGCGAAGGCGGCACGCTCTTGCGCCGTGCTGCCGGAGGTGCCGCTGAGGTAGGCCGGGATGCGTGTCTTTGGATTCTCGCACAGCAATGCGCACACGGGTTTGTCAGCCATCTTGCCCGCGAGATCCCATAGCGCGATGTCCACGCCACTCATCGCATCGAGCATGAAGCCGCCGTTTTGACCGCGCACGCGCATGGTGGCATACATGCGCTCCCAAATGGCGGAGATGCGCTCTGGAGTGCCGTCGAAATCCTCGTGCTCCAGCGCTGGCCGCAGCAAATGCTCGACGATGCTGCAGGCGACCTCAGGCGCGAGCGGTGCCTGCGCCTCACCCCAGCCGACGAGACCGCTGTCCAATTCGATGCGCACCAGCGCGGTCTCGAAATTCACCGAGTAGAGCACCGGATACGCCGTGGACCATCGGTAGCCGCCTTCGCCTGCAAGCGACGTCGGTGAGCCTGCTGTGCCGCGTGAGCTGGCAATGTCGCGCGGGAGTCGGACAGGGATGGCGTGGATGGATTTGATGCGCATGACTTCAGGCGGCGACTGGCTGGCGGACGAACTTGCGGGTGATGAGATACGAAACGGGATGCAGCAGGCCCATGATGATGAAGATGGCTCCGTAACCGAACCAGTGCACCACGTGACCGGTCATCCAGGTGAAGAGCGTTCCGCCGAGGCCGGTGCCGAAAGCGAGCAGGCCGGAGGTGGCTCCGATGAGGTGCTTCGGGAAGAGGTCGTTCGTGAGCGTGTTCTGATTCGTCTTCCACGCCATGTGCGCGAAGGTCACGATGCAGATAAGCGCGATGGTCATCGTCCGGGATGGCGCGTGATGAATCGCCAACGACACCGGCATGATGAGCGCGCAGGGCATCATGACGCTGAGACGCGAGGACAGCACGGGCTTGCCGCCCGCAATGAAACGTCCGCTCATCCAGCCACCAAAGAGAGCGCCGAGATCGGCCGCCAGATAAGGAATCCAGGCCAGCATGCCCATCTCGATCATCGTGAAGCCACGCTGCTCCACCAGATACTTCGGCAGCCAGAAGAGATAAAACCACCACACGGGGTCCGAGAGAAAACGCGAGGCCATGAGTCCCCACATCTGAGGATAGCGCGCGAGTTGTCGCCACGAGACATCGCTTGCTTTAGCCGACTGCATGGGCTCTGCGAGCACGATAGCGCGCTCGGCCTCGGTGATGCGTGGATGCTTGTCCGGCGCATGATAAAGCAGCAACCACAGCGTCACCCACACGAGTCCGAGCGATCCCGTGATGACGAAGGCGGGCTGCCAGCCGTAGCGGGCATTGATCCACGTGATGACAGGCGGCGTGATGATGGCACCGATGGCGGCGCCGCCTTGAATCAAGCCATGAACGAGCGCGCGCTCCTTTGCCGGATACCACTCGCTCACCACACGGAAGGCAGCCATGAAATTGCCCGACTCACCCATGCCGAGCAGGAAGCGCAACGCACCGAGCGACCACACGCCCGCCGCGAACGCATGGGACATGTTTGCCAGCGACCACCAGATGATGAAGACACTCAGCGCGATCCTTGCACCCCAACGATCCACGAGAAAGCCGGAGCCGACATACATCACCGTGTAAGCCGCGAGGAAGGCCGTGAGGATGTTCGAGTATTCGACATCCGTGATGCCCAACTCCTTCGTCAGCACCGGCGCGAGCACGGACAAGGTCTGCCGGTCGATGTAATTGATGACCGTGGAGAAGAATAGCAACGCGGCGATCCACCAGCGCAAATGGGGGATGCGCGCGGTCATGCTTTCGCGGGGAACTCGGACAGCAGATCCGCGAGCATCGTGTCCACATCACGCTGCGTGATGGCATCCATCTCCGGCAGCGCCGCACGCACATGCAGAGCCTCCGCAATGCCACGCTTTGACAGCACATGCTTCGTCAGTCTCATGCGATAAATCGCCTGCGAGACCAGCAGTGGCAAACTCAGTCGATATAACTGCCGTGCCTTCGCGTGATCGCCATCCGCATGAGCTTTCCACAGTGCCACATGCAGATCGGTCAGTTCCACCGCAGGCATGGCACCACACGCGCCGCGATCGAGTTCGTCGATGATGTAACGCGCTCCACCGCCGCCAAACACGCCCTTCAAGTGCCCGATGCCCGCCTCGCGAATGGCGGTGATCGCCGGTCCCGATGGCAGTGTCTCTTCTTTGACATAGGTGATCGCGGGGATCTGCGACGCGATCTCGATGATGGCCTGCGCGCTCAAGCCCGCGCCGGTGGGGACCGGTGCGTTTTGCAAAATGATCTCTGCGCCGACCAGACCATGGGCGACTTGATCAAAGAACTCCCGATGCGCCGCAACGTCTGCTCCCAGGCCCTGCGGTGCCATGATCATGAGATACCGAATGCCATGCTTCATGGCGATGCTACCCGCCGCAATCACGTCATCTGCCAAAGCTGCGCTCGCGCCACCAACGAGCGGCACCTTGCCACCCACCTCCTCCGCTACCAACGCCATCAACTGCTCGCGCTCTGACAAGGTGAGATGGCTGTATTCACTCGCCACGCCAGGAAAGACAACACCCTGCGCACCGGCATCGAGCGCAAATCGAATCACGCGGCGCTGGGCGTCGAGATCGATCTGGTTGTCGTTCGTGAAGAGGGAGGGAAGGACGGGGAAGATTCCGGTGAGCATGCGAGGGAGTTTACTTTGAAATGTGGGACGGGTCCTCACCCACGTTTCCTTAGCCCAGCGCTCGGCGCAAGACCGACATCGTCTCGCGCTGGCGTTCCTAGACGAAGGCGCTGGCTTGGGCGACTTTTGCTCTTGCGGCTTTGGCCTTGGCCAGCGCGAGGGCGGCGGAGTTATCGCATCAGTCTTTCAACGAAATGCCGCGCACATCGCCGAGACACGTGAACCATTCGACGGCAGGCAGGGGGTGGCGATCATTCATGGGGTGAAACGAATCAGGGATGAATGCCGAATGAGCAGACAGTTGAGGGTCAGAGCCTTCGAGCGCGGGGGTTTTGGGTGGGTTCCAAGGGGGGCAGCAGTTGGTCGAGGGTCTGCTCGCGCAGCCAGCCGGAAAGGGAGGCGAGGTTGATCTCCAGGTGCGCGGCCACGTCCTTGCGCTTGACGCCAGCGCACAACATCTCGCGGGCGATGGTGAGCATAGCTGCTTTTTCAGCGGGGGAATGCTTGGCGGGGCGGGGCATGTCAGCGGGACGGACTTCGCGCTAGTTGGTCTGCGCGGCGGTGTGCACGCCGGAGATTTCCTCCAGCGAGGAGAGGTCCATCGCTGGAAACTGACCGTTGACTTTGAATGCAGAGCTCATCTTGGCCTCTGGCTACTGCTGAACTACTCGCAAACGCCGTGCTCTCGGTGTGTCGCCGGATAGCAGGCCCTCAGCGGTGAGGAAGCGCCAGACAGTGATGTAATTCACGCGCAGTCCTAGCTCGTTCCAAGCCCAGCCGTAGGCTTCCCTTGCCGTGGTCCAAGAATGGCTGGCCATGGCATTGAGGAGAGCTGCTTTTGCCTCATCGGTGAACTTGGCTTTCACGGTTCGTTTGGCGGGGCGCTTGAGGGTAGTTAGTAGATCGGAGGGTTGATCTGGCGTCTCTTCATCGAAGGCTGTCAAGAAAGCCGCTCGCCGAAGGGCACGCTTGTGAGGTGGTGTTTGGGGGGATGTAGGCATAGGGGGGATTTGCCAGATGAGCTTTCAAAGAGCGGCTCCATGGAAAGAGCCACGCAGATAGCTGTGAGAAAAGAGGTCCGATTTACTTACGGCGACGGTGCATCATCATCCCCACGAGGCCGAGCATCAGCAGCAGGGCGCGGCTGGGTTCAGGGACGACGACGATAGTGCCGGAAGTGGTGAAGCGACTGAAGTCCCAACGGAGACCAGATGCAGTGATGTCTGGCAGGTCGAGGTCAGCACCTTCGTCGCCATTGCCGGTGAGGTAGCCGGTGTTGAAGGTAAAGCCTGAGAAGTTTGGATTCACCAAGCTGGCCCAGTCCAGTAGGTTGAAGACCTGCCCTATCGCTGGCGTGTAGGTGCTGCCGACGACTTGCAGGCTGCCGGTGGTGGTGAGGAAGTCGAGGTTGTAGCCAGTGCCGCTGGTGGGATTATTAAAGACGAGACGGTCGTGGCTGCCGACGCCGGAGATGGCATCCACCCATGCGTTGTAACCCGCTGAGCCGAGAACATTGCCACCAAAGGTAGCGTTCGTGATGGTGGGCGTGCTGATGCCGAGGATGATGCTGCCTTGAAGGCTGGAGATGCTGCCAGAAGCGGTGGCAGGGGTGAAGGTCAGGGTGCCGTGGCTGCTGTTGGCCACGCTGTCACCAGGGCGAATGGTGGAGCCGCTATCCGCCGTGAAAGTGGTGCCCTGCACGACGCCAGTGCCGAGGATGGTGCTGCCGGTCTGCACGGTGACCGCTCCGGTGCCGGTCTGGCCTGCGCCGCTACTACCGACCTGGAGAGCACCGGCGCTGACGGTGGTCGCACCGCTGTAAGTGTTGGCACCGCTGAGGACCCAGGTCCCAGGGGTATCGATCTTGGTGATGCCGCCAGTGCCGGAGATCACGCCACTGATGATGCCGGTGCCCCGGCCACGGACGTGGAGGGTGTTGGCACCGAGGTTGACGGTTCCCGAGAGGGTAACTCTGTCGGCAGTTGCCGTAGCGCCGTCCGGCGACGAAACGGAAAGGTTGGCGTTCCCGCTAAGGATGAAGTTGTTGGTGTGGCTGGTGGTGCCACCGCTGAAGATGAAGGCGGATGGAGTGCCGACGAAACCTGAGACCCAGGTATTAAGGTTGCCGCCCTGGATGGTGACGTCCCCAGTGCCGAGCGCGCCGCTGGCCGACACCGTGAAAAGGGTCCATGGGCCGGTAGGACTGCTGCTGCCGTTCCATTGAGTGCCGCCCGAGTAGTCGTTCGAGCCGTTGGTCAGGCCGAGCCCGCCAGCTTGGCCAGAGAGGCCGTGGATCACCCTTCCGGTTCCGGAGATCTTGCCGCTGACCACGGTGCCAGAGGTCCCTGCGTTGAACGTCAGGCTAGTGGCGTCGATCTGCACGGCAGAGTTCACGATCACCGCTCCCGCGTAGTTGGTATCGAAGATGGGTTGCGTGGCACCATCGGCGACAAAGCGCAGAGTCCCTGCGGAGGCTCCGATGCTGGCTCCGCCGAGGTTGCTGGTCACCGAAGCGCCGGTGTTGTCCCAGTCGATCCGGTTCACAGTGAGGGTGGAGCCGGTGCCGAGGGTCAGGGTGGGCGCGGTGCCGCTCACGACGGTGGCGGTCAGATTCCGAATGGTCTCGTTTTGGCCATTCAAGTTCCAGGTGCCTCCGTTGAGATTGACCGTCGCATCATTGGCGATCTGATTCGCGGCGGCGAGCCGCAGCGTGGCTCCCGTGTTGACCTGGACGTCGGTGGTCCCGGCCACACTATCACCGGCGATCGCGTTGACGCTGGCGATCTTGTTTAACACCAAGGTGCCATTGTTGATGGTCGTGAGGCCGGTATAGGTATTCGGGGTGGAACCACTCAGGGAAAGGGTTCCCGCGCCCGCTTTGGTGAGCGCATAGCCACCGCTGAAGTCACTGACCGCACCAGTCGCGGCGAGGGTGCCACCACCCGCCACGGTCCAGGTCTGGCTGGAGGCGAGGCCGACATTCGCGGAGATGGTGTTGGTGCCGCTCGTGTTGCTGGAGGTGATGCCATTGCCTGCGGTGTTGCTGTTGGCGTTGGTGGCCTCTAGAGTCAGCATCTTGGTGCCGCCAATGGCCACACCGCCAGCGGCAGCGTTGAAGTTCAGGCTGTTGATGTCGAAATCGACATCGAGCACGTTGGTCGTGAGGTTTCCTGGAGTCGGAGTCGTCGTGGAGAAGGTGACGTTGGTCTGGTAATCGGGCGCGGCGGCGGCGGGTGTGTTCGAGGTGGCGTCGGTGTTCCAGTTCCCGGCCGTGCTCCAGTTGGCGTTGCTGGCTCCGCTCCAGAAGGCTGCGGGTGTGGCGGAGATGACCTGGGTAGTGGTCACCGCGAGGTCGCCCCCATTTGCAACCGGGTTCGAGAGCAAGAAAGTCATACCGAATGCTTTCGTGGTTGGGAGTGAGAACTTGGCGAAATTCGTCGCATCCAATGTCCCTGCGCCGCCGATGAGTGTGTAGGCGCCGTTGGCGATGCGGTTGGCCGCGCCGCCGAGTTGGTTGAGGTTGATCACGGCCGCACCCGCGTTGGTCACTGTGGTGGTGCCGACGACCAGGAGTTGGTCGGTGGTGCTTCCGCCGCTCGCCAGATCGAAGTAAAGGTTGTTTGCCCCGGTCGCGCCGTTGATGTCCAGCGTGCTGGAGAGGGTGAGGCTGCCCACCGCATTGTCGCGCAGGTCGATGCTGCCGATGCCGCTGAGGGTGACCGCTCCGCCCACGGTGCCGGTGCCAGTGAGTGCACCACCGCTGACACCCATGGCGCTGGAGGTGCTGGTGGTGCCGGTGATTCTCAGCACGCCGCCGCTGACGGTGGTGGCGCCGGTATTCGAGGAACCGGTGCCCGATAGCGTGAGGGTGCCTGCGCCCTGCTTGGCCAAGGCGACCGTGCCGGTAAAGCGACCATCGTAGGTGGTATTCGTGCTCTGATTCACCACGAGGGTGGCGGGAGTCGCACTGGTGATGGTGCGCGTGCCCAGCGTGGCGCTAGCGGTGGTGCGCAGGGCGGCGATGGTCTGGTCGAAGCCGTTGAGATCGAGAGTTCCGGTTCCCGCATTCGCATCAAGGACTTCTCCGAGGCTGACAATTGTGCCTGAAGGCAGCACGTTCGCCGCGCTGGTCCTCAGCGTTCCGTTGTAGCCGATGTTCGCAATGCCGAAGGTATTTCCGGCGACACCCAGAGTGACCACGCCTGGGTCGGAGATGAGGAGCGTGTTTGCGGAGCCGAGGGTCAAGGGAGTGGTGTTCACGTTTATGGCAGCGCTGACGCCCTGGGCCGAGAGCCGCAAGGAGCCGGTGCCAGCATTCGTCACGCCTCCGGTGAGGTTTAATGTGGTGCTGTTGGCGGCCTGGATCCGCGTACCGCCAGCGGGGTCCACGGTGATGGGGCCGCTGTAGGTGTTCGTTCCCGAGAGGTTGTAAAGCGCGCCGGTGGTGCCGACGCCGTCCCCCCGAATGGTCAGCGGCTCGGCCACGTTGATCCCGCTGGCGTCAAGCCTGAGCTGGGCACCGTTGCTGACGATGGTGCCGCTGCCGGTGGTGCCGAGCGCACCATTGCTGGTGATGGCAAGCACGCCCACACTGACGGTGGTAAGGCCGGTGTAAGTGCTGGTGCCGCCGAGCGAGAGGACGCCCGCGCCAAGCTTGGTGATGCCGGTGGCAGTGGCTCCGTCCCCGATGGTGCCGCCCAAGGTCAGCGTGTTGGCAGTCACGGTGACTGAGCGGGTCGTGCCGCTGCCGCCCAGTGTCACCGCGCCGGTGCCGAGATTCAGAGATTGGGTGCCGGTGAAGGTGAAGTCCGCGTTGAGGGCGACAGCTTTGTTCACGGAAGTGATCGCGGCACCCGTGGAGTTGTTGAGCGTGCCGCCGTTGATGGTAAGCGAACCGCTGCCACTGTTGCCCACGGCTCCCACGTTATTGAGGTTCAGCGTTCCTGCGTTCAGGATGAGGTCGCCGAAGTTGTTGCTGCCGGAGAGGGTCAGCGTGCCAGCATTCACCGTCATGGTGCCGGTGTTGGTGCTATTGCCGGTCAGGGCCAGGGTGCCCGCGCCGAGCTTGGTCAAACCGGTGGCGGTGAGGCCGTCGGTCATCGTGCCGCTGAGGGTCAGGGTGTTGTTGTTGACCGTGACACTCCGCGCCGTGCCGCTGCCGCCGAGGGCGATGATGGTGCTCCCCATCGTTAGAGCCTGGGTGCCGGTGAAGGCGAAGTCGCCATTCAGGACGAGTTGCTTGGCGCTGGTGGTGATGGCCGCCCCGGTGGTATTGTCGAGCGTGCCGCCAGCGATGACGAGGGAGCCGCCGGTGTTGCCGAGCGCGCCGGCGTTGTTGATATTCGCGGTGCCGCCGTTGAGGAAGAAATGGCGGAAACTGTTGCCCGCGGAGAGTGTCACGGTGCCGCTGTTCATGGTGAACATGCCGGTATAAGACTGAGCCCCGGAGAGGGTCAGACTGCCGCTGCCGGTCTTGACCACGCTGCCGCCGATGGGACTGGCGGTGCCGCTGAGCGCCCCCGAGTAAACGGTGTTCTGGTTGTTGGAGCCGATGACCAGGGTGTTCGCTCCGATGTCGATGGCGTCAGCGCCCTTGAGGCCGCCCAAGTTGTAGGTGGCGATGCTTGTCAGGTCAAAGGTGGCGGCCTGTGAGCCGGAGACGCCAGTGTCCAGAGTGCTGTTTTGGAGTGCATTGACATGGGCGATGGCGAGAGTGCCCGCCGAAACCACGGTGTCCCCACTGTGCGTGCTGGCACCAGCGAGGGTGAAAGTGCCGCTGCCCTGCTTGGTGACACCGCCGGTCCCACTGAAGCCTCCGACGAAGGTGGTGCTGCTGTTGTCCGCGCCGGTCAGGAGGTTCTTCGTTCCGAGCACAACGGAGGAGCCCGCTAGGCCGGTCAGGGAACCGATGGTCTGACTGGCGGCGCTGATGGCGGAGAGGTTTAGGGTGGCCGTGTTCGAGGAGAGGTTCACGTTGGCTGCCGTGGGGAGGGTGCCCGCTCCGGTGAGTGTGAGGGTGCCGCCCCCAATGTTGGTGGCGCCGGTGTAGGTGTTTGCTCCGGCCAGGACAATGTTCCCGGTGCCGCCGGTGGTGAGGCTGGAGGCGGAGGTGTGGTTGCCGATGACGGCGTTGATGGTCAGCGGATTGCTGGCGTAGTTCTGGAGGATCAATTCTCCGCCGACGCTGCTGGCGGTGAGCGTGCCATCACCCACTGCCACGCCAATGGTCAGAGCCTGCTGGCCGGAAGCGACGAGGATGCCGCCTAGGCGCAGGGTCTGGGCAGCGGTATCCACGGTGGCGGCGGTGCCGGTCCCCTGAAGAAGGGTGTTTACCGTGGTCGTGGCGGCACCGAGAACGATGTTTCCACCGGATCCGACGGCGTTGAGACGAACGTTGGTGGTGGCACCATCGGCGAGGATGCTGCCAGTGGCTGCGATGTTGGTGTATCCCGTGAAAGCGGTGATGGCGCTGTCCGCCGCGCCGCTGTCCACGCTGGTGGCGAAGTCGGTGCCCGCAATCGTAGCCCAGGGGCCGAGGATGCCATTGACATTGTTCGTGTCCGTGGTGGCGAGGCTGGCCGCACCGAGATTGAGAAGGCCGCCCGCGTTTCGGGTGATGGCATTGAGGGTCAGCGTGCTGGTGCCGCCGGAGCGGACGATCGAGACGGGTCCGTTGACCGTGGTGGAAGCGACGGCCTGGGTGAAGGTTCCGGTGGGCGTGGTGGACCGGTCGAGTTGCAGCGTGCCGCTGTTGAGCACGAGAGCAGCACCAGTGGCGATTTTACTGTTGTTCGCCGCAGTGTAGTCCAGCACTAGGGTGCCTCCACTCAGCGTGGTCGCGCCGGTGTAGCTGTTGGCTCCGCCGAGGGTGAGGCTGCCGGTGCCGACCTTGATCAATCCGCCCGCGCCGGTGCCAATGACGCCGGTGTAGCTGGTGCTCTGGTTGTTGGCCCCCACACTGATGGAGTTGGCTCCGATGGCGAGGTCGTCCGCGCCTTTGAGTCCGCCGAGGTTGTAGGTGTTGGTTCCGGCGGCGGTAAAGGTGACCGCTTGAGTGCCGGAAGTGCCGGTGTCAAGGGTGCTGTTGAGGATGGCATTCACATGACCGAGGGCCAGGGTGCCGCCAGAGACGGTGGTGTCTCCGGAGTAGGTGTTCGGCTGGCTGAAGGTCTGGGTGGCGGTGCCGGTCTTCACCACGGCGACGGTGCCTGCGCCGTCATAGATCAGGCCTTCGAAGGCCAGAGTGTTCGCGCCGCCGATGGTCAGGGTGCTGGAGGTGCCCGAGGCCGAGTTGGTAAGACGGCGTGCCAGGGCCGGAAAGACACCACCTACTACGCCGCCCCCACGAAGCCCAGCGACGGTTTGTTGAAACCCAGCCAGATCGACGATGCCGCGGTCGCCGTCACTAGCGGCCACGCCGATGTTGAGCGCGTTGGTGGTAAGTAATCCGTTGTTCACCCCCAGCCGCAACGAACCACCAAAATAGACGTTCGAGTTGCTTATCCCGGCCACGCTAAGGAGCGCGTAGCCGCCCTGGTCGGCTCCCCCAATGGCCTGGAGGCCACCGGGCAGAGCGGAGTTGATATTGATGACCGCAGCCCCGGCCTGGGTGCCGACGAGAGCGCTGGTGATACCGCCGTTGATGTTCAGTTGTGTCCCGAACACGCCCGAGCTGGAGCCGAAGCGGAAGTCCATGCTGCTGGTCGTGATGGCTCCCGTGATGGTGTTGACCCCGCTAACGGCTTCGATCACGTTGGAGAACCCTACCCCGCCACCGGAACCGTTGCCGACCACGGAAATCGGCTCCGCGACGCTGATGCTGCCCTGAAGCGCGAGGCGGCCACCCTGATCGCTTGCGTAGTTGATGATCGTGTTGCCCGCCGTGGTGCCGAGGGCTGTAGAGTTGTTGATCAGCAGGATGCCCTGATTGATGCGGGTAACTCCGGTGTAGGTGCTGGGAGCGGTGAGCAGGACGGTGCCTGCACCGGTCTTGGTGAGGGCACCGTTGTTGGTGATGGTGAGCGGGGCGCTGATCCGGAGGGTGTTCCCGCTGCTGGCGGTGAGCACACCCTCGTTCCAACTACCGTCGCCCAGGGTCAGGCCGCTGAAACCTCCGCCGATGAAGACATTGTTGGCCACGGCAGCGACGGCTCCGCTGTTCACGGTGAAAGTGCCGGAGCCGCTGAGGGTCTGGCTGGCGGTGCTAAAGAGCAGGGAGTTCACCGTGGGGCTAGTCGTGGTTAGCGCCCCGTTGAAAGCGATGACGTTTTCCCGATTTGTGGGGGCGGCGTAGCCCGCCGAGAGAGTGGTATATTCGGTCGCCGCGAGCGGACGCAAGCCGCCAGTGGTGTCATAGGTGACGAAGCTGCTGCCCGTGCCGGTGGCGCTGGTATCACCGAAGAGGTAGGGCACAATCTTCACATCCTTGGCCGTGCCGGGCGCGGCTGCATTGGCCGTGGTGGTGCCGACAAAGGTGAGGCCAGTGAGACTCGAAAGAGTGAGGCGTGTGGCATTGGTAGCCTGCTGACCGAGGCTGGTGCCGCGAATGAGCGCGGTGCTGTTATTGACTCGCGTGAATCCACTGGCGGCCAGGGTGACGAGCTGACCCGTTCCGGTGCCAGAAAGGCTGATCGTCTGGGATGTGCTGACGCTGCCAGTGCCGATGGTGAGGCCGCCGATCGTCTCCGTGACGCTGGCAGTGGCGCCGTTGCCGGCCAGGGACAGTTCACCCAAGCCACCCAGGGTGACATTGGCGGCATCGCCAATCCGGTTCAAGACGCCGAGGGTGTTGTCGAGAAAGAGGCGCGTCGTGGCACTGGAGCTGTTGCCGACGATGATCGAGGTCGATTCGGCAATGTCTCCTGCCGAGCCACCGACCTGGAGGATACCGCCGTTGATGGTGGTGGTTCCGGTGTAACCGTTGTTGCCAGTCAGGGTGAGAGTGCGCGCCGTCGCGGTATTGGTGGCGAGGGTCAGTCCGCCAGCTCCGCTGAGGATGCCGCCCACCGCGATGCTGCCGGAGTTGACGTTGAAGGTCCGGGTGGAACCGAGGATCATGTCCAGGTTCAGGGTCTGGAGGTCGGCATCGCTATTGGTGACATTGCCCGTCAAGGTAATGCGGTTCCCGGTGAGGACAAAGGCTCCTGCGGTGTTGTTGAAGGTGATACCTGCGAAGGCGGTATCCGCAGCGAAATCGTTCACCGGCCCGAGGCGGGTGGTGCCGCCAAAGATAAGCCCGTTCCCTGCTACGGGAGCGGTGCCGCCCCAGTTCGCGCCTGTGGTCCAGTTGTCATTCGCGCCACCGCCAGTCCAAGTTTGCGCCTGCGCGGTGAATGGACTCAGAATGACCAGAAGCCCAAGGGCGATGGCGAATACTCTGAGAGTGGAAAAAGAGTGGGCGTAGTATCGCATATTGGCGATGCTGTCCTCTCAAATGCGTAGCCGTGGAATGATGGTTCGCGTCTTATCTCCTGCATGTTTGCGTCAATCCCTACCGTCAGTGCGCACGCACAGAAGGCCAGAACGCTCACTTGCTGCGGCTGTGCTGTTTCCGATAGGCTCCCGGCGGTAGGCTCATCACCTTTTTGAAGACCGCGCTGAAATGCTCCAGATGCTCATAGCCACAGCGCTCAGCAATGTCGAGCATGGGAAGCTTGGTGGTCTCCATCAATTCCGCAGCCTGACGGCACTGCACGCGCCAGATTTCCTGGAGCAGCGTGCGCCCCATCGCTGCCTTAAATCGGCGCTCCAGTAAGCGGCGAGCCACTGGCACCTGCGCTACCAGATCCACGACACGCAGTCCGGCACAGGCTTTTTGCTCAATGATCCGCAGTGCCTGAGCCACATGCGGATCGTCCACGGCATGGAGGTCCGTGCTGCGCCGCAGCGTCACGCTCCGCGAGGGCACGTTGACGACATGAGGCTCGTCATCCGGCTGGCCATTCATCAGACGGTGCAGCCGCCGCGCCGCACGGTAGCCGATCTCCTCGGCATTGGTGGCGATGCTGGAGATCGGCGGCGTAGCGGCCTCACACAGCATATCATCATCGTCCATGCCGAGCACTGCCACCTGCTCCGGCACGCGGATTCCCGCCCGCAGGCAGGCATTCACCACATGGAGCGCCATCTCATCATCGCAGGCCCACAGCGCCAACGGTTGAGGGAGATGCCGCAGCCATGTCGTTATGCGCGCTCCGATGCGATCAGCCCGCATGTCTTTGATGGAAAACGTCAACTCGGCGCAATGCCAGCCGCGCTCCTCCAGCAGAGACTTAAAACAACGACCGCGCTCGACTGACCAGCGCATGAACTCAAACCCCACAAACGCATAATGCCTGAATCCGCGCTCACAGAAAGTATCCACGGCCAGTCGTGCCGCCCGCTCGGCATCCTGAATGCAGGTGGGAAACACGGGCTTTTCCAAGGCACCACTCAGATTAACCACAGGAAGGCCGCAGGTCTGCAATGCCAACTCCACCTCACGTGAGTCCACACGTGCAATGATCCCGCTGCCTTGCCCGGCCCATGAGTTAAGGCAGAAAGACGGCACCTCAAAACGTAGGCGCTTCACCAGAAGCAGCGACCAAGGGCATGACAGCTCGTTCTGGTGGCGGACAATGCCGCGCAACAACCCCCGTGCATAGGCACCTGCCTCATCCACGAAGACCGCGACGTGGAAGGGCTCTTCCTTTGACTCAACGGAACTCGTCATTGGTGCAGCACTACTTGCCCCCCTGCGTGTCTGATGGCAGGCCCTGCCTCAGTAACCAGCCCGCTAAGATGAAAGTAAGACAAGGGGGATGATTCATATTGGATCAAACAAGCACTTAAACGGTGCCCATTTTCGCGGGAAGGATGGATTGCGCAGAATAGCTAAAGGATTGCGACTCTTCGCCTAAGGCATGGCATCGGTAATCAGCAACAGGACAAGCTGTTCGGTGCCTGGATCGGATTCAAAATCTCATAAGCGTGAGTCACCATAATTCCCATGCCACCCACTCCGAGTGCCAAAATGGTTTTCAGAGAGGGCGGCGGGGAAAAGGAGCATAGAGGTTATCGCATTAGTCCTTCAGCGGGATGCCGCGCAGGATGAGGGGATCGAAGCGGTAGGGTGACTCGCCGGCGGCCCAGGCGATGCCGCGCAGCAGGATGGTGCGGAAGAAGGGATCGTCGAAGGTCCAGTCGAAGTGGCCAAGGGTGGAGGCCACGACGCGGCCTTTTCCGTGCTGGTGAGCCCAGATGATGGGTTCGGCGCTGACCTTGTCGCCCACGGTTTCATCGGAGGTGGCGAGCGCGGTGATCTTGCTGCGGTCGCCTTGCAGGTTCCAGAAGCATTCGTCGGCGAGGGTGAAGGTGTCCGGCATGCCGTGCATGATCGGATGACGCGGCTCCGGCAGCTTCAAAGTGATGAGCTTGTGTTTGTAGTGGCTGTCCTTTCCCTTGGCGAGTCCCAGCAGATCCGCGAGCGCTGGCGAAGCATTCCAGAGCACATAGTGCGACAGCACGAGACCGCCGCCACGATTCAGGAATGCTTCGATCTGTGGCAAGTGACTCGCGTCTTTCCAGCACTGCGGACTTTGATAAAGCATAATCACATCCGCCGTGGCGAACTGCTCCTCCGTGGGCCATTCCAAGGTGCTCAGGGCTTTGACGTGCGGTGAGCCTGCGGTGATCAAGGCGCGGTCCTCATCCACCTGTGGGCGGTACAGGTTCGTCACCGCCTCATCGCCTGGACCTGCACCGCCGAACAGCACTTTCCAGCGTTTCGGCAGCACATCGTGAGAATGGGACCTCGGAGGGTGATCCTTTGCTCCTCCGGCGAAGAGAAGGGTCAGCGGTCGCAGGCTCGCGTCCGCTTGGGGCTTCGGTGCCTTGCCGAGAACGGCATCAACCTCGGCGCGGCTGCGCAGTTCCGGTGTCTGGACGCCATAGGTGTGCTCGGGTTCCGCCTGGGCGTGTGCCAACAAACCGGTGGAGGCAGCGAGCGCTCCCGCCGAGCGATGGATAAAGGTGCGACGGCTGATGTCGGTAGGGAGTGTGAGGGTGGGTTTCATGGTGTGAGTTGAAGGCAGTTGCAGGGGTGTTGGATCATTACTTCTCGAGCGGTTTGAGGTAGATATTGCGGAACTGGATCGGGCTGCCCTCGCTTTGCAGGCAGATCGCTCCGCTGGACGGTTTGGCGCCGGTGCCCTTGTTCTGCAGCAGGCCGTTGATGGTCAGTTGGATCGAGTCGCCATCGCAGACGATGTCGTAGCTGTTCCACTCGCCCGGGGGTTTCTCGTTCGATAACTCCTGTTTCTTGGCTCTTAGGTATGGCTTTACAACCGGGCCGAGCTGCTTGCCGTTGACGGTCAAGGACGAGAGGTTGATCAAATAGAAGTCACCTGCGTTCTCATGCATGACTTGGGCCTCGATGGAGGTTGGCCAGAGGAGATCGGGGCCTGTCTTGTGCAGCAGCACGCCGCTGTTGGTCGGCTTACCGTCCCAGCGCCACTCGAGATGCAGTTGATAGTTCTCGTAGTCTTTGCTGGTGCGGAGGTAACCCTTCGGCTTGCCCTCGCAGTGAATCACGCCGTCGCGGACTGACCAGACCTTTGCGACGTTTGAATTGTCGTCTTTGCCCTTCCCAATCTCGGGGCTGAAGGGAATCCAGCCGTCGAGGGTTTTTCCATCGAACAACATCACCTTGGCCGCCGGTTCGATTGCGTGCCCGGCGGTTAGCTCCGTGATGGCGATGTCCTTGTAGCGCACGATGGCGGTTGAATTGCCGTGGATCTGCACCGCGATGATGCCGGTGGTCTCGACGGTCGGATCGGTCTCGGTGTAGTCCACGGTTTGCACGCCATTGAGCCAGATTTGAATGCGCGAGCCTTCGGCGCGAATGCGGTAGTCGTTCCATTCTCCGACCGGTTTACGCGCCTTTTCCAGCACTTCCTTCGTAGGTCTCTGGATGACTTTGCGGCGGCGGATGTGGTCGTAGAGCGCTCCGTCGTAACCTGCGCCGAGGTCCGCCTGAAAGCCGGAGACTTCGGTGCCCTTCGGGACACGCTTGGAGCGAAAGTGCACGCCTCCATTCACAAAGCCTTCCGTGCCTTCCAGCTTCCATTTCAGCGTGAGTTCGAAGTCGCCGAACTCCTTTGTCGTTGTGAGGTAGTCGTTGCGGGCCTGCTTCTTCTCGAGTGAGCCCGAAGTGAATGCCCCGTCTTCGATGCGCCATTGCGTGGTGGTGTCGCCCTCCCACCCGGCGAAGGTCTTGCCATCGGAGAGCGGTGTCTGCGCCGAGGCTGCGGAGGTGATGAGGAGGAAGGTGAGGAGTCGTGTTTTCATGATTTTAAGTTCTTGGTTGGGTCGAGGGGGCCACGTTTCATTTCGACAGGCTCTTCACATAGGCCATGAGCGCGTTGATCTCGTCGTCGGTCATCGGCGCCACCACCATGCCGGGCGTGGAGCCTTCATGGATCTTCTTCATGGGCTCCTTCACCGATTCGACGAAATAGGCTTCATTGAAGTCCACTCTGATGAGAGGCCCGCCGATGCCGTCATGCACTTGGAGCGGCTGGCCCCAAAACTTGTCGAGGAAACGAGGCGCGTGCAGCGCCTCGCCTGGAGGGGCCGGGACAGCGGGATCGATCTGATGGCAGGTGGCACAGAGTTTTTCAGTGAAAAGCCGCTTCCCCCGAGCGATAGGGGAGTCCGCACGGCCGAGCGAGGTCTCCTCCGTCGCCATTTGGGTCACCCTCGGCTTTACTTCGCCGTGGAAGGCGACCAGCCGAAGGACCTTGCCGGTGGTCCCTTTGGGGCCTGCCAGAGAGGTGGTCAGAGCATAGAGTTCCCCCTCTGCATCCTCGCCGAAGGCGACCAGGTAGCCATCGAGCGGCTCATCTGAAGGACCTATGAGGAACTCCTTCATTTCTCCCGAACGAAGATCGGCGTGGAATAGCTGCCCATGCAAGCCTCCGGAGGTGGTCCAATTGCCGAAGACATAGCGTCCCTGTAGCCGAGGGATCGCCGTGCCGCGGTAAACGTAACCACCGA
This sequence comes from Verrucomicrobiaceae bacterium, assembly GCA_027486585.1. Lineage (GTDB taxonomy): Bacteria > Verrucomicrobiota > Verrucomicrobiia > Verrucomicrobiales > Verrucomicrobiaceae > Prosthecobacter. The sequence goes on along the minus strand of JAIXOU010000103.1, from coordinate 27,164 downwards.
CGACGGAGAGGACGCCTGACTGGATGTATCCGCGAGTGTAGGCGAGCGCAGGATCAATCAGCGGAGCTTGGCCGGCCCAAGGCGCATCCTTGGTGAACTTACCTGGATTGTCCTTGCGGTAAGAATCACCCTCCTTGAGCGGCCAGCCGCAATTCCCCCCACGTTTCACGATATTCACCTCTTCGATCGCACTCTGCCCGACATCGCCCACGAGCAACTCTCCCGTGACGCGATCGACGCTCATCCGCCAGGGATTCCTAAGCCCGAGGGCAAAGATGGCATCGAGCCCCGGACGGCCGACATAAGGATTGTCAGATGGGGCGCTGTATTGACCGGTCCCAGCCTTTACGCCTTGGAGGCCGAGCGGATCGATTCGCAGGATCTTGCCTCGCGGGCTCTCGATGTCTTGTGCGATGCCCATGGGTGACTTATCGGTAAACACGAGTCCGGTGCCACCGTCGCCGACGCTGATATACAGCAGGCCGTCGTGGCCAAAGGCCAGGCTCCCACCGTTGTGATGGAAATTCGGCGTGGCGTAGGAGAACACGACTCGTCGGCTGCCGAGATCGACGCGATTGGTATCATCGTCGGAGGCGCGCCACTCCGTCACGACGTTGAGGTGATCGACCTTGTCGGCGGCGTTCGTCAGAGGAACCTCGCATGGGCCGGGAGGCTCGCTCGTGAAGGTATAAAACTTGCGAAAGCCAGGGTGATCCTTGCGGTCGAATTGGGGGTGGAACGCCAAGCCGAGCAGGCCACGCTCGTCGTAGGCTGGTGTCACTTCCTTCAACCAGGGTCGTAGATCGAGGAACGGCTCGCTGAGCAAGCGTGCGTGATCGACGATGCGGATGATGCCGATCTGGTCCGCAACGTAGAGTCGGTGCTTTTGTCCCGGCGCGAATGTCAGCACCAGCGGAACCGCCAAACCCGACGCCACCTCCTGCAGTCCGACGGCAATATCACCCTTGGGCATGCGTTGAGCCTTTCGATCAAACGACCCGCCGCGCACAATGCCGTTCGCTATGGCCTCCTTGGAATTGGGAATCGAGCCCGATGGCTGCTTGGAGGCAGTGGGTTCAGCCCAGAGATCCGGCTGGGCGAGCAGGATCGCAGTCGTGATGACGAGCCCAAAGACGTTGAAGGAATGTTGCGTGTTCATCGAAAACAGGCTGAGGCGGATCATGAATCGAAGTTTTTTGATGCGGCACGGTAGTCGTTCCATTCGCCTACCGAGGTTTTCGACTATTACTTTCCCTTCGGCGCGGGCAGCTCCGTGATGGCGATGTCCTTGTAGCGCACGATGGCGGTTGAATTGCCGTGGATCTGAACGGCGATGATGCCGGTGGTCTCGACGGTCGGATCGGTCTCGGTGTAATCCACGGTCTGCACGCCATTGAGCCAGATCTGAATGCGCGAGCCTTCGGCGCGGATTCGGTAGTCGTTCCATTCTCCGACCGGTTTACGCGCCTTTTCCAGCACTTCCTTCGTGGGTCTCTGGATGACTTTTCTGCGGCGGATGTGGTCGTAGAGCGCTCCGTCGTAACCTGCGCCAAGGTCCGCCTGAAAGCCGGATACTTCGGTGCCCTTCGGGACACGCTTGGAGCGGAAGTGCACACCGCCATTCACAAAGCCTTCCGTGCCTTGCAGCTTCCATTTCAGCGTGAGTTCAAAGTCGCCGAACTCCTTCGTGGTCGCGAGATAGTCGTTGTGGGGTTGCTTCTTCTCGAGTGATCCCGCAGTGAAAGCGCCGTCTTCGATGCGCCATTGTGTGGTGGTATCGCCCTCCCAGCCGGTGAAGGTCTTGCCATCGGAGAGCGGGGTCTGGGCGGAGGCTACGGAGGTGATGAGGAGAAGGGTGATGATGATTGTTTTCATGATTCTAAGTTCTTGGTTCTTGGTTGGGGCGTTGTGGATTGAGCGTGTTCGGGATGAATTCATTTCCCCAATTCGCTGACGTAGCGGATGAGGTCGGCGAGTTGTTGCTCGCTGAGTGTGGCGGTGAGGCCATCGGGCATGAGGGTGCCGCCGGTCTGGATCTTGTTGGTGTTGGTTCGTTGGAGCGACTTGACGCTGCCGGTGGCCAGGTCGCGGATGTCGATGGTGTCGGTGGTCTCGGTATGTTTAAACCCTGCAATGACGCTGCCGTCCTTCATCGTAACGGTGGCAGCTTCGTAGCCCTCTTTGACATTGAGTGCGGGCCAGATGATTTCACCGATGATCATGTCGATGGGCATGCTGCGGCTGATGGCGCTGAGGTCGGGGCCGATCTTGCTTTGCGCCGCTCCGGGCATGTGGCAGGCGATACAGCCGGTTTGTTCGAAGACCTTTTTGCCATCGGCTGAGCGGCCGATGGTCTGCGCTGCCTTCACGATGGTGGCGACATACGCCTTCGTATAGACGGGGAGCGTGGTGTTCATGCCCGCGAGCTTCATGAGCAACTGCGGCAGTTTGCGGTCGCTATGGCCGAGCAGATTCAGTGCGGCGAGCGTAAGCTTGGCGCTTGCGGCGCTGAGCGCTTGCGGCTTCGACACGGCCTTGTTGAAAGCGGCGCTGCCTTCTGCGCGAGCGAGCATGGCCTTGAGCAACGGTGTGGCTTCCTCGCTGCGCTTGGCGTGGTCGAGTTTGCCCAGCACGATCCGTGCAGCCTCGTCCGGACTGCCAGTGATGAGCGCATCGAGCGCGGTGGCTTGCAACTCAGGAGACGCAGCGCTGTCGATGATACGGAGCAGAGTAGGATCGGCTGGGCCGCCAAAATTACCGATGGCCATCAGCGCGGCTTTGCGCAAAGGCAGCGGTGTGGCTTCGTCGGCAGCGAGGGCGCGGATGCGCTCGGCAAAGGCGGCGAGTTTCCAAGCACCCGCGATGCGCACGGCCTGGGTGCGCACGGCTGCATTCGTCGAAGTGAAGAGCGGCTCGATCAGCGAGGCGGTGTCCTTGGGTTTGGAGCCGCGCAAGGCGGATGAACTGGCGAGAGCAGCGAGAACGGCGGGATCGTGGCCGCCGCGCTCGAGGATGAGTCGGATGTCGGTTGCTCTGGCCACCGTGGCGAGGGCTTTGAGCCAAAGGGACTGACGCGCGGCATCGCCCGCATGACGCTCGATCTGCTGGCGCATGATGTCCCTGTTGTTCTCCACCTTGGCATTTTGCAGGGCAAAGATGAGGTGCTCGTCCTTGTCGAAAGCGAGTTTTCCAGCGGCGAGAGCCGGCACCCAGATCGGAGCGAGGCCGTTCAGCGTTTTCGGGAGTGCGTGTTGATGGTAGGCGTTGAAAGGCTTGTCCAGAGCGCGCAGGGCGACCACGGCTGCGCGTGGGTCCGGCACGTAGCTGGCCGCGACAATGGCTTCCAGACGCACCAGCGGGTCTTCATCAGCAATCTGCGGTTCCAGCAAAGTAGTGGCCTCGGGCAAGGCACCGTCGCGCGCCCAAGTCGAAAGCGTGCGCGTGGCATAGGCGCGAATGCGGGCGTCCGGCGAACCTAGCAACGACTTTAACAACTCGGGGCGCGCCGTTTCGTGGGCCTCGTAAATGGCGAGCGCTTGCAGGCGGCGGTATTCATCCTTCGCATCACCCGCCTTGAGTTTGGCAACCCATGCGTCGAGTGCCGTGGTCACTTCCTTGCTGTCGCGCTCGAACAGGAGGCGCTTGGCTTGGTAGCTGGCCCACCGCTCGGGAGAGTCGAGTAGCTCAAAGAGGTCACTGACGGTGGCATTCGCGAGCGATGTGGGCTCGACCAGCGGACGGCCCTTGTAAGTCACACGCCAGATGCGTCCATGTTCCTTGTCGCGGTCGGGATGCCGATAGGAGGCGCTGTAGTGGCCGATGATGGGATTATACCAATCCGCGACATAGAGCGCACCGTCCGGGCCGCTGCGGACCTCCACCGGGCGGAAGACATTGTTCTTCGTCTCGATGATGCTCGGAAGCTGCGTCGATGAATACACGCCGTCTTTGAGGTGCAGTTCGTGTTGCTCCAGACGGTTCGCGTAGAAGCCGCCGAGGATGACGCGGCCCTGCATCTCCTGCGGAAACTGGCTGCTGCCGAGGAACTCCATGCCGACCTGCTTGCTGCTTGCCTCGCAAACCCTAATGGCTTCAGCTGGCGTGGAAAGGCTCGAGCGCGAGAGACCCGGCATGGTGAAGTAGGCAGTGGCATTCGCGCCGCTAATATGGAAAGGCTGGCCGTAGTCCGTGGTGACCACGCCCCAGCAGTTCGCGCCCGCAGTGGACCATTGGAAGAAGGGATCGAGGTGCCCGGTGCGCGGGCGCAGACGCCACACGCCAGAGCGGTTCAGCGTCTCCACGCCATACGGGGTCTCGACGCGTGAGTAGATGTGATGCCCCTGCGTGAACCACAGCTCCCCGCCAAAGCCCCAGTTCAGACAGTTAATCAATTGGTGCGAGTCCCCCGTGCCGAAACCACCGAGAACGATGCGCCGAGTGTCCGCCTTGCCGGTGCCTTTGGTGTCGCGGAAGTGCAGCAACTCCGTGCCCTGAGCGACATAGAGTCCACCATCGCCAAGTTCGATGCCAGTCGGCATGAACAAGCCCTCGACGAACTTGGTGAACTTGTCCGCGCGGCCATCGCCATCCGTGTCCTCGCATACCAGCACATAGTCGTTGGGCTTCTCGCCTGGCTTGATCTGCGGATAGCTCACCGTGCAGGCGACCCATAAGCGCCCGCGCTCATCCCAGCGCATCTGGGATGGCTTCACCACGCCATCGGCCTCGGAGGCGAAAAGATTCACCTTGAAGCCATCGAGGACGTTCAAGGAAGCGAGTTCCTCCTCCGGCAATTGCGGCTTCACACTCGGCGGCTCGACAGGGATGGACGAGTGGATACCAATGGGCGTCACGGGCCGGCCCGCGAGCGCCTTCCAGATGTTTTCATCAGCCTGCTGGACCAGCGGCACGAAGTCCTTCATCTCTTCCGGCATGAGGTGTTTTTTGTTGTCCTTCCAGTCTCTGGCAAAGGGCTGAGTCGTGCGGTCGCCGGTGATGAACGCCCAGTTCATGGGCCGCCAGTAATCAAACCACAGGCGCTCCATTTCGATGACGGCACTGCGCACGCCTTCGGTGTCTGCCGCGGGCTTCGTGGAGATGCCCAGCGACTTTGCAATGTGCGCTGCCACGATGCGATGACCCTGCTCATTGAGCTGATAGCCATTGTCAGTCAGCGGCTGCGCATCATGCGGGAGTTTCGTGAGATCGATGAACGTTACACCAAGTTTTGCCGCGAGATCGCGAATCGCATCCGCATAAGACTGCACCGCCGTGTTGTTCCGTGTGAGATCGGGCGCGAGTGGCTGCGTGCTTTTTTCAAACCGTATCGGCGATACCAGCACCACGCGGTGACCACCCTCAGTGAACTCCGCGATCAGTTTCTCGTAGGCCGCGATGAACGCAGGCAGCCTCTCCACGCCGGCGAGCGATTCCATCTGGCCAAACTGCGCGATCACCGCCGTTGCTCCGACCTCGGCGAGCTGCTGTCGCCAATCGCGCTGCTGCCGCCAGCTCTGGCTCGGGTCGAGTTTCCCCGCCGCTCCACCATCACGCCACTGTTCGAACACCGTATCGCCTTCCCAGCCGAAATTGCGCACCTTGACCTTCGCGTCCGGCTGAGTGGTGAAGAGATGTGTTTGAAGAAACCCATTGAAACGCGTGCGCTCGATGTTTGATCCACCCGTCAGCGCGATGACGTCGTTGGCTCGCAGTTTGAAGGCAACGGGTTCAGCTCGGAGATCCGGCTGGGAGAGCAGGATGGCTGTCGTGATGACAAGCCCAAAGACTTTGAAGGAATGTTGCGTGATCATAGGAAGCAGGTTGAAGCGGATCATGGATCCAATTTTTTTTTGATGCGGCATTGTAGCCAAAGACGCTGCCGTTTTGCTTGGCACATACCCGCGTCTTTTTGTATTTTCGGCGCATCCCGTGCGTTTAAGACTCACATGAAAATTCGCCACAAATCCCCCCAGACCGCTCGTGACGCTGAGGGAAAAAAACTCCAAGAAGCCTTCTTGTCGCGTCTCATTCCCGAAGACTCTTTGGGCCAGTTGTTTGATATGCTTCCGAACGTCTATTTCTTCGTCAAAGATACCGAGGGGCGGTTCATGCGGATGAATCAAGCCTTGCTGCAGGCCATCGGATTTCGCCATGAAACGGAAGTTCTGGGGTTCACGGATGCCGACTTTTTCTCTCCATTTCTCGCTCAAGGTTATCGTGAAGAAGACCGCTGGATCGCTGACAAAAACTTAGCCGTTAGGGACAAGATTTGGTTCGTGCCCAATAGCAAAGGTGTCCTGGTCTGCTACCTGTGCAGCAAGACCCCTCTGCACGACCGGGCAGGGCGAGTCATCGGCATCGCCGGAGTCATGCGAGATGCCCGCAGCGCGGGTGCCATCATCGGTCCTTACGAGGATCTCAAGCCCGCTGTGGATTACCTCAACGGCCATTACAACGAGAGCATCACCATCGAGAGCGTCGCCGCCATGGTGCATCTCTCGACCAGCCAGTTTCAGCGACGATTCAGAGCCTTGTTTCAGACCTCGCCGATTCAATATCTGCTCCAGCTTCGGATCGACAGCGCCTGCCAGCAATTGCAGCGCACGGATGACTCGCTTGGCTCCATCGCCATGGAAAACGGCTTCTACGACCAGAGCGCCTTCTGCCGCCAGTTTCAAAAGCGCGTCGGCCTGACGCCCCGCCAATACCGGACCCGATTCGGGAAGAACGCCCGATGGACTCCGGGGCATGAGTAGAGGACATCGGCATGCGCCAGCGGCGTGAGCAGGAGGGCGGCGATGAAAGTGATGGTCCGCTTTATCATGATGCGATTTTAGAACCCAACTTCCACAGTGGCGCTGCCGCAGTGCGAGGAGCGCAGGCAGGCGTCGAGAACTTGCTGGGTGAGCAGGCTGATGCGGGGCCAGGCGGAATCACGTTGGCCGGTGAGAACGAGCTTGGAGAACTCCGCGAACAAGGCGGACTCCTGCGAACCGGGGGCGTTGCTGCTGGGTTCCTCGATTTGCGCGATGTGACGACCTTCGTGGAAATCGACCTGACAGCCGTTCACGACGAACTCGGAGCGTGTGAGGCTGTAGCGCGTCTCCTTTCCGAAGAACGGGAGGACGAAGTCGGAGACTTGCAGGAGGCCTTTCGAGCCGCTGACGATGGCCCACTGTGCATGCTGCGCGATGAAGGAGCAGTAATAGGAGGCGCTGACTCCGCCTGCGAAATTCAGTGTGCCGGAGAATGCGAGCGGCACTGGCGGAGCATCGGCGCTCTGCTGCGTCTCGGCATGGATGCGTCCGGTGACGCTGAGCGGTGCGTTCTCACCCATGGCCCAAAGGGTGAAGCGCAGGCAATACCAACCGAGATCGCCCAGACAGCCGAGCGGCTCAAGTGCGCCGTGAGCACGGATGTTGGTGTGCGCAAAATCATCGGCGGCGAGAAAGCTGAACTGAGTGGCGATGTGCTGGATTAGGCCCACCTCGGTATCGAGCACGCCGCGTAGTTGCTGCAGACGCCGACCGTGCATGAACATGACGCCGTCCATAAACTGCACGTGGTGCTGCTCACAGGCGTCGAGCATTTCGGCGACATCGGCGGCAATGCAACCGACGGGTTTTTCCACAAGCACATGCTTGCCGGCTCTGGCGGCGCGGATGACCCATTCCTTCCGCAATCCGGTCGGCAGCGGGATATACACGGCGTTAATGTCCGGTCGGGCGAGCAGCGCCTCGTAACTGCCAAGCGCCTCGGGCTTCACCGCATGCGGAACCTGAGCCTGACATTCGTCAATAAAGGCCTGTGCCTTCGCGATGTCGCGGCTGGCCAGTGCGACGAGTGTGGCATTGCCTGCATCGCGGATGGACTGCCAGTTTTTGCGGGCGATGAAGGCGGCACCGAGAATGCCCCATCTGCAGGAGGGTGAGGATGAATGGTTCTTTGGATTCATGAGACGATGAGGACGATGTTTTTCTGCAAAGCCCTCACGCGATCAGATCATGGACGACATTCCCGTGGACATCGGTTAGGCGGTAGTCGCGGCCGGAGTAGCGGTAGGTGAGCTTTTGATGATCCAGGCCCATGAGGTGAAGAATCGTGGCGTGGAGATCGTGGACGTGCATACGGTTCTCCACGGCGGAAAGACCAAACTCATCCGTGGCACCGTAGCTGAAGCCCGGCTTCACTCCGCCGCCAGCCATCCAGATGGTGTAGCCGTAGTGATCGTGGTCACGGCCTTTGGCACCTTCGGAGGTGGGAGCACGGCCAAACTCTCCGCCCCAAACGACGAGAGTGTCTTCCAGCAGGCCACGGCTCTTGAGGTCCTTTAGCAGCGCGGCGATGCCTTGATCGCAGGCTTTGGCGAGCTTGGCGTGACCGTTGACGATATCGTTGTGCCCGGTGTCCCAAGCGATGTCGTAGCCGTCGATGCTGTGTGAAAGTTGCACCACGCGCACGCCTTGCTCGATGAGACGACGGGCGATGAGGCAACCTTTGCCAAACTCACTCTCGCCGTAGAGATCACGAGTCGTTTGGCTTTCCTTGCTCACATCGAACACCTCGGGCACCGAGGCCTGCATTCGGAAGGCCATCTCCATGGCCTGGATCGCGGCTTCGAGCTGCTGGTCTTGTTGCAGCTTCTCAAGGTGCAGATGATTCAGCTTCGCCAGCAGATCCACTTGTTTGCGTTGTTCGGCAGGCAATGCGGCGGCGTTCTTGAGATCGCGCAGAGCGGCTTCCGGCTTCATCTCGCGAATGTTCACGTAGGAGCCTGCGTAGGCACCGGGCAGGAAGGAATTGCTCCAATTCGCGGACTTGCCGCGCGGCTGCGCTGCAGGTGACATGGCGACAAAGCCGGGAAGGTTTTCCGTCTCGGCACCGAGCCCGTAGAGCAACCACGAGCCCATGCTGGGGCGGTTGGGTTGCAACGATCCAAGGGTGGACATGAGGATCGCTCCGGCGTGCTCGGGGATGTCGGTAAACATCGAGTGGACAAAACAAATGTCGTCCACGCACTTCGCCGTTTCGGGGAAAATGTCGCTGACCCACTTGCCGGTCTGTCCATATTGCTGAAAACCGAACGGTGACGGCATGAGGCCCATCTGCGTGTTGCGTATCGACCTGCGGTTGACGATTTCAGGTCTCTCACCGGCATGTTTTGCCAGGAGTGGCTTGTAGTCGAAGGTATCGACCTGCGATGGCCCACCCGGCATGAAGAGCTGGATCACGCGCTTTGCCCGCGCCGGAAAATGCGGCTGCTTGGGCGCGAGAGGATTGCTGGCGGCGGCGAGCGCACCTTGCTGTCCGAGCAGACTGGCCAAGCCGATGCTGCCCATGCCAGCACCCATCTTGCGTAGAGCTTCACGCCGCGTTTGCGGGCTGAGCAAGGACTGCCGGAACTCACGTTGATGTTGTTCGTATTTCATAGTTGGCAATTCAATTCACTGGATCTGGATCAACTCATGGGCGCTCAGCAGCACCTGCGCATACTCGCTCCATCGCTCGGGGTGGCCACTGAGAAAATCCATTCCAGCCTCCACTTCAGCCGCTGTCACCGCTCGCCCATAGAGACGCTCGTAAGCGGCATCGATCCGCGCTTGGTCTCCTTCGATGCCTTGGAGCGCCTTCACCAATGCCGAGGCGCGCTTGGTCATAAAGGGGTTGTTCATCATGAAGAGATACTGCTGCGGCACGGTAGTCGTGGTCCTTTTCTCTGCCGTGGCCTGCGCTACGGGAAAGTCGAACAGACGGAAGAAGGCATCGGACTCCAATCGATCTCCGCTGCGGCTGATGGTGGCGTAGAGCGAGCGACGCGGACTGTCCATGATGGAATCCGTGCTCTCACCGCCGAGCTTGCTATCCAATTCACCCGTGACCGCGAGCAGGCTGTCGCGCCAAGTCTCGGCTTCCAGTTTGCGCGGATTCATGCGCCAAATGAGGCGGTTGTCTCCGTCTTTGGCGAACTTCTGCTCATCGAAGCGGCTGCTCATCTGCCAGGTCGCGGACAGCAAAATGTCGCGGTGCAGTTTCTTCAACGACCATCCGCTTTTCATGAATCGTTGCGCGAGCCAGTCGAGCAGCAAGGGATGAGTCGGCGCTTCACCGAGGACACCGAAGTTGCTGGGCGTGCGACTGAGAGCCTGACCGAAATGCCAATCCCACACGCGATTCACCATCACCCGCGCGGTCAGCGGATTCGCAGGATGCACAACGGCCTCCGCAAGTTCACGACGACCGCTGCCTTCTTTGAAAGTCGCGGCTTCTTTGCCTGCAACGATCTCCAAGAACCGACGCTGCACCAGTTCGCCGGGTTTCGCCAAATTGCCGCGCAGGGCCAGATGCATGTCATCCTTGCCGGACTCCTTGATGACATGCGCAAAGGCATACTTCGGCGGCGAGGCTTTCTGAGCGGCATCGAGGGCCGCCTGCAATTCCTTCGTCGGCTGCTTCTTTTTCTTTTGTTCCGTCAGGAGCTTGGTCGCTTCTTTGACCCGCTCCTGAGCTTTCTGGTAAGCCTCGATCTCAGGCTGAGATGCCAAGGGATACTCGCCAACGGGTGAGTTTCGAAACACACCTGCAATGGCGTAATAGTCGCGCTGGGTGATGGGATCAAACTTGTGATCATGGCACCGGGCGCAAGCCACCGTGAGCCCGAGAAAGGCGCGAGAAAAAGTATCCACGCGATCAGATAAAGTCTCCGCCTCCGCATTCAGTTTTGCCTCGGCATCGCCGCCATCGGATTGATACGTGGGACCCACAGCGAAGAAGCCAGTCGCAACCGGATCGCGGTCACCCTTCAGCACATCGCCAGCGATCTGATGTTTCACAAACTCATCGTAGCCCATGTCGCGGTTTAATGCCGCAACGACCCAGTCGCGATAGCGCCAAGCTCCTTCAAGCCTCGTGTCGTTGCCAAACTCCGAACCAAATCCATCGCTGTAGCGCGCCACATCCAGCCAATGCCGAGCCCAGCGCTCACCGTAATGACTGGATTGCAACAGTTCATCCACGACCTTCTCGAACGCCTGCGGACCTTCGTCAGCCAGGAAGGCAGACACTTGTTCAGGCGTGGGCGGCAGACCGATGAGATCGAGATAAGCACGGCGTATGAGAGTGCGCTTGTCCGCTTGTTCATTGGGGGCCACTCCCGCTGTCTCCATGCGAGCGAGCACAAAGCGGTCGATGTCATTCTTGGGCCAGGAACTATTCTTCACCGTCGGTGGCTGCGGATCAGCGATGGGCCGGAACGACCAATGATCCTTGCGAAACAGTTCCCAGTCATAAGGCTCTGCTTCCTTCTTCGCAGCCAACGCGAGCGCTTCTGGATCAAAGCCCGGCCAGGGCGCACCCATCGCCACCCACTCGGTCAAAGCGGCGATCTGTTCGTCACGCAGCTTCTTCTTGGGCGGCATGGCGGTGTCATCGTTTTTGTAGCGGATGGATTCGATGACGAGACTCTTTTCAGGATCGTTTGGAATAATCGCCGACCCCGAGTCGCCGCCTTTCAGGATGTGAGCCAAGCCATCCAAACGCAGACCTGCCTTGCGCTTGTCTTCATCTTCTCCGTGACAACGAAAGCAGCTCTCAGCAAGCACCGGACGCACTTTGTTCTCGAAGAACTCCACCTGCGCCGCAGTCGGCTTCAGATTGGGGCCGTTCATCGCAGGTGCCTTCACCTCTGCGACCGCTGCGGGCGTGGGTAACGTAAAATCCAAAGCCCAGCGCTGCTTCACGACGCTCATTTCCGCCACGACCTCCGCCGTCGATAGTGCCGAATCAAACACACGAATCTCCGCCAGATCACCTTGGAAGAACTCGTTGTTCGAAATGAGCTTATTGCCCACACGAATGCCATCCACTCCAACGTTTTGCTTCACGATGTCGATGGTGCCGACCACAGGAGGAGCGCCGTTGTCGAAGATGACAACGTTGTTTTTTAGCTCACCGTTCACGACCATCACGGTTAGTCGCCACTCGTTTGGCGTCACGGGGACGAGCTTGTGAGCGTCATTGCTCTGACCATTGAAACCGTAGGCTTCATTGACTTGAAGCAGTGAGGCACGACGACCCGTGCCCTGTCCTGATTGCTCGAATACAGCCTGCACGCCCGAGCGACTTGGCCGCCACAGCACGATGAACGTGAAGGTATCATCGCCCTCCTTCAGCGCCGCCGGTCCAGAGAGGAAGTCCTTGCCGTCAAAGTAGAGCGTGGTGCGTCCATTTAACTTGTCCCGTGGCTCCGGGCGATGGTCCACCTTCGGCTGCACGAGCACCACACCTCTGCCAGCAGCATCCTTCCACTCACGGACCTGCTCCTCACCGAGGACAAGCGTCTGCGTATTCCCCGTATCAAGCCACAGCACAGGCTCAGCGGCCCTCAAAGAAGAGGCCGCAGCGAGCAGACACAGGGCATAGGAAAGCGGTCTCATCGTGGTCATGAATAGCTGAGTAAGGTCTTGATCGTTTTACGACCTCGCACGGAGTGATCGTGCCACTCCAACACGAGCGGGTGTCGGGACAGCCGCCATGAATCGCGCTTGGTCAAAGTCAGGTTGTGCCATGTCATGAGGCTTATTCCGCGAGCGGCTTGGCTGGTCACATTTTTCTTCTCAGACGAGGAAGTGAGACTCGGGCAACGGTGAGGAGGAGTGTGAGTGTGGGTTTCATGCTTTCAGTTCGTTCAAGGTTCCGGCATTGCTGCCAAAGGTGTCGGTCTCGATGCCCATGTTTTGCAGCATGGTGACGAAGAGGTTGCTGAGCGGTTTGTTGTTGTCGCGTTTGAAGGCGAGGTGCTGGCCGTGGTGGAGGCCACCGCCGGCAAGGAGGATGGGGAGGTTGGTGTTGTCGTGGATGTTGGCGTCGCCGAGGTTGCTGCCGTAGAGGACCATGGTGCGGTCGAGCAGGCGCTGGCCGCCCTCAGACTTGGCGGCGAGGTTGCCGATGAGTTTGCGTAGCAGCGCCATGTGCTGGCGGTCGGCGGCTTCGAGTTGCTTTACCTTTTCCTCGTTCTGTCCGTGGTGGCTGAGGTTGTGATAGGTCTCGGTGGTGGCTTTTTGTCCGGGGAGAGAGAACACGGGCGTTTTGAAGGCATCGACCATCAGCGTGACGATGCGTGTGCTGTCGGATTCGAAAGCGAGCTGCGCGATGCTGAGCATGAGGTCGAACTTCTCAAAGAAGAGCTTGCTGTCGTTGATGTCGGACGGCGCGGGCTGCGTGGCGACGGGCTTGGGGCGCTGCTCCCATTCGCTGGCGACTTGAAGGCGTAGCTCCACTTCGCGCACGGAGGTGAGGTATTGGTCGAGACGTGCTTTATCCGTGCTGCCGAGAGTGCGGCTGAAACGTCCGGCCTCGGTGTTGAGTGTGTCGAGGATGCTGCCGCGTTGCTTGAGCCGGAGGAGTTGTTTTTTTACCTCATCGGCACTGCCTTGAACGAACATCCTGTTGAACAAGGCGGTGGCGCTATCTTCGGCGGGCAGCAGCACGCCATCGCGCGTCCAGGAGAGACTGCGGTTCGCTTTCTCGATGTTCACGCCGAGGTTCAGCGTGGGGAAGCGCGTCACCTGGCCGAGCTTCTCGGCGGCGTATTGATCGAGCGAGATGCTGTTGCGGAATCCGGCTTTGAATGCGCCGCGCGCTGACGTGAGGAAGCAGTTGTCCGTGCTGTGTCCGCCGTTCACGCCGGGATGCGAAAGGCCACTGAACACGCTGAACTCATTCCGCACCTCGGAGAGCACCTCAAGGTAAGGCGAGAGAGCGTAATCGCGACCGGCGCTCGCCGGAAAGAAGTTCTTCGGCAGCACGCCGAGATTGTTCGCGATGACCAGCATGCGCTTCGGCGTCGGCGATTGCGCAGCTCTCGCGAACACGGGTGTCATGCATTCGAGCATCGGAAGCCCGAGCGTGATGCCGAGGCCGCGCAAAAAGGTGCGGCGGGGCATGGGGGAGGAGGCGGTGGAGATGTTCATGGAGACAATGAGATGGGGGATGGGGAGACAATCAGATGGGGGCGTGAATGGTGGTCGGAAATTTGATCTTTGAATCAGGAAAACGAGGCGTATGATTTAGGCATGAGCGCAAACAACCCTGCCCTGCTATTGCCCGACGTGATGTCCAAGGTCGCATCCTTGGGGCCGAGCGCTTTGGCTGCGGTGCACAAGTTCTTGCTGCGGCTGGAACTCGCGCAACTGACGGAGGAGATCCAGGATGAAGCCGAGGCGCTGCGGCAGGCCGGAAAGCTTGAGCCGGACCTGATTGAAGCCGCGATTCGCGAGCACCGGAGAAACCATCCATACGCAGTCTGATGTTGGTGGTCGTGGACACCAACGTGATGCTGTCCGCATTTGCTCGACAGTCTCCCATTGCCCGGCTGTTCCGGGCGCTGGCCAATGGCGAGATTCGCTTGGCGGTAACTGCGGCAATCATTCTGGAGTATGAAGAAATCGCCGGAGAACGCGGAGGACACGCATTTGCCGCGAGAATCATGCATTGGCTCAGCCTTGTGTCGGCTGCCTACGAATCCGTGACTGTCGTCCAACCCTCGTATCAGTTCCGCGTCATTTCGTCCGACCCCGACGACAATAAGTTCGTCGATTGCGCCATCGTCGCGAATGCCGATTTCGTGATCACCAACGACAGTGACTACACTGTGCTGGCCAATGCAGGTTACAAGCCGCAGCCGATCAAGCCCGAGGACTTCATTGCCAGATATCTGTCCACCTAATCGGATCATTTCACGGTCCCTCCAGTGAAGATCCCACTCTGCACCAGCGCGTGCACCAGGTCCCGCACGCGGTAGCCGTCCTGCGCGCAGGCATCGAGCATCGCTTCGATGTCGCGGCGGTCGGAGAACTGCACGGGCGTGCCGGTGGCATACAGCGTGAACTGGTGCAGGAGATTCCGTGCGAGCTGGCGGGGGTTGGCGGCGAAGAGGACTTTCAGGTCGTGGATGTTGGCGAACCGACGACCGTCGGCGAGTTGACCGCTGGCATCCACTTTGCTCGCGAGGGTGAAGGCAAAGTCGTGACCGGCGCGGTCGATGCCGGTGATGCGTTCGCCATCGCTGGTGCCGCGATAGCGGGTGCGCCAGGCACCGAGGATATCGAAGTTTTCCAGAGCGAGACCGACAGGATCAAACTTCGCGTGGCAGGTGGCGCAGGTTTTGGATTTCGTGTGCTGGGCGATGAGTTCGCGGATGGTCTTTGCACCGCGAATGTCAGGTTCTACGGCAGGAATACCTGGTGGTGGCGGCGGCGGATGCTGACCGATAAGACGATCCATGATCCACACGCCGCGCAGCACGGGTGAGGTGCTGGTGCCGTTCGCGGACACTTTCAAAATGGAGCCCTGCGTGATGAGCCCGCCATACGCACTGTCCTTCGGCAGATCGACCCGACGCATTGCGGAGCCCGTCACCTCAGGCAGGCCGTAGTGCCGTGCGAGACGGTCATTCAGGAGTGCGAACTCACTCTTGATCAGCGAAGCAGCGGGCAGGTTGTCGCGAAGCATCGCGGTGAAGAATGCGCGCGTCTCCATGCCCATCGACTCGACGAGATAGTCATCGAGCCGATACTCAGGATAGAGCCGGATATCGGGATCATCGCGGCGGAGTTCGCGGAGATTCAGCCAGCAATCGGTGAAGTGATTCACGAAGCGGTCGAAGCCCGCGCTGGAGATGAGGCGGTCGGTTTCCGCGCGCAGCGTTGCGGGATCACGCAGCTTCTTTTGCGTCGCGAGAGTTGCGAGCTCCGCATCAGGTCGCGAGTCACTGAGGAAATGCGAGAGCCGGTTCGCGATGGCAAAATGATCGTCTGCGGCGATGGGCTCTCGCAGATACAAAAACAGATCGGAACAAAGGAAGGCCTGATAACCTGCCAGCAAGGCCTCGGCGAGTGGCGCACCGTTTTGTAGGACATTGAGCACGAGTTTTTCAAACGGCGGGATCGCTTCCTCTGGCACCGGTACGCGTGCGGCGAGGGCGATGAAACGCCGCAGCAGTCGTTTCGCATCCTCGGCGGGCTTGGCTGATTTGACGTCGGCACCGAGATCATCAAACAGCACGCGATGCGAAGCGGGCGGCCAGGATGCCGGAGCGATGGGGCCTTCCATCTCCAACCACTGAAACGCGATGCCCGGCTGCCCGCCCTCCGGCAGCGGGGGATAGCGATAGTAGCCCGTCTTGCCCTGCGCATCGATCTGCGGCACTGGCAGGCCGAGCATGCCATACTCGATGGTCTGGCCCGCGAGCAGATAGACCGTCGTTTCATACACGCCGCCATCGGGCTGCACGTCGATGATTCCGCCCGTCACGCGCACATCTTCAGCGATGTCGTGGTTCGTCGGCTTGCGGGCACGGAAGTTCATAGGCACGGGCCGCGTGCCCTTTTTGAAAACAAAGCCCTCCGTTTGCAGCACCGACCGCGCGGAGAATCGCACGCGATACTCGCCCGTAGCGGTCGCCAGCGTCTTCGCCGGGAACACCGCATAAGGCCATCCCGGCGAACGAAACAACGCGAACTCGATGTTCGGATCAGGCTCGGTTGCGTTGGCTTGGTTCGCGTTCTTTTGCTCCAGGTCAAAGCCCTTACCATCCCGCGCATAGAACAGCGACTCCACACCACCGGTGGTGCGGTGGGGACCGAGCTGCTTGCCAACCACTCGCGTCTTTTTCGACTCCGGCGGCGCAGGTGACGTCACCACGGCCTGGCGCAATGCCGACTCCACCGCATCCAGATAAGCCGTGAGCTGCACATGCGAGATGTCCAGCGTGGACGCGACTTTGTCGAAGTGATGCGACTCGCGATCCGCAGGCAACATGTCGCGAATATCGAGATGCGGCAGCGCGAGCAGGTCGCGCAAGTTTTGCTCAAACTCGATGCGATTGAGCCGCCGCATCGGTCCGCGTCCCTTTTTCGCCGTAACCGCCATGCTCGCCGCGTGCAACGACGACTCCAAAGCCGCCAGCAAAGCCTTCCGATCCTCAGGCTTCATGTCTTCCGACTTCGGCGGCATATCGCCATTCTCCACCCGATCAAACACCTGCACCCAGCGGTCCATTGCTTTTGGATCAGCCAAATCAAACGTCAGCGCCGTGAGATCGAGCTTCCCCTTCTTCGTCTCCGCATCGTGGCAATCAGTGCAGTTTTGCTCGATGAGAGTGGCGATAGGCTGCGGTAGCTTGTCGGCCGCGTGCAGCGCTGGCAGCGTGGTGAGCAGCAGGGCGGTGAGAAGTGCGAGATGGGGGTTCACGATGTATTTCAAAGGGAAGGAGTTCTGAGTTTATCTTGTCGGAATGAGGACGCTGGTCGGCTCACCCGGGGTGAGCGGCAGTTCGCGCCAGCCGTCATCCCTCACAGTGCCGTCGGTGAGCGGACCCGTTTTGCCAGTCGCGTAATCAGGGACGATCACGGTCAACTTCACATTGGCTGGAGGAGCGAGGGTGATCTCCTGCACGCCGTCCTTGAGCTGCGACTTGAAATGGATCGGGCCGCGCACGGTGAAGAGGTCGGTCTCCAATCCCTTCAGATCGCCGAGTCGCGGTTGGAGCTTGAAGATGCCGTCGGGTTGTTCGGCAGGTTCAAAGCGGAGCAGACGGTTTATCAGCACGGCGTTCGGGGTGAAGTCCTCGTCGTTGGGGTTCTGCGGGTTGATTGGGATGTAGTCGTGCCGCGGTGTGGTCAGCTTGTGCGCACGAATCTTGAGGCGGCTTTCAGGCGAGACGAGCTTGCCCGCGAGGACGTCCGCTTCGTGGAAGCGTGCGAGCACGATTTCCCGTCCATCTGCACCGTAGCGGCTCAGTTCGTAGCTGACCCAAATCGAGCCGTCGTCGATCTGAACTCCGTCTGGGTAGGTCGTGAGCTTCTCAATCCTTCGGTGGGGGGATTCATCCGGGCTGTAAGAAGGGCTGTCGCGATCATCCAGTCGCAATCCACCTTTCCACGTGGCTCCGTCGTCTTCAGAGAGCACGGCAGTCATGTGAGTCCGCTCCCGAAGCTGTCGCAGATTGACCAGCGGCCCCTTGGTGGCGAGCGGATCGGGCGTTTCGGGTGGGCGATTGTAAACCAGCAGCAGGTTGCCGGATTTCAGACGGCTCACAAAGAAGCGCGAGTGCACGACGGCGTTGAGTCCAGCCAGTGCGTCGAAGTCGCCCCAGGTGCGGCCTCCGTCGGCGGAGATGGTCCTGCGGATTCCAGAGACAGTGCGGATAAACAAAGCGATCCGCCCATCGCGCAGCTCCACGGTGATGGGCTCTCCGATCTGGATCTCCACGCCGGGTTTGCTGTTCACGCTGCCGACGAACGCAAAACTCTTTCCCTCATCTTGCGATCGATAGACCGTCACCCCTTTGAATCCCAAGGTGGGGATTTTATTGTGCGGTGTCCAGAGCCATGAGCCATCTGCCAACACGGTCGGCTTGTTGATAAAGAAGCCCTGCGAGACAAAGAACGGAGGCTGAAAGTGCGGCTTCGCGGCTTCGGGATCATCAGCGATGTTGGCAACCATCCCCCCGTTCGCATAGTAATACCACCACAGCCGGCCGCGTGGATCGGTCCAGAGGCCGGGATCTTGCACGTGCTTCCCACTCGGTGACTTGACCACTGCGACAGGTCCTTGGAACGTCTTCCCTTCGTCGCCGCTGGTGAAGAGGATCACATAGGTCGGCTCGGTGCGGTCACCTTCGAAACCTCCACCGGTCATCTCTGACAGCCAAATCCGCCCCTTCGGGCTGATGGTCATGCTCCCGGACCCCTGCCAGATGCGCTTTCCATCGGCAAACTCAGGTCCCGGATCAAGGATAGGTGCCAGTGGTATGCCCGAGGGCTTTCGGGACATGGTCTCGGCCAGCTTGTCGTCACTAGCAACGGGCTCGGGCTTATCAGCGGCGTGTAATGCAGCCAGCGAGGCGAGCAAGAGTGTGGTGATGAGTGTGAGTGAGGGTTTCATGATGGTCTTCCTCGTGATCGTTACAGTTTCGGGCGGATGTCCATCGCTAGGGACCGGAAGTTGCGCACGCGGTGGAACGTCGCGAGGTCGGCGTCATGGTAGTCGCCCGAATCGCGGCCTGTTCGCGAGAGCAGGGCGATGTCGTCGCCGTCGATCACCATCGAAGGATACATGAAGGACTGGGTCATCTTCTCCGCCTTCGCGATGGAGCAGGCGGGTAACCAGTTCAACGCATCGAGGCTGTAGGAGAGCATCAGCAGCCGTCGATCTTCGCGCAGGGATTGCCAAGCGGGCTTGCCCGGAGGCAGCTTGAGGTCAGGATCGGAATACAGGCCCAGCGAGTTGGTGGGGAAGTTCGAGGCCATCCAGAACAGCTGCGAGCGTTCATCCCAAACGATGTGGAACTTGCATTGACCGCCGGGCACGGGGCAGAGCTGCCTGAACGTGAGCGCGAGCGTGCGGCCCTCCCGCGTCACATCGAACACGGCGGCCATGTTCGCAGTGGCGTAGCGGTTGATCACCGCGCGGGCGATGACGAGCAGCCTGCCACCCACGTTGACGACATTGCCTTCGAGGCAACGCATGGGCGATCCATCGCTAAAGGTGCCCGACATGATCTCCTGCGGTATCGGCATCACCACCGCCTCGGACGCGATCCACGCCTCCGGATTGAGCAGCCCTTTCTTCAGTTCGCAGGCCACCACTCCCATGTCCTCGAAGGCGCGGCCATTGCCCCAGTAGAGCCACCCGTCCTGAACCACCATGCCAAGCTGAATATTCCAATGTTTGCGCGCAGGATCTGCCTTGATCACCTCGACCGGTTCGGTCCAGCTCGTGCCCTCGTCATCGCTGCCGCTGACCCATACGCCCTGGAAGGTCTGGATCTGCGTGAACATGTAAAGCCGGCCTTCATGGACGTAGAGTGTGGCCTCGGACCACGGCTTCTCGCAGACCTTGGTCCACGTCTTCCCTCCATCCTTGCTGCGCGAGACATAGATGGCGCGGGTTTTCTTTTTCCGCCCCCAGACCGGCGCAGCCACGATCAGGTGCCCGTTCGGCAGGATGGTCATGGCCGGATCGTGGATGAAGTGGTTCTCATCCGGCACCTGGGTGACCACCACATAGTCCTGGCCGAGCGGCTGGTTCAGTGCCGTCCGGGATTTGTCCTTGCCCGCTTCTTCCGCCGCCACCGCACTCGTGGTCACTCCGGCCAAGCTGCTGAGAGCCGCAGCGGATTGAATAAAGTGCCGGCGGCTAACGAGGTTCGGCGAACCCGGTTGTGGTTGTTGGTTCGTTTTGTGTGGGGATTCGTTCATGGCGTTTCCTGATGAGGTGGGTCTCGTTGTTGAGGTGAGGGTGGGGTTCATGGCCATCAAGGATGGGTCATTTCAGCGCGGACCGACTCGATGAGCAGGCCCGAGTCCCGGGCGGCAGAGGTGGATTGGAAATGGACGTAGCTGATGCCGTGGAGAGCGCTGCGAGTGACCGGCAGCTTGCCGAAGGGCTGGCCATCAAGAGTGACGTCGATCTCCGCGCCAGCTTCAGCGGACTTCCAGGTGAATCTCAGGGTGTGCCATTGCTGTGGCTTGAGTTTGCCTCCTGGGGCGAGATCGAGATGTCCCATCGCGAGCGATGCCACGGTGGGGTCGGTGGGATTCAGCCAGCGGTCGAGCAGGCAGAGGCGTGCTCCGCCGAAGTCCTGCTGGAGCCGGATGCGCGCCTCCACAAAGCCCGCTTTGCCCCCTGGGAAGTTCCACGTCGCGCCGCCGCGGGGGTAGATGGCATCGGTGCGGCTGGAGTTGCGCACGTTGAGCACGCGCCGCTTGGCATCCTCGGGATGCGGCACAAGCGTGGATGACTCGTAGCGATTGAACGAGCAGTGACCACGGATGCCTTTCTTGTAGCCCTGCACCGACCAGTCATCGAGACCGTTGGAGAAGTCGCCCTCGCGTTTCGTCTCCAGCAGCCAGTCGGGATCGAACACGAGCAGCGAGCGGTGCAGCCAGTGCTGGCCCACGGACAAAACGACACGTCCGTCTTCAACCTCCACAAACTGCGGCTGATGCACGCTGCGATCGAGACCTCCGGTTTCGCCGTAGTTGCCATCATTGCGCCGGGCATTGAGGAACAGCTCGCGGAACCCCTGCCAAGTCTTGCCGTCGTCATCGGATATGGCCGCGTGAACGGCATCGCGATTGGTGAATGCGTCCTCGCCGAGCCCATTCTGCGCGCTCTCCTGGATGAAGGGGGCGGTGAACTCGTTCTTCGGAAACTCCGGCAACGAGTTCGTGTTGTTCCAGATGAAGAGCAGACGCCCATCCTTGAGTCGGTCGATGCGGGGACTGGTGAGCGTGCCGTAAAACGGCGACTGCTCCGGCTGGCTCCAGGTCGCCCCGCCATCGGTGGAGAACGACTGGTAGTGGTAGTCGAGCGAGGTGCGGATGATCATCCACAGGCGACCATCGCGCAGCTCGACCACCGTGGGCTCCGTGGCACCATTCTGCCAGCGCACCGACAGGTCGCGCTGGTCGGGCTGATGTGGCGGTGCTTCGAGCAAGTTGGAGCGCTGCCAAGTCTCGCCATCGTCGTCCGAGAAGAGGATGCCAGCCTGGTGATGATGCTCGGGAGTGTTGTGGCGAATGAGGCTCCATGGCACGATGGCGCGCTTCCCACCGCGGATGAACATGACGGTGGGCGTGATGTTCAGCTCCGAGCCGGGCGGCTTGATCTCCCACAGTCGGCGCATCGTCCATTCGCCATCAATGCCGCCTTTGCTCTTGATGAGATAAACACCATCTTTGTTGTCTTGCAGCCGCAGATACTCGCCCGAGACCGGGCTGCGCGCATCCGCCCCATAATGCCCCTTTGGCACTTTTTGCGTTTCCCAGGTCAGTCCCTGATCGCGACTGAAGACGTAACTCGTCGGCAGAAAGTCTGGGTGAGAACGCAGTTCCGGCGTCGGGTCGATACCGTAATCGTAGTGACGCAGTTCGCCGTTCTCCAGGCGGACCAGTCCACTGACGGCATCCGACGGCGGACGCCCGACCCAGATGGGAGCATGCACGTCACCGATCTTGCGCGATGGTTCGGCCGCGTGCAGCGCTGGCAGCGTGGTGAGCAGCAGCGCAGCTAGAGAATGGAAATAGGCTTTCATGGATGGAATGTCTCTAATAGAACGCCGGGAGCCATGCTGTCTGAATTGAAAGAATGACCTGTTGCATGTAGATCCTGACATGGGCAACGAAGCCGATCCCAACCTCTACTTCAGCACTCCAGGCCCCTGGAATGTGAACGCCACACGCCCCATCCATTCGCCGCTGGGGGAGATCGTCTATGCAGGCACCAAATGGGGCAGTCAGGCCACCTACGCTCACGCGCCGCCGCCGAAGTTCATGCGCCCCACACCACACTTTTTGCTCGTGCTGACCCTGGAGGGCACAGCCAGCTACATGGACGAAACGGGCCTGCGTTGCACGCTCCAACCCGGCTCCCTCATCTGGGCCGCCCCCGGCGTGAATCAAAGCTACGGACCGAAACGCGGCGAGCGCTGGAGCGAGCTGTTCCTTTGGTTTCGCGGCCCCCTCTTTGATACCTGGCAAGGCAGTGGATTTCCTGGTGAACGCAGCCGCCACCTTGAACTCAACCCGCTCAACTACTGGACGGATCGCCTGCGTCGCATTCTCCAACCCTCGCCCGAAGCCCCTGCTGAGTCCGACCTCGCGCGGATCTGCCACTTTCAGCAATGGCTGGCCGATGCGCTCCAGTTTGAAGACAAGCGCACCCAAACCACCGAAACACTGCAATGGCGCGAGAGAGCGGAGCAGAAGCTGCGCACCGGTCGCCTCACCGATCCATCGTTGGAAGAGATAGCTCGCTCGATGGGCATGTCCTACAGCGCCTTTCGCAAACGCTTCGTGCAAATGACCGGCAAAAGCCCCGGCGAATTCCGCGCCGATGAAATCGTGCTCCGCGCCTGCTCCTTGCTTCTCGAAACCAACCACAACCTCGCCACCATCGCCGCCGACCTCGGCTTCCACGACGCCTTCCATCTTTCGAAGCGCTTCAAACAAGTCGTCGGCATGTCCCCGCAGGATTTCCGAAGGCAGAACCGGGGGAGGTGAGAAAACGGATCTGACTCCTGCCTCCAAGCAGAAAACCCTACTCAGATAGGAGTCGATGGTTATGGCTTGAGCGTGATGGAAAGATGGTAGCGTGTGCTCTTGAGGGTTCCGGTGCGAACGAGGGCTTGCTTCTCCACGAGGTCTTGCAAATCACGAGTGGCCGTGGCTCGCGAGGTTCCGGTGAGGCGGATATAATTTTCGGCGCTGAGTCCGCCTTTGAATCCACTTGGGCCTTCGCGCATCATGCGGGCGATGACCTTGTCTTGTCGTTCGTTGAGCTGCCCTCGTAGGCGGTCGTAGAACTTGGTCTTGGAGATCAGGAAATCGACCAGCTCTTGGGAGTGCGCCAGAGCGTCGAGCACCGTTTGGGCGAAATAGTTCAGCCAAGTTGTAATCTCGTTCCCCTTGTTGCTGCGTTCCAGCATGTCGTAGTAGGTCTTGCGGCCACGATTGATGGTGAGAGACAGCGCGATAAGCGCGGCGTGTCCCAGGCCCTCGGAAATGGCCTTCTCGGCGATGGCGCGGCCAATGCGACCATTTCCATCTTCAAACGGGTGGATGGTGACGAAGAAGAGATGCGCGATGCCGGCGCGGGTGAGAATGGGCAGCGGTGTCTTGCCCTTGGGCGAGGTGCGGGTGAACCACTGCATGAAGCGTTTCATCTCGGCGGGCACGGTAGATGATGGAGGTGCTTCAAAGTGAACTTTAGGATTGTGAAGCGGACCTGATACGACCTGCATCGGATTGGAGCCAGTGCGGTAGCTGCCGATGTTGGCGAGGTCGCGTCTGCCGTTCATGAGCGATTCGTGCCAGCGAAAGAGTAGGGTGTCGCACATTGGCACCTCGAACTCGCGATAGAGTTCCACCATCATCTGGGCGATGCCTTGCTCGGCAGGCGGGATCTTGCGATTGTCCGTGGCGAGGCCAAAGTTGCGGCGGATGGAGGATTGCAGGCTGTCGCGATTCAAAATCTCGCCCTCGATCTCTGAGGTGTTGAGAGCTTCCTCGCTGATGAGTTCGACGGTGATCTGCTCTTTGTCGCCTACGTTGATGTGGCGGATACTGCCTGAGAACACACCCGATTGCCGCAGGAATTCAGCCTCCAAGACGTCCAGTTTGGTGCGGTCGTAACGGAAGTCCGGCCAATCCGCTTGTTGCCAGTTCCAGTGATTCCAGTCTTCCATGATGCAAAGCTCCTTCGTTTATACCTCATCATCATGCCAGATTGTGAGTTATAAATCCAGCGTTTATTGCTCACAAAGAGAGCGGGGAAATCCACTCCAAGCGAAAGTGTGCAGCCCGGCCAGCGGCGCGAGCAGGATGGCAGTGAGAGCGGAGCGAACCGGAGCGCAGCGTAGATCGCCGACGAAACTGATCCGAAAAAGGTCGGCAAACAGCCTGCCAAGCTGATTTCAAAAAGATGCAGGCAACGGTGAGAGTGTGTTTCATGGGTGAAAAGAGGTGCAGATGGCTCATGGCACCACGCGCACGCTTAACGAGGTGACCGTGACACTTGCGGCTGAGGTGAAGGTGAAGTCGTTGGTGCCGCGCTTGAGTGCTGGCTTCAGAGCGGCGGAGGAAAGCGTGAGGGTGAAGCCCGCTTTGGCGGGTGTGGATTTCAGTTCTTGGAGCGGTTGACCGTTGAGGGTGATGGCGGGTGCCTCGGTCTCGCCTTCGCTTTTGAAAAGGATCTCCAGGCTGGCTTCCCTGGCCTTCGCGGGATCGTCGGCGATGACCAGATGCACGTTGGCGGGAGTGCCGGGCTTTAATGCCAGCGGCAGCGGGCCGCCGCTCTTGGTCAGGTCGCCGTCGCCGCCGGATTCGAGGAAATATTCCTTCGGCAATCCCGCCAGCAGCGCACGGTCGGCGAACTCGTCGAGCAGCGGCATCTCGTCGCGGACGTAGAAGTTGAAGAAGTAGAGCCCGTCTGCGCCTTTCTCCCAGAGTGTGGCGATGGCGGCCCGCAATGTTTCGGGGCTGCCGTAGCGAGGAACGTTATTCCGGTTCTGCCGCTCCATCGATCCATAGACGGGCACGCCATGCCGGTGTGCGAGGTCAACCCAGCGCTCCAACGGGCACGCGGAAAAACTCGTGCCGGGACCGGCGATGACGGCGTCCAGCCAGCCCGCCTTCAGCCAGGCCTCTACGTCCAGACCGATGGAGAGCGCCTGCTCCGGCGTCACGGGCACACGGGCCAGCAGTCGCAGGGAGTGGCCGCGCCGTTTGGCCGCTTCATTGAGAACGGCCCGCACATCGCGAACGAAGGCCGTCATGATTGCCACATTCACCTCACCCTTACTGAAGAGGTCGGGATAGCGCAGCCAGTCGAGTTCGACGCCGTCCAGATCATAGCGACGGCAGGCTTCGCGCAGCGTTTCGAGGTAATACGTCCGCACCTCGGCCCGCGAGTAATCGAAAGCCACCGATGAAGTGCTGATGGCAGGCCTCTTGCTGGTCTTGCCTTCGAACCATGGCAGAAAATCGGTCTCCCATTCCTTGTCCGTTGGCGGCTTGAGAAACAGATGCCTCTGCGACCTGTGGAAGCCAGACCACAAGTGCGCCCAGTTGAACCACGCATGATGGATGTCATTCATGCGCATCGAGAAGAAGAAGGTGCGGCCATCGCGCTTCCAAAACTGAAGGATCGGCTGAAGCGGATCATCCCCGAGCGCGGCGATGTGATCCCGCTTCAGTTCCCAGATGGGCAGACCGAAGTTGCCGCAATAGGAAAGGCCCTGCGTTTTTGTTTTGGCCAGCGGCCCGATGCGCGGCGCGAGTGCGTCGTCGAGCGAGTTGATCGTCGGGAGCGGCAGGTATTTGCCCGCAGGCACCCAGAGACCATTGGCATGATGCTCCGGGTAGGCGGGCCACTTCAGGTCATCGCTGTCGTTGTTAAACAGGATGCGCGGCAGGCCACGACTTTCGAGGGTAACGCTCGGAGTTGTGTCAGCAGCCATCAACGAGGTGGCAGCGAGGAAAAGCGAGAGGGCGTGGAGTGATCGAATCATAGGGCGTGAAAGGTTGACAGAACACCGGTAATGAAATGAATCCGATGTTCGACTTCGCATAAACGCCCCTTCTTCCACGCCCCTTACCCCAGGATAAGGCAAAGGCCACCAGCGCTTCCAGTTTGCAGGAATCGGCACAGCTCAGTGCCTGATTTCACATAGCCCCACGCCTCAGCGTCTCAGCGCATTGATCAGCTCATCCATCTTATCGAGCACGTTCTGCATCTGGTTCTGGTCGTAGCTGCTAGCAGCACCTTGGCCGAGCGTGCTCACGCCGTTGGTGTTGTTGCTCGTTTGGGCCAAGGCATTGGCAGTGGCGTTGTTGAGGTCGTTGATCGTCGCTCGCTGCTGGATGTCGGCGTTGAGCGTGGTGAGCTGGCCGCCCATCTCGGCGCTACAGGCGGGAGCGGAACGGCACGCTCTTCACCAGGGCGATGAGGAGAGGCCCGCTCCTGTAGTCGCTGTCGCGCAGCACTTTCTCCAGCCGCAACAACGTGGGCTGGTCATGCAGTTCAACGCTGCGACCGGTGGCGTAGCCGAGCAGCCGCGTGCAAAGCGAGCGGACGAAGAGCGCCTTGTCCTCCAGCAGCAGGCGGCGGAACTCGGCAGGTGTGGAGAAGTTGCGGCCACCGGTCATCGTGCCGGTGGCATCAATCGGCTTGCCGCTGTCGTTGTCGCGCCACTTGCCGATGACATCGAAGTTCTCCAGCGCGAAGCCCGGTGGATCGAGTCGAGCGTGACAGCCTGCGCACACGGGCTTGTTGCGATGGGCCTCCAGGCGTTGGCGCAACGTGGTCGCCTTGGCAGCCTTTTTATCCTCCGGCAGCTGGCCCACATTTGGCGGCGGTGGAGGTGGTGGCGTGCCGAGCAGCTGCTCCAGGATCCACTTCCCACGCAGCACCGGGCTCGTGCGCTGCGGATACGAGGTATAGGCTAAGATGGCTGCCATGCTGGTGATGCCGCCGCGCCGGTTGTTGGGCAGCTTTACCTGCCGCATGTCCTTGCCCTTCACGCCGGGCACCTCATACACCTTCGCCAGCCGTTCATTGAGAAAGGTGTAGTCACTGTCCAGAAAGTCGAGCACGCGGCCGTT